>NZ_FPKW01000024.1 GCF_900114875.1 Chryseobacterium limigenitum
TAGCTTGATTTTCCATTCAGATAGAGGGATACAATATGCGTGTACAGAATTTACATCAATAGTCGGAAAAAACATTACTCGAAGCATGAGCGGAAAAGGAAATTGTTATGACAATGCTGTAGCTGAGAGCTTTTTCAAAACTCTGAAAACCGAACTTGTCTATCAAAATAAATATGAAACTAGAGATCATGCTAAAAACTCTGTGTTTGAATATATAGAAACATTTTACAACACTCACAGAAGGCATTCGGCTTTAGGAAATTTAACCATAAAAGAGTATCAAAATTTAATGTCTAATCAATCTAAAAATGTAGCATAAAGAGTATATAAATTTTGTCTCAAAAATAGTTGCAAGTTCAAATCGCCTGAATGCAAGTGTAGAAACCATAACGAACTGGACGAAATCTCTAAATGAAAAAGGACTGTTTAAAAAGTATCGGATCGTAACAGGATATTATACCCATCAAAGGAGAATCATCACTTGTAGTTTTAACAAAAAACAAAATTGAAATGCAAAACTGGTGCTTTAAACATCTCCTTTATATGAACATTGTTTTTAACAAAGTAGATTAATTTATAATCGGTTTGATGTCAGACACCCAAATTGAAATAAAACCCGATTTTTGAACCGAGAATACTACTCAAATTAAGTTTTATCATAATTAAGATTGAAGAATATTGAATTGTTACTAAGGTTAAAAACATAAAATTGTTGTTTAACACTATTAAAATTAATAGCTTTACGCTAGTAAACGAACAAACAAAAAATTATAAGAATAAAAATTTCAATAGATATTTATTAGAATAAAAATATACTGCATTTAGCAAACTGATTTCTGTAATCGAAAAGTCGAAAATTTTGTAATCCACAGGAAAAGTTTAGCAAAATGCTTGAGTCTAAGGGCTTGAGCGTTGCTTTACTTTGTGGATAGGGCTTCGACTCCCTCGATTACAGGTAGAGACAAACGTCTCAAGCCTGTTTTTTTTGTTTTCATACATCGTTACGGGTTTCAGTAAGGAATATCAGACAAAAGTCTATAAAATTGAAAACCAATAAATAAAATGAAAACAAAATTTTCAACATTACTACTTATCTTATTAACTCCAATAGTGTTTATCACTTGCAGCAAACAATTTTCAGCAAATAACGAGGTAGATACATCATACCTCAATGAAGACGGAACAGACAAATTCTTATTAGAAAAAAATAAGTTTAGTAATTTCGTTGTACTAAGCAGTTCAACAGGAAGAAATAATGACCCTGTATCCACAGTTTACGTATTTAAAGGCGTTCTAAAAAACAACACAAAAAACATATACAAATCTGCAACTGTAGAAGGAGAAGTCATACTTGTCCTCGAAAATGGAAATGAGCTTAATTGTAGTAGTATTGATTCTTCTTTTGATCCAGTTTTGAGTTCTATTGCAAATTCCCAGACTAAGTACGACTGGAAACCAAACGAAATTTGGTCAATTGATGAATTAAAATCCTGTACAATTCCTATTGAATATTTTAATTATCCAGTGAAGCAGGTATTTACCCAGTATTATATTGATACAAAAGACCAAATCAATAATGCTTCTGAAAAAATATTAGTTTCACAAAGAGATGTGACTGATAGATGGTTGAAAGCGAAGGAGAAAATTAAGAGAGGTGGTTCAGACTGTACTGATTATTCATTTGATATTTCAAAATACGTAGAAAGCAAATAATCTTTTTATTACTGCAACACACGAAGTAATTATATATTCAGTGATAATTATCTTCATTTAAATATCATGTATGCGAAATAGTATTTCAGTTATCACTAATAAAAGAGATTTATTCACATTATTGTTATTTAACTGGAATGTGTTTTTGTAATTAAAAATACTTTTTTTAACTTACATTTGTCTACAAAGATATGTAATGTCTGAAAAAATAGAAATTCAAAAAAAATTACAAGATGTAATTATTAATGATCCTGATAATATAGATTTGATTCTCAGTCTATCAAGAGACTTGGCTTTATTAGATGAAAATAATGCCCGTTTTTTAGTAGATGCAGGTGTTATAGATAGGTTAGGAAAAGAATTAGTAGCTAGACACGAAACCGCAGTTTCTGAGCTTGTAAAAAATTCATTTGATGCTGACTCTACCTTTTCTAAAATATATTTTAATGATGTTGATGATTACGGAGGACAGTTAATTATTGATGACGACGGTAATGGTATGTCCAGAGAACAACTATTAAGTGGTTTTATGAGAATTTCGTCTACTGAGAAGATTCATGAGCCTTTATCTCCAATTTACAGCAGGAGTCGTGCCGGTAGAAAGGGGATAGGAAGATTTGCTACACAACGACTTGGAAGTGCTTTAACAATAATTACTCAAACAGCTGATTCTACAAAAGCAATAAAATTAAAAATTGATTGGGATAATTATAGCATTGATAAAGACCTGATGTCAATCTCAAATTCTTTGGAATTTGTTGAAAAAACAAAAACAAAAGGCACGACTTTAATAATTGATGATTTACGGGACTGGTGGTCAGAAGCAATGATTAAGAGAGTATATAGATATACTCTTGATATTATTCAGCCCTTTCCAATTTCAAATGTGGAAAATTTAAACCCAGAGAGTGATCACGAAATAATTAAAGACCCAGGTTTTACTATTAGTTGTTTTAAAGATTCGAATATAATTGCTGATACTCAATCTATGTTCTATGATCATGCTGCAGCGGAAATAATGGGTGGTATTGATGAGCATAATATGGGATATTGGAAGATTGTTGATAGTAAATTATCAGGAGTTACTACTATTTCAAATCAATTAATCAGTAAAGATGATAATATTGATAATGTTCCATATAAATTTTTAAAAGGTGTAAGTCTTAAAGCTTACTATTACATATATAATGTAGGCTTAATTCCGAAACAAGTTGAAACATATATTGATAGTAAAAAAGGTGGTATAAAAATTTACAGAAATGGCTTTAGAGTATTACCATATGGCGAAGAAGATAATGATTGGGTAACATTAGATGAATCTGTAAGGACTAGAAGGTATTTGTTTGTACATGGTAATCATAACTTTTTTGGATTTGTTGAAATAAAAGGAGATAATCCAAATTTTGTTGAATTGTCAAGTCGGGAAGGATTTTTGAGTAACGAAGCATATCAAGAATTAGTAGACTTCACATATAAATGCCTGACATCAGCAGTCAGAAGAATAGCATCAGAAAGAGGTATTAAAGAAACAACAGATCAAAAAGATTGGGATAGAAAATATTCTAGGACTGCAAAGCAAGCAGTTGAAGAAGCAGTTGAAATACTCGAAGATTTTGCTAATGAATTTGAAAAGGAAAATTCTGATGGTTTTACATTCAATGATGAGGAGACAAAAGAGAAGAACAGAGAAAAAGCCAATAAAGCAAGGGAAAAAGCTGAAGAGCTCCGTCATGCTCTAGAATTTATCGATGAGATAAATATGTTAAGAGTTCTTGCTGGTTTAGGAGTGGTGATTGGTGAATTTACCCATGAAATATTTCAATATCTAACACCTTTTGAAATTGACACTCAATTCCTTCTGGATAATTTACCTATAGCTAGTGAAGAATATGAAAAAGCATTGGACTTACAAGGTCGTTTTAAATCATTTAGAATCTATGCTTCTTATTTTGATGAAACAATTTCTGAGAATGTAAATAGAGAATTGAAAGTAATTGATTTGAGACATGTTATAAACCCATTTTTTAAAAGTTTGGAAAATGATTTATTGCGAAATAATATTGCTCTTGATGTAAATTACTTAGATATTGATTTATACACTTGTAAAATGCATCCATCAGAATGGGCTTCAATTTTGTTTAATCTTTATAGTAATTCTAAAAAGGCAATGAAAAGACGGGGAATTATTGATAGAAAAATAAAAATAAATGCGGGCAAATTAGAAGATAAGCTTTTTGTAGAGTTTTTAGATAATGGGGATGGAATTCCATTTGAAAATAGAGAGAAAATTTTTGATGCATTTTTCACAACATCTAGTCCAAGGAGTAAATCTAATATTTCTAATGAGTTATCAGGTACAGGACTAGGTTTAAAAATTATTAAAGATATTATAGAAAGTTATCAAGGAGAAATTACCGTAGAGAATCCTGAAGAAAATTATTCTACAAACATAAGAATCGAAATACCAATAGCAAAAAATGAAGACATCCCAAATGACTACTTTTAAAGTTTTATATATAGATGATGATAAAGATGAAAAATTAAAAATAGAACCTATTGTAAACTCTTTAACATCACAAGCGTTGATTGATATTGTTTTAAGTTATCCAGAAAAACTTGAAGACTATGTTGAAAAAATTAGATCTGAATTTTCGGATATCGATGCTTGTTTAATTGACTTAAAACTGAATGAAAATCTAAAGGGTAAATCAAATTATGCTTCATACCCAGCTCAAGTTCTTGCAGGAGCTATAAGAACATATCAAAGTGGCAAGGATGCAAAATTCAAAGAGTTTCCTATTTTTCTTATTTCTTCAGATGATAAGAAAAAAGATTTTTATGATACTGACGTATCTTCACATGACTTATTTGATTTTTTCATATCTAAAAATAATTTAGCAGCGGAAGGAGTATTTTATGAAAAAACTATGTATTCTATAATTTCATCTTATGTAGAAATTGAGAAAGGACTTAAAATTCATGATTTGTTACAAATTCCTAAAGAAGATTTTAAGTCTCTTAATTTTTATCATAATTTAGATAATAACCTAATATCAATAGTATCACAATACATAAATAATGAAGTAATAAACAAGGATGGAATATTGATTTCTGAAGATACACTATTCGCTAGATTAGGAATAGATAAGGAGTCTAAAAATTTGGACCCATTATTAGAAAGCATAAACTCCTATTGTAAGTATACTGGAATCTTTAGTTTTAATTCTGATAGGTGGTGGGCACAAAAACTTATATATTGGTGGGAAGATACTTTTCCCACTGCTAAAAGTTTAATTACTTTAAATGCTACTGAAAGAGTTAAATTTCTATCTGAAAAATTTGAAATACAAGAATTATTACCAGCTGTACCTATAAATTCATGGATGAGTTCTAAATTTTGGACTGTTTGCCAAATATTGAAAAAACCTATTGATACTAGAGATGGACTACTTCTTTTAAACAATTCTCAAATATGGCAAGATAAATCCTACGTTTCGATTAAGGGATTGATAGAATATGATTTTGTCAAGTTAGGGTTAAAATTACATCCTACTGAAAAGGATAGATTTCAGGAGCTTAAACAAAAATATGGAGCTGAAAGTTATGGAAATTAATGAGGAGTATCTTAAAATTAGAAAAGATTTAGCTAAGGATATTAGAGCATTTAGCAATGTACTCTATAAATATTTTCATAATGCATCTTTAGGAAATATAGAGGCTGCAATAACAACTTTAAGTTCTAATAGAGCTATTTTATGTAATGGTGTCGCTAGTGAAGAGAATTGGGGTTATAAAATCAATTCGCTAAACTTTAAATTAGAAAAATACCCTGAGAAAAGACATCCAAAAGATATAGAAAAGTTAGAACTTACTCTTGACTTTGATTTGGTTGGAAATTGTAATGATATTGGTACTCTAAAAGATCCTTTCTTATGGTTGATTTTCAATATTACAGTTTCAGGTGAATATAACGGACAGGATTTTATTACAAGTTACCATCTAGATAGACATCTATATAAGCCAGGAGATGAATTGCCAATAGAACCCCATCCTTTTTATCACTTCCAATTTGGTGGAAAAAATATCATGGATATTGGTAGAGATGTTGATTCGGGAAAGCTAATAATCTTTGAAGCCCCTCGAATAGCTCATTACCCTATGGAATTTGTTTTGGGAATTGACTATATTTTATCTTATTTCTTTCCGGATATAAGAGCCTTAATATTGCAGAGTGAACAAGAGTATGTAAATCTTATAGAAAAATATCAAGCTCGTATTCTTAAACCATATTATCATACAATATCAAGTACTTGGAACTATGATCACAATTCTTTAAATATTGGGAATCATTGGACTCCGTCTTTTTTATGTCCTCAATTAATAATCAATTCATAGTGAAACTTTATAAAGAAATTCTAAATTTTATAGGTAAATATTCATTCAATGAGTCACTGGTTAATAGATTAATCGTATCAACTTTTTGTCAATTAAACTCAATCTCTGTTAAAAATAATATCTTAATTAAAAGTTTACTAATTGATGAGGGAGATGCTGAAGAGTATCAGAAACTTTTAGATTTAATAGACTTATTTAATAGTGAAAATCAAAATTGTGATTTCGAATTGTTAATAACATTATTCGAATTTGTAGTATCTCCATCGGATAAAATTATTAACGGAGCTATATACACTCCATCAAATATTAGACAATTTATAATAAACTCATCGTTAAAGAATGAGGATTTATCAAAAAAAACATTTTGTGATGTAGCTTGTGGCTGCGGAGGTTTTTTATTTGATGTTGCTAAACTACTGTATAGTTCAGGTATCGGATTCAAAAATATTTACGAAAAGAATTTGTTTGGTATAGACATCAAGAAATATAGTATCTATAGAACTAAAATTTTACTTTGTTTATTGGCAATAACACATGGGGAAGATGAAGATAAGTTTAATTTTAACTTGTATGTTGGTAACTCTTTATCGTTTAATTGGCGAGAATCCTCATATATTTTTAGGGAAATAGGTGGGTTTGATTATATCTTTAGTAATCCACCCTATGTAGGCTCGACAAATATTGATGAAGATTCTAAAGCGTTATTGAAGAATTGGTCTGTTGCATCTACTGGTAAGGCAGACTTGTATATACCTTTTTTTGAATTAG
Source organism: Chryseobacterium limigenitum (assembly GCF_900114875.1). Taxonomy (GTDB): domain Bacteria; phylum Bacteroidota; class Bacteroidia; order Flavobacteriales; family Weeksellaceae; genus Chryseobacterium; species Chryseobacterium limigenitum. Next base: position 6,877 of record NZ_FPKW01000024.1, read on the forward strand.
GGTTGAAATGGTTGAATGAAAATGGTTCTTTAGGATATATCACAGTGAATACATTTTATAAAAGCTTAAATGGAAGAGCTTTAAGAAGCTATTTTTCTGCGAAAAAATATTCTTTTAAGATTATAGATTTCGGCTCAGAACAAATATTTAATAATAGATTAACATATACATGCATTTGTTTAATTGATAAAAAGGAAGGAGATATTTTATATTCAAAGTCTAAATTAGGTAATCTATCTAATCTGTCTGACAACAGTTTTTATTCAATCGATTATGAACAATTAAATGATCAAGATGGCTGGTTATTGGATGACTATGTTACTCAAGCAAACATCCGAAAAATTGAAAATATTGGTGATAGTTTGGGAAATTTATTTAATATTAGAAATGGTTTTGCTACTTTAAAAAATGATGTATTTCTATTTAAATCAGTGGGCGAAAATGAAACACATTACAGGTTTGTTAAAGATGATGTTGAGTATATTGTTGAAAAAGCATTGTGTAGAGATGCAATAAAACCAAATGTATTGAAAAAAGAAGAGGAGATACCTATTTTAAAAGAGAAGATTATTTTTCCTTATAAGATTGATTCTGAGTCTAAAATTGTTAGTGTTATTCCGAAATCGGAATTTGAAGAGAAATATCCAAATGCACATCTCTATTTGTCTAATTACAAATCAGAATTAGATTTAAGAGATAAAGGGCAAAGAAATTATCCAGAATGGTTTTCATTTGGAAGGACACAAGCTTTAAATATAAAAGGAAAGAAATTATTGTTTCCATATATATCAAATATGCCATACTTTGTTTATACAGATGATGAAGATTTAATGTTTTATAATGGTTATGCAATTATTTCAGATTCATTCGAGGATTTAATCTTTCTGAAAAAAATATTGTCTTCAGATATATTTTGGTACTATATTGAAAATACGAGTAAGCCGTATTCAAATAATTATTTCTCTTTAGCAAAGAACTATGTTAAAAATTTTGGAATTCCTTCTTTTAATAGAGATGAAAGAAAAAAGCTAATAAATTTAAAATCTAAAAAAGCAATAAATGCTTTCTTAGAAAAGAAATATGATTTATACCTTTAATTGGTTTAATGAAAAAGCTGTAAGTCATCATTTCAACTAAATTTACGAAACACGCTTAAACCCATCTACATCCATATAGCTCCTCATAACTCCAAAATTTTTATAGATTGCTGATATAAAGTAAATATAATATCATCCAACTCCTCATAAATACACGGGGGACATTACAGGTGGGACCACTTTTAAAATCAAGCACTTGCAGTAATGTGAGTGTTTTTTTTATCTTTTTGCAAGAATTCTGAGACACTATCCCCCAGAGTGTGTCATAAATTTTGAATCCAAATATTTAAGTCATCATCAACAGACAGATTTAATTTCTTTTTTAATCGATATTTCTTTGTTTCTACGGTTCTTAAAGATATGTTTTCACACTCAACAATATCCTGACTGGTAAGATTAAGTTTTATTAAGGCACATATTTTTAAGTCTTTCAGTGTGAGTAAAGGGTGTTGCGTTTTTAACTTTTCATAAAATTCAGGATAAACATCTTGAAAACGAGATAAAAAAAAAGGGTCATTTTTTTTTGCTAATTTTATTACTCCTTCGGTACTTATTGTAAGTTTATTTTTAAGAATTTCCGTTTCTTTAATTTTTTCGTTTAATATTTGAACTTTATTACTTTGATTTTTTATGTAGCTTTTTCTAATATAATAAATTGTTATCAGGGCAGAAGCGGCTATTAAAAATATAATTAGATAGAGTTGATACTTTTCATTTTTTTGTTGATTTTCTTTCTCTTTGATTACTTTTTCTATAGGAATATCTAAACTGCTTTTTTCTGATTCATTAATGCTATCATTAATATTACTGTATTTTTCTAAATACTCATTTGCCTTTTCTTTTTCGTTAAGAGATTTATATGTTTCTGCAATAGATTTATAAGCATCTCTCTTATCACTTTGACGTTGTGTTTTTTTAAATATATCTAATGCTTTCAGATAATATTTAAGCGCACTTTCATTATCTTTTTTCTCAGTATAAAATTTTCCGTAAATAAAATATGCTCGGGATTTTTGATATAAGGGATAGTTGTCGGTAATTTTCAGCGCTTTTTTTAAATAATACTCAGTAGAATCCAAGTGTATTTTATCTTTCAGATGTCTCGCTGCTATAGTAACGTATAATAGTGGTTCTGGGCCTAATTTTATACACTTATTTTGCATAATATACATGGAATCTATTAGATTCAATTCGTGAAAATTATCCAATTTCCAGGCATAGTTATAATACAGAAGATTGTTCTTGTTTTTCAAATCTTTCAGTTTTTTTGCAAAGCTGATAGATTTGTTAAAATTTTTAACAGATTCTTTAAATAAGCCTAAGGCATAATAATTTCTACCATACTGTGCATATAACCTGGACTCAAGAAGGTTATTTTTAATTTCACTAATTTGTTCTTCTGCTTTATCTAAGTAATATAAGCTTTCTTTATATCTATTTAATGTACATAGTGTTCTTCCTAAATTTATATACGCGATAACAAGAACTTCTTTATTGTTAGTTTTTTTGGATTGTTTAACAAGCTCTAAATTATATACTACAATCCTCTTATAATCTCCATGTTTTTCAAATTCGCCTGATATACTATCAATTTTATTTAAAGTAAAAATTTGTGAATAATAATTTTTTCCAATTAGGAATAAGAATAAAAAAAGAAACAGTTTGAGTTTTTGAGAAAACATGATGTTTTTATTTAAAACAAAATTAATTATTTTTTAATTTATTATGATATAATTGCTTATTTCTGTGAAATTTTAATCATATAAAAATATATTTTTAAGAATGAAATATATTTTCTGGAATAAAATAAACCTTATTTAGGTACTACATATACACTTTGTTTTATGTTTAAATATTTGATTTTTAGGTATTTGAGTTTTTCCAAGTAGGAATGCAGTAGATATTTTCCGTATTGATGACGGTAACTTTGCAGAACAAAATTATCAAGTAGAGAGTGCACTTCTCAAAGATAAAAAATTAGATTCTGAAAACACATTCATCAGTTACAAAAAAAATTTATTAAACACTAAATTTAAGGAAAATGAAAAAAAACATTTTATTATTATCAGCGATAGCAATTTCTGGATTATCGATTGCACAAGTAGGTGTGAATACTCCTAATCCAAAATCCACTTTTGATATTACTGCAAAAAATCCTACAGGCACTGCAAGAACAGCAGAAGGACTTTTGGTACCTAGAGTTGACAGACAAAGAGCGCAATCGATGACAGGTGTTGAAACATCTACGTTAATTTATATAAATAATGTTACAACAGGTACGCAATCTGGAGCTGCTGCTCAAATAGATTCACCAGGATATTATTATTTTGACGGAACATTTTGGACAAAGATGGTTACTGACCCTACATTATTTGCAGATACCAGTATTTATGAAAACAATGGAACTATCAGCTCTAACCGAGTTGTGGCACAGGCTGATAAAACATTAGCCTTTACAAGTACTGCTACAACAGGAACGAGTCATTTTAGTGTAGATGGAAAGACTTTCTCCATAGATGCTCTAAATAATAGGGTGGGAATTGGAACCATTGCTCCGCCATCAGTATTGTCAGTAGTGAACCCTACTGCCGGTAATACGATTGATGCATTTTCAGCAGGAATAAATAATTGTGGTACACCCTGCGGGCAGGGCACCGCGAGGAATATAAATTTATTTAATGCAAACGGTACCAACTCTCAGTTTGCAAGTCTGGATTTTATTCCAGCTATCACGGCAGATGGTATTAGCGGTGCTTCTATAAAAGGGATTGACAGAGATAGAAATAATGGTTATGCAGGACTACAGTTTTATACAAGAAATGCCTCCGGATATGCTCCAAGAATGACCATGAAATCATCTGGTAACATTGGTATTGGCACTCAGACACCTACCAATCTATTCCATATAGAATCTGCTACAAGTGGTGCTGTAAAAATTGTAGATGGTACTCAGGGAGAAAACAAGGTTTTAACATCTGACGCAAATGGTGTGGCAACATGGCAGGCAATACCGATACAGAATTCCCCTAATATTTATAATACGAACGGAACAGTTATAGGTAATCGTATTGTAACACAAGGGGCTAATACATTAGCTTTCACTGGAACTTCTGCAAATTTATTTTCTGTAGACGGTGCAACATTTTCTGTAGATGCCGCTAATAATAGAATCGGAGTAGGTACAACTACACCTACAGCAACAGTTGATATTGTAGGTACCACCTTTGGTATTAAGAATTCTGCCGGGAGTGGAAGTTGGGATAATCTTTGGTTTAATGTAAACTCTTATGTTCCGTCTATCAATGCTTCTGGAGCAGAAAATGGGTTGCAATTTAACGTAGGAACTAATGCTACTGGAACATATGGTGATGGACAGACTCTTAAAACCGTTGCCACAATGAAAGCTAACGGAAGTGTTGGAATTGGAACAACAACTCCTGCAAATAGTGCTATTCTTGAATTATCCTCTACTAATCAGGGCTTTCTTCCACCAAGACTTACTACAGCACAAAGGGATGCTTTAAGTCCTAAACCTGCGGGATTAATGATTTATAATGTAAGCACCAATTGCATGGATTTCTGGAATTCTGCTTCATGGGTATCGATGTGTGGCAGTATTACTCCACCACAGGGAAATATAACGGCTATTAATTGTATAAGTGTTGGTAATAACGGAACTTTAACAAATGGTATAAGTGCTTCTGGAGTAACTTCGATTATACCTTATTCTGGTGGTAACGGTGGTACCCATGTTGGTCAATCCGTAAATTCAACAGGAGTAACAGGTTTAACAGCAACTTTAACAGCAGGAAGTTTTAGTAATGGAACAGGCTCTCTTACATATGTTATTACAGGGACTCCATCAGGAACAGGTACAGCCAATTTTGCTATAAATATTGGCGGACAATCATGTATACTCTCAAGGACAGTAGTTGCCGCCGCTGGTTCTATTTCAAGTCTAAATTGTGCAGGAGCAAGTACCACAGGTGCACTATCGGCAGGTACTGCTGTGTCAGGTGTAGTTTCTACAATCGCTTATACTGGAGGAAATGGAGGTTCGTATACAGGGCAAACAATATTGTCAACAGGCGTAGCTGGTTTAACGGCAACTTTATCTGCAGGAAACTTTGCAAACGGTAATGGAACAATTATATATACAATATCTGGAACTCCAACAGGAGCAGGGCCTGCTAACTTTACCATTAATATTGGAGGAAGCACTTGTACACTTTCAATACCAGTAGAAGTAACAGCATATGTCTGTAAAGGTCAACAAGGAATTTATATAGACCCTAATAATCCGCAAAAATATTACAGATGTATACTTGTCAACAATAAAATGGAAACATATAAATTTACTTGCCCATCAGGTTCATTATTTGATGATACTTCAAAGCTATGTATTATTCAGTAATGAAATACAATTACAAAAAGCTGAAAGTAGATAATTTTTAACGATATTTTCATTAGTGTTTCGTGTTAAGAATGTGAGAGTGATGAAATAGATCACTCTTTACATTCTTTTCGAAATAAAAAATACCTAATAATTCAATATTATTTATTAAAACATTCTCATTACAAGCATTTATAGTCAAATAAATATACAAACTATTAGAAATAACAGACATAATATTATTTTTTTTCAAATCCAAAATTTATCAGTTGGGAAAAATTAATTACAGTAAAAAATAGTTAATATTTACATTCCTCCCAATATTTCAAACATATAGCTGAAAACAAGTGGATTTCCATTAGTAATTCTCAATTCTCCTGTAGTTTGATTTAGTGTAATCGTACTTGTCCCTAAGGCGGTACTTGTGCCAGTAGTATCCCATGAAATACTTGTTGCAGTTGAACTTATAGTTCTGGCCAAACCATCATATCCCTTTATTTGAACATCTACAAAATGTATCGGATTTGCAATACCTCTACCTACGACAGTAAAATCTCCATATGCATAAGCTTGCAAAGTTGCATTATTAAGGTCAGAACTCTCATCTACATGATGAACAAAACGAATCCTTACTATTGTATTATTTAATGGCAAAGTAGTTATAAGATAATTACCCCTGGACGAAAACCTCCAGAAACTGTAGTAAATCCATTTGGAGCATATTGAACTGTCCCAGTAGTTCTATCTCCATACAAAGGAATAGACGAGTTTGATAATCTAAGAGCCTGTTTAAAAAAGTAAAAATAAAAAAGAGTAAGGGGTAAAGGTTTTATAAAATTGCCATTTAGAGTTGCAAAACAAAAACGTTAATGCATCCAACGGACTTACACCAAACTCACTGGCAATTGGTTGATTACTATCATTCATCAATCTCAAGTATAACAATTAGGAATATATTTATAGCGGATATTTACTCTAAAACATAGCCTTGGCGGTGAGTCAGGGCTTGTTTTTATATAATCCGGGATCCGGGTACGAATAGTTTTTTCCTCTCCTCAATTTTTTTGCTACATCACTTTGGCAGCTATATTCTCCTTTTTTAATCTTCCGGATAACTTCCTTAGATTTTTTTAATAAAGCTCTTTAGCTATATGGATATTTATCTTTTTGGACGACAAACTAATGCAGGAAATCCAAAGATTAAATGGTATTATTAATGATTTTTAAATTTTAATAAAATTATTTCCAACCTTTTTGGTTCGCAAAGCATCTTTATAAATAGAGACATTTATTAACCTCAAATATTTAAAAGATGAAGAACATATGCCTGAAACTTTTGCTGTTTTTCCCCATGTTATATTGGGCGCAAATACCGATTATTGAAACACCCGATAAAAAAGGAGGATTTGAGAATAATAATAAGGTTATTCTTCACAAACTGAATATCGAAACCAAAATTACGGCAGGAATTTCCACCAACGTTATCACAATGGTTTTTAAAAATAATTCTAACCGATTAATGGAAGGCCGATTGACGTTCCCGCTTCCGGAAGGAGTGAACGTGAGCGGATATGCTTTGGATATTAACGGAAAACTGCGAAATGCTGTTCCCGTAGAAAAAGAAAAAGCAAAGGAAGTTTTTGAAACTATTCAAAAAAGAAATGTAGACCCCGGAATTTTAGAAAAAGTGGAAGGGAACAATTTCCGAACAAGAATTTATCCGATCAATGCGAATGGAGGAGAAAGAACCGTTCAGATTTCTTATAATTATGAACTGAAAAAGCAGGGGAGTAATTACCAATATTTTTTACCGCTTAATTATTCCGCTCAAATTCCTGAGTTTACTATAAAGACAAGTGTTTTTCAGAATACGGTTTCTCCTCAGTTGGAAGAAAAGCCTGATGGAAGCTTTAATTTTGTTAAAAACGGAAATGTTTGGGTTGCCGAAACTCACCAATTAAATTATAAACCAACTCAAAATCTGAAGATTAATTTTCCTCAGACTGAAGGAACTCAAAATGTATTGATTCAGAGAGCCTCAGATAACTCCTCTTATTTTCTTGCTAATCTAGGAATTGATCCCAAAGAAAAAGCAAAAAAGTTACCTAATAAATTAGCCATTATTTGGGATAACTCTTTAAGCGGATCAAAACGAGATCATACCAAAGAATTTACTTTACTGGAAGAATATTTTAAGGTAAATAAAAACCTTTCTGTGAAGATTTATTTCCTTAATAATACGTTTGATGAAGGGAAAAACTTAAAAATAAACGATGGAAACTGGAGTGAATTAAAATCATATTTATCCCAAGTTACGTATGATGGAGGAACTGATTTCGGACAATTAAAATCAGTAAAAGAAGATGAGGTTTTATTTTTCACAGATGGGCTGTCTTCTTTCGGAGACCTGAAAATGGCTATTAATAGGCCGGTTTATACAATTTCTTCATCCGGTAATGCGAATTTTAATCAATTAAAATTTATCAGTAATAAAACAGGAGGTGAATTTTTAAACTTAAGTGAAAATGACGCTAAAAAGGAAGTCCGTAAACTGTTATATCAGGCTTTAAAATTTATAGGAATTGAAAATAATTCTTCATTGACGGAAGTTTATCCTTCATTGTCACAAACGATCTCTCAGGATTTTGTACTAACAGGAATTCTAAACGGGAATCAGGCAACCATAAAAGTTTTATTTGGCTACGAAAATGAAGTAACAGAGGCAAAAGCTATTTCTTTAGATGTGAATAGACAATCTGTAAAAGATTGGGAGATTTCTCAATTCTGGGCTCAGAAAAAACTGAATGAACTGGAAATGTTTGAAAAAGAAAACAAAAATCAGATCAAAAATATCAGCAGACAATTCGGTTTGGTAAGCAATAATATGAGCTTAATGGTATTGGAAAATGTTCAGGATTATGTTCGATATGAAATAAATCCGCCATCTGAACTGCGTGAAGAATACAATCAGATTGTAAAAAATAATCAGGCTCAAAAAGATGCTCGCGTCAATGATCTGATGGCAAAAGCCGAAATAATGACCGGAAATCTGAAAAAATGGTGGGATACAGATTTTGAAAAGAAACCCAAATATTATCCGACACCCAGACGGTCAAAAGATACAGCGAGAGTTATGGATATTGAAGAGGTTGTAGTAACAGCTTATGGTATTAAAAGAAGTGAATCTTCGGTTGCATACGCATCTAGTACCGTTGTTTCATCTCCGGTACCAACGCCTTCAGCACAAGCCAATGTAGTGCAGGCTCTTGAGGGTAGAGCTCAGGGAATATCTATAAGAGGAGCTGGTTCTGTGCAGGGAGATTCAAAGAGTAAAGAGATCGCTGAAACAATTATTCAGAAAGGGAAAATAACAATAGTAGATGTAAAATCCGACGCTGCATACATGAAGTTTTTTGGGTCTGCTAAAAATTCAGAAGAGATCTATCAGACATATCTTGAGCATAGAAAAGACTACGCTGAAACTCCTCAATATTATTTTGACGTGGCTCAGTTATTTTTCAAAATTGATGACAAGAAAACAGGCTTAAAAGTATTGAGCTCTATCGCTGATCTCGATCTTGAAAATGAGGAATTATACAAATTATTAGCTTACAAATTAAAACAGGCTGAGGTTTACGATAAGGAACTTTGGATCAGTAAAAAAGTACTGGAATGGCTACCTTTCGATCCTCAAAGTTACAGAGATTATGCATTGGCTTTGGAAGATAACAAAGATTATCAGGGAGCTTTAGACAATTTATATAAGATTTTAAATCAGTCTTATACCCGCGAAATGGCCAATCGTGATCACGGAATCGAAGAAACCATCATCATGGAGATCAATGAACTGATCAGCAATCATAGAAATGAGTTGGATATCAAAAATATCAATCCTAAAATCATTGCAGACCTGCCCGTCAATATTCGTGTGGTGATCAACTGGAACAAAGACAATACAGACATCGATCTTTGGGTAACTGATCCCAACAATGAGCGTTGCATGTATTCTCATAAATCAACAGAAATTGGTGGTAGGTTAAGTGATGATTTCACGGGAGGTTTCGGGCCGGAGCAGTTTTTATTGAAAAAAGCCATCAAAGGAAAATATAAAATTGAAACTAATTTCTATAACGAAAATCAGGTAAGTATTGCAGGCGCAACAGCAATTATGGCAGAAGTTTTCATCAATTATGCTTCCGGAAAACAGGAAAGAAAAATTGTAGTTTTCCAAAATAAAAGTGAAGCAGATACAGGAAATCGTGACGGAGTGCTAATCGGAGAATTTGAATTTTAGATAAAAGGATGTAATATGTTAATATGAATGTTAGTGTGGCAAGGGTCGGTTTTTTTTACCGGCTCTTGTTTTTTTTATTATTGAAGTAGGATTAAAAATGATTATTTTTAAGTTGATAAAAAAGATACAAGATGAAACACCTATTTATTTTTTTTCTTATTGTTTTTGGAACGCAATTAAAAGCCCAAAAAGTTTTTTCAACCGAATATTCAAGTCAGGCTGATGTAAAAGTTTTTGTGGTTGATTATGAAAGTCAGTCTGATCTTAAAGTATATAAAGTTCAGTATGACAGCCAGGCAGGAAGTAACGATGGTAAATGGTTTTTTACGGAATATGCAAGTCAGGCTAAAAAGAAAATCTTTTTTGTTGATTATGAAAGCCAGGCTGATCTGAAAATCTTTTTTGTAAAATATGACAGTCAGGCGGGGTGGCGAAATAACAGTAAAAAATATTTACTATATTGATATATCTATCCGGAAAACAATGGTAATAAGGAAAAACATCTGCAAAAAAGCAGGTGTTTTTTTATATATAAGCAAAACACTGTACACTACATCTTCACTACCTCATGGGTTTTAATTTATTGATTTGTAGATGTTTGTAACTGTGAAGTAGATGTGTAGTACTAATTTTTTTAAATTTCCGGTATACATTTGCAAATAGAAAATTCAACAAAACATAAATGATTGATTGATAGAATTAAAAAAACTTTGTTGAAATAAAATTTACATAGATGATGATTAAATAAATATTTTTCCCCCTCAAATTGTTCCCAAAATAGTTAGTACTAATTTTAGATGAAAAAAAATTATCAAAAAGAGGGGGAAAATATATTTTTAACCACAAAAAATATAAGATAACCTGAGTTCGGGATAATAATTAAAATATAATTTGTGAAAAATAGCAATAATTCGCATGTTTAAGTTTGTGATATTCAAATATTTAAACGATTTATTGCTATGAATTTGAAAAGCCAAATTACAAATATTTTTGTACAAATTGATGATTTTTGTAAAGAGTTTGATGCACAAATTAAAAAATTAAAGCTGGAAGCATTAGGAGACAGCAAAAAAAGAAGAAACAGAAATTCAAAAATGTTTGATTCTTAAATTATCACATCATGATAGGCTTTCATTTGGGAGCTCACAAAAAATTTAAACATTACTACCAGGAAATAGTTTGTGGATATTGGAAAGATTTATTTCCTAAAAGTCTTTCCTACAACAGATTCTTAGAACTTCAGCAAAGAAGTTTTGTAGTTTTCGCTTTGTTTTTGAAAGAAAAATGTCTTCGAAAATGCACAGGAATCAGCTTTATGGACAGTACAACTTTGAAAGTCTGTAGAAACCAAAGGATACATAATCATAAAGTTTTCAAAGGTTTGGCCGAACGCGGAAAGTCCTCAATGGGCTGGTTTTACGGCTTCAAACTACATTTGGTATGTAATGAAAAAGGAGAACTTTTATCCTTTTATTTGACAAAAGGAAATGTCGATGACCGAAATCCGAAACATATTAAGAAAATGACCAAGCAACTGTTTAGGAAGTTGTTTGCCGATAAAGGATATCTCTCAAAAGCCTTGTGGGGGATGCTTTTTGCAGATGGTATTCAACTCTTTACCAAGCTTAGAAAGAATATGGAAAATCACATAATGACAATGAAAGAGAAGATTTTACTTAGAAAAAGAGCTATCATTTAAACTATAAATAACGAACTAAAGAATTACTGTCAAGTTGAACACACCAGACACCGAAGCTTGAACAATTTTATAAGGAATATCTTGGGAGAGCTAACAGCATATTGTTTCTTTCTAAAAAAACCGTCACTTAACTTGAAAAATGTAAATGACGGTCAACTATTTTTAAATTTTGCTTAAACCGAACTCCGGTTAATTTTAATATTATAAAACAATTATAATAAATATATTATGAAAAAAAGTCATTATTATTTTTTGAAAAGACTATTAGTTATAGTCGTTTTTATCTTTTGCTGTACCTTGTACGGGCAAGTAGGGATAGGTACCCCAACGCCTAGAGGCGCTTTAGATATTAATAAGCCCCTGACGAATACTCATGGATTGGTTCTACCTACCAATGCATCGCCTGCCAACATGCAAAATCCGCAAGGAGGTAGTGTTCCTCCCGGAACAATTATGTATGACAGTACTGAAGATTGTGTAAAACTGTATAAACAGAGTTTAAATGGTGGAGCCGCGGGGTGGTCAGACTGTCTACAATCTGGAAGCTCAAGTTCTGTTGTAGCAGATTGTAATGCTGCTGGGAACGGATTTAGCGGAGGATATAAGAAAGGAACAGCGATGACAGCTGGAAATACTTTTAAAGTTACTTTGACCAATAACTCTTTCTCTCAGGTTACTATTGCTCTTGACAGTACAGATCTTACACTTTCGGGGGTAGCAGGAATAACGGTTGCTTCTGTAAACCCTACGTCAGTAACTTTAACTGCGGGGCAGTCTGAAATCATTACTTATACATTATCGGGTACACCCACGGTTTGTGGAACGTTAACAGGAAACTGGCAGAAGATAAATCTAAATTGTACTAAAACCATAGCAGTAGCCCCAAATCCTACTATTGATTGTGCTAATGGTACATGGAGTACAGCTGTATCTCCAGATTATAAGCTTAACGGTTTGATTAATGGTCAAGCGTATTCAGGAACATATAGTGTTGCATATACAAATGGTGAATGCAGCCTGCCTGCAGATGTGGTTACCTCCAACGGGTTGACTCTTACCTATGCAGGAGGCCCTCTTTCTGCGTCAGGTACGATAAACTACGTATTGTCAGGTACTTATACAGGAACTAATAATGGTTCGGTAACATTTACGATGGCATCGGGATGTTCAATTTATCTGGGTCCTTGTACGAGCTGTAAACAAATTTTAGATTTAGGACTGGCAAATACCGATGGAGTATATTGGATAGACCCAGACCAAGTGGGAATTACATATGCACCAATGAGAGCGCAGTGTGATATGACAACTGATGGTGGCGGATGGACTTTGATATTAAATTATCTTCATTTAGGTGGAACTTCTCCTGGGACTTCTATAAGAACAACACTTCCGATTATAGGCTCATCTACATTAGGAACAGATGAAAGTGGAAATACAGATTTTTGGGGCAATGCAGGACGTGCGTTGCAGGTAGCTTTGAATCCTTCAGAATATCGTTTTTATGGAATTACAAATAGTCATCCTCGGGTAATGCATTTTAAAACTTCTCATGTTGGAAGTCTTACCTACTTTAAAACAGGGGTTGGTAATGCCACTGGTATTCAGAGTTCCTTTACTCCGTTGACAGGACATACAACGAATCTTCCTGGGAATGCAGTAGACTTTTACGGTGGAGTTGCTTCTGGCAGAGAATTAACTGAATTTCCATTCTATGTAGCGGCGCGAAACCATTGGGGTATTGGAGCAATAAACCGTTGGGAAATGGATGATTTTCCAAATAACAATTCCCGAAACACTCTTCATAGAGTATGGATAAGATAACAGATTCTAAAACACACAAATTATTAGTTTTTATTGTTCCTAAGTATTTATAAAAATAACTTTTAAAGATTTTAAATTCAGTAGAGCCTTCTGTAATGGAAGGCTTTTTTTGCTGTCTCCTAATACTTCCAGCTTCAATTTTTTAATTTGCGCATCAAACTCTTTACAAAAATCATCAATTTGTACAAAAATATTTGTAATTTGGCTTTTCAAATTTATAGCAATAAATCATTTAAGTATTTGAATTTCAGAATATTAAACATTCGAATTATTGCTGTTTTTACAAATTATATTTCCATTATTATCCCGAACTCAGATTAATTAAAAAAATACATTTCATTGATAAGTTTTTTTGAGATTAAACTGAAAATATTTTCTATTTTTGAAAAAATAACTCATATATGCTTTTTGAAAATTTTTCTTTGGATTGAATTGTGCAATCGTTTGCATTGTTAAATATTCTTTACATGCATAAAACTCTATTCAGATTGAAAAAGTATTTAAGATTAAATAATAAGATACAATGATGAAACTTAAAATTTCCGTAATAGCAGCTTCTTTAATTACTGCTACGTTCTCAGCTCAGATAAAAGATACGTTAGCTGAAAAAATGTTGGTGTACCAGCTTCCAAATGGCGGCTGGGGAAAACAGCTTGATGATAAATCTGTGGTGGATTATAATTTACCCATCGATAAAAAACTTTTAGCAAGGATAAAAGAAACAGGAGACGACCACGCAACGATTGATAACAATGCTACTTCACGAGAGATTAATGCACTGATTAAGTCTTATAAAACTACACACAACCCGGAATATTTAAAATCTGCAGAAAAAGGAATTAATTATCTTCTTTCGATGCAGTATAAAAATGGAGGTTTTCCGCAATATTATCCGAATTCAGGTTTGTACAGAAAGCAGATTACTTACAATGACAACGCGATGATTAATGCTTTGACAGTTTTATACAACATTGCAGAAGGAAAAAATGATTTTGATGTTGTTGATTCTAAATTAAAGGAAAAATCTAAAACTGCCGTTCAGAAAGGAATTGACTGTATCTTGAAAACTCAGGTTGTACAGAAGGGTATTCCGTCAATTTGGGGAGATCAATATAATGAAATTACGATGCAACCGGACAAAGCCCGGGCTTTTGAGCCTGTTTCTTTGGCTACGGGAGAATCGGTAAATATTGTACGGTTTTTAATGATGCAAACGGCAACTCCAGAGATTCAAAAATCAATAAAGGCCGCAATAAAATGGTTCAAAGACAATAAAATTGAAGGATACAGCTACAACGTTGCCAAACAAAACGGAAAAGCTGTCAGAACTTTAGCCGAAGATAAAAATTCCATCATTTGGGCAAGATTTTATGATATTAATAATAACAGGCCTTTATTCGGAGACCGTGACGGAAGCGTAAAATATAATTATAACGATGTTTCCGAAGAAAGAAGAAACGGGTACAGCTGGTTCGGTGATGCGCCGGATAAATTAATTAATAAAGAATACCCGAAATGGGTGCAGAAGAATAATGTAATGCCCTAGTTTGAAGGTTGTAGAATGGGAGGGTTTTAGGGTAGTAGAGTTGCAGAGTTTTTTTGGAGTCATTGCGAGGAGCGAAGCGACGAAGCAATCTCAATAAATGACATTAAGCATCCCCCTTAACCATAAAGTTTGTTATTCCAGAATGATCTCAACAGTTGAAACTCCATCTTAAAAAATAACATAAATAGATTGCTTCGTCGCTTCGCTCCTCGCAATGACCTAAACAGATCTCTAATACTATGTTTATAACCTTTCAGGATGACAAACTGTTTGTTAAATTACGTAGATTGAAATAGGCGACTGCAGCCCTAGCCCTGATTGTAATGAAAATCCTTTTTTGAAAAAAAAGATTGTAATGAAAAGCAGGAAAAGCTCCTAAATAAAAGAAAAATATTACTGTAAACAGAAAATGACTGAGTACTACGCTCAGTCATTTTCATCTCTAATTCTAATTTTTATTTATAACGTATTGCAAATATTGCCTCCTAAAGTTGCGCCTGCATTAGCTGTAACGTCTGCTTTTACAGCAGAAACCGATAAACCGGGAATTGTATAAGGCGGAGTAAATGCGGTTCCGCTTCCGGCAGTATTTCCTGTTACGTTGGTAAAAGTACTTCCTGTCTGTGTTACGGCTGTAAATCCGCTCATTAAATTAATAGGTTCTTTTACGTTTTCAAAAACATTTCTATCCACAAAAATATTCGCCTGAACACCTGCTGCAATACATTTATTACTTGCAGAACTGTTGAAATAGCTGTTGATGATATGTATTTTTCCAAATCTCACTCTCGGCATACGCTCTTTACATCCCGGTGCCCACCAGCAACGGACGAAAGTTACATTTAATTTTCCGGCATCGGCAGTGGCGCCATCACTTGATCCGATTAGATTTGAAAATCGGTGATCATCCGTTCCACCTGAACCACCAGGTTTTGGAGCTTTCAGATAATGGAATTTAGTGTAAGAAACGGTAACAAAGTCAGATTTATTTTTAATGTCAAAATTCCCGTCAACACCATCTCTGAATTCACAATGGTCGATCCACACATTTCTGCAATCATCTAAAATTGCATTGTCCCAACCGTCTGTATCATAAGCTCCCGGCCCTTCAAAAATTAAATTTCTAACAACGATATTGTTACATCTTTTAATGTTGATAATTCCTGAACCGCTTGCTGTTTGGTCTGTAGAAACCAATTTTGCACCGCTCGCACCATAAATTGTTTTTCCTGTCTGATCCTGAAGAGATAAACGTGTGGTAATTGTTATGGTTCCTGTTATTTTAACAACTTTTACGGCTGTGTTTTCAATGGCCGCTTTTAATTGAGCGTAGGTAGTAACTGTAGTTTCAGCAGCAGTTCCGCCTCCTGTAGTTCCTCCATTTTGAGATGCCCATCCCGGAGCAGCACAACTGGCGAGAGGAACAACAGCATTGGTTTCTAATGAACCCAGATTAATAGCGTTTGGATTTTCCTTTAATTCACTCTTGGCATCTTCCTGCCCGCATCCTGCTAATGCAAAAGCGGAACTTAGAGCTACCGTAAATAAGGCAACTTTGATTTTTGTTTTCATAGTTTAGTAATTTTTGTGATTTGGTGAGTTTCGAAATTATTAAATATTTAATTAATTGTTTTATATTTTGACGTATTAATATTTATATAATTACAATGTTAATTATTTTACTAATTCAATCGGTTGCATTTTGAGTTATATTTATTTCAATTTGAAATATTTTTAATTATAGCTAAAATTCCCGCAGATTTCAAAAAAATTACAGAAAAAGATCTGCGTAATCCGTGAAATATGCGGGAGATTTGTCTTTTGTTAGAGTTATAAAATGTAATGATTACTTACTTACTTACTTACTTACTTACTTACTTACTTACTTATTACCGATAGTTTTCAGCCAGTCTGAGCATAATTTTTTCCAGTTATCGGTAAGTTCAGATTTATTGGTAATACCGATTTTATGTTCACCTTCCGGGAAAATAAATAGTGCACCTTTTACTTTATTTTTTACCATTTCCTGATAATACAAAATACTGTTCATCACAGGAACTGTTTTGTCGTTTTGTGCATGAAATAATATCGTAGGCGGAGTTTTTTCCGTCACTCTATTTTGCATTGAATATTCTTTTATTTTTTCCGGAGAAGCATTTTCGCCAAGCAAACTATTTCGGCTTCCAACATGAGCAAATTCTCCCAAATCGATAACCGGAGAGACCAAAATTGCAAAATTCGGAATGGTAGAAAAGTTTTCCCAATCACCTTTTAATTCTGTATAATCTGTAGGAATATTACTCACCGTTGCAGCCAGATGTCCACCAGCAGAAGTTCCAATCACGCCAATCTGATCTGGTGAAATGCCATATTGCTCAGCATTTTTTCTAAGATATTTTATCGCTGCCTGAACATCTTGCAGAGGTGCAATTTCTTTCTGCTTCAAGTCGGGAGAAGTCGGTAATCTGTAATTTAAAACAAACGCAGAAATTCCTAGCGTATTAAACCATTTTGCAATTTGATAACCACCCAAATCGTAAGTCAGTTTATAATATCCACCACCGGGAATGACGATGACGGCCATCTGTTTTCTTTCTTCTTTTGGAGGTAAAAACGCGAAAAGTTCGGTTTCCTTTATTTGTACAATTCTACCGTCTTTTTCTTCGGTTTTTAACTGTAATCCTTTGGAATTTGGCATCTGACCTTTTGGCCACAAGATGATTTTCTCCTGAGCGGATAATTGAGTCAAAAGTGAAATTAATACTATTAAAACAGCTTTTTTCATTGCTTTTAAAGATTTGGTTTTATGTTGGTTAATCGCAAAGGCGCAAAGTTTATAAAAATTATTTCTGTTTTAAGGCGCAAGAACACTTCGACAAGCTCAGCGTGACAGGAGATTTTCAGTTATTTCGTGTAAAATTTTATCGAAGATAAAATCCTTGCGCCTTAATAAATATTTTATATTAAAAACTTGCGCCTTTACGTTTTCCAACCAACTATTTAAGAATTAAGAAAATCCTCTCTAAACGGGGTAAAGGAATCAATCAATTGCCCTTCTTCCAGACATTTTACGCCATGAAAAATATTAGGCTGTGCAAAAAATCCGTCGCCTTTTTGTAAAATTTTAACTTCACCATCAACAGTCACTTCAAATTTTCCTGAAGCAACATACGTGATCTGAGAATGAAAATGCTGATGTAAAGCGCCAATGGCATCCTTTTCAAATTTTACAATCACCATCATTACCTGTGAATTGTATCCCACAAATTGCCTGGAAAGACCATTCCCTAAGTCTTCCCATTCGGAATTACCGTCAAAGAAGGGTTCTTTTTTGAATTTCATTTTTGTATGTTTATTTTAATTATTAAGATTAAAAACCTATTTAATATATTTTTCCAATCCAATTTTCAAACTCTTCAAATTCTTTACGGCCAGTTTTGCAACAGATTCTGCTCCAAGAGTTGATAAATGCGTGTCATCATCTTTTCCTTTTGGATAGTATGGATCTTCACCTTCTTTGTAGTGCAAATGAAGTTTTTTTGAATTTTCCGGACCATAAGAAACTTCCAGCTGTTCCGTTAATAACTGCAAATCTACGAAAGGAACTTTCAAATCATTCGCAACCATTCTTACAACCAACGGGTATTCTTTATGAGTATCAATTAAAACTCCATTTTCATTGAAATTTCTTCTGACAATTGATGTCATCAGAATTGGAGTTGCACCTTTTGCCCTGGCTTCATTCACATATCTTTCTAAATTGGCTCTGTACTGAGTGTAGGGATTGGTAAATTTTGTGGAATCTTTCAACTTCTGATCGTTATGCCCAAACTGGATAATTACGAAATCACCTTTTTTAAGCTGTTTTTCAACTTTGTCCCATCTTCCTTCTGTTCTGAAACTTTTTGAACTTCTGCCATTCATCGCATGGTTTTGGACTTCAATTCCCGTTGTTAAAAACTGGTGTAAAACCTGTCCCCAACCATGTTCCGGATTTTTATCAGGATTTTCCTTGTTGGCCATGGTGGAGTCGCCGATGAGGAATAGGGTTGGTTTTTGTGCAAATGTCAGTACTGACAGAAATAAAAATAGTGCAGTAAGCTTTTTCATTTTAAGTAAATTTATTTTTTAATTAAACTTAAGATGCTTCGACGGGCTCAGCATGACAGCGCTAATACTAACTGTTTTGATAAGTAATTAATTAACATAATGTTTACCAGTGTCATGCTGAGCGAAGTCGAAGCATCTCGAATTATTTATTTGGTTCCCATCCATCGAAGATTTTTTCCAAAGTATAATTTTTCAAGTCTTTTTTTGTCAGTTGATGTGACCAGCTTACGCGATTTGTCGTGTTTCTGCCATCATCTTTACTCCCAAATTCTGCATAATAAGCTGTTTTTTCTTTATCAGGAAACATTTTATCGCCTTTCCAGGGGTTCCAGCCTTCGGGGAGAATGTGTTTTCCCATTTCGGTATTGATGAAAACTGTTTTTGCGTAAGGTCGCCAAGGTCTTCCCAAGTAGACTTTTGTAATACCTTCTTTAGCTATTAATTGACAATCAAAAAAGACAAATCCATACTTTCTGTCGGCTTCCGTTGCTGCGGCTGTGATGTAAGAATCTGCTAAACTTTTAATAGTACAGCCTTTAAAAACAACTGTTGCCTGCCCGAAAATAAAATCTGTTGTTCCTTCTATATAACAGTTTTCAAAATATTGTCTGCTGTGATTGGTTGCGGAATAAACTGTGTCCTGACAACCCAGAATCTTTGAATTTTTAATAATAAAACGGTCACCCTCCACATGAAGTGAAACCGCCTGTCCTTCGTTACAAGAACTGTTTTGAATCGTCAGATTGCTGATTTTAATATCATCACCCATCACCAATAAAGTGTAGGAATTGAATGTTGTCATTTTTTCATTAAAAGAATCCAGTTTTCCTGAAAAATCATTGTTAGTGATTATGGTATTTTCTTTATTTTCGCCTTCTAGTATGATTTTATGTTTTGAAGATGGAATAACAACTTTTTCATTATAAGTTCCGGATTGAATAAAAATCAATGCTTCGGAAGGTCCTAAATCTCTAATAGAATTAATTGCTTTCTGAATCGATGTAAAATCTCCGCTTCCGTCTTTTGCTACGGTAATTTTAATGTATGGCTCATTTCCTGCAAACAGAAATTGAGTCATCGAAATGAACAGAATTAAGAATAATTTTTTCATAGGTTGGATTCTTTTTTTGACGTAAAGTTTTTTATAAAACCTCATAGTTTTTAGAGAGCAAAGGCAAAAAAAATTGCTTCGCGAAGCTATGACGCTAACTTTATCAAATCAATTTATTGATTCTTCTTTGCTCCTTAAAGTTTAACATATTTATTAATAAAACTTTGCGTTTAAAATTATTATTTCAAAACTTTATCTAAAAAGTCAACCGTTAAATTCAATGTTTCTGTAAACCAGGGTTCTGCAGACCAAAATGAATGTGGAGAATCTTTAATTTCATGAAATTCTGTCGGAATATTATAGCTTTTCAGTTTCTTCATCATATCGTCTCTTCCTGCATGAAAACGAGGTTGCGAACTGTTGATGAAAAGGATGGGAGGTGTGTTTTTATCCACATATTCCAAAGGTGAGGCTTCTTTCCAGATTTTCGGATTGTCTTTTTGTGGATAACCCAGCCAATAAGCGTCGTAAGTTCCTTCTTTGCCGGATTCTTCATGAACAAAAGAAACAACGCCGTCTACATTGACAATAGCCTGCAATTTATTCTTTTTCTTAACCCCAACTAAAGTCGCAATTTGAGCTCCGGCAGATTCACCCAAAACCACCATTTTCTTTTTGTTTAAAGAATATGTTGAATGATTTTTCTTTAACCATTGAATACCTGTTTCAATATCTTCAACTCCTGCAGGATATTTTGCAACATCAGCCAATCGATATCCGATTGTGATGACAACATATCCTTTTGAAGCTAATTCCATTGCCATAAATTTTTCATTCTCCTTACTTCCTGAAACCCAACCACCGCCGTGAACCATAGCAATTCCCGGATATTTTTTTGATTTATCGAGAGGGTAGTAGATGTCGGCTTTTAAGGAAAGTCCGTTGATGTTGGTATATTCTACATCTTTATCAACTCCAATGTTTTGCGGAACAGGTCGGTCGATAGGTGTGATGAAAGAATATTTTTTCTTGAATTTTTCATACGTCACTTCATTGGTGTAAGGAGTAGCATTCGGTCGTGGAACTTGACCGAATGCTAATGTGCCTCCTAACCAAAAAATAGAAATATAAGTAAGTTTTTTGCTAAAATTCATGTTGTCAAATAATTAAAATATTTATTTAACTGCATTTTTAGCTACATCAGTTCCGATAGAAAGCAAATTTTTATCAGACGTGACTTCTTTTGGTAACAGGACTGCTCCTGTTTTATTTCCTAAAACCTTAACGAACGGCTTATTTGCAGATTCAAATTTTACTGTTGAAAGGTTGATATTTTTACTGTTGTAAATTGTTGCGCCTGTTCCTTCAGAATATTTCAGTTTAACATTTTTTAGTTGAATTCCGTCTGCATCAACGATTGTTAAAGCTTTTTTCGTGTCGAACTGAGAATCTTCAATAACGATATTTTTAAGATTCATTTCAGCTAAACCAAACAAAGTGATCGCTTCATAAGAATTAACAGCATTGATGTTTTTAAAGAAAATATTTCTAAAGATCGGAGTTTCTTCTGTTACCGGATAAACCTTTTCCGGTGCTTTGTTGCCTTCTTGTTTTTGTCCGTCTTCCAAAACCGGAGAAGCGCCTTCATAGAACATATTGAAACCAATTGTTTGTGTCGGAATGTTGATCATATCAATATTTTTAATGTAAATATTTTCAACGATTCCACCTCTTCCGCGGGTTGTTTTGAAACGAAGACCAATATCTGTTCCGATGAAAGTACAGTCGGAAACGTGGATGTTTCTTGCTCCGCCAGACATTTCGCTTCCTACCACAAAACCTCCGTGACCGTGGTAGACAACATTGTTTTTAATGATAACATTTTCAGTGGGCATATTTCTTTTTCTTCCGTCTTCATTTTTCCCTGATTTAATACAAATTGCATCATCACCAACATCGAAAGTATTATCGTAGATCAAAACATTTTTACAAGATTCCAAGTCTACACCATCACCGTTTTGAGAAAACCAAGGATTTCTAACCGTAAGATTTCTTAAAATAACGTTTGTACACATCAATGGGTGAAGGTTCCAGGCTGGAGAATTCTGGAAAGTTGGGCCGTCTAATAAAACTTTGTCGCATCCAACCAGACTTACCATAACCGGACGAAGGAAATCTTTAACTGTTGTCAGTTCTTCTTTAGAAATTTTATCAGGAACATTGAAGCTTGAACTGCTTTCAAATCCTTTTTTATAGCTTTCTGAAGGATACCAGTTTTTACCGTCAGTAGATAGAATTCCTCCGGATTTTACGATTTCTTTCCATTCAGATTCTGCGACTTTGCTTTTTTTGATGGCTCTCCATGCGTCACCGCTTCCGTCAATCACCCCTTTTCCAGTGATCGCGATGTTAGTTGCATTTCTAGCCGAAATAGGTGATTGACAACGAATGGTATTTAATCCTTCAAAACTTACATCAACTAAAGGATAATCTGCTTTATCTTTACTGAAAACGATGAAAGCACCTTCTTCTACATGAAGATTGATGTTGCTTTTAAGTTCTATTGGGCCTGTTAGCCACATTCCGCGGGGAACGACTAATTTCCCACCTCCTTTTTTACTTAAATCCTCGATCGCTTTTTTGAAAGCTTCTGTATTTTTTACATTTCCGCCTGCAACGCCACCATAGTGATTGATTGAAACGGTGTTTGCGGCAAAAGAAGTTTCTGTAACCTGAGGCATTTTAAACTCAATGTTTTTATAAATATCCGGATTCTGAGCATACATTTGCCCTGAAAACATCATTGCTACTACTAAACCGATAACTTTGAGAGACTTCTTCATTTTATTTTTTTTGAGTTTTAATTTTTTTAATTGATTTTAAAATTAGCTGGCATAGCTTTTATTTTAAGGATATTCTGTGGGAAATAATTAATTTTTAGTAATTCTAAACCAATCAAAATCCGCATATCCTCCGCGAGGTGCTTTGGTTGTGCTTACGCTGTATAAACCGACTTTAGCTCCAATCCATTTTCCGGGTTTTGCCTGGAAAACGTCGCCTGCTTTTGTGAAATTTTTTCCGTTTTCGCTGTAACTGAATTGACATAAACCATTCGGTTCGTTTACATTTACTTTTAAATAAACTTCGTTTCCTTTTAATTTTGTTTCAAATAAAACTTTTTCTTCACCGCCTTTATCTGCTTTTTCAGCTCTTCTTAATTGTAAATAATATCCGTCGGGTTTGTTTGTAATCACGATTGATTCATGATCTAATCCCATGATCAATAATCCCGCTGTTTTTCCTTCTTTGGCATCTTCGGGTGTTAATTTCACTTTTGTTGAAGCTGCAAAGCTTGGTGCCGGGAATTTTTGGGTTAATAAATTCGGAACGTTCCATAGATTTTTTTCACCTTCGTGAACTTTCATTGAGAATAATCTTAAAAATTTTTGTCCCGGAAGTTTGGATGACCAGACGATATTTTCATTCGCACTCCATTGCCATTGAATTCCTAATTTTTCACCATCAAATTCATCTGTTTCATTTGGGGTAACGATAGGGTAGGATTGTCCGACGTTTGGTTTTTTATAGGTTAAAACCGGTTCGCCGATTCCGTTTTTATTATTGTCGATTCCGATGACAGGCCAGTCTTTTTCCCACTTCATAGGTTGTAAGTGAACGATTCTTCCACCCGCATCAACGTCTTGAAAATGGTAAAACCAATCTTCACCTGAAGGCGTATCTACCCAAGCTCCCTGATGAGGTCCGTTGATTTTTGTGGAACCTTGCTCTAGCACAACTTTCTCTTCATAAGGACCGTAAATATTTTTTGATCTTAAAACCAATTGCCAACCTGTAGCAACTCCTCCTGCAGGGGCAAAAATATAGTAATAGCCGTTTCTTTTATACATTTTGGGACCTTCCACGGTTGGATGTGCGTCGTGACCGTCAAAAACGTGAACGCCTTTATCCAAGACCTTTGTTCCTTCAGGATTCATTTTATTTAGGCTTAAAATACTTTTCACTCCGGCACGGCTTCCGGCCCAACCATGAACTAAATAGGCGTTTCCATCTTCATCCCAAAACGGACAAGAATCGATCAAGCCTTTTCCTTCCATTACCAAAACAGCCTTTTCCCAAGTTCCCAATGGATCTTTGGTTTTAATCATATAAATTCCGAAATCGGGATCGCCCCAATAAATGTAAAATTCACCTTTATGAAATCTGATGCTTGGCGCCCAAACTCCGTCACCTCTTTTTGGAGTAGAGAAATGTTCGCTCGGAAGAACGTCAGGAAGTGCATAATTCACTAATTTCCAGTTCACCATATCTTTTGAATGAAGAATGGGTAATCCCGGAGCTTCATTGAAACTTGAAGCCGTCATATAATAATCGTCACCGACACGAATCACATCCGGATCGGAATAATCTGCATACAAAACAGGATTTCTAAAGTTTTTTCCCTGATCTACAGTCCAAACTTCGGAAACATAGTTTTTTTCCTGTGCATTAAGATATGTTGAAGCAACTGAAAATGCTGCAATTGCTGCTATATTTAAAATATTTTTTGTCCTCATAAAATCAGATTCATTGTTTAGGTGGTAGGAATTGGATTGTAGGTTTTATTTTTCAAATTCTATACTTGCCAAGATAAATGGTCCTGTTCCTTTTGCATCGTTGGAACGAATTTCTTCGTTTACATAATATTCGTAAGAACCATCTCTGTAAGGTTTTCCTCCTAAACCTGCCACTGCACAGCATTTATTTAAATTAACCACACCATTTTCATCAACTGTAATTAAATTTTTGATAATTCCATCATAACCTTTTTTGGCAGCAGCTTTATAAGATTTTGGAAGATAACCGTTGTTGACAGATTTAATGATCGTGTAGACAAACATTGATGATGCTGTAGCTTCTGTGTAATTTCCTTTTTCTCCAGCCTTATCCAGCACTTGATACCAAAGTCCGTTGTCTTTATCCTGAACTTTTATTATAGCATCTGTATAAGATTTTAAGTAAGAAATTAATTTTGCTCTTCCCGGATGGTCTTTGGGTAAATAATCCAAGACGTCTACCATTGCCATTCCGTACCAACCCATTGCTCTTCCCCAGAAATTAGGAGAAACTCCGGTTTCTTTGTTTGCCCAAGCCTGTTCTTTACTCTCGTCCCAAGCGTGATACAGCAATCCTGTTTTTTTGTCTACCAAATGTTTTTGAATCAAATCAAACTGTAAAACAACATCATTATAAGCTTTTGTTGCATCTGCGCCTTTTGCAAAATCTTTGGTGTAGTGAGCATAAAATGGTTGTCCCATGTATAAACCATCCAGCCACATTTGGCTTGGATAGATCTTTTTGTGCCAAAAACCACCTTCTGATGTTCTTGGTTGTCCGTCAATCTGAGAACGAAGCATTTTCAAAGCTTTTAGATACTTTTCTTTTTTCTCTTTTTCGTAAAGATAAAGAAGTACATTTCCGCTGTTTAGAAGATCTATATTGTATTTATCTAATTCGTAGGTAAGGATACTGCCATCTTCTTTCACCAATTTTTCTCCAAAGCTGCTAATGTAGTCGTAATATTCTTTTTTGCCTGTTTTTGCATAAACCTGTTCAGCTCCATCCAAAACAATAGCTGATGGATAGGTCCATTTCGGACTTTTACTGAAATCAAGCATCCAGGATTCCGGAAAACGGTTCATTTCGGAAAGTAGCATTCTTTCAGACCATTTTAGGTTGGTTGGAACTACTTTTCCTGATTTTGAATTTTCTGTTGCAGGTTTTGATGCTACAGATTTAGTTTGAGCACATGCCAAGAACATTCCTGAACCTAAAATTGCAACAGCGTATGCTTTTATGTTTTTGTTAATGAAATTCATGATTTTAAACTTTAAAGTTGATTATTTTTTACCGAATTTAACAAGAGTTTTCATGGTTATTAGAATTGTTTTTCGGTTATTTTTTTAACAATATCATTAAAATAAACTTCAATATTATCGTAGTTTTTATCTAAATCTCTTCCGTTGGCGTTGGCCACTTTTGGATTTAATTTATTTTTAATTTCCCATTCATCAGGCATTCCATCGTTGTCCGAATCGAGTAGAGTTTTCCCTTGTTTCAGGTCTGGAAATCCGCCGACATCTTTTTGGGAATCAATGATTCCGTTGGTACTTCCTTTTGAACCTTTGTAAGTGAAACTTCCGTTTTTTACATCTTTCAAAACATGCAGATCCACTGCATCTCTCACCAAACTTGCTCCACCGATCTGTAAAATTTTCTCGTAAGCTTCTTTTGCAGACTGCGTTTTTACATTATTCTGAATATCGTGTGGCTGATTGATTTTTATTGAGTTTTTATCTTTATCCGTCAAATTATAAGAAGCTTTCATCTGACTGAAAACACCTTCCGTCCAATTGTCTTTTGTGACTGCAGGATTTCCTTCCATTACATTTCCGTTGATGTAATATTTCCCCCAAATATTGTAAACTTCTGTCTCGGGTTTTTCGTTTTTATCGATGGCAACAATTCGTTGTTTTGTCATTGTTGCAGGGCCGGGTTTGTAGTAATTATTGACGATATTCACATTCATTCCTTCGCCTCCGTAAACATTGTTGTGCCCCCAATTGTAAATGATATTATTTCTAAAATCGGTAAGGTCGGTTAAGGCAAATTTGCTTCCTGCATATTCCCCCAATCGCGGATTTCTACTATCGTGATGAGCGTAAATATTATGATGAAAAGAGGCAAATTTTCCGCCCGCAATTCCACCGTATCCGTGAGCGCCTTTTTGGTGAGCAGAATTTCTCAGACTTTCTGCAATGACACACCATTGAAGTGTTGTATTTTCGTTGACATAAATAGAAACCGTCTCGTCTGTTGACCAACTCATTGAGCAATGATCAACGATCAGATTTTTAATGAATCTTGCGCCCAAAGCATCGCCTTCATAGTTTTTCTGATCTCCCATTCGAAATCGCATGTAACGTATAACCACATTGTCTGCGCCAACGAAAGTTTCGTAATTGGCAACGGTAATTCCGTCTCCGGGAGCGGTTTGTCCGGCAATGGTAACGTCACCTTCTTTTATTTTTAATGGAGATTCTAAATAAATCGTTCCGCTTGTTTTAAAAGCAATATATCTCGGACCTTTTTGGTCTAAAGCATATCTCAAAGTACCTTCTGAACCGTCATCTGTTAATTTCGTTACAAAATAAACCTTTCCGCCACGTCCGCCGGTTGTGTATCTTCCGAAACCTTCTGCACCGGGGAAACTCAACACATTCTGAGCATTTGCCAATGAGGAAATACCGCATAAAATTCCTATCGTGAATAGTTTTGTGAAGTGTTTTTTCATGATTGAAAATCTTTGGTGGTTGTGATGGTGTGGTTTAAATTATTTTAAACTTTTTTTCGTGTTCCAGTTGTCGTTTCCTTTGAGAATATTTTCTGTAGTGTATTTTTTTCTTTCTTCTTTGGTTAGTTGGTGTGACCAGGAAACTCTCTTGGAAATGTTGGCTCCTGTTCCTTTAGAATTAGATTCTGCATAGAAAGTTGTTTTTTCTGCATCAGGTTTGCTCCAATTATGCCATCCTTCTAGTTTTATGGTGGAATTGATTTCACAATTGATGTAAACGGTTTTAGCAAAAGGTCGCCAAGGTCTTCCTAAATAGACTGAATTTTCTTTAGCATTTCCGGTAATTTTAGATTTAATAAAGACAAATCCAAACTCGTTTTCCTGTGGAGTAGAAGCAGCTGTCACATAGCTTGCCGTTTCTTTTGAGTAAATTGTACAGTTTTCAAAAACGGCTGTTCCGGCTCCGAAAATATAATCGGTTGTACCTTCGATATAGCAGTTTTTGAAATAATTTCTTGATGGTTTTGTTTTATCAACTAAATCCTGAGCTCCTTTTAAATATAAAGTGTCTTGGTTTCCTAAGAATTTACAGTTTTCAAAAATAATCCTGTCGCCTGAAGTCAAAACGGTAACAGCTTGTCCGACTCTTCCTGAACTGTTTTCAAACGAAATATTTTTCGCTGTAAAATCATTTGAATAAATAAAAATAGTTGAAGAACCTGTTGTTCCAATATCTTTACCTTCAGAATTCTTTTTTGAAGCAAAATCGTCGTAAGTGATGATCGTGTTTTCAGGATTTTCTCCTTCCAATAAAATAGCTCCTTTTGTTTCGGGAATGATGATTTTTTCTTTGTAAACTCCTGCTTTGATTAAAATTTTTGTTCTTGTTGAAGTTCTGTTTTCAACCGCGTCAACGGCTTGTTGTATTGTGGTGAAGTTGCCTTTTCCGTCTTTCGAAACCACGATTGTTTTATCATTAGTTTTGAAAGAAAGAAGGCTTAAAATTAATACAGAAAAAACAGAAAACAGAATAAAATTTTTATGAAAAGTGGAAGCTTTCATTGAATTTGATTTTGGATTTTTTTAAAAATACAGACTTAGCTCTTGTTACGGAGTAAGTCTGTATCTAACTTGATATGAATGTATTTTTTTATCTTCTAGTAACCGTAATCTTGGGTAAGATTGTAGTTAGACTGGATGATATCGCTATAAATTGGCAATAATTCTCTCTTATTTGGCTGGAAATACTGAGCAAAACCTTTTACCGGATCACTGATGTAAGTTGGTAAAACTGCTGCTCTCCAGGCAATTTTTGTGTAACCTGTAGGCGTTGCATCTTGTGAAGCCATGTAAAATACCTGAGATTTGTCTCCACCAGTATAGTAGATATCGATGTCATTAATATTTTGCTGTGCAGACTTTGTAGGATCGTAAACCGATTTTTTAAAGTAAAGGTTTAGCGGAACATTTGCATATTGGCCCGTTCCGTTTGCGAAAGCTGTCAATTTCTGTCTTGTTTCTGTGATTTTAGCATCTAATAGATTCCAACGGATCAGGTCATATTTTCTGATTCCTTCAGAACCAAGTTCCAACAGTCTTTCCTGAACGATATATTTGAAGAATCCGGTTTTATCAGTCGGAATTGTTCCTACCTGAGCTAAGTTTCCTATGTAAGCCCTGTTTCTTACTGCTTTTACGGCATTGATTGCATCAGCAGAAGGCGCTCCATGAATTTCATTATCAGCCTCAGCAAACATTAATAATACATCTGAAAAACGTAATAAAGGCCAGTCTACTGCAAGGTTTTGAGAAGGACCTGTAATATTTGTCCAAGATTTTCTGTATTTAGAATCTGTGAAAGAAATCGCCGTTACCAATTCTGCCTGGTTGGTGTTGTTTACTTTGAAAATTCCAACGTTCATGTCTCTTCTTAAGTCATATTTAGTAAACTCATAGAAGTAAGTTGGGAGTGCATTGATACCGCCACCACCTTTCCAGTTGGAGTTATCATCATGTTTTAAACCGTTATAATACCCAATTTTACTGTCTGTTCTGGCATTTCCTCCAAAAGCTCCCACACAGAAAATAATTTCATTTGTAGCATCTTGAGAATTGCTGTGTAGCGCTTTGAAAACGGCTTCATAGCTAGGATTTAAACTGTGTTCTCCTGTATGATTCATGATGTCTTTACACTCATCTAAAGCAATCTGATAATAGGTTTGAGGATTTGACCCCTGTGCCATCACTTGCGGGCTTCTTCTTAAAGAATATCCTGCTCTCGCTAATGCAATTCTTGCTCTAAGACCTTTTACGAAACCTTTGGAAATTCTTGCATTGGTTGTGCTTCCTTCTGATCTCCACGGAACTAATACTGAAGCCTGTGCAAGATCAGAGATCATTCTTTCGTAGATAAAATCTCTGTCTGTTTTTGCAAGATAAAGATCCTCAAGATCTGCAGACGGTTTATCCTGAAACGGAACATCTCCCCAGTTTCTTATTAATTCATAATAAAATTGAGCTCTTAAGGTTAATGCCTCACCAAGATAGCGATCCATTAATTTTTTATCGGCATCAGAACCTGTCTGGTAAACCGGAGAAAGCGGAATGTTTTTAATGCAAAGATTCGCTCTTTCAATTCCTGAATATAATTTTAAGAAAGGTTTATTAAGTTCTGTATTGGTAGGGCAAGATCCGAACGTAGCAATTCCTCTTCTGTCGTTACAGTTGTAATCTCCTGAAGTTCTGAAGTCGTCACTTGAATGAGGATAGATCAATGATAATCTTTGTCCATATCCATCATCACCGGCAAGCTGGCTGTAAACCCCTACCAATGCGGAAAATGTATCTGCTGTACTGTCAAATTGTTGCGCTTCTGCCACACTTGAATAATTTTCTGCTTCCAGATAATCATTACATGAATTAAGCGTAGTTAAGGACAGGATGCAACTTAAAATAATTATTGTCTTTTTCATGTTTAAGTTTTAATTAAAAGGTTATATCAACACCTGTTAAAATAAATCTGCTTCTAGGATATGCAGCATAATCTACCCCCGGAGTTAAAGGGTTTTTTCTTGTACTTGCTTCAGGGTCGTAACCTTTATAACCTGTAATGGTAAATAGATTATTAACCGTAGCGTATAACCTGAAATTCTTGATACCAAGGCTTTCTAATGAATTTTTCGGAAGGCTGTATCCTATCGTTACATTGTTTAATCTTAAGAAAGATCCATCTTCAATGGCATAGGAATGTAAAATGTAATTTCCCTGTGGAGGTGTCCACATTGTTGTATTAGCATTCAAAGCGGCTAGGGCAGTGGGATCATTCACTTTAACACCGTTATTGTCAAACCATCTCCATCTGTCTGCAACTTCCGCAGCCATGTTGTTGTCTCTGTATAAATATTGAGTGGTAAACTCTACTTTATTAGCATTGTACACTTTATTTCCAACAGAGAAATTAAAGAATAAGCTCATATCCCAGTTTCTGTATCTGAAAGTCTGACTGAAACCTCCGAAAAACTTTGGCTGAGCGCTTCCTAACTCTGTCTGGTCAGCTGCTGTGATCTGCCCGTCACCATTAAGATCTCTTAATTTAAGATCTCCCGGCTGGATTGGTTTTGAACCGTTTGCTACCGCACTGCTACTCGCAACTCCTGTTTTTAAAGTATAGGCTTGTGTTGTTGAATTATAATCAAAATCACTGATTTCATATCTTCCTTCCGTAACATACCCGTAGTAAGTTCCTACAGGGTTTCCAACTTTAGCAATAAAATCAAATAAATTATTTACCCATCCCGAAGCTACAAGATATTGAGTACTGTTTGGCCCATTACTGGCGCCTAAACTTTTAATAACATTTCTGTTGGCAGAGATATTAAAATCAGTCTTCCATGTAAAGTTTTCTTTATTTACGATAATAGCTCCTAATGAAACTTCAACTCCTTTATTCTGAGTCTTCCCTGAATTTTGAAATTGAGAATCATAACCTGAAGTCTGTGGAATTTTAGCTAAAACCAAAAGATCCTTTGTATCGGTAATATATCCGTCTACACTACCGTATAATCTTCCGTTGAAAAATCCGAAATCAATCCCTAGGTTTTTAGAAACAGTAGCTTCCCATTTGATGTTAGGATTGGCTAAAACAGTTCCGGTAGTCGCTCCAGGCGTCACACCGCTTCCGAAAGTATATCCGAAATCTGTAGATGTAGTAAAGAATGTATTGTATAAATAAGGGGTAATTCTGTTGTTTCCGGCTAAACCATATCCAAAACGAAGTTTAAGCTCATCCAGCCATTCTTTGTTTTTAAGGAATTTTTCTTCCTTCATTTTCCATGCTACTGAAAGCGCAGGAAATGTTGCCCATCTATTTTCAGGACCAAAAATATTAGAACCATCCGCTCTTACAGAAGCCGTTATGATATATTTGTTGTCATAAATATAGTTGACTCTCCCAAAGAAAGAAGCTAATCTGTCCGGAGGTAATGCACTTGTTTTTGGTGCATCCTGAATCATTCCTGATGGCGGACTTGCCGCCTGAATATTGGCAAATGCTTCGTTAGGAAGAATAGAAACCGGAAGCCATTTTGTGTAAGTACTGGATACTTCACCATCGGTCTGTACCGTTTCCTGACCCAATAATAAATCAAGTTTATGATTTCCGAATTTCTTTGTATAGTTTAAAGTATTCGTATTGGTAATTCTTCTGGTTTGGTTTCTTGTTAACTGTACAATCGGCTGATTGTTATTCGCTCTGGCATCACTTGTAATAGTTCCCCAAAACTGATTCACAAAATTATCTTTCTGTACATAACCTACAACACTTCTGAAAGTTAAGTCTTTCGTAATATTATAGTTTAAATAGGCGTTTAATAATAAGTCATTGGTTCTTGCGTCCTTTATTTCATTGTCATTCAACAATAAAGGATTTACCAAATTGGTATTTGTTGCGTAGTTAGGATCAAAATCGTCAACAGGAACATTACTTCCTCCTTCGAAAGGTTGATATCTTACCGCATTTCTCAGTCTGTTTGTTCCCTGAGATCCTGTAGCAGAAGTTCCTGCTCCGGAAATTAGCTGTCGGCTGTATCTTGCGTTGAATCCAACTTTTAATTTTTTAGAAACATCATAATCATATTTAAAGTTGGCCATACTTCTTCTGAAACCAGAATTTAGCATGATACCGTCTTCTTCCACATGATTTAATGTTAATGAAAATGCAGATTTGTCAGATCCTCCTGTTAAGCTTAAATTATGCGTAAAGTTGAATGCTTCTTGTCCGAAAAGCTCATTTTGCCAATCTCTTTCTTTAATATTCTGATATTTGGTCGCAAGTTGGTCATACGTTCCATATCTTGTATTAAAAGCTGTAATATCTTCAGCGACACCGTTTTTGTTGTAAAGTTCATACTGGTACATTACAAATTCATAAGGATCTAAAACCGGAATCGTATTCGTGATTTTTCTAACCCCTGTGTAACCGCTGTAGTTAATCGTTGTAACCGCCTTTTTGCGCCCTCCTTTTGTTGTAATTATCACAACCCCGTTTGCACCTCTCGATCCGTAGATAGAAGTGGAAGCAGCATCTTTTAATACTTCAATTGATTCAATTTCTTTCGGTGAAATGATAGATAGTGCATTATCCATCTGGATTCCGTCTACGATATATAAGGGCGCATTACTCTGTGTGATAGAAGTACCACCTCTTACTTTAATTTCAACTTCTGCACCGGGCGAGCCTTCACTTGCAGTGATCTGTACACCGGCAATTCTTCCCTGGATGGCTTCTGCAGCGCTGTTAACAGGCATATCCTTTACAGCTTCGGCTTTTACAGAACCAACGGCGTTGGTAACATCTTTTTTAGAAACTCTGGAATATCCTACCAAAACCACTTCATCGATTTTGGTTTCTTTTTCTGCTTTCGTTTCTTTTTCTTGAGCCATTGCAAGGACAGGAAGTAGAAAGAAAGTTAAATATAACCACTTTACTGATTGTACTCTTTTATCCATTATTGTATCCTTATAGTTTTAATTCTTTGGTTGAAAGTTTTTTTTCAAGCTTTGTTGCTTTTTTGTTTGTGGATTTAGTAAGTATTCTATTCTTTTTAGTGATTAATATTTTTAAAAATTGTACGCTTTATTCAAGTGCAATCGATTGCGTAATTTTTCATTATAAAATATCTTGGCTTCTAAACTAATATTATTTTCCATTACGCAAAGAAAAAAATATTATTTTTTCATTAATTTGATTGTTTAAGTTGTTAAATTTAACAGAACATTTGTTAGTTATTCAATTTTAATTAACTGATAATTAAATATTTATTAGTTAATTAGTGAATATTGAAATATTTTTAAAATACATGATTTTTTTTACTGTTTAATATTCGGAAACTTAAAATTTACTTTAAAAATGACTGTTTTTTTGTCTTAAAAATTCCCAAAATTGATACCCAAACTCAAAATTTCATCAGTTTTCCTGATTTTTGTCATCTTTTTAAGTTAATATTTTTAACCGTTTTTCTTTAATGTTAATGATTAAACTTAATACGCATCATATGTATAGTGAAATGAAGTTATTATTAAGGATTTTGTAACTCTTATTTTACTGCTTTATTTTGGCATGATTTTATTTAAAATTAAAGGCTAGGATTAACTTTTGGTTAATTTTTACGCATAAATTTTCATGAAAATTTCTTTATTTTTTTTAAAAATTTAAAATTATAAGTCTGTTTTTCAGGTGATTGTAAATTAAAATTAATTTTTTGTTAACTAATTAAAGAATAATTATATATTTATCCCAACAGTAATTCTATCAAATTTTGGTGTAATTTTATGCAATCGATTACGCAAAGTTTAACAGGTTTGAGAAAACCGCAAAAAGAAAAGTATAAAAATCAAGTAGTATGACACAATCAGAATTTCGTTACGCCCACCATCCTGAAGATGCAAAAAAGTATACCACTGAGGATCTTAGGAGGGAGTTTCTAATCAATGATTTATTTAATGAAGATAAGATAAAATTAGTCTATTCTATGTACGACAGGCTTATTGTAGGAGGTATCATGCCTTCAACACAAGCTTTAAAACTGGAACCAACAGACGATTTGAAAGCCGAGAATTTCCTGGACAGGAGAGAGTTGGGGATCATCAACGTTGGCGGTGCCGGAAAAGTAACGGTAGATGGCGAAGTATATGAGCTTGGAAACAAGGAAGCTTTATATATTGGTAAAGGTGCAAAAGAAGTAGTATTTGAAAAATCGGGTGATGATCAACCTTATTTTTACATCAACTCAGCTCCGGCGCATCACACTTATCCTACAAAAAAGATCACGAAAAACGAAGCTGAAATTGTAGAATTAGGTGAAGAGAAATATGCCAACAAGCGTACGATCAACAAACTGATAGTCAATTCTGTTCTTGAAACGTGTCAATTACAAATGGGAATGACAGAACTTCACCCGGGAAGTGTTTGGAATACAATGCCTTCACATACCCACACCAGAAGAATGGAAGCTTATTTCTATTTTGATTTGGAAGAAGGGCAGACGATCAGTCATTTCTTAGGACAGCCTCAGGAAACGCGTCATATTTTTATGCAAAACCGTCAAGCTGTACTATCTCCGGAATGGTCTATCCACTCAGGGGTAGGAACGTCCAATTATACTTTTATCTGGGGTATGGCCGGGGAAAATATGGACTACGGCGATATGGACGGTATCAAAACTAACGAACTAAAGTAATTTTTCTAATGAATTTATTTGATTTATCCGGTAAAGTAGCCGTTGTAACTGGCGGTACTCACGGATTAGGAATGGCAATGGCTGAAGGTCTTGCCGCTGCAGGTGCTGAACTGGCGATCACAAGCACAACGCCGTCAAAATTAGAGGAAGCTTTAAACTATTATCACGATAAAGGCTACAAAGCAACCGGATATCTTTTTGATGTGACGGACGAGCTGGAAGCCGCTCAGAAAGTAGCGCTTATGGAAGCTACCCATGGAAAAATAGACATCCTTGTCAATAATGCAGGAATCATCAAACGTATTCCGGCGATTGAGATGGAGGTAGAAGACTTTAGAAAAGTAATTGATGTGGATCTTACAGGGCCTTTTATCATGTCGAAATTAGTCGGCAAACATATGATCAAAAGAAAATCCGGAAAGATCATCAACATCTGCTCGATGATGAGCGAGTTGGGTCGCGACAATGTAGTGGCATACGCTTCTGCAAAAGGCGGCCTGAAAATGCTTACCAAAAATCTGGCGACAGAATGGGCAAAACACAATATTCAGGTGAACGGAATCGGTCCCGGATATTTTGCAACTTCCCAGACAGAACCAATCCGAGTGGATGGACATCCTTTTAACGATTTTATCATTAGCAGAACTCCGCAAGGAAGATGGGGAAACCCTGAAGACCTTGCTGGGACAGCTATTTTCCTGGCTTCAGATGCAAGCCGATTTGTCAACGGACAGATTATTTACGTTGATGGCGGAATTTTGGCAACGATCGGGAAACCGGCTAATGAGTAACAACAGAATTAGATTAGAATGAAACCTTTTATTACAGATAATTTTTTATTACAAAATAAATACGCTGAAGAATTATACTTCAAGTATGCAGAAAAGCAACCGATCATTGATTATCATAATCATTTGATTCCCAAAGATATTGCAGAAGACACCGTTTTCGAAAATATCTCAAAGGTTTGGATTGCCGGCGACCATTACAAATGGAGAGCGATGCGTACCATGGGCGTGAACGAAAAATTCATCACGGGAGATGCTTCAGATAAAGAAAAATTTGAGGCTTGGGCTAAAACTGTTCCGTATACATTGAGAAACCCTTTGTATCACTGGACACATTTAGAATTAAAAAGATATTTCGGAATTGATGAATTGTTAAATGAAAGCAATGCATCAGAAATTTACGAAAATATCACCGCTCAACTTCAGACTCCTGAAAAATCGACAAGAGGTTTATTAAAAATGATGAATGTAGAATCTCTGTGCACAACGGAAGATCCTACAGATCTATTGAATTATCATCAGGATTTGGCGAAAAGCGATTTCAGCATTAAAGTAAGTACGGCTTTCCGCCCTGATAAAGCGATTTTGATTGAAAACCACAACTTTGCAGATTACATTTCAAAGCTAGGCGAATCTGCCGGAATTGAAATTAATTCTTACCAAACGTTATGTGATGCTTTACTAAAAAGAATTGAATATTTCCACGGAAACGGATGCAGACTTTGCGACCACGGATTGAACAATATTTCTTTCGAAGAAGCTTCAGAAGCAGAAGTGAGTACTATTTTCAATGATAAATTATCAGGAAAAGTGATCGCTGAAAAACAGGTGAATCAGTTCAAAACAGCTATTTTATTATTCTTAGGCGAAGCTTATCATAAATTTGGATGGGTTCAGCAGTTCCACTTGGGCGCATTGAGAAATAATAACGAAAGAATGCACAGAATTCTAGGTCCAGATACGGGTTGGGATTCTATCGGTGACTTCGTTCAGGCTGAAACTTTGTCTAAATTATTAAACACTTTAGACGGAAAAGATAACTTAACGAAGACCATTTTATATAACTTAAATCCTGCCGACAACGAGATTTTCGCGACAATGATCGGGAATTTCAATGATGGAAGCATCAAAGGAAAAGTACAGTTCGGTTCAGGATGGTGGTTCCTTGATCAGAAAGACGGAATGATCAAGCAGATGAATGCTCTTTCAAACATGGGATTGATCAGCTGTTTCGTTGGAATGTTGACAGATTCCAGAAGTTTCCTTTCTTACCCGAGACACGAATATTTCAGAAGAGTATTGTGTAATCTTTTCGGTGAAGAGATGAAAAACGGTGAATTACCTGACGATATCGAACTGATTGGTAAAACAATTTCAGATATTTGTTATCATAATGCTAAAAATTATTTTGATTTTTAAATTTCAAATTGAATAAAGTTTGCGAGAAATAAAAAGTAAAATTTTAAATCACTAAGAATTTTAAGAAGAAAAATCGAAGATTTTTAACTTATGTGATCTTTTATTTTCAATGTATTAAACTTCAAGATTGCTAAAGTGTTAAAAGCTTTTGTGTCTTTTGTGGTTAAAATAAAGAGAGTTAATTAAAACAATGAGCAACAAAATAGTCACATTCGGAGAAGTCATCATGCGACTTTCGCCACCCGGAAACAGAACGATGAAGCAAAGCCACGAAATGGAATTCTTTTTTGGCGGAACAGAGCTTAATGTAGCATCTTCATTGGCAACAATGGGTTGTGACGTGAGACATATCAGCAGTGTTTCTGATGATTTTGTGGGTGAATCGGCAGTTTATTTCATCAAAAGTTTTGGGATTGATACGACTTTCATCAACAAAAATGAGCATCCTTTAGGTTTGTATTTTTTAGAAGTCGGTTCATCAGTTCGTGCCAGCAGAATTGCTTACAACAGATTGAACGGTTCTTTCGCAAACATTAAATCTGAACAAATTGACTGGAAAAAAGCCCTTGAAGGCTGCAAATATTTCCATTGGACCGGCATCAGCCCCGGAATTTCCGAATCGGCTTATGAAAGTTTAAAAGAAGGGTTGCAAACTGCCCGCGAATTGGGAATTGAAGTTACATCAGACTCGGCTTACCGCTCAAACCTTTGGAAATATGGCAAAAACGGAAATGAAGTCTTGAAAGAATTGGTTTCATATTCAACGATTTTTATCGGTGGAGTGAATGAAATTAATGAAATTCTCGGAACTCAGTTTTCATCAGATAAAGAAGGTTTCATCGAAGCCTGTAAAGAATTAAAACAACAAATTCCTTCTATTCATAAGATTTTCGACAAGATAAGAATTGGCGTTACAGCAAGTTCTCAGCAAACGCAGGGAAGAGCTTTAGTTGAAGACAATTATTTTGAAACGGAACTTTTGGAAGTTAATCCTGTAGTCGACAGAATCGGGACAGGTGATGCTTTTGCAGCAGGTTTAATTTACGGTTTAATCAATTTTGATGACGAAAAAGCATTAAAATTTGCCAACGCAGCCTGCGCAATAAAACATACTATTTTAGGTGATATTAATTACAGCAGCGCAGAAGATATTCTGGAAGTGATGAACGGGGATTCCGGTGGACGCATCAAGAGATAATTAAAAAAAGTCTTGCAAGTACAGCATACTAAAGGATGGATTTAATCCCATCAAAAATTATTTTTAAACAAGATAATTAAGCAAAATGACAAAAATTCAATCAGTTACAAATACGATCATCAGCCAAGGAGTTTTGCCTCTATACTATAATACTGATGAGGCAGTGACTTTAGAAATATTGAGATCACTTTACAAAGCAGGAATCCGTGCGGTAGAATATACAAGCCGTGGCGAAGCTGCATTGAGTAATTTCACAAAGATGGTAGAAATCCGTAACGCAGAAATGCCTGAAATGCTTTTGGGAATCGGAACAATAAAGAATGTACAGCAAGCTGAAGAATATTATAAAGTGGGTGCAGATTTCTTTATCAGCCCGGGTTTTGTGACGGAAGTTGCAGAATTTTTAATTCCAAAAGACTTGTTGTACAGTCCGGGTTGTATGACTCCGACTGAAATTATCGAAGCTGAAAATTCAGGAGTAACTTTCATTAAATTATTCCCGGGTAATTCTTTGGGAACCGGATTTATGAGCGCCATTAAAGATGTTTTCCCAAACCTGAAATTCATGCCGACAGGAGGTGTTGATACTACAAAAGAAAGCATTGAAAGCTGGTTCAAAGCAGGTGTTTCTGCCGTGGGAATGGGAAGTAAATTGGTAAGTAAAGAATTGATGCTCGCTAAAGACTATACAACCATAGAAAACGAAACTAAAAAAGTGCTGGAAATTATTCAGACTTTAAAATAATAATGATTAAATAAACTAAAACACTTTGTGGTCTTAGTTAAGTGAAACGCCTTTGCGAACTTAAAATAAGTAATACAGTTGGCAAAAAAAACTTTGCGGACTTTGCGTTAAAAACAAACATCATTATTAAAACAAACAAAAAGCGAACTAATTCTAAATTAATATGAGTTCAGTTAAATCTCTTAAACCGACTACCTACAGATGGACGATATGTCTTCTGTTATTTCTTGCTACTACGATCAATTATTTGGATCGTCAGGTGTTGTCATTAACTTGGAAAGATTTTATCGCACCCGAATTTCACTGGAATAACAACGATTACGGAAACATTACTGCATTATTTTCTATATTTTATGCGGTAGGAATGCTTTTCGCAGGAAAGTTTGTGGATTGGATGGATACGAAAAAAGGTTTTCTTTGGGCAATAGGTATTTGGTCTATTGGTGCGGTTTTACATGCATTCTGCGGAATTGGTACATCTGGAATTCTTACCGGAAACTGGTTAGCTGGTTTTCATGGTTCAAAAGAACTGATTTCTACGGTTTCCAATACCTCTGCGATCATCAGTACGAGTGTTACACTGTTCATTTTTGCACGTTTCGTACTGGCAATTGGTGAAGCAGGAAATTTTCCGGCAGCAATTAAAACTACGGCGGAATATTTCCCTAAAAAAGACAGAGCGTTTTCTACAAGTATCTGGAATGCAGGAGCAACAGTCGGAGCTTTGGCAGCACCCCTTACGATCCCCTTTATTGCAAAATCAATGGGTTGGGAATGGGCATTTATCATTATTGGTGCGCTAGGATTTGTATGGATGGGACTTTGGGTATTTGTTTACAAAAAACCGCATTTACACAAGAGAGTTAACGAACATGAATTAACGTATATTAATCAGGATCAGGACGATCTTCCCAATGAAGACACTTCTGTTCCGGAAAAAGTATTTACATTCAAAGAATGTTTCAGCTACAGGCAGACTTGGGCGTTTGCGTTCGGAAAATTTATGACAGACGGCGTTTGGTGGTTCTTTTTATTCTGGACACCGGCTTATTTAAGTTCAGTGTATGGGATGGATTCCACACAGAGTGCATTACCATTATTCGTTCTTTATATGATCACTTTACTGTCGATCATCGGTGGTTGGCTTCCAAAATATTTTGTTGAAAAGAAAGGAATGAACGCTTATTCAGGAAGAATGAAAGCGATGTTGATTTTCGCATTTTTCCCTTTGCTAGCACTTTTAGCACAACCATTAGGGAGTGCAACCTATTGGATTCCTGTTTTAATTATCGGTATTGCAGGTGCTGCTCACCAGGCTTGGTCAGCAAATATTTTCTCGACTGTAGGCGATATGTTTCCGAAAAAAGCAATTGCAACCATCACAGGAATTGGCGGAATGGCAGGTGGAATCGGTTCGTTTATCATTAATAAATCTTCTGGAGTATTATTCGATCATGCTCATAAAGCTTGGTCAACAGTGGACGGAGTTCCTTTGTTGGAAAAATATCCTCAGTACATCAACGATCGTTTACCGGATGGTTTCTTTGAGCAGTTAAAAAAGTCCGGAGCAGTAGTTTCAGACGGAATTGATAAAGGATATATGATCATTTTTTCAATCTGCGCAGTGGCTTACCTTATTGCATGGATTGTAATGAAAACATTGGTTCCAAAATATAAAGTGATAAGTAAATAAATTAACCTTAATGGTTTAAATAAAATAAATAGATAAGGAAGCAAGGGTTGTAATGCCCTTAGCTGAGTGAAACGCCTTTGCGAACGAAAAATAAACGGCATTTCAAGCAAAAAAAAAAACTTTGCGGACTTTGCTTTAAAAAACAAAATCATCGAGTTAAAAAAGATGGAAAATCAGACAAAACAAAAATTAAATCGTGAATTACGCGGTTCTCAGGAAAAACTTCCAATCAAAATTGTACAGTTTGGAGGCGGAAATTTCATGAGAGGATTCACAGATTATGTGATTGATAAATTAAATAAAGAAGCAGGATTTAATGCCGGAATCGTAAACGTTCAGCCAACGGCAGGCGGTTCGGTTCATAAACTGGAAGAGCAGGATAATTTATACACGCTTTTCTCTAGAGGAATTAAAAAAGGGGAGATCATTGATACAAAACAAGTGATTTCTGCGATTCAGAAGTCGATCAATCCTTATACAAATTATGATGAATTCTTAGCGTTAGCGAAAGAAGAAGAATTAGAATTTATCTTTTCCAATACAACAGAAACAGGAATTGCTTACGACGAATCAGAAAATAACTACGCTGGTCCGCACAAGAATTTTCCTGCGAAACTAACGGTTTTATTACACGAAAGATTCAAACATTTCAATGGAGCGGAAGATAAAGGGTTGAGAATTATTCCTTGTGAATTGATTGAGGACAATGCTTTAGCTTTAAAAGAAATTATCTTAAAATATGCCCAACTTTGGAATTTAGATTCTAACTTTGTGCAATGGATTGAACAAAATAATTATTTCCATAATACATTGGTAGACAGAATCGTTCCGGGTTATCCAAAAGATGATGTAGAAACGTACGAAGACCAATTGGATTACGAAGATCAGATGATGGTGGTTTCGGAAGTATTTTTACTTTTTGTGATTCAGGATGCGGCAAATTTAAAAGAAAGAATTCCTTTTGATAAAATTGACGAGCAGATTTTGGTTGTTGATGATATTCAGCCATATCGTTTGAGAAAAGTGAGAATTTTGAATGGTGGTCATACTTTAATGTTGGCTCCGGCGATTTTATCAGGAAAAGAAACGGTAAAAGAATCTATCGATAATCAATTTTTAGGTAAATTTTTAAATGAAACGATTTTTAATGAAGTAAATCCTACATTAGGATTAGATGAAAATGAACTGAAAGATTTTGCTGAAGAAGTTTTCGACAGATTCAGAAATCCTTTTATCAAGCATTATCAGGCAAGTATCGCATTGTATTTTGTTTCTAAATTTAAGGTGAGAATTCTTCCGAGTTTGTTGAAATATGTTGAAATTAACCATAAATTACCGCTTAATTTAACCTTCTCATTGGCAAGTTTAATCAGATTCTATCAAGGGAATTTTG
This sequence comes from Chryseobacterium limigenitum, assembly GCF_900114875.1. Classification (GTDB taxonomy): domain Bacteria; phylum Bacteroidota; class Bacteroidia; order Flavobacteriales; family Weeksellaceae; genus Chryseobacterium; species Chryseobacterium limigenitum. The sequence continues at coordinate 49,211 of NZ_FPKW01000024.1, forward strand.
GAGAAAAATCTTTACCGATAAATGATGAAGAAGCGATTGTCACTAGATTCAAAGAGATCTGGGCAAACGAAGATTATGAGAAAGTCGCAGAATTGGCGTTAAGCGAAACCATTTTCTGGGACGCAGACCTTACAAAGGTTAACGGTTTGAAATCTGCGGTAGCAAAAGCATTGTGGGAAATAGACCACGACGATATTGAAACTGCATATCACAACTTTATACAATTTTATTCTTAAAAAATTATGCAAAAGAAAGTACTGAAAGTAAATCCCAAAGATAATGTAGCAGTGGCATTGGTTGATCTGACGCAGGGGGAAACTGTTACTTTGGGTGATCTTACGTATGACATTATAAAAGACACGAAGGCGAAACACAAATTCGTGACTGAAGATCTTGCGATTGGAGACGAGATCATTATGTATGGTGTTTTGGTGGGAAAAGCCAGTCAGCCAATCCAAGAAGGAGAGGTTATCACAACTGAAAACGTTAAGCACCAAAGCGCAAAAGTAGAAGGCAAAACAGAAACAACTGCTTGGACCGCTCCGAATGTTGATAAATGGAAGGATAAAACTTTCATGGGATATCACAGAGAAGACGGGCAGGTCGGAACAGAAAACGTGTGGTTATTTTTTCCATTGGTTTTTTGTGAAAATAGAAATGTAGAGATTCTAAAAGATGTTTTTGAAAAAGAATTGTTGTTTGAAAAAGCAACAAAACATCAGATATTATTAAGATCATTAATCAATAATTCTGAAGCGGAAACTGTTGTTGAAGAAGATCAAAACTCTAGAGTTTTTAAAAATATAGATGTAAAATTCATCACGCACCAAGGCGGTTGTGGCGGTATTCGTCAGGATGCAGAAGCATTGGGAAGGTTATTGGCAGGTTATGTGAATAATCCGAATGTAGCCGGAGCAACGGTTTTGAGTTTGGGTTGTCAGAATTTGCAGGTTCAGATTTTTACGGATGCATTGCAAAAAATAAGTCCGAATAATAAAAAACCGATCATCGTTTACGAACAGCAAAAATCGGGAACCGTTGATGAAATGCTTAATGGAATCATCAAAGACTCTTACGAAGCGATCAAACAAGCCAATGAAATCGAAAGAAAACCAGCTCCAATTTCTAAGTTAGTTTTAGGCTTGGAATGCGGTGGCTCAGACGGTTTTTCAGGAATTTCTGCCAATCCGGTTTTAGGACAATTATCAGATTTAATGGCTGGAATCGGTGGTTCAACCATCCTTTCCGAATTTCCGGAATTATGTGGAGTAGAGCAGGAATTGGTGAATCGCTGTGTGAATGAAGATGATGCAGAAAGATTTTTACAGTTAATGAAAGATTTTGAAGAATCAGTCGTTGCTGCTGGTTCAGGATTTGATATGAATCCGTCACCGGGGAATATTAAAGATGGGCTGATAACCGACGCCATGAAATCTGCAGGAGCGGCTAAAAAAGGTGGTTCGTCACCGATAAATGACGTTCTCGATTTCACAGAATATATCAAAGAACCGGGCTTAAATTTATTATGCACCCCCGGAAATGACGTGGAATGTACAACTGCTTTGGTTGGTTCAGGCTCAAACGTAGTTTTATTCACTACAGGTTTGGGAACTCCGACCGGAAATCCGGTAGTTCCCGTTGTAAAAATTTCGTCAAACACTTCTTTATCACAAAGAATGCCCGACATCATCGATTTCAACACAGGAGACGTGATTACAGGCGAAAAAACAATCGACGAAAAGGCAGAAGAGCTTTTAGAATTTATCATCGAAGTCGCAAGCGGAGAGGTAAAAACAAAAGCCGCAATTTTGAATCAAAACGATTTTATTCCCTGGAGACGGGGAGTAAGTTTATAATTGTTTTAATTATATAAATATTAGGGTTGAAAATGCTTTCTACATTTGTGGGAGGCATTTTCTCTTGGATTGATAGCGGGGATTTGTAATCTGTGTTTATAAACTTTTACCACTTGGATCAATCAAAATACTTCTTACTGCTTCAGCAATATCTTTTGAATATATTGCTATATTCTCTGCTGCTGACCACGAATCAGGTTTTTTCTCTACTAAGATTGGCGAAATTTTTATAGCTATTTCTATTACAAGCTTTTTAAATTCTTCATCAGTTAAATGTTTCTTTTCCATATTTTCAAATTAAATAAATATTGGTATTTTTTATTAAAAGAGTAAAGTTGTCAAAAATGGTAAAACTAAAGTCAATACTGTAAAAATAGCATCACCCATGTGTAGTTTTCTATACTCGCCTTGTTCCCAGCTTGATTGCATATAACCAGTCATCAAAGGTTCATTTCCGAAAATTATCAGAAATAAATTTCTGAGTATCCAGTAATATATCATAAAAAATAAAGGCAAGAATGCCCATGTAGCAGCATTACCGTTTGGCATTTTTAGTGATTCGCGGCTGATATTAAGATATCCAAGCAAAGCAAGCAAAATTGCTAATATTAATACTATCAAAAATATTTTTGTGTTTCTTAATATTTTATAAAATAACCATAAGATAATTTGACCAATGCCGCCAAGAATAATATAAAGAGATTGATTATCCAGATCCACTTTTGTATGTCTTTAAACTAACTAAAACTACTTCCTTTTCGAAGACTTCCTAATATAAAGCTGCGGTGCCAATACCACTTTTTTCTCAATAGAAACTCCGGAACCATTTTCCTTTACGCTTTCAATAAATACCTGTCCGGCCATTTTCCCCATGATAACGGGAGTTTGGTCTACAGAACTCATCGGAAGCTCCATAAATTGAGTAAAAGGTTCGTTTGAAAAGCCAATAACTGCTACTTCCTGAGGTATTTTAATCTTACGTTTTTTCAATTCCTGACAAGCGCCTAATGCCGCAAAATCACTCGATGAAAATATCGCATCGGGGATAGATTTTTTATCCCAAAACTTTTTAACAGCATCAATTCCTTCCTCAATCGAACTTCCTGTGATAATGATATTGTCTTCTTTTACCTGAAAATTATGATCAATTAAAGCTTGTTTATAGCCGTTAAGACGGTTTTGATAGATCTCAAGATTAAGATCTCCTGCAAAATGACAAATATTTTTATAACCTTCTTTAATTAAATGTTCGGTAGCCATGTAACCGCCTCGGTAATCATCAATAACGATGGTACTGATGCCCGGAATATCCTTTTTTCTATCAAAAAAGATGATCGGCGTATTGGTTGTATCTAAAATACTCTGAATATGTTCTGTATCAATAGTTGTCTTCGAAACGGACATGAAAATCCCGTCAACCTGAGCATTCAGCAACGTATTTAAGTGTCTTTTTTCAATATTTACATCTTCGTGACTCTGGCAGATAATTACGTGATAACCGTGCGGAGAAAGTTCTTCTTCAATTCCGCGGATAACGGAGGAGAAGAAGTTGGTATTAACAAAAGGAACGATAATTCCTACGTTTTTTGTTTCACCACTTTTTAGGGCTTTGGCAAGATTATTCTGCTTATAGTTCATTTCTTTGGCGGTTTTTTTCACCAAATCTTTCGTTGCCTGACTTATCCTCGGATGATCATTAAGCGCTCTGGAAACAGTTGCCACACTCACATTAATTTTCTTTGAAATATCGTATATGGTGGCACTTTTCTTATTCATAAATGAGTTTTTCTAGCTGTTTTTTATATATCAAAACGATATATGTTGTTGAGGTAAATTTAATCAAATTATAACTATCAGACAGGAAATATTATGTATTTTATATCAGGTTATGGTGGGGTATGACTAAATTAAAGATAAAATGTATTTAAATGCTTAGTTATCTTTGTTTTAAGGCTGTTTTCTGTATGAGACAAAATGCTGTACTTACATATAATCAATGGTACTTATCATAAAAAATGACATTTTATGATGAATTTAAATACCAAAAATGTGTGGTTGATTTAACCAAAATAGGACACCGAAAAATCGATGCCCTATTTTACTAACTGATATAAAAAATACTTTACTTTTTCCAGATTTTTTCAATGTCTTCCAATGATCTTCCTTTTGTTTCAGGAACCATTTTCCAGACAAAAATTAATGATAAAACGCTCATCACGCCGTAAAAACCGTACGTAAAAGCTCCACTGAATTCCATCATAAAAGGATAGGTAGAAGAGATCAGATAATTGGCTGCCCATTGTGCGGCAACTGCAATAGCAATGGCAGAACCTCTGATTTTATTAGGAAAGATTTCTGAGATTAAAACCCAGCAAATCGGCCCCCAGGACATCATAAAAGAAGCGGTATAAACGATGATGAAAACCAATGTTGCAATCCCGATAATATGATAATACGAGAAAATGGCGATCGCAAACATTCCGATTGCCATGCCGATGGAACCTACGATCAATAAAGGTTTTCGTCCCCATTTATCAACCGTAAAAATAGCAACAACCGTGAAGACTACATTGACCAATCCCATCACAACAGTTTGCAACATGGATGCATCTTTATGAACACCCATACTTTCAAAAATCCTTGGGGCATAGTATAAAGCCACATTAATTCCTACAAATTGCTGAAAAACAGAAAGCAAAATCCCAATAATGATTACTGTTTTTCCGAAAGCGAAAATTTCACTTTTATGTTCTGCAACGGTTCCTTTTATCTCAAAAAATATCTCTTTTGCTCTTGCTTCACCGTTTATTTTGGTTAAAATTTTCAACGCTTCATCATCCTGTTTAATTAAGGTAAGATAACGTGGCGTTTCCGGAACAAAAAATAATAGAACCCCGAATAACGCGGCAGGAATCGTTAATGATAAAAACATGTAACGCCATCCGATCTGATTAATCCATTCAATGCTTTTGCCATCAGCAATTCCCCAATTAACAAAATAAACGACCAGCATTCCGAAAATAATGGCAAACTGGTTTAGAGAAACCAGTCTTCCGCGAACTTCGGCGGGGGCAATTTCACCAATGTACATCGGGCAAACCGCAGAAGCAAGTCCAACACCGATACCGCCGATAATTCGATAAAAATTAAAAGCCAGCAAAACACCCATTGAATGTTCTCCGTGCTTAAAAAATAAAAATTCAGGATAAGCAGCTCCCAAAGCACTGATGAAGAACAAAAATGCCGCAAGCATCAATGATTTTTTTCTTCCTAATCTTGTTGAAATATATCCTGAAACCGCACCTCCGATGATACAGCCTATCAGAGCACTGGAAATTGTCGCTCCATGCGCCAACGAACTCAATCCCAACGGAATAATCAAATATTCCTGAATTGATTTTTCAGCTCCCGAGATCACTGCGGTGTCATATCCGAACAAAAGCCCGCCCAGTGTGGCCACCAAAGTCAAAACGGTAACGTACATCATATTGATCTGTGCTTTTGTGCCTGATGAATATTTCGGCCCTGAATCTATAATTTGCATAGTTTAGTTTTAATTGTGATTAATGATGATTTTTATTACATCTTATATTTTAAACTTAAAAATGTAATCGATTGCATTCTTTGTGATAAAAATTGATAAATATGTAAAAAGTTGGAATTAACTATTTATTAACTCCTAAATGTAATAATTTTATGCAATATTCAATAAATTATTATGAATTTGTGAATTGTTATGGTAACTGTTTTGTTGAGTATTTATTTACAGGCGTTTAAGTTGTAATCTTATTGTATAATTTATGATAAGGGTCAGAAATATGTGTGATTTTCGTTTTTTTTTTCGCCCAAAATCAGATTCAAAGTTTGAATTTGGTTAATTGATGTATGAGTTTAAAAATTGAATCTTCGTATATACATACATACATACATACATACATACATACAAACTTGGGGATGATTTTCTATAAGATTATTGTGGCTTTTATTTGTAAAAGAAAAATTTAAATCTAATTAATTTTCTTCCAAATCAGATCGTTATTTCCCAAAGAAACTTCTATTTTATCACCTTCTTTATATTCACCTGCAACTATTTTTTTTGCCAAAGGTCTTCTTAATCGTCCTCTGATAATACCTTTTAAAGGCCTTGCTCCGTATTTGATGTCGTACCCTTCCATTGATAAAAACGCTTTGGCTTCCTGGGTAATGCTAAGTTCAATATTTAGATTTTTTACAAGATCCAGTAATTCTTTTTTAAGATGAATTTCAAAGATTTTCAATGCATTTTCTCTGCTGATAGGGGCAAATGGGATGGTCTCCGTTAATCTTCCTAAAAATTCCGGGCGGAAAAAGCGACTCATCATTTCCATTAATTTTGATGACGGTGGAATTTCACCTTTTCCAAAAGATTCAACAATAAATTCTGAACCTATGTTTGATGTAAATAAAATAATTGCATTAGAAAAGTCACCTTCTTTACCCAATCTGTCATGAAGCTTCCCTTCATCCATAATTTGTAAAAAAACATCAAAAACTGAAGCGTGTGCTTTTTCGATTTCATCAAAAAGAACAATAGAGTAGGGCTTTTGCCTGATTTTATTCACTAAAAGTCCGCCTTCCTCATACCCAACATATCCCGGAGGTGCGCCGTAAAGTAATGCCGCGGAGTGTTCTTCTTTGAATTCAGACATATCAAAACGGATGATAGCATTTTCGTCCTGAAATAAAAATTCTGCCAATGACTTTGCAAGCTCTGTTTTTCCGGTTCCTGTTGGTCCTAAAAAGAAGAAAGATCCGATGGGCTGTCCGGCTTTACTTAATCCTGAACGGGTTTCCAGCACAGCTTCCGAAACAATGGAAATGGCATGATCTTGCCCGACAACGCGTTTTGCCAAGACATTTTCCATGTCGTTGAGCCTTTGTTTTTCTTCTTCTTTCAGTTTTCCGATCGGGATGTTGGTTTTTTGAGAAATTATTAACGCTAAATCCAGTTCTGTAATATGCGTTCTTTTTTGCTGGGCTATTTTTTCAACACTTTCAATTAATTCTCTTGAATATTTTAAAATCTCATCTGCGTTTTCAAATTCCGGAATTTGATCTTCTTCTTTATAAGTATCTGAAGTGCTGATGAGATATTTTGTTTTTTCAATCAAATCTTTTAACTGCCACTCGGAGTGTATTTTTCGTTCAGAATCATTATAGTTATTTGTATTATCTTCAAGATGAATGATCTTGATTAATAAATGATTTTTTTCTTTTAAAAAGGATTCTCCTGCTGTTTTTAGAACGGACATTGTATGGTCGATCAAATCAATGGCAGAAGCGGGAAGACTTTTTTCCTTCATGTATCGCTTGGAAAGGCGAATGGCCTCCTTCATGGTTTCGTCATCCACCTTAATATTGTGGTGAATCTGATAATCTTCTAATGTCTGTTTCAGCATTCTCAGGTGAGTTTCATCTTCTGTTTCTTCCAGTTTTAGAAGTTCGAACATTCCTGCGAGACCTTGTTCTTTTTCTATTTTTTTCGTGTATTCTTCAATAGTTGAGGTTGCAATGATTGTCAAACCATTGGAAATTTCACTTTTCAAAAGATTTACAATTCCTGAATCTGAGCCCTGATTTCCAAAAAGCGAATGAAATTCTTCAATAATTAAAACAGATTTCGGAAAAGCTTTCAGCTCCTGAGCAATACTTTTAATTCTGTCTTCAATTTCGCCTTTATAAGAAGCGCCGGCGACAAGTGCGCCCATATCCATCTCGAAAACTTGAAGGCCAGAAAGTACATCCGGAATTTGTTTTGCAATATTTTTTTGAACAAAACCTTCTATTAATGCAGTTTTTCCAATGCCATGATCACCAATTATCAATACATTTTGTTTACTGAAACGGCAAAGAATTTCTGTGATTTTATTAATTTCTGTGTCCCGGCCTACTAAAAGTTCTTTTTTGTTTTTACTTTTTACCTGATCATTTTTGTTAATACAGTATTTTTTGATAAAAGTATTGCTTGCTTTTTTTGATATTGAAGGCTCAGATTCTTTTTTTGTACCAAATGAATTGACATCTTTCAGTAATTCATTTCTGGTAGTAGGAAAAGATTGGAGTTGCTAACTTTGTTAGGACACAATTCTTATACTCTTTATCTTTAAGAGTATGAAAAAGATCAGAAAAAATTACAGTCTAGAGTTTAAGATCCAAGCAGTATCTTTAAGTGAGCAGCGAGGCAATGTATCCTCGGTAGCTGAAGAATTGGGGATCTGTAAAGAAAGTCTCGTTAATTGGCGAAAACTTCACAAAGAAGGTAAACTTAGCAAGGAAAAACAAATATCCTCTGATCCAATAAGGGAAGAGTTATTGAGACTTCGCAAAGAACTAGAAGAAACAAAGCTTGAACGTGATATCTTAAAAAAGGCGGTAGGCATCTTCTCCAAGAGAGACGGGTA
>NZ_FPKW01000033.1 GCF_900114875.1 Chryseobacterium limigenitum
GGAACACCATTTTTCAAGTCTAAATATTTAGCGAAAAACTCTTTCCTTGAGTTTCCAAAATCCTCCACTTCCTCCCAATCTTGGGCGTTACAAATCACTGCCAAAATGGTGATGAAAACAATGTTTTCGACGGGATGTAATTTTTTTCTATTCAATCTAAAATCTTTAATACTTTTAGCAAAAGTAAGTAATTTGTTTTTATTCATAAACATCTGATTATCAGATAAATATACGAAATAAAATTCATTTACACAAGTGTAATGTATTGATTTTTAGATAATTGCAAAATTAATTTTATCTAATTATTTTAATGCGTTTAGTCTGCTTAAATGTTGTATTTTTAATACAGCACAAAAATTAAGAATATGAAAAAGTCAATTAAGAATGTAACGGCAATATTTTGTTTATTGTCAGTGAGTACCTATTCTGCAAATAATATAGGTGTAAAGGATTATTTGTTCTCTCAAAACTCAAAAGAGTTGTATCAGAAAAAAGCGGATACAATAATTAAGGTTTCAGAACAACAAATGAATAAAGAAGCGGATGTTATTAATAGAGAATCTGTTAATTCAAATAATGGAAGTGAGTCCCGTATGAAATTTGTTGTTGTTCCGCTGGATTGGACAAAAGCTCCCAACAGCTATATTTTTGATCCCGGCCAGAATAGTGATGGTTTATATGTGCCTGTAAAAAAGGCTTATGTAATGTGGGAAAAGGGTAAATATATTGGTGGAGCAGGCATTCCTGCAGGAACAGTTACCGCTGATGTATTATGGGAAGATGTTCATGGCTTGATAAAAACCGGAGCAGATTATTCTCTTGAAATTCTGGATTCTGGAGTGGCTGCAAAAATAAAAGTTCCCGTTAATAAATCTAAAAAAGGAAATGCAGTGATCGCTTTTAGAATGAATGGTGAAATTTTCTGGTCTTGGCACATTTGGGTTACCGATGACCCTACGAACGGGTCGACTTATAAAAGTTTCGGTAATATAAGGCGTGAACGGAGTGATGGTACAGTAGAATCAATTCCTGATTCCGATTGGAAATGGATGGATAGAAATTTAGGAGCCATCAGTAATTCCATGACCAGTAATGATTGGAGTAAAAGCGGTGGATTGCTTTATCAATGGGGAAGAAAAGATCCTATACCACCATTGGTAACTAAAATAGATGATTTTTATGAAGCCAGCGGTTCCATAGGAAGAGTGAGACATAGAGGGGCTAAAAATTTCACCAATTCTATTAAAATCGATGATCTTACTAAATATGTTTTGCTGGCTAATGCTGAAGTAAGCAATAATATCAAACTTTCTATAAAAAATCCTTTAAGTCTTATTTATATTAATAAAAGTGATAATTCTGGACCTGCATATTACAATAACAACGCAAATCTGCCGATCAACTGGTTTGGAAAATCTGCAAGCCTGATAGACAGCCGGCTTGGAGAGCTTAATTTATGGTCGGATAATGCTCAGGGTAAAATTAATACTAACTATAATATTGATGACGGTGCTAAGCCTTATAGAGACAAATCATCCTTTGATCCATGTCCGAACGGATGGCGGATACCTTCTGTCCTGGTTGCCAATCTTGGATCTACAACATATGCAGATAATATCAGGGTTGATTTTTCTCCTTTTGGCGTAAGAACCAATATGGGAAAAGATCTTTTTGAAACGAATAAATATCATGTCATAAAGCCTACTGATGCTAATGTTCCAAGTTTTATGACAGGATTTAGAGTGTATTCTAATTATGGGTTTGATCTTTCCAATGTAGCGGGTAATAATATGGGTGTTTTTCCTGGTACAGGACAATTAACTCGTTTTGCCCATGCAGGGCAATACAGCGATCAGCATCATACGGGATTGTGGACAGCAACGATGCCTAGGCATTTTGACGCTTCCCCTTCTGTAAGTGCAAGAATGCTATGGATGATTCCGGATAAAGATCAGGCTGATATTCCTGATGTCGGACTTCCCGGTGTAAAAGGAAGATATCTTTATATGCCTTTAATGTACGCACAAACTTCAGATGCTAACGGTTGCAGATGTATAAAAGATCCATTATATCTTGTAAACAGTTATGATTTTCCTACAGAATATATAGCGCAGGAACAGGAATACAGAGAAGGTTTGAATAATCCTAATACCTATCAGATCGTTAAAAATACTGAAATTTCTACCATTGAAATTCCTGTAAGTAAAGCTTTTTCGGTTCAAAGTCAATTCTTAAATAATCCGGAGATTCTTAATCCTTCTAGTTTTGATAATTTGAAGGCAAATGTTCTTTGGACTACCAATTCCGATTTGGTGAATAAGCTTACAGTGGTTAATCCTTCTCCGGGTAGTATTTCGTCTATTTCTGCTTCTAAAATTTTGGTTGATATTAATCCTAATCAAAGCGGAAATGCCGTGGTAACTTTGCATAACGGAAGCATTGCCAATCCCGTATATTGGAGTTGGCATATTTGGGTGACGGATACGCCTCTTCAATCCTATAATTATACAACCGAACTTCCGATGGCCAATGTTACGAATTATGTAAATTATGTTCTTAAAGCCAGGTCTGTTCTTCAAACCGAGTTTATGGATCGTAATTTGGGAGCTACAGAGGCGTTTCCGGTTGCAGTAAACCCACTTACTCCGACGGCCGCAGAGCTTGCAGTGGTTAGGGCTTCTGCAGGTTTGCATTATCAATGGGGAAGAAAAGATCCGCTTCCTGTTTTTCAGAATGCTGATAACGGAACTTCTTACGGTATCTTTTTAGGGGCTAATACTGCTAGCGGAACGCTAACTTATACATCGCTTCCTGGTGCAACTTATAATAACTTGTCGGGATCATATATTATTCCGTATAATACCTATACTAATTCTGCGAATGCCAATGTTACAGCGACAGATAAGGTTTCAGATAAGGTATCAAAGGTTTTGTTGTATTCTGTTAAAAATCCTCTGGTATATATGATTCCGAGTTCTTTTGCTCCTTATAATAGCGCAGTGCCTCTTTATACCAATGGCACAGACTGGCTTGCAGCCGAGCCTAATTTAGCTGCAGACCGATGGGGTAGAGGTGGCAAAAAATCGCCTTTTGATCCTTGTCCTGAAGGTTGGAGAATTCCGGATATCATGAACAATGTATTTAATTCCAATCAGGATTTTGGGATCTCACCTTGGTATAAAAAAGATAAAAATGTAGGAGCAGCATACAGTGTAGTTACGGATTATTTGGGTGTAAGGGTAAGAAATCCTAATTCGTTAAGCACAATTGGGTATACCTTTAATAATCCTGCTTATAGGATAGGGAATTATCCTAACTCCGGTTCCAGAGGTTTTAGAAGTGTAATTGCCAACCAAACATCTGCGGGAACTTTTAATACTGTTAATTTTCAATATCCGGGAATATGGACGGCTGCATTGAACTCAAATTACATTGGCCGACCTATTAATATCTTGTTTGATGCTGCGTCTTCAGCCAATCGTCTGACAGTTTTTCATGATAACAATGATCCCTATTTCGCAATGAGCTGTCGTTGTGTTAAAATAAAATATGACGCCAATGGAAATGAGCAAGGCGCTCTTCCAGGACTTCAGATCACTTCATTACCGGCTGCAAAGGCGTCTCTTCCATTGGGAGAAAGTGATGTTGTTGAAAAAGTTAGAAAAAACAAGATCACATTATTCCCCAATCCGGTTAAAGATGTTCTTTATATTGATGCAGCGGAGAACGGGAAATATTTCTACCAGATCTATAATATGTCTGGTCAGCTGGTACAGTCCGGACAGTTTATAAATGATGAAGCCCGTGTTTCTTCATTGTCATCAGGAGTTTATCTGGTAAGAGTCAACAATTCTGAAATTGTGGTTAAAATTCTTAAAGAGTAATATTTAAATAAATAATAGTCAGGGGAGCGGAGGTAGATTCTTCGTTCCCTTTTTATTTGGGCTAAAATGCCATATTTTTTACATCTATTACGGTTGATGAAAAATTCTATATCATTTTATTTTAAATAAGATTATTCTTCATTATGTAAGAGTAAACTGCCATGAATAAAGGGATTTATTGCTCAAAATTCTTTTTACTAAGTCTTAATTAAATTCTGTTGGTTGCCAAATTAAAATTGGATAACAAAAAGTATATAATAAAAAAGCTTTACTTTTGCAAAAATTTTAGAATGTCGAAAAATTTAGTAATTGTAGAGTCTCCGGCGAAAGCAAAAACTATTCAGAAATATTTAGGGAAAGATTTCGAAGTAAAATCCAGCTTTGGACACATTAGGGATTTACCTAAAAAAGGGATGGGTATCGACCTTGAGACCTTCAATCCGGATTATGAAGTTTCGGCAGATAAAAAGAAACTGGTAACAGAATTAAAATCCGCAGTGAAGAAAGCCGAAATGGTTTGGCTGGCTTCCGATGAGGACCGCGAGGGTGAGGCTATTGCATGGCATTTAGCAGATGAATTAAAACTGAAACCGGAAAACAGAAAAAGAATCGTTTTTCACGAGATTACTAAAAATGCTATTCTAAAAGCAATCGAAAACCCAAGAGATATAGACCAGAATTTGGTAAATGCTCAGCAGGCAAGAAGAATTTTAGACAGAATTGTAGGTTTTGAAATGTCTCCGGTGCTTTGGAAAAAAGTTAAACCTGGATTGTCCGCAGGAAGAGTTCAGTCTGTTGCCGTAAGATTAATCGTTGAAAGAGAAAAAGAAATTCGTCTGTTTAAGCCAAAAGCTAGTTTCAAACTAGATGGGATTTTCATAAATAATACGGAGCAGGAGATCGCTGCTAAACTTAAAAAAGACTTCGAAAAAGAAGAAGACGCTGAAAAATTCCTTGAGCAGGCAAGAACAGCAGAATTTAAAGTTCTGAATGTTGAAACCAAGCCGGGAACACGTTCTGCATCTGCTCCTTTTACAACCTCTACATTACAGCAGGAAGCATCTTCAAGATTAGGATATAACGTAACCAACACAATGCGTATCGCACAGCGACTATACGAAGAAGGTTACATTACTTATATGAGAACGGATTCAGTAAACCTTTCTCAGGAAGCTATTGAAGGTGCTAAAAAACAAATTACAACAGAATACGGATCAGAATATTCTTCTCCAAGAAATTATACAACAAAATCTGCTTCTGCACAGGAAGCTCACGAGGCGATTCGTCCGACTGATTTTTCAGTAAAAAGTATTGGTGATGCTCAACTGAGTAAATTATATCAATTAATTTACAGAAGAACATTAGCTTCTCAGATGGCAAATGCTAAAATTGAGAAGACCGTTATAGAAATCGGAAACGCAAAATTACCACAGCATTTTGAAGCTCAGGGAGAGGTTATCATTTTTGATGGTTTCTTAAAAGCTTACGGAATTGTTAAGGCTGAAGATGATGATGATGAAAGCAACGATAAATTACTTCCGAAAGTTACTGTTGGTGAAGTTTTAAACTACAAAACAATCACTGCTACAGAAAAGTATACAAGACCAAGTGCCAGATATACGGAAGCAGGATTAATCAAGAAGCTGGAAGAATTAGGAATTGGCCGTCCGTCAACATATGCGCCGACCATCCAGACTATTCAGAATCGTGAATATGTTGATAAAAGAGAAATCGAGCCGCAAATCAGAGAAGTGGTAAAGATCTCTTTAGCAAAAGATAAAATTAAAAAAGTAATCCTTGACGAGAAATTCGGAGGGGATAAAAATAAATTCGTTCCTACAGACATTGGTGAAGTTGTAAGTGATTTCCTGACAGATAACTTCAAGGAAATCTTAGATTACGGTTTCACGGCAAGAGTAGAAGAAAGTTTTGACGAAATTGCAAACGGTGGACAGAAATGGAAAGAAATGATGACCGATTTCTATTCTAAATTCCATCCTAGAATTGCAGATGTTGAAGAAAATGCAGACCGTGCCAACGGAGACCGACTTTTAGGAGTTGATCCTAAGACAGGCAAAAATGTTCATGCAAGAATCGGAAGATTTGGAGCAATGATCCAGATCGGAGAAACTGAAGATGAAGAAAAACCGACTTTTGCATCATTAATGACGGGTCAGAACATCGCAACTATTACTTTCGAAGAAGCTTTGGAGCTTTTCAAGTTACCTTTTGAATTAAATAGTTTCGAAGATCAGCCGGTTTCAGTGGGTGTTGGTAGATTTGGTCCTTACGTAAAATGGGGCGAAACTTACATCAGTATCCCGAAAGGTGAAGATCCTTTATCTGTTAATCAGGAAAGAGCGGAAGAAATTATTAAAGAAAAGAAAATAGCAGACGCGCCAATCGCAACATATAAAGGTGAGGGTGTGACAAAAGGAACGGGAAGATTCGGGCCTTTCATCAAATATAAAAGTATTTTCGTAAATGTTCCTAAGAAATATGATTTCGACAATCTTTCGCAAAGCGATATCAATGAATTAATTGATGCTAAACTTGAGAAAGAAGCTAACAGATACATTCAACAGTGGGAAAAAGAGAAAATCTCTGTTGAAAACGGAAGATGGGGGCCATTCGTAAAATTCGGGAAAGCAATGTTCAAAATTCCGAAGAAAAGTGACGATACCAAATATGAAGCTGATGAGCTGAAAGATATCTCGTTAGATGAGGTTAAAAAATGGATCACAGATCAGGATCCTAAAGCGTTTGCTGAAAAGAAAAAACCTGCTGCGAAGAATGCCACTACAAAAACTACAGCCGCGAAAAAGACGACAACAGCGAAGAAAACTGTTGCGAAAAAACCGGCAGCAAAAAAATAATAGTTTTAAACTTAAATATAAATCCCTTTTGATGACTTCAAAAGGGATTTGTTTTTTAATCTGCGATATCGAATTGAGAGAAGTATTTAAATTTGTTCATTGAAATAAAGTTACAAGTTGAAAATCGGGGTTATTTGTTTTTCACATTTTTCATCCATTCAATAGCCTCTTTCATAGGCTCTTCATTTTCTGAAAATGCAGTATTATGTCCTAATGCTGGAAATAATTTATATTCGTAGCGTTTGCCCTTAGACTTTAATGTATTCAGATGTTCAATGGATAGATTCACGGGTACCTGAATATCTTTACCTCCAAAAATCCATATTCCCGGAATTGATAATTTGGAAAGAACATTCATAGGATCTGTGTCTGTAAACTCGTATTTATCGGGATCAGTCATGGTGTGTTTACGTGCATCTTCTTCTGTATGGGTATCCCAAAAATTTGAATTTCCGTTTGTATAAAACTGAAACCTAAGTTGTTCTTTTACCGTTATCAATGCTCCACTAAATATAGTCATAAATTTGACTTTCTTGTTTTTCTCTGCAGCCAGTGGAATGATCCATCCGGCTTGGCTTCCACCAATTAAACCTATCGGTATTTGATTGTTTGATAAATATGTAGACAATATACTCACCGCAGCACTCGTATCCAGAGATAAAAGATTAAGATTTGAAGAATCTACATTATTAGTTCCTACTTCAGGTCCGGCATATACACCGGCAGATTCTCCTACACCACGCTTGTCATAAGTCAAAACAGCAATACCGTTTTTAGCTAACAGTGTTGCAAATTCGGTCATCCTTTTTTCCTGTCCGGATCCATGAACAATTACAACAGCCGCAGAAATATGATCAGGTTTAAAAATTGTTCCCGCAAGCGAATCTCCTTCACTCAGAAATTTTATATTCTTAGTTGTAAAGCTTGGAGGAATTGCCAACACATGATTAATAGTACTAAGAAGAAATAATATCAGAAGAAAATTCCTGCAAAATTGTTTTGTGCTTAAGTTGTTTTTTAAAACAGTGAATTTGTTTATAGTTTTCATTTTAGTTTATTAGTCCTTTATTACTGTAGTAAGTCTTTCGCTCGTGATTGTGGCATTGCAGACAACTTGTTTATAAGCGAAACTTAATCAATCAAATATAATCATTTTCCTAATCC
The DNA here is from genome assembly GCF_900114875.1 of Chryseobacterium limigenitum. Taxonomy (GTDB): domain Bacteria; phylum Bacteroidota; class Bacteroidia; order Flavobacteriales; family Weeksellaceae; genus Chryseobacterium; species Chryseobacterium limigenitum. The sequence goes on from NZ_FPKW01000033.1 coordinate 7,925, forward strand.
AAAAGATTCATTAATCATTAAATCAACCCCCAAACCACAGGACACTTGATTATAATGATTATTCTACATTAGTTGAAAATCATATGATATGAGCACACCTAATAACTTTACCCGAAAAGATTTTTTACAAATTTCAGCTTTAGGGCTTGCGGCGGTATTTTTTGGTGCTTCATTTAAAAGTTTATCATCTTCGGAAGAAAAGCCTTATTTTAATTTAAAACCAATCGGGCGACAATTTTCGTTGGAAGGCTACTACATTTGGTGCAGTTCTCCGATTTGGGGTGAAGACGGAAAAGTTCATCTTTTCTACTCTCGCTGGAAAAAAGAAAAAGGAATGGGCGGTTGGCTCAATGGTTCTGAAATTTGTCGTGCAGAAGCAGATTCTCCTTTTGGCGAATTTCAACACAAACAAGTTATTTTAACTCCGAGAGGTGGCGAATTTTGGGATGCAACAACCTGTCATAATCCTTTAATTAAGAAGGTAGATAATCAATATTATTTATTTTTCATGGGAAATTCCAATGGAAAAACAAATACAAAAAGAATTGGGTTGGCGACTTCAAAAACACTTGATGGAGATTGGATCAGACCAGAACAACCTCTACTTCTTCCCGGAAAAGAAGGTTCTTGGGACGATCATTGTACCACAAATCCTGCTTTTGTAAAAGGAAACGACGGCAAATATTGGCTGTTTTATAAATCCTGGAACACCAAAGAATATGAAACTCAGAAAGGCCCCGTCCGAGGAAACCGAAAATATGGATTGGCAAAAGCGGATTCTCCAATGGGGCCTTACAAAAAAGTATCCGAAAATCCGGTCATTGATTTCTCATCGTTGCCCAACAATGCTCAATTGGAAGATGCTTTTGTCTGGAAACAAGACGGAAAATTTCACATGGTAGCCCGAGATATGGGATTTTATAATCACGAATATGGTTTACATTTAACCACAAAAGACGGACTTCATTGGACGAAACCGGAAATTGCTTATCTTGATATGAAACATTACATTCAGGAACCTACTCCTCCGAAAAATTTGAACCGATTCGGAAGATTGGAACGACCAATGATTTTATTCGATAAAGATGGAAAGACACCTAAATTTTTGGTCGGCGCAACGCAAGGTGGGAAATTCGAAACGTCTACGACTTTTATTTTTGAAATTTTAAAATTTGACAAGCTTGATATTTTTTATTTGAAAAAGTACTCTCGATAAAAAAGGCAATATTAAAAAACTAATACACAAATACTACACAGCCGTTAACATTAGTTGTTAAAGGCTTTTTTTATGCACAAAAAGTATGATACAATACCAAATTGATGAGGTTTTTTGTATGTTTGTGAAAAATAATTTAGATATAATTATATAAATGAATTTTGAAGATTTTATCATTTCACCAAGAAATTTCAAAACCGAAAGCTGGCAGATCGGCAATAGGATCACGAAAGATATAAAGGAAGACAGTATTGTTCTTTTGTTCATTTCAGATTATAGAGGTTCGAACGGTGATGCAGAAGTGCAGGATTTTACGGCCATAAGAAAGGAATTCTATAAACTTTCTCAACTTGATTTTGAGATTCCGTTGGTAGATTTGGGTGATTTGGTTTCCGGGAAATCTGTTCAGGATTCTCATTATATTTTGCAGGAGGTTTTATCTGCATGTCATTATAAAAGGGCGATTCCGGTAATTATCGGAGGTTCAAATGATTTTGCATTTTCGCTTTTCTCAGCTTTAAATTTTCATAAGAAAAATATTAATTATACGCAGATCAGCAATGTTATTTCCCTAAAACAGGGTGAAAATATTAATGAGCATACTTTTTTAAGTAAAATGTTCGGGACTAAGGATTTTTCAATTAAAAACTATCACCATTTAGGATATCAAAAACATTTAAATGAAGTTGATTCTGTAAGATTGATCAAAGAAGTAGAGTTTGATATTATTCGTTTAGCCGAAATGATGAATTCTACCGAAAAAACAGAACCTTTTTTCAGAAAAACAGATCTTGTGACGGTAAATTGTGACGCGATTGAAAGTTTCGGTGAACCTTTTTCGATGAATCCGCAGGTGAATGGGCTGAACCGAAGAGAAATTTGTGCCTACATGAAGGAAATCGGCTTGAGCGAAAATCTGAAATCAGTCGGAATTTTTAATTATAACATTTACTCTGAAAATCAATTAAACCATCAGCTTCTAGCACAAATGATCTGGTACCTGATAGAAGGAATCAATATACAGCAGTCACATCCAAAAGAGAGACATTACGAAATTTTCTATGTTTTGATTGATGACAGGCAATATGCTTTCAAACGGGATACTTTCAGTAATTTGTGGTATTTTGGTGATGATGAAAATATAGAAAACTGTATTCCGTGCTCGAGAAAAGATTTTGATGAAGCCAAAAAAGGCTGGCTGAATGCAAGACTGACGAAAATATAAGGTATGATAAAACTTGTTCCCCAAAAAGTTTCCATAATTGTTCCCGTTTATAATGTCGAAAATTACCTGGCAAAATGCCTTGATTCTTTAGTTAATCAAACGCTTCAAAACATTGAGGTTTTGGTTGTAAATGACGGAAGTAAAGACAATTCTGAGAAAATTATTCAACAATACGCTGAAAAATATCCCGAAAAAATAAAATCTTTCTCCAAAGAAAACGGAGGACTGAGCGATGCCCGAAATTTTGGAATTGATAGAGCTGTGGGCGATTACATAGGTTTCGTAGACAGTGACGATTACGTTACGGAAACCATGTTCGAAGAAATGCTGAATCTAGCAGAAAAACATCAGTCTAAAATGGTGATCTGCAATATTCAAAAAGTGGATCAGCACGGAAATGTGACTCAAAAATTGACGCAAATTCCGAACATGCCGGAAAATATTGATCTTGAAAACAATTTTTCGGTTTTTTCGGATCTAAGTTATTTTGCATGTAATAAATTATTCAAAAAAGAACTTTTTGATCAGAAAAGATTTAAAAAGGGGGTTCATTTTGAAGATATTCAGCTTATTCCGCAGCTTTTATTAGCGTGCAAAAATGTTGCTCAGACTCAAAACTTCCATTATCAATATCTGGAACGCACAGATTCAATTACAAAAACTCACACAGAAAAAGGACTGGATATTTTGAAAGCAGTGGAAGATGTTGAAGCTGTTTTTAAGAAATCTCAATACGCTGAAAAGGAGAAAGAATTAAAAAACTTTCAGATTTTTGAAGGAGTTTATTCGTTTTTAGCGTATCTCGCTTTTGTGAAAAATAATGATGTTTTTTACGATATGGCCAATAAATTAGAGATTTTCATGAAAGAAAGGGATATAAAAATAAAAGATATATTAAACTATAGTCGTTTTGATAAAAATTATCTTTTATCTTTGCCACTGAAAAAAAAGATTTTTTATCTCTTATTTTTTGCGGGACAGAAAAAATTGATAAAAAAATTAATGTAAACACAAATGTTAGTACGATTGTTTCGATTGGAAGAAATCTTTTATAAATCCCAATATAAAAGCTTCTCTAAAAGTTATAAGGAAACACATGTACTTGATTAGAAAAAAAAATGAAGAATTTTGAATTGTTCTTAACCGAAACCGGAATTTCTATTTTCTACGTGAAGATAGGGTTAGGTTTTTTGTTCTCTTTTTTAATCACCTATTTTTCAGTACCCACCATTATCAAGATCTCCAGAAGGAAGAACTTGATGGATGAACCCGGCGTTAGAAGTTCTCACATGAGAAAGATCCCGAATTTAGGAGGAATTGCTATTTTCTATTCAATAGGAATATGTACTTCTATCTTTGCGTATGAGCTTTTTGATCTCTATAAATTTCTATTTGCATCGCTGGTTATTCTTTTATATATCGGGGTAATGGATGATATTGTGGTGATGAGAGCGTATAAAAAGCTAGTTGCTCAGATCGTTGTTTCGGCATTGATTGTTATAGGCTCCGATATCCGAATAAGAAGCTTGTTCGGGATATGCGGCGTTTATCAGCTTAGTTATTTCGTGAGTATTTTATTCAGTATTATTACTTTTATAATCCTTATTAATGCTTTTAACCTGATAGATGGTATAGATGGTTTAGCGGGCGGTTATTCTGTTATATGCTGTTTGCTTTTCGGTGTAAGTTATTATCGATTAGGAGAATATAATTATCCATTGGTTGTTCTTGCCGGTGTAATTATTGGGGCTGTTTTGGCATTTTTGTATTATAATTTATCAAATTACAGAACCACTAAAATCTTTATGGGAGACACTGGTTCCATGTTATTGGGATTCTTACTTGCGTTTACTGCTATTTGTTTTATAGATATTTTTATAGATAAGGATCTTCCGAATGTACCAAGATATCATTTACAGTCTGCTCCTGTAATTGCAGTTGCGATATTAATCCTTCCCATTGTAGATACCCTGAACGTAATTGTCATCCGACTTGCGAACAAAAAATCCCCTTTTGATGCAGATAAAAATCATATACACCATAAATTGTTAAAACTTGATCTTACCCACAGGAGGGCAACTTTTTATATTATTGTATATTATCTTTTTATTGTAACCGTTGCGTATTATTTAAGACACACCAATATAAATTTATTACTATTAATCATTTTGGGCTTAGGCTTTTTGGGAGCTTATTTACCTGATTTTATATATGTTTTAAGAAATAATAAAAAGTAACAATTAAATCTTTATTTTTGCAAACAACTTGAAAATATGATGAAGAATTTTAAATATTTATTCCTTTTGCTATTGCCCTTTTTGCTTACATCATGTGTTACTACAAAAGATGTAAGATACATGCAGCCTAGTGAAAGCCTCGTAATAAACGAAGAAGGTCTGATTCCGTATAATGTTCCCGTTTACAGAATCACTAAAAACGATATGTTAAACCTTAATATTGTAACTACTCCCAAAGGTGATGCAGCACAATTTTACTCTTCTTTAAATGCCAGTGGTACAAATGGTGCCCAGGCTGTGCCAAGTGGCGGAGCATCTGGAGGAGGAAGTGGTCCTGGAGGAAATATAAGTTTTTATTTTAATGGTTTGAAAGTTGATTCCAATGGTGATATCAACATCTTTGGTATAGGATATATTAAAGCAGAGGGAAGAACTGTTGAAGATCTAACGAAAGAAATTCAGGATAAAGTAAATGAGAATTTCCAGGAAGGAAAATCTGAGGTTAGATTGAATACCAACGGAATTACTTACTATATTCTGGGAGATGTTGAAACAACAGGTCTTACAGGAGAAAAAGTAGTTCATAAAAATATACTTACAATAACTGAAGCTCTAGCTATTAATGGCGGAATGAACAGGACTATCGACAGAAAAAACATTGTGATTCACAGAAAATTGCCGGAAGGAATTAAGGTTGCCAAAATAGATCTTACCCGTGAAGATATTATGAATTCACCTTACTATTATGTTCAGAATGGTGATGAGATTTATCTTAATACAAGAGCGAAGAGCTTGAACGGATTTGGAAAAGATCCTGTACAGACTTTAACGACTGGAGTTTCTGTAATTACTACAGCATTGTCAATTTATCTACTTCTAAAAAACCTTTAGCATGATTCCAGGAAAAGACACTACTGTAGAGAAAAATGATTCTCAAAAGGAAAAATACGGTTCTTTCTCATTATTTGATATAGAACATTTTTTAAGAAGGATATTAAAGAATTGGTATTGGTTTGTATTTATGCTGCTTATTGGCTATGTGGTCTCATGGGTCTATAGTAAATATTATGCTCAAAATGTTTATTCTTCCAATTTATCATTAAGTGTTTCTAATAGTACATCCAATTATTTTACCCCGAACCAATCTATAAACTTTATTTGGGCACAAACCGGAAATCAGGATGGTATCTATTTGAAAAAAATGCTTTTATCAAGATCTCATAATGAGTTTCTTGTGAAAGAGTTAGACCTTTTTGTTAATTATACTACAAAAGGAGCTATAAAATCTACCTTTTTGGATAAAGATGATTCGCCGGTTTTTTTACAGATAGATAAAAAGCACGCTCAGCAGATCAATTACCCTATTACTTTAATGCCAAAGGCTAATAACACCTATGAGGTTGTTTTACCTGAAGAGGGGCAGTCTACAAGCCTATATAATTATGAAAGTGAAGGCTTCCAAAGTATTAACGGATATGGGAGACCCGCTAATAAAGTCATAAAAGTTGGAGAATGGTACACATCACCGAATTTGAGATTTAAACTGGTTCAAAATCCTGTAAAAAATAAAATTACGTTAGATAAAATTATTGTTAATTTAACCTCAGTTAATCAGGCAGTTAATGATATTGTTTCCACGATAAAAGTAGATTTTGATAAAGAGATCAACAGTATTATGATTATCGGTAAAACAGGTTATAATCTTAACAGTACCGTAAGTTTTCTAAACAAATCTGTGGCAGAATTACAGAAAAAAAGACTGGTTGACAAAAATACGGTTGATAAAAATACAGAGTCTTATCTACAAGGAAATCTTAATGAAATAAGAAAAAAATTAGATTCTAGTGCAGCTGTTTTAAATTATTTAAAAACGTCAGAAAAATTATATGATATCAAAGACAGAGACGAAAAATCTCTAGGAAAAATAAAAGATCTTGAAGCTAAAAAAGCAGATTTAGAAAGTAAATTAAGTTCTCTTAGCACGATAAGACGTACGCTGGAAACTCAGAATTTTGATAAAATGATCAGCACGAATGCTGCTGGTTTTGAGGATGGTCTTTTTTCAGCTTCTGTATCAGAATTGAAGGCTCTTTATCTTAAAAGAAGAGAAATGGCTTCTATTTATAAGCCAAATTCTGAACCAATGCTGGAAATTAACAGGCTGATTAATGATGCTAAATTAAGTTCTACTAATTCTTTAAAGAATTACTATACAGGATATTATACAGAGATTAATAAAATTAATCAACAGGTTTCGGATGCAAATTCAGATTTGCTTACTTACCCTGAGAAACAAAGAAGATATCTGGATGCTGAGAGAGGTTATAATATGATCGAAGCAACTTATAACAGCTTATTAGGAAGACAAAATGAAACCCAAATGAGAATGGCAACCAACCAGTCTGACATTACGGTTATTGACCCTGCCAAAAATGTTGGTCAAGGTCCAATTGGCCCTAATGTAGAAGGAACTAAGGTTACAATTATGGGAGGCTTATTAGTTCTGCCATTGCTGTTTATTTTGATAGGTACTGTTCTCGACAACAGGATTAGAAATATTAAAGAATTATTGAATGCCACAAGAATTCCATTGCTTGGAGTTATTGGGAATAATAGTAATGAAAATATGCTTACTGTTCTTGAGCAGCCTAAATCTTCTGTCTCTGAATCTTTTAGAGGAATAAGAGCAAATATGAGGTTCTTATCAGTAGAAAATGGTAAAAGCAAAATAATATTGGTTACGTCATCTATTGGAGGGGAGGGTAAAACTTACGTTTCAATCAATTTGGCTTCCGTTTTAGGACTAAGTGATAAGAAAACGATCCTTTTGGGAATGGATTTAAGAAAACCAAAGATCTTTGGAGATTTTAAAATCGATAATAAATACGGGATTTCCAATTATCTTACGGGAGAAGTTGGGATAGATCAGATTATAAATAAAACAAATATTCCCAATCTTGATGTTGCTACTTCGGGGCCAATTCCTCCAAATCCTTCGGAACTTTTAATGAGTGATAAAAATATTAAGTTTCTTGAAGAGCTTAAAAATATTTACGATTTCATCATCATTGACTCTCCGCCGGTAGGTTTGGTTGCAGATTCTTACGAATTGATGAAATATTCAGATGCCAACATCTATGTTGTTCGTCACGAATACACAGAAAAGTATATGTTGAAGATGATTACTGAGAAATATCATAACAATGAGATTGAGCATTTAGGTCTGGTTTATAACGATTACGATGCAAAACAAGGTTATGGCTACGGTTATGGCTATGGATATGGCTACGGTTACGGATATTTCGATGAAGATAAAAATTATAAAGAGCCATTGTTGATAAGAATAAGAAACAGGGTCAGAACGATCTTTAATAAAAAATAGTGTTTTTAAACCCTCATTTAATGGGGGTTTATTATGTATTCAGGAATTTTAAATCTATTAAAAAAAGAATATTTTTGCTACTTTGTCGTTTACTTTATAACAAATTATGTTTTTTTGTTTATTTTTAACTAAACATTAAGATTATCATTAATATAAAAATGTTTTATATTTGCAAAAATTAAATTTTAAAATAACCATAAATCCATATTCTTTTATGAATAAAAAATTATTATTTAGCTTCCTTGCCGTTTTGGGAACTGTGGTAAGTATTAAAGCTCAAAGAAACGAATTGGGGGTTCGTCTAGGGATGAGTAACCTAGTTGGTGATATAGGAAGAACGAATTATATTTTACAAAAGCCGTTGGATTTAAATAAGGCGTCGGATTGGGGCATCCCATTTTATGGAGGTATTTTATACAGGTTTAATTTTAACCCACACCAAACTGTTAGACTAGATCTAGGATATAACCAGATCCAGTTCAGTGATAAAGCGGCTAAAGAAGAATATAGAAAGAATAGAAATGCAGGAGGAAAAAATAATGTTTACGAGGCAAGTTTAATGTTCGAATACAATTTCTTCCCGGTAAACAATGAGCAGAAAGGTATGCTGAGCCCATATATTTTTGGAGGGGTTGGTGCTTTAATGTTTGATGCACCAAAGGCAACAATGGTAAATGACTTCAGAAGAGATGCAGATGGAGTAGCACAGGCTCCTGTTAATGAGCTGGATTTTACCACTACACCTGTATATACTACGGGTAAAAAAACAACAATGCATATTCCTTTTGGAGTAGGTTTGAAATATAAGTTTAACTATAGCTGGGCAATATTTGCAGAAGCTACATTTAGATATACATTAACAGATCAGTTGGATCATAGTAAGATCCTGGATAAAGATGTTACTAGTACTTATAATGGTGATATTTTAAGCCCTGCTACAGGCGGATCTCTACTTCAGACAGGTGCTTATTATGTGGTATCTAAAGAAAGAGAGGCGAAACTTATTGGTGAAAGAAATATTGGAGATTTAAAGTCTAAAGATTGGATGAATACAGTAAGCTTAGGTCTTACTTATTCTTTCGGAAGACCACCATGTTATTGTGATTAATTAATTATGTCGTTGATTAAAGATAAAATAGATTCTGAGAATTTACCACAACACGTTGCTATCATTATGGATGGTAATGGAAGATGGGCTAAATCTCGAGGCGAAGAAAGGACCTTTGGTCATAAAAATGCCATTGATGCTGTAAGAAATGCTATTAATGCATGTAATGAGATAAACATCCCATACTTAACGCTCTACACGTTTTCTTCGGAAAACTGGAAACGTCCTACAGAAGAAGTAAATACTTTGATGAGTTTACTTGTAGAAACGCTTTTGCTGGAAGCAGAAGAAATTTTCACTAAAGGGTTAAGAATGCATGTTATTGGTAATTTGGAAAAATTGCCGTCACTCGTGAAGGATCAGTTACTTCGCGTGGTAGAGCTTACAAAAGAAAACACAAAAGGTAATTTGGTATTGGCCATAAGCTATGGCTCGCAAAATGAGATACTGAATGCCGTTAAGAATATTAGTGCTGATGTAAAGGAAGGTAAGGTAGATGTTGAAAATATTGATGAAAAATTATTCGAAAACTATCTCTATACTAAAGATTTCCCACCTGTAGACTTATTAATAAGAACAAGTGGCGAAACTAGAATAAGTAATTTCCTCCTCTGGCAGATCGCCTATGCAGAACTACAGTTTTTAAATGTTCTGTGGCCGGATTTTTCTAAAGATATTTTCTTTCAGTGTATTGTAGATTATCAGAGCAAAGAAAGAAGATACGGCCTAACTGGTGAACAAATAAAGATTCAGTAAAATTTAAGAAAAGAAAGACTACGATAAAATGAAGTTTAGACTATTACCCATCATTATGTTTGTTGCTTCTGCACATTTTTATGGACAGGTAACGCCACAGGACAGCACCAAAGTGAATAATCCTGTGCATGCAGACAGCCAAATTGGCTCTTACATGCTTAAAGACATCGTTGTAGATGGGGTTAAAAAATACACACCTGCACAGATCTTAAGATTTACAGGATTGTCGAAAGGAGAAAATGTAGATATCCCCGGGCAAAAAATCAGCAATGCTATCAAAAAGCTTTGGGATACTCAATCTTTTTCGGAAGTAGAGGTCTATGTACAAAGTATTGAAGGCGAAACTGTAGTTTTGAAATTCTATTTACAGGACTTAAAAGAACTTGGAGAAGTGAAATTTAAGGGTAAAGGAATTGGGAAATCTAAAAACGAAAAACTGGCAAAAGACAACAATCTGAAGCCGGGAACGAAAATTACCCAAAATCTAGTTTCAAGCCTTAAAACAAATATTCCTAAAGATTACATCAAAAAAGGATTTGCAGATGCTAAGATCACAATCGAGGATAAAGTAAATGCGAACGATCCTGCTTTGGTAGACTGGACTATTAATGTAGACAAAGGCAAGAAAGTAAAGATCAATCACATTGAATTCGAAGGAAATGAAACTGTGACGGATTCCAAACTTAGAAACAAAGCCTTCAAAGAAACTAAACAAAAAAGATTTAGTATTGGAGGTATCCTGAAACCTTCAAAATTCATTGAAGAGAAATATCAGGAAGATAAGCAAAGCCTAATCAGTTATTATAACTCTTTGGGATATAGAGATGCAGCTATCGTGTCTGATTCTGTTTGGAGAAATAAGAAGAATGATTACGAAATAAACGTTAAGCTTAAAGAAGGTAAACAGTATTACATCGGTGATATTACATTTACCGGGAATACAGTATATCCTACAGATTATTTACAGAGACTTTTAGGATATAAGAAAGGAGATATTTACGATGCAGTAGGATTCAACAAAAAGGTTGGAGAAGACGGAGGTAAAGAAGATGATTCTGATATCAAGTCAGTTTACATGAATAACGGATACCTTTTCTCTAACGTTACACCTGTTGAAAAATCTGTAGACGGAGATAAGATTAATCTTGAGATCCGTATCAATGAAGGTGAAAAAGCAACTTGGAATAAAGTAACTTGGCAAGGTAACGTAACAACGCATGACCACGTTATTCTACGTGCTTTAAGAACAAAGCCGGGAAGTCTTTTTGCTAAAAGTGATATTAAAAGGACATACTTCGATTTAGCGGGAATGTCATTCTTTGATCCACAGCAAGTAGGGCAGGACATTCAGCCAAATCAACAGGACAATACAGTAGACATCAATTGGAAATTAGTTGAGAAAGGTTCTTCACAGGTTCAGTTACAGGCAGGTTACGGTGGTAACAGCTTTATCGGAACGTTGGGATTAACGTTCAACAACTTCTCGTTGAAGAACTTCCTTAAATTTAAGGACTTTAGACCAGTTCCTCAGGGTGACGGTCAAACATTATCTATTCAGGCACAGGCAGGGCAGTATTTCCAAAATTACGGGGTCTCTTTCACAGAACCTTGGTTATTCGGAACAAGGCCAACTGCACTTTCTGTAAGTTTGAATACTTCAAGAGTAAAATATTCTGATGCCTATGGTAATGCTCAGAAGTTAAATATATTCTCTGCTTCAGTAGGTCTAAACAGACTATTGAAGTGGCCGGATGATTACTTCTCATTATACACAGGTATTCAGTATCAGAAATATGACTTTAGTAACTATCCATTCGAATTCGGTGATACTACTGAATATTATGGAACGGCAAATAACTTAAGTCTTAATATCGGGTTAAGCAGAAACTCTGCGGGTATTGACCCAATTTTCCCGACAACGGGTTCTAATATTGAGCTTTCCGGAAAATTCACGGCACCATATTCATTGTTTAGCAATAAAGACTACTCAACAATGAGTCCTACTGAAAAGTATAAGTGGATGGAATTCTATAAAATCAAGTTCAAAGCTGACGTTTATAACGAAATTGCCGGAAAACTGGTTTTAAGATCTTCTGCTGAAATGGGATTCATGGACGGATACAACAAAGAATTGGGAGCTCCGCCATTTGAGAGATTCTATGTAGGAGGAACAGGGCTTTTCGGAGGTAGATATGATGGTAGAGAATTAATTCCTTTAAGAGGTTACGAAAATGCTTCTACTTACGGTGGAACATCAGAAGATATTACTCAGAAAGGAGGAGGTACGATCTATAACAGATTTACTTTAGAGCTAAGATATCCTATCTCAATGAGCCAGACTGCTAAGATTTATGCACTAACATTTGCTGAAGGTGGTAACGTTTGGAACTCATGGGGTAATTATAATCCATTCCAATTAAAAAGATCAGTTGGTGTTGGGGTAAGAGTTTACATGGGTGCATTTGGTTTGATCGGATTTGATTTTGCTTACGGATTTGATAAAACAGTTCTTGGAACTGAACCTTCAGGATGGAAGACACACTTCTTGATGAACCAATCATTATAATTCGCAATATGAAAAATTTTAAATTAGCTTTCACATTTGTATTATTCCTGCTTTTCGGATTGAGCAATGCTCAGAAAGTAGGCGTAGTAGATACAGAATATATTTTGGATAAATTACCTCAATATAAAGAAGCGGAAGCCAGATTAAATTCACAAATTGATACTTGGCAATCAGAGCTTCAGACTTTACAGTCTGAGTTTGAAAAGAAAAGATCAGCTTTTGAGAACGAAAAAGTATTATTAGTTGGAGACCAGTTGAAGCTTAGAGAAAAAGAGGTGATGGATCTAGATAAAAACATCAAAACTACTACAAGTTTAAGGTTTGGAGCTAATGGTGAGATCACTAAACTAAGAACAAGTTTGGTTCTGCCGTTCCAGGATCAGATCTGGAATGCCATCAAAACCATGTCTGAGAAGAATGGCTTGGGCATAGTTCTTGATAAAGCCAATAACGTTAATGTTATTTTCCTTCAAAAAAGATTCGACTATACAGACAAAGTATTGGATGTCTTATTAAAAGGTTCGTCAGGATCTGATAAAAAGGAAAAAACAACTACGAAAGGTAAAAAGTAATTATCATAATTAACTTTTACCTATATTTAAAATCTAAAAACAAATTAAATTATTTATTTACCAATTATGAAAAAATTAAGTGTATTATTTGCAGCAGTAATGATGGTTGTATCTGTAGGTATGGCAAAAGCTCAAAAAATTGCTACTTTAGATGTTATGGGTGTTCTTGAAGCAATGCCTGAAAAGAAAAAAGCAGATGCAGACTTAAAAACTTTCTTAGATGCTAAACAAGCTGAAATCAAAAAGAAAGCTGACGCTGGACAAGCTAAATTAAAGCAATATACTGAAGAAGCTCCTAAGAAAACTGCTGAGGAAAACAAAGCAAGAGAAGCTGAATTGTCTAAAATGAATGACGAGATCAATCAAATGCAAGATAAAGCTCAAAAGGATTTCGTTGCTAAAAGAGATGCAGCTTATGAGCCAATTGAAAAGAGATTAAACGATGTTGTAACTAAAGTATCTAAAGCTAACGGTTATGATTACGTGATGGATGCTAACTCTTCTGCGTTTGTTTACAAAGCAGGTGTTGATGCAACTCCGGCTGTAAAAAAAGAATTAGGTCTTTAATTGTAACAAATTAACAAAGATTTATAAAACTAACCATCTCTTTTAGAGGTGGTTTTTTTATTTTTGCCAAATGGAAAAAGAAGTATCAACTACGGTTAAAGTTAGATTTAGTGATTGTGATCCGATCGGGCATTTAAATAACGTAAAATATCTGGATTATATGTTCAATGCAAGAGAAGATCATGTAGAGACATTCTATGGTTTTACTTATGAAGAATACACTAAAAAAACTGGCTGTACTTGGATAGCGATTCAAAACGAAATAGCATATTTAAAAGAAGTAAGATACAATATACAGGTTGTGATCAGCAGCAAAACAATCGAGATAAAGGACAGAACTGCAAAAATAGAGATCTTAATGAAAAGCTTGGACGAGAAAACAGTTCATGCAGTTTTATGGGTTACGATAATTTATTTTAACATGAAAACCAGAAAGTCAGAAGTTCACCCGGAAGATATCAAAGACACATTTCATAAATTCTACGTAGATTTAGACCAGAAAGAGTTCCAGGCGAGAGTTAAATTTTTAAGATCACAAAACGCGAAAAATTCATAGTAAATGAAAAAAATAATAGTAATAGGAAGCAACGGTCAATTGGGAAATTGCATAAGAAAAATTGCTCCCGATTTTGAATTGGATTATGAATTTGTTTTCACAGACTCACAAACCCTGGATATTACAGATGAAACTCAGGTAAGCACATTTTTTAATAATGAAAAACCTGATTTCTGTATCAATGCATCAGCATACACGGCGGTAGATCTTGCCGAAAAAGAAAGTGAAAAAGCTTTTGCTGTAAATGCAGACGGTGTAGCACATCTTGCCCAGGCTTGTCTTGATAATAAAACGATTTTAATTCATATTTCTACAGATTACGTTTTTGATGGAGAAACAAATCTTGATTATTCTGAAGACGATTTTACCAATCCGATCGGCGTATATGGAGAATCAAAATTAAAAGGTGAAGAATTGGCTTTAGAAATTAATCCTAAAACAATTATTTTAAGAACATCTTGGCTATACTCAGAGTTCAATAAAAACTTTGTGAAAACTATGTTGAACCTATTTTCACAAAAAGATGAACTCGGGATTGTTGCAGATCAATACGGTCAGCCCACAAATGCAAATGATTTGGCAGAAGCGATCATGAAAATTATTGAGGCTCCAACGAAAACTTTCGGTGTTTATCATTTTTCAAACTACCCGGAAACAAATTGGTTTGAGTTTGCTAAAAAGATCGCTGAATTTTCGAAATCTTCAGTAAAATTAAATGCATTAACAACCGAACAGTATCCAACTCCTGCAAAACGTCCCAAAAGAAGTACAATGTGTTTAGACAAAATTGAAGAGACTTATAAAATAGAATCAAAACATTGGGAAAATAGTCTGGAAGAATGCGTTGAAATCCTTTCACAATAATATAATAGATACATGAAGAATTTAGGAATTATCATTTTTGTTTTTTTTGTTCAGTTTTTCAGTGCTCAGAATGTTTATTTAACCAAGGTTGAAAAAACACATGATAACACGGATAAATTTTTATACAGAATAAGCGAAGAAGTAAAACAGGCCGAACTGTTGGGGGAAGTAGAAGTTCAGGGATTTTCAAAAGACTACGCTGGAGTTTTTTCTTTAATATATAAGAAAGCCAAAGAAATTGGAGCCAACGCTTTTTCGTTAAAACCATTTGAAAATATTGATGGTTCACCACAGGCTTTTAATCCTTCCAATTATAAGCTTGCTCTATATTATATTCCAAAAGAGAAATTTTTAAACCAAAAAGGGAATATCTATTTATTTGCTTCATCAGATAAAGATCAAAAAATCAGCATAAATAAAACAGACTACCTCCTGTCTCCAAGATCATATATAATAATAAAGACCGTACCGGGAGAAGTTTATGCAATTTCTACGAAGAAACTATTAGGCTCTACAATAAAACTGCAACCTAAGGCAGAAGAAGAAAACCAGTATTTTCAAATCTCCGCCACAAAAATAAAATCCGACGAAACAGGAGTAGGAGGATTAAATTTAAAATCCGGCGATATCATAGGCCTAGAAAAATCTTACGCAGAATTTCTAAGTACCATATATAATAAAGAAAAGCAGAGTCATTAAACTCTGCTTTTTTATTTTCCCGGCCGTCATTGCGAGGAGCGAAGCGACGAAGCAATCTCAATACCCCAACCCTCCAAACCCTCCAACTCTCACCCTCTCCAACCTACCAAAACTCTCAGACTCTGCCACTCAAAACTTTTCAGGAGCTTCATCCGGCTTTGCGCTGTATCTTTTTGGGGCCGTCCTGCGCTTCGCTTCGGCCGCCCCCAAAAAGGATGCCACTTCAATCCGGGCTAGGGTAGCAGGTATTCTTATTGCTTCTTCTCGTAATAGAATTCTTTCTCAGACATTGACAGTTTATCAATCCAGATTCTTTTTTTTATACCTTCCTTTCAACAACCCCCAAACAACCTAGAAAAGCTAAAGCCTCATACCCTCCAACTCTCTCACGCTCAAACTCTATATTCTAAAATCAGTGTCAATCTGTGGTAAATAAAAAAGTATCCCTCAAACATAGCCTTCATCCTTCACATTGAAACCTCATAGGTTTTGAAAAACTATGAGGTTTATTAGAGCATACCTTATATATAGTATATCTAATTATCCAAGAAATCACCCTTCAAACACCTTTCCACCGTTGAAAACACCTATTCTGACACTTCTCAAAAAGATAATCGAATACTGTGGATAACTGTGGGTAGCCCCATAAGATAAATTATATCAATAATTTACGGATATAACTTTTCCACAATATAAACTTTGTGTAAACATTATGTTAAATTGATTTGGAAGAGTAGGGGGTAATGTAGTACTTTTGCCCCACTGAAAACGCG
>NZ_FPKW01000047.1 GCF_900114875.1 Chryseobacterium limigenitum
TACCTAATTTTCTGTCGTTTTCAGTATAGATTTGCGTGTGCAAAAGTAAAAAATTATTTCTAATTGACCAAGACTTTTTTGACTTAATTTAAAGTTTTTTAACTAACCCTAAATCCCATCTTCCATATCTCAATCTTCTACTCCTATGCTCCCGTTTTACCGGACTGCAAAGATACAAATTATTTTAACTTTAACAACTTTTATTTACTAAAAATTTTAAAGTTTATTTTAATCTGTTTCGTAGTATCTATAGTATCATTACCTCCTTCTGCGCTACTGTCAACCTCGCGTTTTCAGTGGGGCAAAAGTACATCAACTTTACCACTACTTCCAAATCAATTTAACATAATGTTCATATAAAACTCATATTGTGGAAAAGTTTTAATTCTAATTTATTGATATAATTTATGTTATGGGGTTATCCACAGTTATCCACAGTATTCGATTATCTTTTTGAGAAGTGTCAGAATAGGTGTTTTCAACGGTGGAAAGGGATTAGAAGACTGATTTTTTATATAATCTGCTATACTATATATAAGGTATAAGAAAGTAAACCTCATAGGTTTTGAAAACCTATGAGGTTTCAATGTGAAGGATGAAGGCTATGTTTGAGGGATACTTTTTTATTTACCACAGATTGACTCTGATTGGCACAGATCTTAGAATATAGAACTTGAGCGTGGGAGGGTTTGAGAGTTGGAGTCTATAGCTTTATAGATCAGTTTTGGAGCTGGTGAAATGTGTGGAGAAGGTCGATTGATTATGTCGGTCGAAAAATTCTATTGCAAGAAATAGTAATAAGAACGCCAAATACCCTAGCCCGGATTGAAGCGGCATCCTTTTTGGGGGCGGCCGAAGCGAAGCGCAGGACGGCACGAAAAAGATACAGCGCAAAGCCGGATGAAGCTCCTGATTATTTTTGGGTTGGAGAGGGTGGGAGGTGGGTGGGTTGGGGCATTGAGATTGCTTCGTCGCTTCGCTCCTCGCAATGACGGCCGGGAAAATAAAAAAGCAGAGTCATTAAACTCTGCTATACCTTATATATATGTTACTGAAAATTTGAGGTGATTTATATTAATCCCACAGATCACTTTTATATAAAATTTGTACAATCTGCGGGAAATATATTAGTGAATATTTATTGATTCAATGACCAAACAGAATAGCTGTTCGGGGCGCATTGAATTTTCACCCACTTATCACCTTGTGTAGTGGGATACCAATTTGAGCTTCCTGTGAAGTCTTTAATTTGTTGACTTGCCCAATTGGTCTGGATCCATCTTTCCTGCCAGCTTGAGGAATTGTTGATGTAAACCACCAATCCCGGATTTCCGTTGTAACCGTTACGTCTGGCAATATATTCATCATTATCCGTATAAAGAATTGATGTATTTCCGGTTGCTTTATTGTTGTGAATCCAGATCAGGTTATTTAATCTTTCTTTATTCAGCCATTCTTCGTAGTCTCTGTAGAAAATCGTGGGATATCCTTCATGTGTCAGAATATAAGCATAAGCCAACATTTTATTGTTGATAATATCTGTGTCGTGGTTTGAAACAAAAGTTACGGCTTTGTAAGGATTTCTCTTCCACATCATATCGTCATTTAGTGCATTTAGGTTTCCGTTATCAAAGGCTTCATCCATTTTATAGTAGGCTGCAAAATCGAAAACAGAACTGTTGGCATTATTTGCCCACCATTCCAGAGTATTTACGTTGGAATCCCATAATTCCCCAACAGAGAAACCGCCAACATTGGCATTCCATGTATTGACAACCCATGGTCCGAAACCTTTAACATAATCGAATCTCCAGCCGTCAAATTTCATTACGTTTTTATAATATTTTGCAACAGAATCATCTCTTCCCCAAAGCCAGTCCTGAACGTAAGGGTTTGCATGACATAGATCCGGGAAGCCACCGAATGCTCCTTCATCATTATTTCCATAAGAATTTTTGTAGAAATCATTGTAGCTTCTAGGAAATTTTCCTGATGCAACACCTGAAAAATCTGTCCATGTATTTGTTCCGGTAAAAGGATTTGCCTGCGACTGGCCACCACTGTTATGATTAATCACAATATCTGCATAAACCTGCATGTTTTCGGTATGCGCTTTTGTAATTAATGCTTCCAGTTCTGTTCTTGACCCGAAGCGGGTTTCAACGCTTCCATTTTGGTTAAAATTTCCAAAATCGTAATAATCTGTAGGATCATAACCCATTGAGTACGCTCCGTTTTGAGCTTTTGAAGCCGGAGGAAGCCAAATTGCACCAATTCCCGCATTCGACCAATCGGTTACTTTCCCTTTTACGGTATCCCACCAATTTCCGCCATCCGGAACATCCCAATAAAACCCCTGCATCAAAACTCCTCCTCCCGGTCCCGAAACAAATTTTCCATTTACTGAATTACCACTTCCGGTACTGAAAGGTCTCCCATCGTGAGTCGTAACATTGACCGTTTTGCTGTGGATCTCTAATTGTCCGGGGCTTTGATCAACCATCTCATCATTGTTCTGACAAGAATTAATTAAACCTAAAGCCAAAAAAGAAAGTAAGAAATGTGTTTTTTTCATATACAATGTTTTAATTATTAAACTAATAACTAAATTACACTTTTATTGAAATAAATTCTTATTTACGTGAAATAATTTTTGTATTAAATAATAAACTCTACCAATACATTATTTAGATCTTCATTAAAAAATCATAAACTTTGAAGATTTTCGGTACAATTTTTCCATTAATCCATATATTTGCATACTATGGAATACAATACCCAAAAAACCCAGCTTCATATGCCCGAGTACGGCAGAATTATACAACAGTTGGTTGAGCGTTGCAAAGAGCTTTCTGACAGGGATGAAAGAAGCGAAATGGCAATGGCGATCATCGATTTTATGGGTCAAAGAAACCCGCAACTTCGTGATGAAGAAAATTATAAACATAAACTTTGGGATCATCTTTTCATTTTAGCTAATTATGATCTGGATGTAGATTCACCATATCCATTTCCTACAAGAGAGCAATTGGCAGAGAAACCCAAAACAATGGAATATCCTAAATTACAGGGAGATTTTAAATTTTACGGAAAAAGTATTCTTCAATTAATAGAAAAAGCAATAGAACTAGAACCTGGCGACGAAAAAGAAGCTTTGAAGGAAGTAATTGCCAATAATATGAAGAAATCTTATAATGTTTATAATAAAGAGCATGTTACTGATGATGTGATTTTCCGTCATCTGAAAGAGCTTTCGGATAACAGGTTGGATCTTACCAATATAGAATCTCTTGAAAAGAGCAAGATCTACTATACTACCAACAGCAACCGAAACAACAATAACCGAAGCAACAATAACAACAGAAACCAAAACCAGCCCAATAAAAGAAGGCACAACAATAATAACAATAACAGAAGCAACACTAACAACAATAACAGAAAGTAAATGAGTGGAACATTTCAAATAAGAGGAGGAAAAAGACTGCAAGGTGAAATTACTCCACAGGGAGCTAAGAATGAAGCTCTTCAAATTTTGTGTGCAGTTTTATTAACTGATGAAGAGGTAAGAATTAAAAACATTCCGGATATCCATGATGTTAACAGACTGATTGAAATTCTTGGAGATTTTGGTGTAAAAGTAACCAAAAACGGACATGGTGATTACACTTTCAAGGCTGATAAAGTAAACTTCGATTATATAAAATCCAACGAATTCAAAAAAGACGGAGCAAAACTTCGCGGTTCTATCATGCTAATGGGACCAATGTTGGCAAGATACGGTGAAGCTTATATGCCGACCCCGGGTGGTGATAAAATAGGAAGAAGAAGATTAGACACTCACTTTCAGGGACTTGTTGAGCTTGGTGCAGAATTCCATTATGATGAGGAAGAATATTTCTATTCATTAAAAGCTAAAGAACTAAGAGGAAAATTCATTCTTTTAGAGGAAGCTTCCGTAACAGGAACTGCCAATATCGTAATGGCAGCAGCTTTGGCAAAAGGTAAAACAAGGATTTATAACGCAGCATGCGAGCCTTATCTTCAGCAACTTTGCAAAATGCTGAACAGAATGGGTGCTAATATTTCAGGGATCGGTTCTAATTTACTTACCATTGAAGGAGTAGATCACCTTCACGGAACTGAACATACGATGCTTCCTGATATGGTAGAAATCGGATCTTGGATCGGTCTTGCGGCTATGACAAAATCTGAGATTACCATTAAAAATGTAAACTGGAACCAGCTTGGTGTTATTCCAAACACTTTCAGAAAACTAGGAATTCAACTTGAACAAAGCAATGACGACATATATATTCCTGCTCAGGAAAACTATAAGATCCAGAAATTTATTGACGGATCTATTTTAACGATTTCCGATGCACCTTGGCCGGGATTCACTCCGGATTTGCTGTCTATTATTTTAGTGGTGGCAACTCAGGCAAAAGGAAGTATTTTGGTTCATCAAAAAATGTTTGAATCAAGATTATTTTTTGTTGATAAATTGATCGACATGGGCGCCCAGATCATTCTTTGTGATCCACACAGAGCAACCGTAATCGGTCTTAACCAAGAATCTCCATTAAGAGGAACCACAATGGTATCTCCTGACATCAGAGCCGGAAATGCACTTCTTATTGCGGCACTTTCTGCAGAAGGAAAATCAATTATCCACAACATTGAGCAAATCGACAGAGGTTACGAAAATATTGACGGAAGACTGAAAGCGATCGGAGCTGATATTGAAAGAATTTAAGATAAGAAATTAGAGGTTAGAATTTAGATATTAGTTTTAACTTATATTATAAATTAAAAGCGTTCAGATTTTGAACGCTTTTAATTTTTTTGAAAAGTAAGGATTACCAGCCTCCGCCTCCACCGCCTCCGCCCCCTCCGCCGGAGAATCCGCCGCCACCGGAACCGCTGCTTGAGCTTGATGGTTGCGTAGATGCAGATCTTATGGAATTGGTAAGGCTCGAGTTTAGCGTATTTCCAAAACTCAGATGATTAATGGAACTTCCAACATACCAAGCATGAACATATTCTGTTCCGTTCGCCATATTTTTCACCATCGTATCAAATTTTTCACCCCAAATATCGTCAACTCCCAAAACCATTGCAAAAGGCAGTAAAGTTTCGAAAACCTGTGGAGTCATCTGAGGTGGATTATGAAATTTCAACTGCTCGTTTTCTGCAGCCCCCATATACATTTTGAAACCTTCAATTAAAGATTTTTGTCTCAATTTTTCTTCTGATGGTCTTTTTATTACATATTGATAAATCACCAAAGAAGTAAATCCTAAAATAATGAAGAAGTAACACACCCCAAAATTAATGAGCTCGCTTCCATTATTTCCTGCTTTAATAAATCCAAAAATACCAATAACAGTAATAATTGGAGCCGGAATTAAAAACTTCCAGGAAACTCTGTTCGTTAAAAATGATACCACAAAAAATATGACCAAAGAAATAACATATACAGCAATTCCACCAATCATTTTTTCCGGTTCCGGATCTATTTTGTAGCTTATAATTAATCCTAAAACATAAACAACTGTCATAACTAAGATCGGTATAACAACTTTTGTAAAGTTATTTCCTTCATTTAAAAATTTATCATGCTGAAATGCCAATGTTCCTTTGAAGCTATTGACTACATTTTCAATTTTTGAATTATATTTTCCATCAAATTTAATCGTCTCATTTTCTGTAAAAAGAGTATTCATCAAATTAATCTCTTCTTTTGGCAAAGCCTGATCGGGGTCTTTTAATTTATTTAAAGTAAATGTTTTTGTATTAAAAAGTCCTAAAATTCCGGAATCTTCACCTTCAATTATTTTCAAATATCCTTTTACAGCAAGATTAACGATTGAAGCGGTTAGAAATTTATTTTTAAAACTTTCTGTTTCCAAATATCCCATGGAAGCCGGCGAAAGATTTTCCGGAACATTGAATTGCGGATAAACCGTTGGTTTTTGCGGATCAACACCATATTTTCTCCATGTTGAAAAATAATAGAAGATCAAACCTAAAAAGATGATCATCCCACCCATTAAAATTCCAAATTTTTCCAGAAAAGTTGGCGGTGGCGGTGGAATCATAATTCCTTTTTGAAATCCTGCAGCAATGGTTAATCCTTCATTCGGAGCTAAATTCGTTGCAGACCATTCCATTGAATTATCCGATAAAATTGTAGAACTGCAATTTTGAAAATTATTTCCGTAAGAACCCGTATAGCATGAATTTTGGAGAATTTTCGCACCTTCCGGAAGGGTGACCTTTGCCGAAATGGTGTCTATTGCAAAATCCCAAACATTTCCGTTGACGTTCCAATATACCTCATCGTAGTTATCAAAAAAACCGATTTGATTTTCTGTTTTATATTGTATTTCATATTTATAGTCGCCCGGAGTTAGAATTATATCTTTGTTTCCGACATATATTTTCAGATAACCGTCTTCAGTTTCTGTATGATAATCTTCCTCTACTCCATCTTTTTTTACGGAGATAATGTCGTACTTTACTTTCTGAGTTTTGTTATTTAACCTGAGTTCGGGTTAAGCGAAGTTTAAGAATAATTGACCATCATTTACTTTTTTTAAATTTAATGATGGTTTTTTTGGAAAGAAACA
>NZ_FPKW01000017.1 GCF_900114875.1 Chryseobacterium limigenitum
AAGAAACAAAAGATAAACGATATTACATTAGTAGTCAATTGAATACGCCTGAAATATTTTTAAAACATACCAGAAATCATTGGCTAATTGAAAATAAATTACATTGGAGTTTAGATGTGATTTTAAAAGAAGATGAAAGCCGTAAACGGAACAATAATATAGCCGAAAACTTCTCAATTATACTAAAATTAGTGTTAAAATTATTGCAAGAAAAACAACTTAAAAACAAGAAAATAAGCATCAAAAGAATGAGAAAAATGGCAGCTTGGAATTTAGATTATCTCATTGAAATGCTAAATTTTTAATGCGTTTGGTCTGTCCCAACAAACAAATATATTTCCAATCCATAAAAAAAGATTACGGCTTCCCGTAACCTTTTAATCTACATTAATATCTCCCTAAAAACTCTTTCCATTTCACCTTTATCAGGCTTTCCTCCACCCAAATTCTTTGCTCTTTCCTCATTATCCTTTACCATCTCCTCCAAAAATCCAAACAATTCCCAATCATTTGCATGAAAATAAGCTTCTCCTTTGGTGGCTTTTAAGGCAACAAGATTTTCTATTTTGGTTCTCATAAAATCATCGACCAATACCAACAATTCACTGAACAAAACGGGCGGAACCGTTCCTTTTTCTAGTATCCATTTTCCTGTCAAAGCAGTTCGAAGGCAGTAGAAATAACTTTTCAGTTTTACTTCATCGGTTCTGCAGGCTTCGAGATATTTTTTGCTCATGCTCAGATAATGGTAAGAAACCGCTATCGGAGAAAAGCATTCATCAGCCAGAGGTTTAAATAAGTCATAAAACTTTTCGTTTTTCATATAAACGATAGGTGAGTAAAACCAACTCAACAAAGCGGCGTTTGATTTATGCAAAAGATGAAAAGTCTTTCGCAAGTCCCATCAGGAACCGTCCAGAGCATCTTCGGTCATAAATTCTATCGTTTCATCTTTATCCCACGGTGACAGATACCAGTCTTTTTCGTGTCGATATATGAAACGTATATCGTAATCACTGTCAGGAGACGCAAAGCCCCACGCCCGGCTTCCCGATTCTACGGCAAGAAGTATTTTTATGTTTCTTTCTGCCTCTATTTCTTTTAATTTTTCTAGTATTTTTGGTGTCATTGTTTATTTTTTTATTTGGTTAAACGCAAAGGCGCAAAGCTTTTTAAATTCATTGTGTTTTTAAGGCGCAAGACACTTCGACTTCGCTCAGTGTGACAAAAGATTTTCAGCAAATTTTGCAGTTATATATTTTATCGCAGATAAAATCCTTGCGCCTTAAAAAGTATAGTTGTTAAAAGAAATTGCGCCTTTGCGATTTGACCAACAACTATGCTTTTCTAAATTTTTTCTTTTTCTTCCAAGGTGCATTCTTCTGAACATCCCCAGCCATAATACATCCGTAAGGCATCACTTCATCCAGGACTTCACAAAGTCCGTATTCTTCGATCTGAGCTCTCACGTTTTTGGCGCTTTTATAAGCCGTTGGAAGTTCGGAAATATCAATTTCATTGGAGAAAAAACGGATATCTAATCCTTTTGTTTCTTCTTCAAAAACTTCTTCAATGGTTTTATGAGCCAATGATTTTTTATGTTGCGTTCTGCTGAAATTTCTTCCCGCTCCGTGTGGGGCAAAACCTAAATTTCTCTCATTTGTTTTTCCCTGAACGATCAAAACGGGTTCTGACATATTCAACGGAATCAATTTTGGTCCCGTAATATCCGGCATAAATTTATCGTCAAGCGGAGTCGCACCTTTTGCATGGTAAAACAAATCTCCATCCTTGAAGACAAAATTATGTTCGTTCCAATATCTATCCTGTTTTTCGATTCCTAATTTAGTTAAAGTTGCATCGTGAATAGAAGTATGGTTTTCTTTCGTCCATGTTCTTATCAATTGCAAGGCTTCCCAATAGGATTTTCCTTCTTCAGTTTCATAAGGAATCCATGCATTTTCTTTCAAGGTTTCAGGAGAAATTTCCAGTCTGAATCTGTTCGCGACCTTCATTCCTTTATCATATAAAGCAGCTCCCGGAGCTCTCGATCCGTGGTGAGTCACCAACATGGTATTTCCTGTATTTTTTGAAATTCCAACGAACAAGAAATGGTTTCCATCACCTTGCGTTCCCATATGAGAACGGGAAATACTGATTAATTTTTCATCATTCAAAAAGTAATTTTCTCTAAAAGCATCCATTAATTCCTGAGACATTTCCATTTGTTCTCCTCTTGCTCTTCCTCCGTATCCAAAGTGCGTGATTGAATGAGCTGCATCCAAAACTTCTTTAGGATCAGCTTTTCCAAAATCTGTCAACATTACAGAACAACAGATATCTGCGCTATGAAATCCCGGGTGAATCGCATTTTTCGCCACGACAACTCCACCAACTGGAATCTGACCTTCAGGGCCTGTCGGACAGGCATCCGGCATGATGGCACCGTTAATTAAAGTTGGAGTTTTCATCAAAACTTTCATCGTATTGATTACTTTTTCAACGTTATCATTTTCACTTTCGTGTTCTGCTCTGATGTTGATGATGAAATCTTTTGCCGTTTCATGAAGCGGAATCAAGTCCGGTTGTTTGAATTGTTCCAAATATGCTGTGATTTGATTTTCATCTAAATTATTTTCGTTGATATGCGCAATCGCTTCTTTGAACCATTTCGCTGATCTATATCCTAATTCTATTAAATTGTTTCCGTTAAATTCCATATGTTCTCTCATTTTGTTGATGCAAAGTAATAACACAAGTGTGCAATGTTTTTGCGTAGATAAAAATATTTTAATTATTTTTGATGAAATTATTGACTAAACTTTAACCACAAAAGGGACAAAAGATTAACAAATTAGCTATCTTAAGTTCATTAAGATTTTGTTTTCAATGTAATTAAACTTTAAAAGTGCAATACTATCTTTTGTTTCTTTTGTGGTTAAAAAAAATAAAAAAATATGTTAGAACAATTAAAAAATTCCCCCGAAACGATTCAATTTAAAGAAGTAATTGCTCACATTGATGAAAATTACGATTTCGCGCCAACAAAATTCACCAACGGAAATACAGTCAATGAAGCAGATCAGAATAATGGTTCTTGCAAGGTTTTCAGTTTTGCAAAATTAAATGATTTGTCAAAAGAAGAAGTTTTAAACCTTTTCGGAGAATTCTATAGAGAAGATGTATTGAAAAATCCAGAAGGAACAGATCATCAAAACATCAGAAATTTTATAGAATTCGGTTGGGACGGAATTTCTTTTGAGGGTGAAGCTTTGAAAAAGAAATAAAAATGGGAAAATTCCAGTGGACTATAGTTTTTAGTTTTGTCACGCCTATATTACTTTTATTAGTAGTTTTTATGATGGGTGGTGGTCACGGAACTTATATTCCAACAATTATTTTATTTCCTTTTGGAATGATCGGAACAGTTTTTCAAAAATCAATTACAGTTCCATTTGTCGTTTTAGGATTATTCCAATTTCCTATTTATGGGTATTTATTAGATATATTCAAAAATAACAAGTACAAATATTTGATTTTAATTTCTCATATTCTATTTGTAATTATAGTTTTCATCTTTACAAATTTTAAATAACAAATTCAGATGTCATCCAACAAAAACGCTCTTATCCGCTACAAAACGCTTGATAAATGTCTTAAAAACAAATACAAGCAATACACTTTAGAAGATTTAATTGATGAATGTTCTGAAGCTTTGTTTGAGTTTGAAGGCAAAGAATCTTTTGTCAGCAAACGAACTGTGCAACTTGATCTGCAGAATATGCGCAGCGAAAAGTTTGGTTATGAAGCTCCAATCGAGGTTTACGAAAGAAAATATTACCGTTACAGCGATCCGGATTACAGCATTCATAATATTTCGGTGAACGAAAGTGATCTAAAAGCGATGAACAATGCAGTGCAGATCTTAAAGCAATTCAAAGATTTTTCAATGTTTAAAGAGATGAATGGAGTGATTCAAAAATTGGAGGATTCTATTCATTCGACCAATCAAAAATCGATTATTCATTTAGATAAAAATGAGCAGCTGAAAGGGTTGGAGCATATTGATGTTTTGTATGAAGGTATTTTAAATAAAAAGGTTTTAAATATTTTATACAAAAGTTTCAACGCAAGAGAATCGAGTAATTTTGTTGTGCATCCTCAATTATTAAAGGAATTTAATAACCGATGGTTTTTGATCTGTCTTCACAAAGGAAAAATGTATAATCTGGCGTTGGATAGAATGGAAAGCATCGAAGCTGACGAGAAAATTAAATATATTGACCAAGATCTGGATGGCGATGAATATTTTAAAGATATCGTAGGAGTAACCGTTTCACCAACAATGGAACCACGAAATGTTGTCTTTTTTGTTGATTCTTCTAATGCTCCGTATGTGAAAACAAAACCTTTGCATAAAAGTCAGGAGATTATAAGTGAAAATGAGGAAGGCACTGTTTTTAAAATCTGTGTGCAGATAAACAACGAATTAGAAAGGCTTTTACTGGGATTCGGGAATTGTCTGATTGTGCATAAACCCAGAAAATTACGTTTAAGAATGGAAGAAAAATTTAAATCTGGAAGTCAGAATTATGAGAATTTGATTGTTCCTGATTAAAGTTTAAATTTTCAATGGATATGTTGTGGCTTGGAAATTGTATTAATCAAATTCTAAAATAAATAGTATGAAATCAAGAATATTAAAAACTGTACTTGCTATTGTAGCACCTTTGGTAATTGAATTTATTGTCAAGAAAATATCAGAAAAACTGGATAAAAAACCACAGGGAACTGAGCCAAAACAGCTTCCTGCTTCAAATTAAAAGTAAGCAAAATTATAGAAAGAGACTGTTTGTAAAGACGGTCTCTTTTTATATAAAGTCATAAACTCCATTTTTCCAGCCCAGTACTTTCGAAGAATCTGCTTTTAACCAGTTTTTAAGAATGGTGGCATATACTTTTCTGAAGTCTTCGGTATAAATTAAATCGCCTTCATTCAAATTCTGAAGATCAGGAAGAGTATTCAAAATTCCTTTCTTTTTCAATCCTCCGCCGATGAAAAACATTTGATTGGCTGTTCCGTGATCGGTTCCGTTGCTGGCATTTTGAGCAACACGGCGACCAAATTCTGAGAATGTCATCAATAAAATATCATTGAATAAACCATTATTTTTCATGTCTGCAACAAAAGATTTTACGGCTTCATTGATGTCACTAAAAAGTTTTTGCTGTCTTTCATTTTGATTAACGTGCGTATCAAAACTTCCCACAGAGAGGTAGTAAACCTGCGTATTAATATCAGATTTTATTAAAGAAGCAACGGTTTTGAAATCTTTTCCTAACTGTGAATTAGGATAGGTTTGATCTGTTTTTTTTGCTTTGCTTTTATCAAAAATATAGCCGGCATTATTGATAGTCGAACCCAAAGTTTGATATAAATAAGATACCGTTTCATCTTCATGGTGATGATCATACAATGACTTAAAATATTTCTCCTGACTCGTTTGATACAACCTTTTGGGATCTTTGAATGCGAAAGCTTTATTATTTTCTCCTTTTAAGGCTAAACTTAGCATATCATCAACTTCCAAAGCCTGTGTCGGATGGTCGCATTTGTAACATTCTTCATCCAGAAAACGTCCAAGCCAGCCTGTTTCCAAGAATTCATCACTTTTGCTTGCTGACTGCCAAATATCCATACTTCGGAAGTGTGATTTATCAGGATTTGGGTAGCCAACATTATTCATAATAGAAAGCTCTCCATTATCGAATAATTCTTTAAAATAAGACAGAGAAGGGTTGATTCCTGCTTCATCATTAAGCTGTAAAGAATTTTGTATCGCTATTTTGCTTCTTTCTTTAAAATAGATATCATTTTTTGTAGGAATAATCGTGTTCAAACCATCATTTCCACCTGTGAACTGAAGAACGATCAAGATCTTCTGATTGCGCTCCAAAGCATTATCCAACGTCATTGATTTCAGGAAATTAGGAACCATTAATGAAGCCGTTGCTAATGAACTTATTTTTAGAAATTCTCTTCTTTTAATTAGCATAAAGTTAGGTTTTAGGGATTAGGATTTAGGGCTTAGTTTTTAGAGGTTGTTTGAGCCTAATTGCTAAGCCCTAAATCCTAATTCCTTGTATTTTATTTACATTAACTGATATTCCGGTGTTGACATCAGATTGATTACATTCATTTTCACAGTGTTGTCGGAGAAACTTTTCACAGAATCCATACTCAATGTGTTTGAGTTTTGAATTAAATAATCTTCGCAGTTTTTATTGCTAAAAGCTTTTTCAACCCGAGTCCAGTCGATAGTGATATTCGGATTTTTAAAGCTCTTGTTTAAAGCTGTTTCGCGCGATTTCATGCCCATATCAATATCATCATCTTGACGCGGACTGTATTCTAAAGGCCGTAAACCAGACCAGATTTGAGGAATCTGCAATCTCAGCATTAAAGTAGAACTATCGATCCATGATTTTCCGTTTGGCCATCCTGAAACGTTTGGGGGATAAAGCAACATTTGACCTAATAATTTTTGATAAACGATGAGGTTTTCAGGATTTTGAATATGCATTGGTAGCGTTCTCATCATTCCAACCATTAACTCTATAGGAGATTTTATTCTGTTTCCAATATTTTTTTTGTCATAAAACCATGCGCTTGAAAAAATGTCGTTCATCAATTTTTTGATGTCATAATTGGAAGTGTAAAAACTTTCGCTTAGCTTATTAACAATACTTTCATCCACATTTTCATTAACAAAGAATTTATAGATTTTAGTAGTAATAAATTTTGCGGTTGCTTGCTGTTCCAAAATAATATTTAATGCATCTGTTCCGGTGAAATTTCCTGTTTTTCCGAGGAAAGTTTTTGTAGCTTCGTCGTGAAGTTTTTTTCTTTCTGCAAAATTTCCATCTTTATCATAACCCCAGCCTGTAAAAGCTCTTGCGCCTTCCCGTATGTCTTTTTCGGTATAATTTCCGCGTCCCATGGTGAATAATTCCATGACTTCACGGGCGAAATTTTCGTTGGGATGATCTTTTTTGTTTTGTTGATTATTAAGAAAATTCAGCATTGCCGGAGCCTGGCTTACTTCAAACAAAAGATCTTTGAAATTTCCCAAAGCATTTTTCCTGATGATATTTAATAATTGTCTGTTGAATTTCGGGTTTTGAACTCTCGATGCAAAATGTCCGTGCCAGAAGAAAGCCATTTTTTCTCTCATCTGTTCGTTACTGTTGATTATTTTGTTGAAAAAATTAAGGTTCAGTTCGCTGTTTTGCTCTCTGTTGATCCTCTGGATTTCCTTTTTCTTTTCTGCGGGAGATTTGTCGGTCATGTAGTCAATAGTTTCTACATCAGGTGTATCGTATGTAACTTCGACAAAATTTTCTTCTTTAAATAAATCTTTAAGTAAAGCTTTGATGTCTTTATTTTTCAGATCTTCGAACTGGTTGATTCCTGCCCCAAAACCGGCGCGCCAAAGAAGATGTTTGTTATGTAATAAGGATGAGAGCATCATAAGACAATTTGTATTTTTGATGTTGGAAAATGGAAAAGGTTAAAATTATAACGGTTAAGAATTATTAATATTGTTATTTTTAATCTTAAGTTAAACGTGTATTTAATTTTTAGTTAATTTAATTAATTGATATTCATTATTTTGCGATTTTTATTAATGTTAAAATGAGAAAAACAGGCTTCCTTGGCACGATTTTTACATCCTTCAGATTAGTAAAATTTAAAAAATCAGAGTTATGAAAATGTTTAAACAGGCCATCTTGCTAGCTGGAATTTTGACGGTTGGTGTAGTAAGTGCTCAAAGCTCACAAATGAATAATATGATTAAGGTAGGAGCGAATGCTGGTTTAGCTGTTCCCGCAGATAATGTTTCTGCTTCTGCCGGTGTAGACGTAGCTTATCAAAACTTGATTACTCCCGGATTTGGATTAGGTATCGCAACAGGTTATACGCATTATTTTGGTAAGGATAACAACGGGATCAGCAATAATGATGTGGGAGTAATTCCTGTAGGTGCTTTGATCAGAATTTATCCAAAACAGACCGGATTCTATTTCGGGACAGATTTAGGTTACGGTTTCTTGGTGGGTGATGAAAAAGTGGCTTCCAACAGTACGGTTGACAGACCGGACGGAGGTTTCTACATCAAACCTGAGATCGGATACCACAACAAAGACTGGAATTTCTTTGTACAGTATCAGAAAGTATTTGTAGGAGATAAAGGCGATTTGCCAAATCAGGACTACAATGTGGGGAACATTGGAGTAGGATTTTCTTACAATATTCCATTAGGAAAGTAGTTAGATTTAAATATAAACAATTATTAACCAAAACCTTTTCGTTTTTTTGAAAAGGTTTTTTCTTTCCCTATAGTATTTACCAAAACAATTATTATATTTGATAAAATTTGCTGATTATGATTTTGAACCCAAAATTTCCACTTTATTTACCAGGCGTAAAGAACAGTAATAATGATAATGTTTCTATCATTGGGGCAAACCTTCGTGAAGACACTACAACCTTGGGGTATTTTGT
This sequence comes from Chryseobacterium limigenitum, assembly GCF_900114875.1. Classification (GTDB taxonomy): domain Bacteria; phylum Bacteroidota; class Bacteroidia; order Flavobacteriales; family Weeksellaceae; genus Chryseobacterium; species Chryseobacterium limigenitum. The sequence goes on from NZ_FPKW01000017.1 coordinate 8,567, forward strand.
TTCCGGTAACGGAGGTCTTGAGGTGAAAATCCAAAGCGATTACCCAACGAAAGAATATGCTTCTTTTTCGGATATCCTGAGGAAGTTTATTAAGGATAACGAGTTGGGAAATGTAAAACGTTTAGGAATGGCTGTCCCGGGACCCGTTCTTAATGGGAAAAGCAGTCCTGCAAGATTAGGCTGGAACTTAGATCAGGAAGAGATCACAAGAGATTTCGGATTCGAGAAAGTGGATATGCTTAATGACTTGGAGGCTTCTGCCTACGGAATGGGGCTTCTTGAAGATTCTGATATGGATGATATCTACACAAGTGGTCATCTTGAAAATGGTAACGTAGCGATCCTTGCTCCCGGAAACGGATTAGGTGAAGCCGGATATTTCTTTGACGGGAAATATTTAAGACCATTTGCAACAGAAGGAGGTCACTCAGAATTTTCTCCAAGAACCAATGTTGAAGTTGAGTTCTATCAATTCTTAAATAACATTTACGGAATTGTAAGTTGGGAAACTGTACTTTCTAAGACAGGATTATTTAATATCTATAGATTCTTAAGAGATGTAAAAAGACATCCTGAACCGGAATGGTTATCAGAACGTCTTGCCAACGGAAACTTTGTTGAAGTAATCTACAAAGCGGCTGTTGAAGACGATGTGTTAATCTGTAAGATAGCTTTAGATACCTTCCTTGAGTTTTTGGCAAGAGAAGCAAACAACCTGACGCTGAAGTTAAAAGCTACGGGAGGATTATTGATCTCAGGAGATATTCCACAGATGATCAGTAATTATATGGATAAAGATAAATTCTACGAGAAATTTAGAATAAGCGATAAAATGGAAGACATGCTTAAAAATATTCCAATCTATCTGATCAAGCAAAATCAGACAGGATTAAATGGGGTAGCGCTCTATACTGCTTATTACCAAGAATAAAAACAAGCTCCGAAGAAATTCGGAGTTTTTTTATGACTGATATTATTCATGAAAATTATTGTTTTTCTTGATATACATCAATGAAATCTATCATATAAGTTGGCTACATTTGCATCATTAACAAACAAGGTAAATAACTTATTCAAAATGAAAAAAATATTTTTATTAGCAGTTTTAGCTGGTGGTTTAGCTTTCGGGCAGTCAAAAAAAGTAGTAGCATCTGATGTTCACTGGTGGGGGTATAAAGTTGCTAAATCTGAGGCAAGCTCTCATGATGGTACTGTAAAAGTAAAATCTGGGGACATGATCATGAAAGGAAACCAGTTAGTAGGAGGTTCGTTCACTTTAGACATGACTTCTATCAATTCAACTGATTTAACGGGAGAATACCAAGGGAAATTAAACGGTCACCTTAAAAACGGAGATTTCTTCGAAGTTGAAAAATTCCCTACAGCTACTTTCAAGATCACTTCTGTAAAGAAAAACAATGATAAAATTTACAGTTCTTTGGTTACAGGAAGCCTTACAGTTAAAGGAAAAACTAACGAAGTTTCTTTCCCTGCAAAAATTTCTTACAGCAAAGGAGTAGTAAGTTTAGTATCAAACAAATTCTCTTTCGACAGACAGAAATTTGATGTTGCTTACAAGTCTACAATGCAGGATGTTTTTGTGAAAGATGAAATAGATATGCTTGTAAAAGTGACTGCTAAATAATTTAATCAAAAAAAGATTGTTAAAAGTGTAGAAGTTCTACACTTTTTTTTATTTTTGTTGAATTGTAAATAAAAAAGAATGAAAAGATTACTATTGTTTGCGATGGTGTGTGCGAGCATATCATTTGTTTCTGCTCAAAGAAAATTTGATAAAGTATCAAAAGTTACTTCATCTGAGATCAGATGGTGGGGGTATAAAGTTGTAAAAACTGAGGCTTCATCGCATTCCGGAACGGTAAAATTAAAAAGTGGAAAATTCAACTTTGATAAAACGGTCTTGGTAGACGGAGAATTTGTGATAGATATGAGAAGCTTGATGGCTGGTGATGTTTCAGATGAAGACATGATCAAGTTGACGAATGATCTTAAAAGCACGAATTTCTTTGAAGTTAAAAAATTCCCGATCGCGAAATTTCATTTAACTAAAATCATTCCTCTGGCAAACAGTCAGTACAACTCAACGGTTTATGGTGATGTGACGATAAAAGGAGTTAGAAAAACAATCACTTTCCCTGCGAACGTATATGTAACTCAGTTTACTGTAGTAGTAGAATCTGCTAAGTTCTCTTTAAACAGAAGAGATTTCAAAGTATTCTATCAGTCTTCATTGAAAGATTACTTTATTAAGGACGAAATGGATATTCAGTTCAAGGTTTCTACAGAAAAATTGGATAATGAAAACAGAGTGCCTGTAAAGAAGAAATAAGACATACTGTTTTATAGATATATAAATGAGTGATTTTTTAATCACTCATTTTTTTTGTTTGCCAGTGTATTTTATTTTCAAAATTTTTGCATTTTATTCGTTAATAGTTGGCTATAGGCGAGTGAAAATGTATTGTAATTGAAATATTTTTTACATATTTGTAATTACTTACTGCTGTGAAGGTGTATAATGTTTTAAAATAATTAAAAACAAATACACGTTATGCAAAAAAAAATTGTTATGCTTGTTCTTGCATCTTTTGTAAGGATAAGCGGTCAGGTGGGAATTAATACCTCTAGTCCAAAAGGTGCATTAGATATTGTTTCAACAACATCAGGTGTCATTATACCTAGAATGCCGAATCCGGCAACTATTGCTGCTCCCGCTGCAGGGATGCTGGCTTATGATTCTACCAATAAAACCATACGTTATTATGACGGGACAAATTGGAGTACTCTTATGTACAGTAAGCAGACAAAATCTAATGAAGGTACTGTGAAAATAAATGCAGGAGGAAGTGGAGGAGGAACGAAGCCTAGTTGGACTGATGTCCCGGCTGACACTACAAAACAGGTGACCTACTCTTTACCCTGCCTGTATGCGCCTTCACCCTCCACAAATTGGCCGGAAAATTCTACAGCCACAGACTCAAAAATTTATAGTGGAGGTAAATTTATTGAGAATGCCGTAATGGGACAGGTGCATCAATGGCGTGTGATTGTAAATTATACTAAAGAATCTAATATTTTAAGCCAGGATGTGAAATTTATACTAAGGAATCCTTCATCTGGTTTTAGATTGGAAATAAGTGGAGTTATTCCATCAAGTAAAACAAGCGGAATCTTAGTGTATTATTTTACTACAATTGCGGATGGAGTGAGTTTACCTCCTCCACTTGGAACCGGAAGTGGTTATATTCTAGAATGGGTTGCTTCAGATGATATTTCCACATTGACAATAGACAGTATTACGAGGATTTCTTTTTATAAAAGTTAGGTAGAATCTAAATGATAATTACAAAAGCATCTTTTTTGATGCTTTTTTTTTATTTTAGTAACATGAAAATTTATGTAGTAAGTGGTCTTGGTGCAGATTTTAAAGTGCTTGAAAGACTGCAGTTTCCCGAGCATTGCGAAATCGTTTTTATTGATTGGCTGATTCCTGAAAAAAACGAACCTCTTTCTATTTATGTAGAAAGAATGGCTGAAAAGATTGATGCTTCGGAGCCTTTCTATCTTTTGGGGTATTCATTTGGTGGAATTATTGTTCAGGAGATTAATAAAATAAAGCCGGCAGAAAAAGTAGTTATTTTAGGAAGTATAAAGTCTGATAAAGAAAAATCAAAATTTATAAGAACGGGTGAGGTTACGAAGATTCCGCGAGTTCTTCCGTTGAGTCTTTTTAATGACAGGGCTGCGAACGTATATTCTGTGGTTAGAAAATTATTTGATCCTAAAAATCCAAAAATCTTACAATATTTCAAAGTCCGCGACCCTTATTATTTAAAATGGTCGGTTGAAAAAGTTTCTGAATGGAAATTTGAAGAAAACCCAAGCGTTATTCAGATATTGGGAGACAGGGATCTTGTTTTTCCTGTTAAAAATTCAAAACCAAATTATATTATTAAGGGCGGAACACATTTGTTTCCTGCCACTAAATATAAAGAGGTTTCAAAAGTGTTGAATGAAGTTTTTTTGCTTTAAAACTTAAGTTTATTTAAGTTTTATATGAAATTCATATGGGTTGTTTGTTTTAATTTGTGTTTTTATGAAATTAATTCTTACTTTTGAAGGGGTTAAATTAAATTTTCATGAAAGTAGGGTTGAAATGGATTGTCTCATTTACCACAATTGCTCTTATTGCAGTAGGAGGTTTATTTTGGAGTCCGATCGTTGATTTTCCAAATAACGGAGAGTTTTTGGGTGAAGATAAAATCGTTGGAGCAGACGTAGCCTGGATTTTGGCTGCTGCAGGTCTTGTTTTGCTAATGACTCCGGGGTTATCATTTTTCTACGGCGGAATGGTCGGGAAGAAAAATGTAATTTCCACAATGCTTCAAAGTTTTATCGCGTTGGGTGTAATTTCCATTCTTTGGGTTGTGGTTGGCTTTTCTTTATCTTTTGGAGATTCTTTAGGTTTTGAAATTAATGGTGTTCATTATGGCATCATCGGAAATCCGTTAAGCTATCCTTTTTTTAGCCGTGTAGGAGTTTTGCCTCATAAAATGATGGCTTCTACCATACCTTTTGTGCTTTTTGCATTGTTTCAGATGAAGTTTGCGGTGATTACTCCTGCGTTAATTACCGGATCATTTGCAGAAAGAGTACGTTTTATTTCCTATTTACTATTCATGGTGCTTTTCAGTATTTTCATCTATGCACCGCTTTGTCATATGGTTTGGCATCCGGAAGGACTTTTAAATAAATATTTTGGAGTTAAAGATTTCGCAGGCGGAACGGTTGTTCATATGAGTGCCGGATTTGCAGCGTTGGCTGGCGCTATCGTTTTAGGAAACAGAAAAAATCCGCATCATGAGCCTTCAAATATTCCTTTCGTTCTTCTGGGAACGGGAATGCTTTGGTTCGGATGGTTCGGCTTTAATGCAGGTTCTGCGTTGGCTGCCAATGCAACGGCTGCAACCGCTTTTGGAACAACAACAATTGCCTCTGCATCAGCAATGATGACGTGGATATTTTTTGACAGAATCAATGGTCGAAGTGTTTCCGCTTTGGGGGCTTGTATAGGCGCGGTCGTTGGACTTGTCGCCATTACTCCCGGATGTGGCTTTGTTTCTATTGCAGAAAGTCTTTTCATAGGTTTTATTTCTGCTATTGTTTCTAATCTGATGATGAATTGGAAAGCACTAAAGAAAATCGATGATACTTTAGATGTTTTCGCTTGTCATGGAGTAGGGGGAATTATGGGGATGATTTTAACGGCAATATTTGCACATGGCGAGAATGCAAGTCTTCTTCATGGCGGTTTTAGAGTTTTTGCACATCACATGATGGCGTTGGTTTTAGTCTCGATATTTGCATTTTTTGGATCGTTACTATTATATAAAATTACAGATAGCATCATTACATTAAGAGTTTCAGAAGAAGCTGAAGATATGGGACTTGACCTTTCTCAACACGAAGAAAGTTTGAAATGGTAATTTTTTAAATTTAAAATATAAACAAAAGGCGAAGAACATTAGATTCTTCGCCTTTTTTTAATGATAATTATTTAATCAGAAATTATCTCACCCAAGTTGATGCCCATGGCTCTCCTACAGATGTTCGGTTACTTGCACCTGACATGAACCAGTGTACATTGGTTGCAGTACCACAAGAATGATACATCATTGGCCATCCGGTTGTGGTGGTTGGTGTACATGAGCTGAAGGTCCATCCCCATGTTCCAGTTACGGGTGGAGTAGTATTGTTTGAAAAATCGGTAACAGCATTCGCTCTATGCCATGTTCCCAATCCCATATTGGTGGCGTCTGAGTTTCTAAGCGCCAGAATAGCAGCTCCACCACTTTGAGAAGTTATTTTGTTGGCAAAGCTTGTAGAAGAGTTCCCTGCTCTTAGCTGAACTTGTGTACCAATATTTGCTATTTTGATAACGGTTGCACGTGGTAGATATCCATTGTCGTTAAGATCGGCAATTACAGTCTTTTGTGTTTGTGATGGGAAGCTTGTTCCGTTAACGGCAAGAAGTGTCCATCCTCCGCCATCGGTTGTCATATCACAATATACTCTTTGTGTATCAGCGGTGCCAGCTTTATTTAGATTGACATAATAAAGTCCGGATGGTGTTCCGCCTACTTGTTCTAAGATCTCTTTACAGCTTGAACATGGCCCAATATAAACTGAACATCCTGTTGCTGTGGTAAATGTTACAGCTCCGTTGCTTGCTCCTGTATAAGTTCCGGATAAGGTATACTGTATAGTTCCTGAAGTTGAAAGTGCTCCTCCTGCATAACTGAAAGTTAATCCATTAGATGTAAGCGTTTCAGCAGGAAGTCCGCATTCTCCACCTGTATACGGGATCGCGTAGTTTCCTGAATAGGCTTGTCCGTTTATTAAGCCATTAAGCTTTTCAGAAGGTGATAGAGCTGAAGACCATGCTCCACTGGCGCAAGTAAATGTAGGGTTTGGAGATACTGTTGTTGTTTTAGTACAGTTTAATGTAATTTTCTGCCAGTTTCCGGTTAGTGTTCCGCAGGTTGTAGGGTTTCCTGATAGTGTGTAGGTTACTACCTGTGTTCCGCCTGCATTTATTGTTGCTGAAGCTGGTGCTACTGATGCAATCGTTACTCCGGTGATTCCTGAAAGCGTAAGATCAGACACAGCCAGAGCTATAGTTGCTTGCGAAAAGGAATTGTTGGTAAGGGTAACTTTAAAGGTATTTGTTGCAGTCATAGCAGTTCCTTTTTTATAAGTTCCGCCAAAGCCGTTGCTTACGGCATTACAATCTGCTGATACAGAACTCGATACTGATGATTGCAGACAGTCTGACCATCCGGAAGGTCCGCCGTTGAGGCTTTGTTTGTAAAGTTTTACGCAATCCTGCGTGCTGTCATACATTATAGTTCCCGGCACCGGATTTCCTCCTTGCGGATTTAGCATATTTGCAGGTGAAATATTAGTAGGCAAAACTAAACCGTAATTGTTGGTTGTAGGAGTGTTGATGTCTAAGCTTCCTCTTGGAGTAGGTGTTCCTATACCCACTTGAGCGTTAAAGAAATGAAATACATTGAACGCTAAAAGTATTGTCAGATTCTTCAGACAATTGATTGTTTTCATGGAAATTGTTTTATAAAGGTTATTTGTTTGGCGCGAAAGTATTAAAATATTAATTAATTAAGCTATTGTAATTAATAAAATTCATTAATATATAGATATTTTAAAATTAAATTAATTATTTGTTTCAATTGACTAAATGAAGCTTCTGTAATACTTTTAATAATTTCCTTTTAAACTATTTTTTGATTAGTAATATTTTAGAGAATACCTTCTCTTAGGTAGATGAAAATTACTTCTCAATCCTTAAAATCAAATAAATTTATTAGATTTATCATGTATCTTTGTAAGTAGGAAAAAATGATGAATCATTTATATGGAATCAATATCGGTTTTTGAGATTATTAAAGTAGGAATAGGCCCGTCAAGTTCGCATACGATGGGGCCTTGGAATGCAGCGTCCGCATTTATCAGGATTATTAAGAGGGAAAGATCAATTGCTGAGGTTAAAGAAGTTTTTCTTGAATTTTTCGGTTCATTAGCTAAAACGGGAATCGGTCACGGCACCGATATTGCCGGAATGCTTGGTTTGAACGGTGAAGATTTTAAGACAATCAATACATCAAAAATTGATGAGAAAATAGAGGAAATAAAAAATACTCAGATCTTAAATCTGGGTGGTGAAAAGAAAATTCCATTCATTTACGGTCATCATTTAGTTTTAAATATGCAGAAATCCCTTGATTTTCATCCAAACGGAATGATCTTCAAAGCTGTTTTTGAAGACGGAACCGAGCTTGTGCAGGATTTTTATTCCGTTGGAGGAGGTTTTATCGCAAGTCAGGAAAAAAACTCAATAGAAAAGCAGTGTGTACGTACATTGTATCCTTGTCATAAAGCTGCGGATATTGTAAAATACTGTGATAAATTAGGGTTTAAAAAGATTTCAGATTTAATTTTAATTAATGAAGAAAGCTGGAGAACTCAGGAAGAAACAAGAGCCGAAGCACTTTACATCTGGAAACAGATCAAAGAATGTATCTATAAAGGCGTAAACAAAGAAGGAATCCTTCCCGGCGGACTGAATGTTACCAGAAGAGCTGCCGGAATCAACAGAAAATTATTAGGTGAAGATAAGATCTATAAAAATAAGGATGAATGGTTTCAGATGGTTATAGATGCTGAAGAAAATTTTACCAATATCAATAAATGGATTGCGTGTTTTGCATTGGCTGTAAATGAAGAAAATGCAGCTTTTGGAAGAATAATCACTGCTCCAACCAACGGTGCGAGTGGGGTGATTCCTGCTGTATTAATGTATTCTCAGGCTTTTACACCTTTCAACAGTGAAGACGATATTGCAAGATTTTTACTCGTTGCGGGAGAAATCGGAACATTGTTCAAAAAGAATGCAACAATTTCCGCAGCAATGGGAGGTTGTCAGGCTGAGGTCGGAGTTTCTTCGGCGATGGCTGCAGCAGGATTGACGGAAATTCTTGGCGGAAGTGTTGGTCAGGTTCTAATGGCTGCCGAAATTGCAATGGAACATCATTTAGGTTTAACCTGTGATCCCATTAAAGGCTTGGTACAGATTCCTTGTATCGAAAGAAATACGATGGGCGCTATAAAAGCGATCACAGCAGCAAATATCGCTCTTGAAAGTGATCCGGAAAAAGCAAAAGTAAGTTTAGATCAGGTTGTTCAGACAATGTGGGAAACTGCATTATCAATGAATGACAGATTTAAAGAAACTTCGGAAGGAGGTTTGGCAATTGCTGTCAACGTTCCTGAGTGCTAATGAAAACGACTTAGGAAGCTTCGGCGTTAAGAAAATTGAAACTTAATCCGTTAAAATGATGTTTGAGCGCGAGATAGAATTGATAATCAATCTATTTTTAATTTGCACAAGTTTTGGGGATTTTAGTATTAAGCTTTGATTTTTAGCCGAAGCTTCCAGTCTTGAATTTTTGTTTTAAGACAAAGGAAAAATAGCCTACTTATCAAGTATTCCTCTTATTTTATTAGCATTGGAAATCAGTTCTCCTAAATACTCGTAATTCTCTTTTTCCAAGGCAACTTTAAATTTTCTTAGCTGAGAAATATGTTCATTCAAAACATCTAAAACATTTTCCTTGTTTTGTTTAAAGATCGGAACCCACATTTCAGGATGAGATTTTGCCAAACGAACCGTACTCGAAAAACCGGAACTCGCCAACTGAAAAATAGTTTCTTCCTCCCGTTCCTTTTCTAAAACGGTATTTGCCAGAGCGTAAGACGTGATGTGTGAAATGTGCGAAATATAAGCGGTATGAACATCGTGAGCTTCTGCATTCATGTAGATCAAATGCATATCAAGGCTTTCAACAATTTTTTCAACTAAATGTAAAGCGTCTTCAGTGGATTCTTCTTTATTGCAAATTACACCCGCTTTCCCTGAAAAACTTTCTGAAACAGCCGATTTTGGGCCATTGTTTTCTGTTCCCCACATCGGGTGAAAAGCCACAAATCTTGAGCGTTTCGGGTGGTTTTTTACGGCAGCAACAATTCCTGCTTTGGTAGAACCTGCATCCATTACAGTTTGGTCGTCTGAAATCAGATCTAAAATGGTAGGCAAAATTTTCCTTGCAGAATCTACAGGAATAGCAACGATGATAAGATCAGAATTTTTTATTCCATATTCAAGATCAACTTTAGCGTCAATTATTTTTAGATCTAATGCTTGGTTAAGATGCTCATTATTATTGTCAATTCCGTAAATGAAATCTGCAATTCCTTTTTGTCTTAATTTTAGAGCAATCGACCCTCCAATAAGCCCCACACCTATAATACTTATTTTCATCTTTTTAAATTTTAAAATAAAAAACCCCGTCCGAGGACGAGGTTTATGTTATGTTTACAAGAATCCCTATCCCAAATTTGAGCTTAAAATTCTATAATAATATGTTCTTTTGTTTATAATCACAGAGCGAAGGTATAAAATATTTCTTAAAATGTAAATATGATTTTAATTAATAATTACAGATTTGTTAAAAAATATGGACTAAAATAAAAATCCCTGGGGTTAACCAGGGATAAAAACTAATAACCATGAAAACTCAAATTAAACATGAGTTGCTTGTCTATATTAAATAATCGTGCCAAAGATTAATTTTATTTAATGATATATTTACAAATGTCAAAAAACTAAAATAGTACACATTAAAAAAAGCCAACTTATAAAGCTGGCTTTTTGTTTAAAATATAAATCAAATTATGGATTGGATATAATAAGCGTCGATGGAATATCCGATAACCAAAGACTTTTCGTATCAATCAGGCTTTTCCAGCTTTTGCTGCTTATTAACATTAAATCTTGGGAATCCAGAAATTCTTTTTCGATCTTCTTCTCGTTATATAGTGTGATATGATTGGGCGCAACCTGTTCAATGCTTCTAATTAGTTCTTTAACCTCGATATTACTTCTTATCTGTCCTCCGGCATCAAGAATGATGATCTGGGAATTGTTATTATTGATCAATCTTTTCGCATATTCAAGCAAATAAAAATCACTTAAATTAAAGATAGGAACAAAAACTTTGTCTGCAGTTGTAAAATCTTTTTCAACCAAAACTCCAACCGGAATATTTGTCTTATCTAAAATCTGTAAAGTAAAATCGTCAAAAGGAGAGTTGTTGAAGATGTAACCTTTGCCTTTTACGGTATTTAAAAGCTTTTCAGGATTAATAATTTTAGTTGTAAAACCTAATAATCTTCCTAGTAAACTTCCTTCATACATTGATTTTCCAAGCATAATCAAAAGGAGATCATAATTTCCTTTGTTCGCAATATGGGTAAGGTCATTTTCAATATCTGTAGAAGCTTTGAAAAGAGTAGTTACCTCTAATTGAAGATCATGAGAGGTTTCGATAACGTTTTTAAACTGTTCATTTTCATATTCATTGATTTCGTAAGCGTGCATTTCATCTACGGGAGCAATGTTCATTGCGGTAATGCTCTTGTTTCTGTTCATTTTATTGGTGAAATCGTGTGCCAATTTCAATAATGTACTTCCGGATTCCGGATTGTCAAATGAAAGGAGAACGCGGTATTTAGGATCATTTTCATCATGCTTTTCTTCCTCGTCTTTTTTGGATTTAAATGCATAATTAATGAAATCTAAAGCCGGCCCGGTCATAAAAGTGGTGAATAATGCCATAATAACCATCATTGCAAAGATTTCTGGACTTAAAACTCCCAGATCATATCCAATGTTCAGCACAATTAATTCCATCAAACCTCTGGTATTCATTAAGGCTCCGATAGTTAAGCTTTCTTTCCAATTAATTCCGAGGAATTTTGCGGCTAATGCACTTCCTGCGAACTTTCCTAAAACGGCTGTTAGAATAATAAATCCTGTAATAATCCATAAATGGCCGTCATTTAGTAATCCTATTTGTGTACGAAGTCCCGTAAATACAAAGAATAATGGCAGTAAAAGGACCAATGCTACATCTTCTACCTTATCAATGAACATGGTGCGGAATTTTGCATTTTCAGGCATAATTGCTCCCGCCATAAAAGCTCCGAATAAAGCATGAATACCGATAACTTCTGTTGCATATGCAGAAAGGATTAACGTAAGAAAGAAAATAGCGACCATCGGTTTGTTGATGGTATTTTTTCCTGCCTGCAAATCTCCGATTCTTTTTAGGAATGGCCGTACAATTTTAATCATTAAAAATACATAACCAATGGCCATGATAATCACGTAGATAGAGCTTGCAAAAGATCCGGCTTTTACAATAGCGATTACGGCTGCCAGAATACACCAAGCTGTAATATCATCGGCTGCAGCACAGGTGATGACGATGGTTCCCAGTTTTGTTTTTTGAAGATTTCTCTCCTGAACGATCCTCGCCAATACCGGAAATGCGGTGATACTCATGGCAATAGCGATGAATAAAGCAAAGGAAGTGAACTGAATTCCGTCCGGAGCAAATTCTTTATAGATGAAATAAGAAAGTCCGATTCCTAAGGCAAATGGAATGATAATACTTGCGTGGCTGATTACTACAGCATCATGGGCTTTTTTTCTTAAAACGCTCAAATCCAGCTCCATTCCAACAATATACATGAAAAGGATTAATCCTATCTGACTCAAAAACTGTAAGTTACCCAACGATTCTTTAGGAAAAAGAAATGTCGAAAATTCAGGAAAATACATTCCTAAAAGTGATGGCCCTAAAACGATACCTGCGATCATTTCGCCAATTACCGTAGGTTGTTTTATTTTCATACAGATCCATCCGAATAATCTCGCGACAAGAATTATGGTGACGATCTGTGCCAATAATAAAGCCAATGGATGATGCAGATTGGTTTTAAAAGACTCTATAAAGTTTTCCCAAGTAGAGCCCGTGCTTGTTTTTACAACAATATTTTCTCCCGCTTCCAATGTTTGTCCTTCTACAATGAAGTAGTACATCAAACAAGAGAAAACGGCAATTGTAGTAATGTAAAAAATTAGATTTCTATACTTCCCCAAATTCATAATTCCAATATTTAAATGCAAAGTTGATAAGAATAAAGTTATCTTAAATACTATTCTTTTTAAAATGTAATAAATGTCCTCAATAATGTAATGAAAAGTTATTTAAAAGAATAACCAAGACCTATTCCTATTTTCCGGCGCCGTTTTCTGTCGCGGTGTTAGAGTTATAATAAACCGGAAGCTGTAGTGCATTTTTCTATAAATAACCGTAAGACCGGCTCCAAGATTTGGTGTAATTGCGCTGTTTTTGGTTCCCGGAGATTTATCGTTTTTAATTCTTAATGAAGGAAGCATTCCCAGAATGAATTTATTGTTTTTGTGAATTGAACTGATATTCGGGTCTGTAAAGATGATGACCATGATCTACATATCCGGGCACTGCGACTCCGTCAAAAAGAAGCAGTTTTTAATCAAGCTCAAAAATAATTTAACCAGATATTTTAAACAGAAGTGATGCCATGAAACGGATTAAATCTGTAATGAAATAGAAAAACGTATGAAAAATCTACTTTCCAAACATCTCTAATAATGAACTTTTATAAGTATCTCCAATTTGAAGTTTGATAAAATTCTCTCCGTCTAAAGATATTGATGTAATAATTTCGTTGGTAGAAAATATTTTAATGGAAGATAATGCAATGATCTCTTTTTTATTCACCTGAGCGAAATCTTTTGTTGGAAGCATTTCTAAAAGTGATTTAAAACTAAGATTTTTAAGAACAATCGTTGTTCCGTCATTTAGAATAATATCTTTGTCACGGCTGTCGATTTCTGATGTTTTGATGTAAGCAATCTGTTCTGTGAAGATAATGGTTTTCCCGATGTTGGTATTCCATTCGATGAAATCCTTTTTTTGTGGAACTGAAATAAGTTCTTTTGCCTTTTCAAATGCCTGGATCAGCCTTTCTTTTTTGATCGGTTTTCTTACATAATCCACGACATTTAAATCAAAAGCTTCTGCAGCATATTCTTTATAAGCAGTTGTAAAGATGATTTTTTTTGAATCTGAAATAAGCTCAGCTACCTGAAGACCAGTCATTCCGGGCATTTCGATGTCTAGTACGCAGAGATTGCAGTCGAGATGTTCAATTTCATTAAGAAAAATTTTAGGATCATTGAATGCTTTTACAACTTCTACATTTTCAATTTGTTCGCATAGAAGTTTTAAATAACTGATTGCCAGTAGTTCATCGTCAAGAATAACGCATTTTATCATAGAATTCACCTAAATTAATTACTAATTCGGCTGTGAAGATACCGTTTTTTGAACTTTTAGTAAGCTGATAATAGTTGTTGTAGATCATTTTTAATCTTTGATCTAAAGACTGACTTCCAAATCCGCTTTTCTCTTTTTCCAACACGTTTTTTAAGGAAGCTTTATTGCTTACTTTCATCGTGAAAATTCTGTCTCCCAATTCTAATTGAATGGAGATAAATGAATCCTGCGCTAAGAAATCGGTATGTTTAAAAGCATTTTCAATAAGATCAACAGAAATCAACGGAGCAAAAACTTTCTCTTCAAAGATTTCATCCGATTTATCAATTTTAGATTTAATTCTAAAATCAAAAAGTGGATTTATTTTTATTTTATTGATCTCAATTAAGCTTAAGGCGAAGGTTAATTCCTCTTTCGGACTTACAAATTTGTTGTTGCTTTCGTATAAAATATAATCCAGAACGTTCGCCAGTTTATCCAGTGACATATAGGTCTGATACGCATGAGACTGAACAGAATTAAGGATATTTTTAAACAAATGCGGGTTCAGTTTTGTACCGATATGCTCAAGCTGAACCTCGTTTAATCGTTGCTCGATCAGTTTATTGGTTTCCGTAAGCTTAGAATTTCTTTTCTTAAGCCCTTCATTCTGACTAAATAGATAAATCCCAACCGTCAAAAAAAAGAAAATAGCAAAAACTCCAATGAATATCAGATAATCATGAATCATGTAGTAATTGCCTTCCATAATACTTTTTCAACGTTTAGTATTAGAGATGTCATGCTGAGCTTGTCGAAGCATCTCAATACTTTTATTAAATATTTAAAGCTATTTTAGTTTCTTTAAAGAATTCAACGTTACAATTTCCTCACATTTTTCAAATGTAACTTCGTACGTAGGATTGTCTTTTGGATAAACCAGCAGATAATCAGGACATGGTTTTTTCTGAGCATGACTTCTGTCAAAATCTACCTTTCCGTTAGTAATGATTTCGTCTTTTAAAAATTTTTCGTTGATCTTGTAGGTATTCATTTCGTTTTTAAAACTGTCGGAATACTTAAAATCTTTAGAAAGAGTTTCTGCAATTACACGGCTGTTAGGTAAATAACCGCTGCAGCTTGCTCCTTTTTTGTTTAATATAAAAAATACAATAATCAGTCCTGGAACAAGACCAATCATATAAAACTTAAGCTTTTTCATTAGAAAATTAAAAGATTGATATCGTGGTAAGTAAGCCCGAAACGGTCGCAGATTACTTTTTTAGTATGTCTTCCTTTGTACATATATAAACTCTGCTTCATTTCGTTTTTGCGGGTCAGCATATTTTCGAAACCACCTTCTTCGTCGTAATTTAAAATATATGAAAGGAAAAAGTTTGAGATTGCTTTTGTAGTCGTTCTCGGCATTTTTGATGTCAGGTTCGGAAGCCCGCAATGGATTACGCCATGTTTGATGATATAAGGATTTTCCATTGTTGTAAGCTCAGATGTTTCAATTACCTTCCCGTTATCGATGGTAATATCGATGATGACACTGCCTTTTTTCATCTTCATTATCATATCTTCGGTAACGATCGGCTGCATGTTTAATCTTGGAAGAGCGCCGATAACGACGTCTGCACGTCTTAATGCTTTGCTTAATTCCTTTGGATCGATGATCGAAGTGGGAACCCGGCTGTCAACTATGCTGTGAAGTCTTCTTAATTTAGATAAAGAATTATCAAAAACTCTTACACTTGCGCCAAGGCCGATGGCTGCTTTGGTTGCAAATTCGCCAACGATTCCTGCTCCCAGAATAAGAACTTCGGAAGGTCGAACCCCAGTGATTCCGCCTAACATTAATCCATTTGATAGTGCTAATAATTCGGAAGCGTATAAAATGGAAACGGTTCCTGCAATTTCACCTATTAATCGTACTAATGCCAGCTGCTTGTATTCATCAACGATAAATTCAAAGGCAATGGCATTGATTTTTTTGTCTGCTAATTTTAAGAAATAATCTTTCTCTCTTAAATTAATTTGAAGTGCTGAAACCAAATAAGTGTTTGGCTTCATATAATCAATCTCTTCTTCTGTAGGAGGGTTGATTTTCAGAATAAGATCCTGCGAAAAAGCTTCTTTGGGGTCATTCGTGATTTTTGCTCCGGATTCAGAATATTGTAGGTCTGTAAAAAATGAACCTTCTCCGGCTCCGGCTTCAATAATGATTTCGTGGCCGTGCTCTACCAACACCTGTACTGCATCGGGTGTGATGCATGTTCTTCTTTCGTGAAGACAGGTTTCTTTAGGAATTCCAATACTGAATTGTTTTCCTTTTTTAATAACCTCCAATTTTTCCTCTTTCGGCATTAATTCTTCCTCAGTAAACGGAGTAAAAATATTTGTAGTACTCATTCTTTAAACTCAATTATGTCTTACAGATAATTATTTTGCGGTTGATTGATGAAGCAAAGATACATAATATTTAGTCGAATGTAACTTCTCGATGTTCGCCTGTGTTATTAATGCTCATTGTGTGGTACTTAAGACCGTAAAGTTCGTCTTCGTATACTTCGGGCCATTCTATGATACATAAAAAAGCATTGTCCAGGTATTCTTCTATACCAATGTCGTACACTTCTTCAATGTTTTTTAAGCGATAAAGGTCAAAATGAAAAATTTTTCCTTTTGGTGTATTGTATTCATTGACAATAGAATAAGTGGGAGAGTTGACTTCATCCTGACTTCCTAAATTTTTAAGTAAAAACTGCGTGAAAGTAGTTTTTCCGGCTCCCAAATTTCCTTTTAATAAGAAGATGTTATGTTGCAATTGAGGGATTATTTGATCCACAACTCCCTGCCAGTCTTCTAATTTATTGATAATAACTTCCATTTTTAATGAATGATTTACTATAATTAATGTTCAAAAATAAGTAAAATAAAACTTGAAAAGACATTGTAAAAAAGGCAATATTGCCAGTATTGCGATTTGTGTTAAAAATTCGTGATCTGTTCCTAATGAATAAGGATGTTTTGACAATAAAGATTTAAAATTACAGATCAACTGTCTGCTGATTTTTTACTAAGAATAAAAAACTTATTCCTTATTTTTACACCATGATTTCTAAACAGACCATAGATAAAATATTTTCCACGATCAGAGTAGAAGAGATCGTGGGTGAATATGTGCAGTTGAAGAGGGCAGGGTCTAATTATAAAGGGCTGAGCCCGTTTCATGAAGAAAAGACACCCAGTTTTGTAGTTTCGGCAAGTAAACAGATTTGGAAAGATTTTTCCAGCGGGCAGGGAGGAACAGCGATCTCTTTTTTAATGGAAATCGAAAATTTCACCTATCCGGAAGCACTTCGCCACGCCGCAAAAAAGTACGGGATTGAAATTGAAGAAGATCAGCGAGAATATTCAGAAGAAGCAAAAAATGCCCAGTCTGAAAGAGATTTACTCTATAAAATCCACGAAATTGCCAATGATTATTACCAAAATTTTCTTTGGGAAGTTGATGAGGGGCGCTCAATTGGTTTAGCTTATTTCAAAGAGCGCGAACTTAAAGATGATATCATCAAAAAATTCCAGTTGGGATATTCTCCTGAAAAGAAAAATGCTTTCACTGCTTTTGCTTTAGAAAAAGGATATTCAAAAGAAATTTTAGAAAAATCCGGACTTTCCATTTTCCCTGAAAATTCTCCTGCAGGGATTGACCGTTTCCGAGAAAGGGTAATTTTCCCGATTCATAGTTTCTCGGGAAGAGTTCTTGGTTTTGGAGCCAGAATTCTTAGAAATAATGTTAAAACAGCAAAATATCTTAACTCGCCTGAAACGGAAATTTATCATAAATCAAATGTTCTTTATGGTTTAAATCAGGGAAAACAGGCGATTTCAAGAAAAAACATCTGTCTTTTGGTAGAAGGATATATGGATGTAATTTCACTTCATATGTCCGGAATTGAAAATGTTGTAGCAAGTTCCGGAACTTCTTTAACGACCGAGCAAATCAAGCTTATCAAAAGATTAACGGAAAACGTAACCATTCTTTTTGACGGAGATAATGCCGGAATTAAGGCCAGTTTCCGAAGCATCGATATGTTACTGACAGAAGGCATGAACATTCGTGTTCTTTTGTTTCCGGAAGGCGATGACCCCGATTCTTTTGCGAGAAAGCATCCGCAGGATTATGTTGAAAAATTCATCGAAAATGAAGCGATGGATTTTATTGATTTTAAAGCTGAAATCCTTTTAAAAGATGCAGGAAGTGATCCGATTAAGAAAGCTGATGCGATCAGAAATATCGTAAAATCGGTTTCTTTTGTTCAGAATGCCCTTAAAAGAGAAGTTTATCTTAAGGAAGTTTCCAATAAATTCGGTTTATCCGAGCAGAGTTTATTTAATGAATTAGATGTTCAGAGACAGGTTACGCAAAATCAGACGCAGCATGTTCAGCAACAGAAGGAACAGAAGCCTGCAAAATTAGAAATTGTACCAAAACCCGAAAAAGAAATAGATTCTGTTCAGTTCAATATTCTTCATCAGGAAAATAAGCTGATCGATACAATGTTGATGTTCGGTGACGTAGTTCTTCACCGGGAAAATGACAAAAATGAAGAATATGAAGTAACGGTAATTGAGGAAATTCTTAATCATTTTGAGGAAGAACAGTATGAATTTCAGATCGAAACCAATCAGAAGATCATCAGTAGTATCAAAGAGGGGATCGAGAATGATGAATTGAGATCGGGAAGTTTTTTCATTACATTTATGGATGCTGATATTACCTTAAAAGTAGCAGACGCATTGATGCACCCTAATGAATTGAGTGATTGGACGACCAGAAATATTTTCCCGCCAAATATGGGAGATCATATCGCGGAAGAGGTGGAAAATAACATTTTAATTCACAAATATTACTACATTCACGTCATCATCAAGCAGACAACTGCCGATCTTGAAAATTATCGTGACACAGATCAGGAAAAATATTTCGATTCTATCAAGAAAATTATGATGCTTAATGACTTCTCTAAGCAGATTATTGATAAATTAGGCTGGTCGCCTGTGACAAAAAGTCCTATAAAATTTTAGGAACAAAAGTTGTAATTTACATCTCAAATAAATTTAAAATAATACCAATAGAAATATGGACATTAAAAAAGAATTCAGAGATTTCTCTGTAAAGCATTTAGGAAACAGCGGTCTTGTTACCGATCAGTATATGGGAATGTATGGGCCAAACAATCTTACGCCATACATCATGGAAGAAAGAAGAATGAACGTTGCTCAGATGGACGTTTTCTCCCGTTTGATGATGGACAGAATCATCTTCCTGGGAACGGGAATTGATGATCAGGTTGCTAATATTGTTACTGCTCAGCTTTTGTTCTTGGAGAGTTCAGATCCTTCAAAAGACATCCAGATTTACATCAACTCTCCTGGAGGAAGTGTATATGCCGGGTTAGGAATTTATGACACAATGCAGATCATTAAGCCTGATGTAGCAACGATCTGTACTGGTATTGCTGCTTCAATGGGAGCTGTATTATTGGTTGCAGGTGAAAAAGGTAAGCGTTCTGCGTTGAAGCATTCAAGAGTAATGATTCACCAGCCTTCAGGAGGTGCGCAGGGTGTTGCTTCTGATATGGAGATCAACTTAAGAGAAATGTTGAAGCTGAAAAAAGAATTGTATGACATTATTTCTGAACATTCTGGTCAAACTTACGAATGGGTAGAAAAAGCGTCTGACAGAGATTACTGGATGACTTCTACTGAAGCAAAAGAATTCGGAATGGTAGATGAGGTTTTACAGAGAGCCAACAAAGAAAAGAAATAATTTTCTTTAAAAGATAATTAAATGAAACGCGTCAATTTTGGCGCGTTTTTTTGTTTTAGGTCATTGCGAGGAGCGAAGCGACGAAGGAATCTCAAAATAGTTTTGCTAAAATTGGAGTTCAGATTCTTATGGATGACAAATTGGGTGGTTATGTCATGCTGTTGAAATACCGACAAAACCCTAGCCCCGATTGAGTGAAAATCCTTTTTTGAAAAAAAAGATTGCAACGGAAAGCGGGAAACAGCTCCTAAAAAAAGCTATAAACAAAATTTAAAACAGATTTATCATTCTATTCAAGATCAGTTTATATTCAATACTTACTTTCGAAGCCATAAAAGTAATTATGAAAAAAAAATTATTACCTGTTCTTGCCTTCATGGCTTTAACGGCCTGTAACAATGATGATAATGTAAATAATCAGGATATCAATTATTCTAAGCTTCCACAGGAATTTTCGTTTACAACTTTAGCAACAGTTAATGGAGTAGATGTTATCAACGGAGGTTTCGGTTCGGGAGCTACGGCACATCCAACAAGAAAAGGAGAGTTTTATGTTATTACCGACCGAGGTCCCAATACAGCCTATTCAAACGGAATAAAATTCTTAGTTCCAAACTTCACACCTACAATTATGCATTTTAAGATCAATGCAGATGGAAATATTGAAGTAATTAAATATATTAAACTTAAAAATCCTTCGGGACAACCCATCACAGGACTTCCAAATCCTGTCGGAATGGGAAGCACAGGTGAAATTGCCTACGGAATTGATGGAACTGTTTTACCAACTGATAATTACGGTTTAGACAGTGAAAGTATTGTTGCCGCGGCAGATGGTACATTCTGGGTTTCGGATGAATACGGACCTCACATTGTTCATTACAGCGCAGAAGGAGTAGAACTTGAAAGAATAAGCCCAATCGGTGTAAATACCGGACCAAGAAAATTACCGGCAGTTTTAGCTAAAAGAAGACCAAACAGAGGAATGGAGGGAATGTGCATGACGCCGGACGGAAAAATGCTGGTTGGCACAATGCAGTCTACGATGTATGTTCCTACAAAAGTTTTGGCAACCAATACAACATTGACAAGAATTGTGACTTTTGATCTGGCCACAGGACAGACAAAACAATATTTGTACAAACAAGATGGTGGCGCTTCCGATTCTGTTTGTGATATTACAGCGATCAGTAATTCTGAATTTTTAGTCATCGAAAGAGATGGAAACTTTGGTTCACAGGGCGGAACGAAGAAAGTCTACAGAATAAATCTATCAGGCGCTTCTGATGTGACAGGAACTGATCTTACTGCTGTTGACGGCTTAAAAATCAATAATAAAACCCTTGAGCAATCTACTTGGGATGAGATAAACGCAGCAGGATTAAAACCTGTTTCTAAAACTTTAGCGGTTGATCTTGTTAAAAAAATAGGCTATGAACACGATAAGTTTGAAGGAATTGTTTATCTAGGCGGAAATAAACTGGCCATTTTTAATGACGACGATTTTGGAGTTGTTGATAACGGAAACGGAAATCCAAAAGCTAAGATCCTTCCTAAAACCGGAAAAGTAGATAAAGGAACAATGTACGTAGTTGATATTCAGTAATTTTTAATTTAATTAAACGAAAAAATCTTTCAGTTTTGTGAGATTTTTATTTTAAATAAACGTTATTTGTTAGTGTAAAATAATTAATTGATAAATTTTTTAAATAAAATTTACAGTTTTTAAGATCCGAAAATGAAAATTCTTCGTATATAATTTTTTAGCACTCAAATAATAGACTGGTTATGTCACTATCCAAAAATAATTTCTTAGATTTTATTGCGACTGAGATTGAACAATTTTATGGAATTAGAGTTCCCGATCATACTCAAGAAGAAAAGATTACTTATACACTTTTCAAATATTTTTTTGGAATTTTCAAAAAAAAGCTTGACGTTTATTTTCTATCCGGAAAAGCTGTTAATTACCAAGTCCATTATTTTATTTTTAACTTTAAAATATTCTGATAATATAAAAAAACCACCAAATTTGGTGGTTTTCTATATTTTTTATTTCTGTTATTAAGAATTAAATCCTTCAATAATCTTAGAAAAATCTTCCAATTTCAAAGCGGCCCCACCGATCAGACCACCGTCAATATCAGGCTGAGAGAAAATCTCTTTGGCATTGTCAGGCTTTACAGACCCACCGTAAAGGATAGAAACTTCGTCAGCAACGTCCTGCCCGTATTTTGCTGCGATGATGCTTCTGATGTGTGCGTGGATTTCCTGAGCCTGCTCAGGACTTGCAGTTTCACCAGTTCCGATTGCCCAAACGGGTTCGTAAGCGATCACTACTTTTTTAATTTCTTCCGCAGAAAGTGTGAAAAGAGCAACTTCAGTCTGGTTTTTTACCACTTCAAAATGCTGGCCTGCTTTTCTTTGCTCAAGAGTTTCACCGTTACAGTAAACAGGAATTAAACCTTTGTCAAGAGCTAATTTCACTTTTCTGTTACAGTGAGAATCTGTTTCACCGTGATATTGTCTTCTTTCAGAGTGTCCGATCAAAGTTCCTGTTGCATCGATCGATTCCAGCATATCTGCAGAAATTTCGCCTGTGTAAGCACCACTTTCATGCTCGCTCATGTCCTGAGAAAATACACCGATTTCATCCTTTTCGAAAATATCTTTCGCCATCATTAAGTATAAAGATGGAGGTGCGATCCAAACTTCGCAGTTGGTTGTATTGTTGTTTTTATAACTTAATAATTGAACCATCAATTGCTGGGCGTCAATTATATTTTTATTCATTTTCCAGTTTCCTGCAACTATTTTTCTTCTCATAGTTTTTTATTTTTTATATAGAAGTTAGAGATTAGATGTTAGAACTCAAAATTAACGTATAATTCTAAACTAATTTCTAGCTTCTAACATTTAGTTTCTCAATTAATTAAATTTTCCAGATATTTTTCAAAAGTGTGTAGAAAGTATGCTCTTCGTCAGTTACTTTATTGTCAGCTTTAATCAATGTTTTAGCAAATTGTACAAAGCTTAAACGCTCTTCTTCCGTAGAATCATCCAAGAAACACTGAGCATGAAATTCGAAGTGGCTTTTCCATTCCTCCGGCTGTAGCAAAGCAATTACTTCCAACTCATTATCCAGATCCATTTTAAAAGGAAATTCATCCGCTAAATACTGTTGAACAAGCATTCCTTCTTCGGGAGCAAATTCTCCGTCTACGGATGAAAGAATCATCAGCAAATGGTAACCGGCGATAGATTTATTTGATTTTTGCATTATATAAATGTATAGTTTAAAGTTTAGTGTCTAAATTTTATTGAGAAGTTTCTATTTTGAGTTCTCAAAATTCACAATTAACCATTCACAATTGACTAATCAACATAGTCTTTTGCAGGCTGTTTGTCTACAATTTTTCCGTTTTGTAAAATTAATACAAAAGGATTGCTTCTTGCAATGGTTTTAATGGCAGTGCCGTCCATCATTGCATTTTTAATGGTTTTAAAAGTGTTCGGATCGGTTGAAACTCCATAAATAACAGCTCCTTTTTGAGCATTAACTTTGGCTTCAACTTTTTTGAATAGATCTGCTGAAACTTCTTTTGGATGATAAGAGAAAACCAAAATAGCTTTCGGTGCATTGATTACTTCATCAGTGACTTCAAGACCTGTAGGATCTTCAATTTTAAACTTAACGATCTCAGATTTATAACCTTCTTTTATCAAAACAGATTCATTTTTTCCTTCCTCGATTTTCCAAGGAGAACCTTCTGCCCAATATTTTGTTTCTTTGATATAATCATCCTGATTTACCTTTAAAATTTCTCCTGTCTTTTGATTTTTAAGAGAGTAAAAAGTTTTGTATTCAGACGGATTCTTATTAATTTTTTCTTTTTCACTTTTAATATTGGTCCCCACTTTATAATCACGGAAATCAATTAATGGTTCATGCATAATTCCCTGAGCCATAATGTAGATCATTCCCAAAGAAAATATTCCTAAGAGAATATATTTAAATGTATTGGACGGCTCTTTTCTGGAGCTGAAAGTATAACTGTCTTTTTTCTTAAATTCTTTTCTATAAAGGATAAATACGATGATTAACCCAACCAAAAGCACGACATCTTTAATGAAACTCTGCCAAGGTGTGAATTTTATTGCATCTCCGAAACATCCGCAATCCGTTACTACATTGAAATAAGCTGAGTAAAAAGTAAGGAAACCAAAGAATATACAAAGCGCAATCAAAGCTGAAAGAGTGAATTTAAGTTTTAATTTTAATAAAAGCATAAATCCAAGCAAAAGCTCTAAAACAACGACAATGATCGAAAATAATAAAGCAAATTTTTCCAAAAACGGCATGTTGAAAACAGTAGGAGAGAAGTATTCTTCCATTTTAAAGGAAAAACCTACCAAATCTACCGCTTTTACAAAACCTGAAAGGATAAAAATAACAGCAATAACGAAACGTAATAAACCTTTGATCATAATTAACTTGTTTTAGGTTGAAAGTTGTCTTGTTTTTCAGAGAATTTTATTAGACAGAAAACGGCATAGTTCAGCATATCAAAATAATTGGCATCTAAACCTTCAGAAACGATGGTAACGCCTTGATTATCTTCAATTTGCTTTGTTCTTAAAACTTTTTGGTAAATAAGATCTGTGATTGAAGAAATTCTCATATCTCTCCAGGCTTCACCATAATCGTGGTTTTTTCTTTCCATTAAAGCTTTGGCTTCGTTGGAATATTTATCGTAAAGACTTAAAATCTCTTCTTTATTTTCGTTAAAATCATTAGAAAGGCCTTTTTCAAGCTGTATCAATCCGATGATGGAATAGTTTACGATAGCGATAAATTCACTTTCTTCATTTTCGTCCACCATTTTTACATCAGTCATCTGTAACGTACGGATTCTGTTGACTTTAATGTAAATCTGATCCGTAATCGAGCTTGGTCTTAAAACCCTCCAAGCTGCACCGTAATCCTGTAATTTTTTGCTGAATAATTCGCGGCATTCATTGATAACTTTCTCGAACTGTATTGAAGTTTTTAGCATAAATTCTCTTAATAGTCCAAATATACGAATTAGGTTTTAGGTAACAGGAATCAAGGCTTGTTTTTTTGAGTTTTAGGGTTTGAGTGTTGGAGAGTTGGTGTGTCGAAGGGTTTAATAAGAACTTGTTTTTATATTACTGATTGGATAATTTATAGTTTTATCTTTGTAAAGCTTAAGGACTTATTATTGTAAGTATTTTAATAAATTAAATTTAAAATTACAACTCAAACTCTCCAACACTCATGCTCTCAAACTCTCCAACACTCAAACCCTCATACTCCATAAACTGCAATGGAAGACTTGTTGATCTAGCCTCTCCTAAAATCATGGGAATTTTAAATCTTACTCCGGACTCTTTTTCTGATGGAGGAAAATTTAATAATGGAAAATCTGCCTTATTTCATGCAGAAAAATTATTGAAAGACGGAGCCGAAATTATTGATATCGGTCCGCAATCTACACGTCCAAACGCTGAATTTTTGAGCAGTGATGAGGAAATAAAGAGAATCGGAACTTTAATCTCTCAAATTAAAAAAAAATTTCCCGAAGCATTCATTTCATTAGATACTTTTTATGCCGAAACCGTGAAATTTGGATTCAATGAAGGAATTGATATTATTAATGATATTTCGGGCGGACAATATGATGAGAAAATGTTTGATACAGCAGCCGAAACTAAGCTTCCTTACATTTTAATGCACGTCAATCCGTCTTATGAAACAATGCATGATAAAATTAAGTTTGAAGATATTACGTTAGAAATCAATAGGTATTTTTCTGAAAAAACAAATGAGCTTTTAGAAAAAGGAGTCAATGACATTATTCTCGATCCCGGTTTTGGTTTTGGAAAAACAGTTGAAGATCAGATGAAAATGATTGATGAAGTTAAGTATTTCGGTTTTGAAAAATTTCCTTTATTAATCGGAATTTCCAGAAAATCATTTATTTACAAGCCTCTGGGTAAATCTGCTTTGGATATTAATGAAGAAACTCAAAAATTACATCTAAAAGTTTTAGAGCAAGGTGCTAAGATTTTAAGAGTTCATGATGTTTCTGAAGCTTCACAAACAATTCGCAACTTTTTGATAAACAATTAATAAAAGCATATTATGACAGGAGAAAAAGACCTCAAGACATTATTGCAATCCATGAAACCTCATTTAAATGAAGGTGAATATGTTTTCTGTACTGTAGAAAAATTTCCCACTATTGATCTGAATGAAATCATTTGCTTTTTTAAAGAACAAGAGGGTATTACTTTGATTATTAAAAAAGAGCTGGCCGATCTACTAAATCTTAAATATGAATTTGTTGCTTCTTGGATTACTTTAGAAATTCATTCTTCACTTGAAGCGGTGGGCTTAACGGCTGCATTTTCCGAAGCACTTACGTCTAAAAAGATTAGCTGTAATGTGATTGCAGGGTATTTTCATGACCATATTTTTGTTTCTGTGGATGACGCGGATAATGCGATGAAAGAATTAAAAAGATTGTCGAAAGAAGGAATTTAGATTTCTCTTGAATTATAAAAATGGGTAAAACAAAAAAGCCGAGTAAAATACTCAGCTTCTAAATCTTTTTGAATGAAAATTTCAATTTATCTCTCCAACGTAAAATTAGAAATTACTTTCGGACGCTCTGTTTCATTGGCTGCTTTCCATGAAGTTCTGTACATCCATTCCGTCATTTTATAGAGTTTTTTATAGTTGATATTCTCAGATTCATCTTGAGGTGTGTGATATTGATCGTGCAAAACGCTCGTGAAAAATATCGCGGGAATTCCCGCTTTCGCATAAGGAAGATGATCGCTTCTGAAATAAAAATATTCAGCATGACTAGGAGAATCCCAATCTTTCAGATATTTGAATTTCGTGCTTTCATTATTGGCATCCTCAGCCATTTTAACCAATTCTTCGGAGTTTTTATGAGGTGCATTTCCGCCTAATAAAGCGGCTTCATTATTGTCGTTTCTTCCGATCATATCACCATTTAGGACGGCAACAATCTTTTCTTTGGGAACAACAGGATGAGCGGCATGCCATCTTGAACCCAATAATCCTCTTTCTTCAGCACCATGAAAAACAAATAAAATACTTCTCTTTCCGGGTTGTTTTTTATAAGCTCTTGCCATGGCTAACATTGCAACACAAGTACTTGCATTGTCATCGGCTCCGTTGTAGATCGTATCGTTTTTTACGGGATGTCTTATTCCGTCGTGATCTTGGTGACCGCTGAGTAAGACGAATTCATCTTTTAATTTCGGATCAGTTCCGTCTATTTTCCCGATGATGTTTACAGATGGGTATTTATATGTTTCTGTAATAAGATTTAAAGAAATTTTAGGATTATTCTTTACCCAATTTGCATTTTCTCTTTTAATCCAGAGAACAGGAATATTATTCGTTACTTTTTCTCTTAATCCTTCAACTCCGTAAGCGCCTCTTGTCATTTGAGGAAGAACTTCAACCCAACTTTTTTCTGAAGTATCATCGGTGATGAAAATGATCGCTTTTGCGCCTAATTCTAAGGCTTTGTTGTAATATTTAGTTCTTACAAATCCGGGATATCTTCTTACGAAAAGAGTCATTTCTTTGTCGATATTTTTATCGGAAGCATTGATGGCGAGAATTTTTCCTTTAATATTTAATTTTGAAAGATCTTCAGGCTCGGTTGTTCCTGCGTAGACAATTTCAGCATCGATATTGGCATTTACTGGTTCTGCTACAAGGAAGTCTTTCCATAATTTTAGTTGATTATCACCAATTTTCAAGCTGCTTTGCGGGATGACCTGATGTCTGTACATATCGAAAAACTGGAAGAAAGTTCCGTTGTCTCCGGCGGGTTTCATTCCTGCTTCTTTGGCTTTGTCGGCCAACCACATCGAAACTTTGAGTTCATCTAAAGTTCCGGCTTCACGTCCCCAGAATTGATCGGCAGCCAATTCGTACATATCTTTTCTGAGATCTGTTTCTTTAATGGCTGAAACCAAAGGCTTTTTGTAGTTTTGAGCATTTCCAAAACCGAAAAAGATTAAACTTAAAATTGATAAAAAATACTCTTTTCTCATTGTGCTTTTTTAATTTTAATTAAAGTTAGCCAATTTTTCAGAAAACTGCTTTGAGAATTCTTTTCTGTCTTCTTCTAATTTTTCTTTATTTGAAGGTAAAATATAATTGAAAAGTATTTTGTCTTCGTTATCTAAAAAAACGATCTCTTTTTCTTCTCCATCAATCATTTGGGCAAAAATCTCCCACATTGGCGTGTCTTTTAATCTTAATAATTCAAAAAACTGCTCTGCTTTTATTTGTACTGTTTTCATTTGATTTTTTATTGATTGCTCATTACTAATTACCCATATTTAAAACTCTAATAATTTAAGCTTAAACTGTATGGCAAAGTTCTGTTTAAAATTTGGTGTCGTATAGTAACCGACTCTGTAAAATAACCCTAAATTGAAATAGCTGGAAAGGAAATTCGTCCACTCCAGGCCAACTTCCTGATACAAATGATCTAGCTTTCTGAAGTTGAACTGATGATATTCAGGATGTTTCATATCGCCAATGGTTCCTCTTAGCACAAAATCAAAACTCGAAACATTCTGCCCGAAACTTTTAAAATACCAGGGAAGTTTGTGAGTGAAATAATAGGCTACAAATTTATCGTTATAGTATTTTCCGCCCTCCAACGTGGCAAAACCTAAGAAAGATGTTAAGTTGAAATTAAAATCTCTTCTTGGCGAGGCCAGGCCATTCATTGTAAAATTTTTCCAAATGGGAGCTTCACCGAAAACCATTCCGCCATAAAATCTTACGCCTGTTGTTCCAAGCATTGTCTTAAAATTATGAACGAAAAGAGCATCAAAACGGGTGTAATTGAAGTCTCCGCCTAATATTTTAAAACTCTGTTCATAATTGAAATACAGCTCCGGATATTTCTGATCAACAATAGATTTTCCCTGCGGAGTCATAATATTGGTTGAATTCGGAGAGTATTTTAAGGTAAATAATGTGTTGAAATTTTCAAAGGCAGGTCCACTGTTTCTGAACTGATAATCAAACAATGCTTCTTCATAATTTCTTTTTGCTGCGAAAACCAGCGTCAATCCGTTGGTAACATCATTCAGATAAGAAACGGAGGCGCCTCTGTAATGGAAATATTTATCGTTATTAATATTATTTCCATAGTTCATCATCCTCATTTTGAAATTCCATAGCCTTCTGTAAAATTCTCCGGAAGCGGTAACGTCATTGTAATAATCGATCCTGAAAAAAGAATTTTTATCAAGATTGGTTTTTATATCGAGACCGATTCCGTATTTCAGTTTATCATCTTTCAGACCATATGCAAAATAATAATCGGGGGAGAAATATGGGTTAAAATTTTCATTCACTTTAGCTTTTAAACCTAATCTAAAGCCTTCGTACGAGTTAAAGTTAACAATTTCATCAACTGCAAAATCTAATACTCCGGATCTGATTTGCCCGTTGATTAATCCGGTTAATACCCTTGCTTTACTGTCAATATTATATTTTTTTCCGAGGCTGTCGATCGTTGTATATGTATTTTTTTCTCTTTCTGTCAGAGGCTCTGTTCTGTATTGATCCAACGATTTTCCGTCTGCACTTTTCACGGAAAAAGTATAGCCTTTAAAATCTTTGGAATCCTCTTCAATAGGCGATTTGAAATCAAAATACTTTGAAGACAGAAAGGCATAAGTCCCGAAACTTCTTTTGTCAATTTTCTCCGGCTCGTCTTCAGAATGCTTTTTTTTGTCTTCCTGCATCGCCATTTTGTTCATTCTCAGTCTTACGGTTTCGTGAGCCAAAAACCATTTATTGTTATAGAAAATCCATGTGCTGGTAATAATTCCGTCGTTTTTATTTTTGCTGAAATTTTCTATTTTTTTGATACCGTAAGTTTCAGTATCAATGTAAATTGCACCGTTGTATTTCCTTTTTTTATCCGGTTTCTTGTAATTTACTTCACGAAAACGGATGACGAAATTTTTTCTGCCATCCATCACAAGCGTATCGGTTAAAAAGAATCTGTACAGCCCTCTGTTTTCCTGTTTCAGCTGATTGGGGATTTTGTCTCTGTTGCTTTGCTGCAGAGCGATCATTTCATAAATAGGTTGTTTAAGACCCGAAATCCTGTTGTCCAGAATATTGATCTTTTCACCATATTTTTTTGAGAATAAAAATTCCTGAGCCCTTTCCCAAAGAAATAATTTACTTTTTGAAAATATCTGTCTTGCCGAAATATTATTTAACGAATCTTTTTCTCTTTTTTTCTTGAATAAGTTATTTTCCTCAAAGAACTGATTAAACTGAGAAATGCTGTCTTCATCAATATCCAAAGAAATTTTTTCGTAGGACTTGTAAGTGTAGGATTCTAAACTTTTTGGCGAATTTTTGGTAAATAACTGATTAACTTTTTTAAGTATTTCCAACGCTCTCGGATCACTTTTATCTTCAATAATGATTTCTTCAATGGCTGTCGTTTTTGAAGATTTTTTGATCAGGGAAACGGTCATGTTACTTTCTACAACTGATGTTTCTTTTTGATATTGAGATGCTTGAACGGTGATACTTTTGCATTTTGACTTAAACTCTAAAATACCCTGAGCATCTGTTTCACCCAATAATTTGTCATTACAAAACACTTTTGCATTGGGAACAGGAACTTTACTAGCATCATCTACTACCTTGATTTTTGATTGTGAATAACCAAAAATAGAGATTAAAAAAAAAATAAACAGTAAAACCCTTTTCATGTAAAAAAAAACTAGATCAAAAGTAGTAATATTTATTGTGTTGGAAAAGTTTTGTTCATTGATATTCAAATGATTTTTGATAGAGAAAATCTTGGATGAAAAAGAAAAACGCCCGAAAATTTCGGACGTTCTTTATTTTATATTTAAATGAATTTAATTAAATATTCAAAGCTTTCTGATAAGCATTCTCTAAACCATCAAGGTTTTTACCTCCAGCAGTTGCGAAACCAGGGTTTCCACCGCCGCCGCCTTGGATTTCTTTAGCTAAATCTTTAACAATAGCTCCAGCCTGATAACTTGAAGCTAAATCATCAGAAACACCAACCGTGATCATCGGTTTATCATCAGCGTTGGAAAGAACGATCGTTACTGAATTAGGAATTTCTTTCTTCAATTGAAATACGATATCTTTTACAGAACCGGCATCCAGAGAAGTTTTCTTCACTAAAAGTTGCTTGTCGCCTTTTTGTTCGTAAGCATTTTTCCAGTCGCCGATTTCGCCTTTTGCTTTTTCTTTTTTGAAAGCTTCTACTTCAGATTTCAGTGAAGTATTTTCTTCGATTAATTTTTCGATAGATCGTACAACATCTTTAGATTTCAATAATTGAGAAAGCTCAAGAACCTGTTTTTCTAAATTTTTAAAATATTCCTCAGATTTATCACCTGAAATCGCTTCAATTCTTCTGATTCCTGCTGCTGCAGAACTTTCTGAAGTCAATTTGAAATGACCGATTTCGCTTGTATTTTTAACGTGAGTTCCTCCGCAAAGTTCTTTTGAGCTTCCAAACTGGATCATTCTTACGCTGTCACCATATTTTTCACCAAATAAAGCCATTGCTCCTTTATCAATTGCTTCCTGAATCGGAATATTTCTGAATTCCTGTAAAGCAATACTTTCTTTGATTTTTGCATTCACTTTTTCTTCAACCAAAGCCAGTTCTTCCTCCGTCATTTTATTGAAGTGAGAGAAGTCAAAACGAAGATATTCAGGGCCAACATAAGAACCTTTTTGCTCAACGTGAGTTCCCAAAACCTCTCTTAAAGCTTCGTGTAAAAGGTGAGTTACCGAGTGGTTTGCCTGAGAGTTTTTTCTGTCGGTTGCATCTACTTTAGCATAGAAAATAGCTCCTGCATCTTTCGGAAGGCCGTTGATTAATGAAATAATTAATCCGTTTTCCTTTTTTGTTTCTAATACTTCGAAACTTTCAGTAGCATTTTCAAGAACGCCTTTATCACCAACCTGTCCACCGCCTTCTGGATAAAAAGGGGAGTTGCTCAACACAACCTGATAAAATTCGCCGTCTTTATTTTCTACTTTTCTGTATCTTGTAATGTATGTTTCAGCTTCGATTTGGTCGTAACCAACGAAGTTTTCTTCTCTTTCTTCTAAAGTTACCCAGTCGTACACTTTCTGAGCAGAATCAGCTTTTGAACGAAGTTTTTGCTTCTCCATTTCAGCTTTAAAACCTGCTTCATCGATTGTCAACCCTTTTTCTTCTGCAATAATTCTTGTTAAATCATCGGGGAAACCGTAAGTATCATATAATTCGAAAACTTCTTCGCTTGGTAAAACTTTAGAATTGCTTTCAATCGTTTGCTGAATTAATTTTTCAACTCTGATCAATCCGTTTTCAATTGTTTTTAAGAAAGATTCTTCTTCACTTTTGATAACTTCAGTAACTAATTTTCCTTGTTTTTCCAATTCAGGGAATACTGATCCCATCTGATCTTTAAGAACAGCAACCAATTCAAAAAGGAAAGGCTCTTTCATATCTAAGAATCTGTAAGAATAAGAAATTCCTCTTCTTAAAATTCTTCTGATCACATATCCGGCACCTCCGTTTGAAGGCAATTGTCCGTCAGCGATTGCAAATGAAACTGCTCTGATGTGATCTACCACAACACGGATCGCAATATCTTTTTCGTCTTCTAAAATTCCTGTATATTTTTTACCTGAAAGCTCTTCAACTTTAGCAATCAAAGGAGTGAAAACGTCTGTGTCATAGTTGGAAGATTTTCCTTGAAGCGCCATACAAAGACGTTCGAAACCCATTCCTGTATCAACGTGTTGTTGAGGAAGTTTTTCCAATGATTTGTCAGCTTTTCTGTTAAATTCCATGAAAACCAAATTCCAGACTTCTACAACCTGAGGATGATCATTATTCACCAATTCCAATCCTGAAACTTTAGCTTTTTCCTCTGGAGTTCTCAAGTCAACGTGGATCTCAGAACATGGTCCGCACGGCCCGCTTTCACCCATTTCCCAGAAATTATCTTTCTTATTTCCGTTGATAATTCTGTCTTCAGAAATGTGAGATTTCCAGAAATCATAGGCATCCTGATCTCTTTCAAGGTTTTCAGAAGCGTCCCCTTCAAAAATGGTTACATAGAGGTTTTCTTTTGGAATTCCGTAAACTTCTGTCAGCAATTCCCAGGCAAAAGCAATAGCATCTTTTTTAAAATAATCACCAAAAGACCAGTTTCCCAACATCTCAAACATGGTGTGGTGATAAGTATCTCTACCTACATCATCCAAATCGTTATGCTTCCCGGAAACTCTCAAACACTTCTGTGTATCGGCAATTCTTGGGGCGGTAGGCGTTTTATAGCCTAAGAAAAAGTCCTTAAACTGCGTCATTCCTGAGTTGGAAAACATTAAGGTAGGGTCGTCTTTCAGCACAATTGGAGCCGAAGGAACGATAAGGTGGCCTTTACTTTTAAAATAATCTAAAAATTTTTGACGTATCTCTTGTGATGTCATAATGATATATTGCTTTGCTTTTTACAAATTTTCGATAAGATGCAAATTTACTATTTTTAGGTGATTTAGTTTTAAATATTTAATACTTTTGGAAAGATTGTTTCAATAGTTTGAAACATTTTTAGAAGCTTTTCCCGCTTTCCGTTACAATCTTTTTTTTCAAAAAAGGATTTTCTCTTCAATCGGGGCTAGGGTTGTAGTCGTTTTTTCAACGGCATGACATAACCGCTCACTTTGTCATCCTATGTTTCCTAAATTAATATTTTACAAACATAGAATGACAAACAGAGTGTTTGATAGATTATGCTAAACAAAACTTTGTACTTTCCCTTTTAACTTATTATCTTCGTTACTATCTGAAAAGATAAAATTTTAATATGACGAAAAACGAAACACTGAAAAGTTGGATAGAACAATATTCCGAATCTTTGCTGAAAAGAGCGGTCTATGTGCTTTCAGATAAAACAGAGGCGGAAGATATTGTTCAGGAGGTTTTTATTGCTGCTTTTTCGTCGTATGATTCTTTTGAAGGGAAAAGTAAGCCTTTAACTTGGCTGAATACAATTCTCAATAATAAAGTTGCTGATTTTTACAGAAAAAAATATAAAACGGAACCGGAAATTAGGCTTGACCATTTTTTTGATGAAACAGGATCTTGGAAAAATAACGATGTACTGAATGATTGGGATACTTCGAATAAAGAAACTGAACTTCTGGATAATGATGATTTTAATAAAACACTGGAGGATTGTCTCGAAGATTTGCCTTCCAGATGGAAGATTCCCATGAAAATGTATTATCTTCAAGAAAAAAAAGCACCCGAAGTAAGTCAGGAATTGAACATTTCTACGACTAATCTTTGGAAGATCTTGCAAAGGAGCAGAATGCAGCTTAGAGAATGTCTGGATTTTAACTGGTTTGCACAATCATAACGAGTAAAAATATGTTGAAAAAATTTATTCATATTTTATTTTTACCATGCAGTGAAGCTACTTTGCTCATGGAAAAAAGAAATGCCAATTCCATTTCTCCAAAAGAGGATTGGAAACTTTCTATGCACTTAAAGATTTGCAAATGGTGCCGGGCTTATAAAGAAAAGTTGGAGATTTTAGATGATATCTTAAAAAGAAAACTTTCTCGTGAAGAAAAAATTGAAATTAATGATTCTGAAATTCAATCGTTTAAAGATAAAATATTTAAAAATTTAGATATTTAGAAAAAATTTTGTCAGGATTTTGAAATTGTTCCGACTATACTTTTGAAAATAACAAAGTATTAACTCAAAATCTTAAAAACATGGACGGAACAACATCAATCAACAAAGAATTACCAACCTATAAAACGGGTTATTATATTTCGCTTTTCGGAACAGCTCTTATTTTGTTTTGGATCGGAATTTTTAAATTTACGCCCACCGAAGCTGCCGGAATAAAAAGCCTTGTAGAAAACCATTTCCTTACTTTTTACGTATATGATATCATGAGCGTTCAGGCAGTGTCAAATGCTATCGGAGCGATAGAAATTATCATTGCCTTACTACTCATATTTAGTGCGAAATTTGCATACTTACGAAGGTATGCAGCGATAGGAATGATCGTGACTTTCCTTACCACTTTGAGTTACTTATTTACAACTCCCGGAATTTGGAAAGTAGTGGACGGAGTTCCTGTAACGGACTTTTTTATCCTAAAAGATTTGATTTTTTTAGGATTTGGATTAATGATACTTCAAAATGACAAAAAATGAATAATAATAAAAAAATAAAAATGAGAAACATATTAGTATTGCTCGGGATGGTGCTGGGCATCGCAGTATTTGCGACAAGTTGCGGAGATTCTTTAAAAAAGAAACCGATAGAAACTAAAAAAGATAATGAGACAGTTATGAACGATAAAAATCTAAAAGAAGTTTATTTTGCAGGCGGATGTTTTTGGGGAACAGAACATTTTTTTCAACAGGTTCGCGGAGTTGTAGGGACGGAAGTTGGCTATGCTAACGGAAAAACTCAGAATCCTACTTATGAAGAGGTGGTAAGTCATACAACAGGTTTTGCGGAAACTGTAAAAGTGAAATATGATCCTGAACAAGTTGATCTTAAATTATTAATTGATCTTTATTTCAAAACGATTGATCCTACAAGTCTTAACAAACAAGGAAATGACAGAGGAGATCAGTACAGAACAGGGATTTATTCAACAGATAAAGATACTGAGGCTATTGTGAAAGAAGAAGTTCAGAAATTAGCTAAAAATTACAGCAAACCTCTGGTTGTAGAAACGATTCCCTTGAAAAATTTCTATAAAGCAGAAGATTATCACCAGGATTATTTGGATAAAAATCCGGGAGGATATTGCCACATTGAGCCGGGACTTTTTGAAATGGCGAAAAATGCAAACCCACTTCCAAAGAAAGATGCAAAATCAAAATATCAAAAAGAGGATAAAAAGGTTTTAAAAGAAAAATTAACAGCTGAACAATATAAAGTTACTCAGGAAAATGGTACAGAGATGCCTTTCAAAAATGAATATTGGGATGAAACCCGTGAAGGTATTTATGTAGATATCACCACTGGAGAACCGTTATTTATTTCAACCGACAAATTTGAATCAGGTTGTGGATGGCCAAGTTTTTCAAAACCAATTACTAAGAAATTGATTAACGAAAAATTAGACACATCAGCCGGAATGGATAGAACAGAAGTTCGAAGCAAAACCGGAGATGCCCATTTGGGACACGTTTTCAATGACGGGCCAGCAGATAAAGGCGGACTTCGTTACTGTATCAACAGTGCTTCTCTGAAGTTTGTTCCAAAGGCAGAAATGGAGAAAAAAGGGTACGGAGATTATCTTTCCCTATTAGATAAAAAGTAATGTGAAAGGAAGGTTGTCGAAAGGCAACCTTTTTTTATTTTAAATTTAATTGAAATCTTTCTTTAATACTTAACATGGAGATGTTCATAAACAGTAAAAATCCGAAGATGATATAATAAGCTGGTTTAGGAAGATCAAGCAAATATTTAATTCTCTCAAAACCTGTGTAGCTTTCTTTATATCTGAAATATTGCCAATGATCTCCGGTTGAACAACCATTAGCTCTATCAATTTTATTTGGATCTTTATAAAAATGAACCGCAAAAAAATGACCAGTATTTCCAACATCAACCGCGTAAGTTTCTTGTTTTGCTAATTGCATGGTATTGATTAAAGTAATCAGATCCTGATAATTATTTTTATCATCAATTATAAATTCAATCCCTGTTTCTTTTTGATTTCTTTGTTGAAGCTTTTTAAGTTCAGAAATATAATAATGTTGGTTTTGTAGTACTTCATTAGGTTTTACAATGATCTTTCGATATTTCCAGTTTCGTACGGACTCAAAAGTATTATCAATGCTGTCATTATATTTATGTTTTGCAGGAATTCCTAGATCAAGTACGGTATAAGGTTTATGAACTCTTTGACTCGCATAATACCAAAATAAGATTGGAATCAACAAAGCACTTATCAATCCCGGAAAATAATATATTTTATTACTTTTTCTCATATTTTTAATTATAAATCCACATCAAAACAGGCTTGGCAGAATTCTGCAATACAGGATCGATCTTTTTCAACGCATCATTAGAAACCGTCGGGCAGCCCCAACCTTCAGGTGAGCCTTTTGGAAAAACTTCATCATTGCTCATTTTATCCCAAGAATGAAAAACAATCGTTCTTTTCAACGCATTATTATTTGTTTTTTCCAAGCCGTGCATTAAATATTTTACATTAATTCCCCATTCGCTTCTGCCTCTTTCTCCGATTTTATACTTTCCTAAAGCTGAAAGATGGCTTCCGTCTTCATTACTGAAATCAGGCTTGTCTTTTGATTGATCCCAGCTCCAGATATTGTTGCCGCACCCATGACCTACCAAATATTTCTGTGTAATTTTCTTTTGTTTAAAATCATAAATAAAAAACCGATTTATTCCTGAATGTAAACTCATATCAATCAAAATACAAAACTCTGTATTAAACTTATTTTTCTTACAAAATTCAAGAGCTTTTTCTGCTTTTTTATCGGTTTTACTAAGATCGATAGCCGGTTTTGCAACGGGTTTTGGTTGTATAACAGAAGCCGTTTTTTCAACAAAATTTTCAACTTTTTGATTACATGAGGTAATTACAATTAATGATAATATTAAAAATGTTGCTATAAAAAATAAGGATAAGTTTTTCATCTTTAAATTCAAAGAAAATTAAAATTAAACAAAAAAGTGATTCAAAATATGAACCACTTTAATTTTTTATAATGTAAGAGTTATAGCTGGCTTACCAATCTCTCTTTTTCAAGATCCAATAAGAACCGAATATGAAAATCACACACCAAACGATACAGGCAATTAAGCTTTCTGTAGGATAAGTGAATTCGTATTTTAATCCCATCATTTTCGCCATATCTAGTCTCATCATCGGATTGGGAATAAGGCTTGACATACTTTCTAATGGGAGAAGGTGTGTAAGGAAAAAATCATCTTTCATGATTTTCATTCTTTCTAATTCCTGAGTGCCACGAACTTTTTGAAATACTTCTACAGCCGTTAATATTACTTCAAAGATCCAATAAACAAAGAATCCAAGGAAGACAAACATCGATTTTCTCAGTAAAACAGAAAGAAACATTAGGAAGCAGAAAAATGTAAAAAGCTTTACAAAATAGTTTCCAATAAAGAATATTTCCTTGAAAACGATTTCAGAATCTGTGTTCTTAGAATAGGTATGACCCAAAAATAAGGTAATAATAAACACCAGAAGAGTAGAAACAATCGTAAAAACAGCAATCGTCAATAGTTTTGATGCAATAAATTCTTTTCTGCTCAGCCCATCAATGGTATTTTGCTTAAACATCCTGTTGCTGAATTCCTGCGAGATTGAAAAAACAATAATTAATCCGAGAAAAATCTTTAATAAAGCAACGATCCAAGTGGTAAAGTTCCAGATTTCCGGGAAATTATAAATTCCTTGCTGTTTTAAATTAATGGTAGCTCCAAAAATATCCAAATCTACGAGTCCAATAAAAAGAAGCGCTACCAAAATAGCAAAATAAAGGACGGTGAAAACCTTGAATGGTCTATAATTCAGGTTTTTGTAATATTCGAGTTTTAATAGTTTAAGCATGATTCGTGTTTTTTACAAGTTCAAGGAATTGAGTTTCAAGAGACAGTTTTTTCTTATTCAGATGTGATAAGAAAATCCCTTTTTCTGCCAGTTTTTGATTTAAAGCTGAAGCGGAAATCGAAGCATCATCACGAATTTGAGCTTTAATAATTTCTCCGTCTATTTTCACCGAAGAAAACCATTGAAGTTCCTCCAACACACCTAAAAGTTGAGTATTATTATCTGCTTTAAGTTCAAAATATCCTGTATTAGTAGTCATTTCATCCACTCTGCCGGAATAGATTGCGTTTCCTTCTTTTAGAACAATTACATGACTGCATATTTTTTCAATCTCATCCAAAAGGTGACTTGCAATAATAATCGTAATTCCCTGTTTAGCAATACTGTTGATGATATCTCTGATCTGGATAATTCCCTCAGGGTCAAGCCCGTTGGTAGGCTCGTCTAAAATAAGAACTTCAGGGTTATTCAAAATCGCTGAAGCTATTGCCAGACGCTGTTTCATACCCAATGAAAACGTTTTGAAAGTGTCTTTTTTTCTGTCAAAAAGATTAACGGTTTTTAAGGCTTCATCAATTCTTTCGTAAGGCGTTCCTTTGATCTCGGCAACAATTTTCAGATTGGTTTCCGCGCTTAGATAAGGATAGAAATTAGGCTGCTCGATAATTGCCCCGATTTTTTTCAGAGTATCAGAATCGGTTCCCTTTTTTCCAAACCAGAACCAGTCGCCGCTTGTAGGATTTATGGTTGATAGCAACATCCCGAAAGTAGTTGATTTTCCGCTTCCGTTAGGCCCTAAAAGACCATAAACATTGCCTTTCTCAACATCAAAAGATATATTGTTTACCACAACTCTTTTGAATTTTTTGGTGAGATTCTTTACTGATAAGATTTTTTCCATGTAATTTGTTTTACATAGTAGTAGTCTATATAAATTAGAAATTGTTACAAAATTTTTAAATTATAAGTTATTAATTATTAATTATTAATTATGAATTATGAATTGTGAATTGTGAATTTTTCTGTTTACTGCCTAAAGCTTATAGCTTGCTGCCGATAAGGTATTGCTCATTCACATTTTAAATACTAAATTTGATAGAATTAATCGGTAATTATGAAGTTAATTGATTTGGCAAAGGAGCTCCATGTTTCTGCAGAAGCTATAAAACGATTTATCCAGGATTTTGATCTTGAACTTGGAGTGTGCATCAGCACCAATTTTGAAGTGAAGAAGGATTTTGAGAAATTTGCCCGTGAAAATTCAGATTTTTTAAAAGAATATGAAAAAGATCTTGACGAAAAGAAAACGCCCGAGCAAATTGCGGAAACCATTAATAAATCAAAGCAAAAGGTAGAGCAGGCCATAAAAGAATCCAACCCCAATATTTTTGATAACGGTTTCTTTAAATCCTCTATTTCAAGCTATGGAATTGATAATAAATTAGGCGGAAACTATCAGTTTGTATATAATTATTTTGGGCATAAAACAAGTCTTCAACACCGGGATTTTATTGGATACAGAGATTTGTTCTTTTATATTTCAAATGTTTTGGAACCGTTTCTAAATCCACAACAGATTAAAGACTGGGGGATTAATAAGCCTGCCGGAATGATTTTATATGGACCTCCGGGAAGTGGAAAAATTTTCTGGGCCAATAAAATTGCCGAAATCATTAATTATCAATTCAAAGAAGTAAAAAAATACTACTTAGGAACCTCTTTTGTAGATGGAAACAAGACCAATTTCAACGATTTTCTTTTAGAAATGATGAAAGAAGATAAAGTTTTACTTTTCCTTGAAGATTTTGATGAAATTATGATGGAACGTAAAGCAGAAACAGACATTGCTTCCTGCAACCTTGAAACTCAGGAAATCATTCTTCATCATATCGGAAAGTTCGAAAAAGAAGACATTTTGATGGTAGGTTCTGCCAATACAGTCTCAGAAATTGATGAAGAAATTCTGGCTCCCGGTAGGTTTGATGTGATGATTCCCGTTTTTCCGCCCAATGCTTCGGAACGTTCGGAAATCATTCTGTATGCGATGACAAGAGGCCTTGAACAAGATTCTTTACTCTATAAAATTCTTCAGAATAATAAAGCTGATAAAATACCTTTCTGGCAGGATATTTCGTCCAAAATGAAGGTCTTCAGCAATACCATGTTGATCGATTTTACGCAAAGCTTAAAAAAACGAATCAAAAACCTTTATCAGAGATCAAGAAATGAAAATCTAAAGATCGATGAAACGCTTCTGACTGGTGCTTTAAGAGATGCTACCGGAAAACTTACAGAAGAATATCTTGAACAGATTGCAAGATTTTTGAGTGATGTAATTATCAATAATTCCGATGATTTTCAATATAGAATTCAGTCCTTAAAAGTTGAACTGGAATCTTACAGAATTGTTGAAGAACCACAAAGAATTATTGGCTTTCAGCATAACGAAGACGAGAAAAGTAAAGGCTGATGAAAAGATCAATTGTGAATTTTGCTTTGCAAGTCAATTTTGAAATATTTTAGCCTTAAAAAATTCACGAGCGAAGCAAATTAACAATTCACCATTCACTAAACTGACCATTCACAAAATAGACCAATTACTCATGAACAGCGTTTGGGAGCTTGAAACATTTTACAGAAAACGGGATGTTATCATTATCGGAAGTGGTTTTACAGGACTTTGGACTGCTATTTCCATTAAAGAAAAATATCCTGAAAAATCGGTTTTAATTATTGAAAGAAATTCCGTTCCATTGGGTGCTTCAACAAGAAATGCAGGTTTTGCCTGTTTTGGAAGTTTAACCGAAATCATAGCTGATTCTGAAAAAATGGGTTGGGGAAAAACGTTGGAATTGGTAAAGATGAGGTTTGACGGACTTCAAAAAAATCAACACTATTTTAAAAATTCTGAAATTGATTTTGAATTAAGCGGAGGCTATGAAATTCTTAACAATGATCAACCTTTACAGAAAATCGATGAGGTTAATGAAAAGCTAAAACCAATAACCGGAATCGAAAAAACATATTCTTTACAACAGCAAAAAATCAAAGAATTCGGATTGGGAAAATCTAAATTTTTAATTGAAAATCCATGTGAAGGAAGTTTGCATTCAGGGAAATTATTGCAGAAACTTTTAGAGAAATGTCAGGAATTAAAAGTTGAATTCCTTTTTGGAACTGAGGTTGAAAATATTGTTGAAAAGCCCGATGAAATTGAAGTCCAGCTTTCTGAAGGCTTATCGATTAAATCATATCAAATTATTCATTGTACGAATGCTTTTGCTTCAAAATTTTTAGAAAAAGAAAATATTATTCCGGCTCGCGGACAGATTTTATTAACTGAACCTATTGAAAATCTTAAATTAAAAGGAACTTTCCATTATGATGAAGGATTTTATTATTTCAGAAATCTTGGAAACAGAGTTTTATTGGGTGGCGGCAGAAATCAGGATTTTAAAACCGAAGAAACAGCAAATTTTGAAACTACAGAATTTCTGCAAAATCATTTAGAAAATTTCCTCAGAGAAGTTATTCTTCCGAACCATCATTTTAAAATTTCCCTTCGATGGTCGGGGATTATGGCAATGGGCTCAGAAAAAACTCCGATTGTGAAACAACTTTCGGACAGACAGTTTTGCGCTGTACGGCTTTCCGGAATGGGAGTGGCTTTGGCTCCGAAGATTGGGGAGATTGTTGCTGAAATGATCTAAAGTAGAAAAGATATTAATTCTTCTCCCACCAATCAAAGATGTCATCGGTTATTTTTTCTGAGTTAAATTCTTGACGATAAAGACCATACGTTACAATTAATTCATTCTCAATGATTTGTTTTATTTGATCGTAATCAGAGCCTTTTTCTAATTGTTTTAATATTCTTTCAGTTAACAAATCAAATTGATTTTTAGGGAGAGATGGAATTAAATTCATTGATACTATTAATTTTTTTAATTCTGCAAAATTCCCATTCCTTATATTCAGTAAAATATTTATCTCATTAATATCCATTCAATCAAATTTTTATTAAAGTAAATATACTCGAAAAATATTACTTATTTCACATTATTCATTACTCATAATTTTATCCGTATTTTTGCAAAAAAGAATAATTTCGTGATCAACAACGACCAGATAAAAGAAGTTCAATCCAGAATTGAAGACCTATATAAATATCTTCACATAGAAAAAAAGAAGATAGAAATTTCTAATGACGATGAAAAAACGGCTGCACCTGAATTTTGGGATAATCCTAAAACAGCTGAAACTTTCCTGAAACAGCTTCGTTCCAAGAAGAAATGGGTGGAAGGTTATGACGAAATCAGCACCCAGTTTGAAGATTTACAGGTTTTGGCTGAGTTTGCCAAAGAAGATCCCGATTCTGAAAAAGAATTAGACGAAACCTTTCCTAAACTGGTAGAAAAAATCGAAGATCTTGAGTTTAAAAACATGCTTTCTAATGAAGGTGATGAACTTTCCGCTGTTTTACAGATTACAGCCGGAGCCGGAGGTACAGAAAGTTGTGACTGGGCTGCCATGCTGATGAGAATGTACACGATGTGGGCAGAAAAGCAAGGTTACAAAATCAAAGAACTGAATTACCAGGAAGGTGATGTTGCGGGAGTAAAAACCGTTACTTTAGAAATTGAAGGCGAATACGCTTTCGGATATCTGAAAGGTGAAAATGGAGTTCACAGATTGGTAAGAATTTCGCCTTTCGACAGTAACGCAAAACGTCATACGAGTTTCGTTTCTGTGTACGTTTATCCTTTGGTGGACGATACCATTGAAATTAATATTAATCCTGCCGATATTTCATTTGAAACAATGAGATCTTCAGGAGCGGGTGGACAGAACGTTAACAAGGTTGAAACCGCTGTTCGTCTTCGTCACGCACCAACAGGAATTATCATTGAAAACTCAGAATCCCGTTCACAGCTTCAAAATAAAGAAAAAGCGATGCAGTTGCTTCGTTCAAGATTATATGAAAAAGAATTGGAAGAACGTTTGAAAGCCCGTAACGAAATTGAGGCCAACAAAATGAAGATCGAGTGGGGAAGCCAGATCCGAAACTACGTCATGCATCCTTATAAATTGATAAAAGATGTACGCTCAGCTCATGAAACCTCAGATGTGGATTCTGTGATGAACGGAAATCTTACTCCTTTCCTGAAAGCATATCTGATGGCGGACGGAACAGGAGGCTCGGCCGATGACATGGACTTATAAATATCATGTCATCTTTTAGTTAAATTCTTATAATTAATTTCCTTTTGAAGTTTATTAGACTTATTTTTGTTACTTATCAATATATATGGAAGATTTCAATAGCTGGCGAGATTTATTAAACCCTGAGTTTTATATAAAAATGGGAGGGTTTTGGCTTATTTTATTTATTGTTTTTGCTGAAACCGGTCTTTTTGTAGGATTTTTTCTACCTGGGGATTCTTTACTGTTCGTTTCAGGAATTTACGCTGTTGATATCATCAAAGAGACTTTCGGCTCCACAGGGAGCGATTTCTTAGATACTACCATTTTGGCTTCGGCGGTTGCTCTTGCTGCAATTATTGGTAACGAAGTGGGGTACTACTTTGGAGTAAAAGCGGGTCCTGCTTTATATAAGAAGCAAGACACGATGTTGTTTAAGAAAAAATATCTGTATCAGGCTCATGATTTCTTTGAAAAACATGGTGCTTTGGCTATCATTATGGCAAGATTTTTACCTGTTGTAAGAACTTTTACGCCGATGGTTGCCGGGATCGTGAAAATGGATAAAAAAGAGTTTTTAAGAGATAATGTGATCGGAGCTGTTCTTTGGTCGTTCCTACTGATTTTTGCAGGACATTATCTTGATAAATTATTCATGGATCAGTTTGGAATTAATTTAAAGGAAAAACTGGAATACATTATCATTATTATCGTTTTGGTAACAACACTTCCTGTAATTGTTAAATTCTTATTTGGTAAGAAAGAAGATCATTCTAAATATGAAAATCAAGATCAGGATTCTGAATAAATAAATGACATCATAAAATATCAATAACCCGCTTTTGAAGTGGGTTATTTTTTTATCCAATCCAGAATGTTGGGATAGATGATGCTGTCTCTTTTCTTTTTATTGAAGAATCTTGGAACGTGACCTGTTTTTTTCATAAAAATCAATTTATGAGGAATATTTTTCTCAGTAAGAACAGAATCCAGTAATAATCCCTGATGCTGATTCACCAAGAAATCAGTATTTCCCTGAAATAAAAGTGTCGGAACGTTGGTAACATTAGCAATCGGACTTGCTTTTTGAAATTCCTCAGACAGATTTTTTCGGTCAAATTTTACTCCCACAACCTTTTGAAAAGTCGATGAGGTATATTTTGAATAAAATGAATTCAGATAA
Organism: Chryseobacterium limigenitum; assembly: GCF_900114875.1. Classification (GTDB taxonomy): domain Bacteria; phylum Bacteroidota; class Bacteroidia; order Flavobacteriales; family Weeksellaceae; genus Chryseobacterium; species Chryseobacterium limigenitum. Next base: position 53,343 of record NZ_FPKW01000017.1, read on the forward strand.
CCTTTGGAATAAAAATCCGTAGGCGCGCTTAGTGAAATGATTTTTTTGATTTCATTTGGATGGTGATACCCGTAAAGCAATGCTAAATGAGCACCCGCACTTTCTCCAAGAAGAATATAATTGTTGGGTTGTAATTCTGCTTTATCTGCTAAGGAATTAAATGTATTAATTGCTAAGCCTATATCCTCCAACTGCTCTCTGTAAGTGATTTTTTTAGATTTTGAAACCAGTCTGTAATTCATATTAATGCTCGGAATATTATTTTCAAACAGCATTTTCTGAACCTGGATCATATGTTCTTTCTTACCTAATGTCCATGCTCCACCATGTACAATCAGCACAACAGGAGAGTCAACAGCATACTCTGTTGGGAGAAAAATATCCATTTTCTGTCTTTTATGTTCTCCGTATTTTAGGTTATAGATTTTCTGTTGATTGTTAGTTCCCACCCAGACCCTGAATTTTGTGTTACAAGAATTTAATAAAAAGCCGATACACCCTAAAGCAAAAAAATGATATCTGAGAATGAGCTTTTTCATAGATTAAAATTACATAAAAAGTTTTTAAATCAATAAAACTAAAATATGATCTTTATTAAGTTTTTTGTATTGAATATTATTTTATTTCAGCAATCTTACATGTTGTTTTAATTTTCGAAGTTGTCGTTATTTTTTTTCATCTAAATTTATTCCTATAAAGTTTGTTTCGACTAATGTTTAAATAGACGGCTGCAACCCTAGCCCCGATTGAAATGAAAATCTTTTTAAAAAAAAAGATTGTAATGAAAAGCGGGAAAAAGCTTCAAATAAAAGTTTAAATAAGTTGTATCTTAAAACCTCTAATAATCATGAATAAGTCGAATTAAATAATTATTTTTGCTCTTTAACAATTATTAAAAAAACATTAAAATATGGCGTCTGGTTTTTTTGCAATTTTGGATGATATCGCAGCTTTAATGGATGATGTGGCGGTTACAAGTAAAATAGCGACTCAAAAAACAGCGGGAATCTTAGGAGATGACCTAGCTGTAAATGCAGAAAAGGCCACAGGTTTCCTTTCTTCACGTGAAATTCCTGTTTTGTGGGCGATTACAAAAGGATCTTTTATCAACAAACTGATCATTCTGCCTATCGTATTTTTACTCAACTGGTTGTATTCTCCGGCTATTAATTATGTGTTGATTCTTGGAGGATTATATTTAGCTTTCGAAGGGGTTGAAAAAGTGATAGAATTTCTTTTTCACCGCGATAAAGAAGGACATGAAGTGGTAGAAGAGATTGAAGAAGACGAAAAAAACTCTGAAGAAATAGAAAAAGCTAAGGTAAAATCGGCTATTACGACGGACTTTATTTTATCAATCGAGATTGTAATTATTGCTTTGGGAACTGTCTTGGAAGAAAATCATCCTTTCATTACGCAGATTTTAGTAACGAGTTTGGTTGCATTTATTGCGACTGTAGGAGTTTACGGAATTGTAGCTTTGATCGTAAGAATGGATGATGCAGGATTTAAATTGATCAAAAAAAGTAATGATAAAGGCTTCTTTGGAACATTGGGGCATTTTTTGGTGAAAGCTTTACCTATTGTTATTAAAATTTTAGCTGTAGTGGGTACGATTGCTTTGATAATGGTAGCTGGCGGTATTTTTGTACATAGAGTAGAATTTCTTCATGGATTACTTCCAAGCTGGCCTGATGTCCTGAAAGAGCTTGCCTTTGGAATTGTTGGCGGATTGGGCGCTGTAGCACTTTTCACTTTAGGCAAAAAAGCAGTTTCAGTTGTTAGGAAATAATATATGAGAAGTTTATCAATTGATGTATTAAAAATAATTCTGGCTTTTTTTGTTGTTTTTTTGCATATGAATCTTTTGAGAGATGAGTATCCATCATTAAGTTATGTTCTCGTCAACGGACTCTTTAGAATTGGAGTACCTGTTTTTCTAATTATTACGGGTTATTATTTTTATTTTGTTGATACTTTTGATAAGTTGAAAAAATGGTCAGTAAGAACATTTTTACTCTATGCAATATGGTCGGCAATTTATATTCCGCTTTGGAAAGAGGGGACGTTTTTTGCTAATATTATATTTGGTTACCACCATTTATGGTATCTGATCGGAACTCTACTTGCCGGAATTCTTTTGTTTACTATAAGGAAAAAATCAACTTCCGTATTGGTTGCAGTTATTCTTCTTTTATTCAGCATAGGATATTGTATCCAGCTTTTGGGAAATCTTCATTATTTTAAAGGTAAACTCGATGTTGTATTCAATCTATTTCCACTGTACAGAAACTTTTTATTTGTCTGTTTTCCCTTTTTGGGAATAGGTTTTTTAATAAAGAAATTGAATATTGATGTTAAACAAAAGCCATCATTATTACTTGTTTTAGGATCAATTGCTCTTGTTATTTTTGAATCTTTTCTAAATTATAAAGTCATTCATTTAAGCCAAAAAGAGAGTATTGACATGTTAATTTCCTTATTAATAGCTTGTCCGTTGATATTTTTATATTGTAAAAATTTACCTTTTAAAACGGATTCAAAAATCTTGGCAAGCTTATCGACTGCAATTTATCTGGTGCATCCATTAATCATGAACTGGATTTTTAACTTATATCTTCCATCGTTTGAATTTGTCATTTTTATTACAGTGCTATTAATTGTAAGTCTAATCTTGGTTTTGGTGAATAGAAAAGTGAAATATTTACTTTAATCCTTTGTTAATATTTACAACAGAAATTGACAAGAAATCAATGACAGTAAAAGTAAAAAGATAAATGAAATTTTCTTCATGGTTTAATTTATTTAGTTCAAAATTAAACTAGACAATTACCAATAAAAAAAGGATTCCCGTAAGAATCCTTTTATATTTTTAGTTGAATAAATCTTTCACTTTATCAAAGAAAGTTTTTTCTTTTCCGGAAGGTTCTGCAACCATTTCTCCGCTAGACATCTGCTTTTCGAAGAAGTCTTTCTGCTCTTTCGTCAGTTTTTGAGGGGTCCATACATTGATGTGGATGAACATATCTCCTTTTCCGTAGCTGTCGATGCTTGGTAAGCCTTTTCCTGCCAGTCTTAGGATCTTTCCAGACTGTGTGCCCGGTTCGATCGTGATCTTAACTTTTCCGCCAACGGTAGGGATTTCTCTTTTGGTTCCCAACGAAGCTTCAGCAAATGAAATATATAATTCCTGGTGAAGATTATCGCCTTCTCTTTTAATTACAGTATCAATTTCTTCCTCTACGATCACCAATAGGTCACCGGGAATACCTCCAAATGGAGCGTCATTACCTTTTCCTCTTACATTAAGCTGAATTCCGTCTCTAGCCCCCGCTGGAATGTTGATCGCGATTTCCTCTTCATCTTTTATTAAACCTTGTGCATTGGCTCCTGCAGGAATTTTATCGGCAACTTTACCGATTCCCTGACAAGTTCCACAGGTAGTCTGCGTCTGCATTTGTCCGAACATCGTGTTCATTACTTTCAGCTGAACACCAGAACCGTTACATGTAGGACACGTTTTTGAAGTAGCACCAGGTGCTGTCTTCATTTTTTTTACTTTAAGAGTTTTTTGGGTTCCGTTTACCATCTCTTCAAGGTTCAGCTTGATTCTTATTCTTAAATTAGAACCTTTCACTTGCTGCTGTCCTCCGCCAAAACCGCCGCCACCGCCGAAATGACCACCAAAAATATCTCCAAACTGACTGAAAATATCTTCCATATTCATTCCTCCGCCGAAACCGCCTCCTCCGCCAAAGCCACCGTTTCCGCTAACTCCTGCATGACCGTATTGGTCATATCTTGCGCGTTTATTGTCGTCGCTTAATATTTCATAAGCTTCTGCAGCTTCTTTGAATTTTTCTTCGGCCTCTTTATCTCCCGGATTTTTATCTGGGTGAAATTTGATAGCCATTTTACGGTATGCTTTCTTTATTTCTTCGGCTGATGCAGATTTGCTAAGTTCAAGAACCTCGTAATAATCTCTTTTTGACATGTCTTTTTATAATTGATTATCGATAAATGATAATTGATGCCTATTGCTTTCGGCTTATAGCCTATCAATTATCTCTCATCATTTATCATTGATGAATTTAGTTTCCTGTTACTACTTTTGCAAAACGAATTACTTTTTCGCCTAACATGTATCCTGTTTCGATAACGTCTACAATTTTACCTTTCAAATCATCTGAAGGTGCAGGAATTTGAGTAATAGCTTCGTGAAGATCTACATTAAAAGTATCTCCGGCTCTTACTTCCATCACTTTTAACCCTTTTTCAGTAAGTTTATTTTTAAGTTTAAGATAAATAAGCTCAACGCCTTGAAGGTCTGATTCGTTTCCGTTTTTGGCGATTTCTTTTAAAGCTCTTTCAAAATCATCCAATACACCAAGCATAGATACCATCATGTCTTGATTTGCATACTGGAAAAATTCCATTTTCTCTTTAGAAGTTCTTTTTTTATAATTTTCGAATTCAGCGTAAAGACGGATGTAACGGTTTTTCTCTTCTGCCAAAAGTTCTTCCGGAGTAGGAGTATTTGTCACATTTTCTTCAGCAACTGTTTCGTTCTGAGTATTCGTATCTTGTTGTGTATTGATGTTTTCTTCGTTGATATCCTGATTTTCCATTTTCAATAACTATTTTAAATAATTGTTTGGCAAAGATACTGCCAAATAGAAAAATATGACATTTAGGCAGATTGTTTTAACATATGAAAAATGAGGTAGTGACTAAAGAAGCTAGGGAACTACACCGTTTTATTCTTATAAGGATAGGTCTTATAAACGACTATTCCAAAGATGGCCAGCAATGTTATTTTTCCAATTAAAAATCCATTACCGTAATTATTTAAAGTATCCCATTGGAAAATTATTATATCTGCGATAATATAAAGCAAATATAAAATTATTATAACTGATGTTAAAAATATCGTCTTTTTCATGATAAAAATGGCGGTGATTTAGAATATCACCGCCAATCAGTTTATTTTGTTATGATTGTAGTCGTAGGAGTGTAAATTCCAAAGGTTACGGCTGAGATCAGTCCGTTCAAAAAGGTTTGTTTGGTCTGAATGGTATAATTTTCTGCTCCGTCAGCTAGTTTTCTGGAGTCTGATACAGAAACCGGAACTAAGCCCTCGATCAGATAATGGTTCCATTTTGTAACCTTGCTTGTGCCTGTAGCTCCTTTGCCGATTACGCTTGTGTAAGAATAGCAAGAGGTTAATGCAATTGAAGCTACAATTGCAATTGTCATCATTTTGATTGTTTTTTTCATTGTTTAAAAAATTTAAATTAAATATATTAAGTGTTAAAATTTAATTTTTTTGAGATAATGAAATCTTTTATTCAAATTATATGCCAATTGAATTTTCGTTGAATATTTAATAATTAATTTATTTTTATGTTGTATTATAAATAATTAATTGTTTATTTGGTTAATTATAGTTTGGTTTAATTTTATTCTTTTTTATTATTCAATTGTAGATTTTTATTCTAAATTAAATTATTTTCCAAAAAATGTTTGATACAGCAAATAGAGATTTAAAATGATAATAACAAATGAGATGATCCAGATGCAGACTTTCATTAAAGGTTTATTCACAAATTCGCCCATTTTTGCTTTATCGTTGGTAAACATTACAAGTGGAACAACTGCGAAACTCAGCTGCATAGAAAGGATAACCTGGCTTAAAACCAATAATTCCGTAGTTCCCTTTTCTCCATATAATATTGCTACGATCAAGGCTGGAATTACAGCAATTAATCTTGTGATCAATCTTCTTAACCAAGGTTTTAATTTTATATTTAAAAAGCCTTCCATTACGATTTGTCCGGCAAGAGTTCCTGTTAATGTCGAGTTTTGCCCAGAAGCTAATAAGGCAACCGCAAAAGCAATACTTGCCATTGAAGCTCCCAAGATCGGGGTCAACATTTTATAAGCATCATGGATGTCTGCAACATCATGATTTCCTGTGGTATGGAAAGTAGCTGCCGCCAGAATAAGAATGGCAGCATTAATGAAAAAAGCAAGCATTAAAGAAACTGTACTATCTATTGTTGCAAATTTTATCGCTTCTTTTTTTCCTTCTGTATCACGAGTGTAATCTCTGGTCTGAACAATACTGCTGTGTAAATAGAGGTTATGAGGCATAACGGTGGCTCCCAGTATTCCGATGGCAATATAGAGCATCGCGGGATTTTGAAGAATTTCTTTTTGAGGAACCAATCCACCTAAAATTTCATTGAAAGCAGGTTGAGAAATTACGATCTCATAAATAAAACAGGCTAGAATGATGAAAATAAGTCCGCCCACAATACTTTCGATCCATCTGAAACCTTTTGCCTGAAGTAAAAGAATAATCAAAACATCTACTGTCGTAATCACAATTCCCCAGGTCAACGGAATATGGAAAAGTAAGTTCAGTGCAATGGCTGAACCGATTACCTCGGCGAGATCACAGGCGGCAATGGCTATTTCACAAAATATCCAAAGAATAAAATTCGTTGTAGGACTGAAATGATCTCTACAAGCCTGAGCAAGATCTCTTTCTGCAACGACGCCCAATTTCACAGACAAATGCTGTAAAACCATCGCGAAAATATTAGAAATAAGAATTACGGATAGGAGAGTATAGCCAAACTGTGCGCCACCGGCAATATCTGTAGCCCAGTTTCCGGGGTCCATATATCCGACAGCAATCATCAATCCGGGGCCTGCAAACGCCAGATATTTCCTCCAAAAACTTCCATTTTTAGGGACTTTTATTGAAGCATAAACTTCTGATAAAGAGTTGGATGTTTTATCTTTACGCCAAGCGTTTTTTAAATTCAGATTCATAAATGTTAGAAATGACTAACAAATTTAAATAAATAAATGAAAATACAATATATATCACAAAAAAAATCCCGAAAATAATTTTCGGGATCTTGATATTTATTGATGAAGACTATTTTGCAAATCTTACAGACATTTTTCTGTCAGCTGCTCTTTCAGCATCAGAAGCTTTAGCATCTACTTTAGCAAATTGGCTTCCGTATCCTTCAGCTCCTAAAACCTGTCCACCAAGATTTTGTTTTGCCAACCAATCTTTAATGTAAGCTGCTCTCGCAGTTGAAAGTTTTACGTTACTCGCTTCGTTACCTGTTTTGTCAGTATAACCACCGATTTTAATTTTAGCATCCGGGAAAGCTTTTAAAATAGCAGCCAAATTCTCTAATTGTCCTTGAGAACCAGCCTCTAATTCTGTTGAGCTTCCTAATTTGAAGTTTACATGGTCAAAATCATACCACTTATCTTTCAAAGCACTGTCGTCTGCAGCATTTTTGTAGCTGTCAGATTTTAGGAAAGTGATCATTTGATCTTCCATTCCGCCTTTATAGCCTTTAAGAGCTGTACCGTTAAGGTCGATATTTTCATCAACTTTAGCTGTTGCAGCTCCGGTATCTGCTGAAGTAACCGTTGCCGCTGTATCCACAGGCGCCGCAGTTGAATCTGTTGCTACTGTTGTCGTAGTGGTTTCTTTTTTCTCACACTGCTTCCATAGGAAATAACCGGCTGCAAGAAGTAACAATAGTGGTAGAAGCCATTTCCAGATAGATCCGCCTCCGTCAGAATTGTTTCTGTCCGGGTCTGTTCCTACAGGAGTCGTACTTCTTGTAACCTCTATTTTAGGCTCTTCGCGTACCGTTTGTTTTATTGTATCAGCATCATTGTCAAACTTATAGCCTTTCGCCCAGTCTCCAATATTTAATGAAGCTAAAGAAAGTCCCGCAGGCAATAATGTTGAAACAATACCTTTTTGGTCACCCAGTAAACCTGAAATCCCTGATTTGTCTAAATTGTTATCTGCCGCGTATTTTCCAACCGAGCCAAGCGTAGCTCCAGTTACCAAATTCAATAGTGAACTAGAAGAATTATTACTAATTCCGGCATATGTTGCGATGGTATTTACTATTCCGCTTACTTTGTCTCCAAAGATAGCAGATAGTAAAGTGCTTATCCACGAACTGTTATTTGCCGACCCTCCTAATAGGTTCCCCAGAATTCCACTGGAAGACGCATTCGAAATGGCATCCAAAACTGCGGGATTATCCGAATTATTGGCTAATCCGCCCACGATCGCAGGTAATAAGCCTCCAATTGCTTTTGAAATACCAGATTCACTTTCTCCCAACTGAGATGCAGCCTGAGAGACCAAAGCAGGACCTAATTGTCCTTTAATTAAATCAATGACATTTAAAGACATAATAAATTTATTTTTAGATTAATGTTGATATAAAATTAAACAAAAATCTGTCCAAATATTGATTTAAATGAAAAAATCTTTAAAAATCGCGAAAATTTTTAAAGATTTGTTAATTTTTTATGTTAAATATTAATAAGCTTTTGCGAATAAAACTCGACGTTTAGATGGTTTTCCTGAAACAAGAGAAACACCTTCTTCAATGTCATCATCCAAAGGAATACATCTGATTGTAGCCTTTGTTTCATCCTTAATCTGCTCTTCTTCCTCTGCCGTACCATCCCAATGTGCAGAGATGAAACCGCCTTTTTCTTCTAAAACTTTTTTAAATTCTTCGTAAGTATCAACTTTAGTAATGTGATCTTCTCTGTAGTTTAATGCTTTAGTATAAATATCTTTTTGAATTGTTTTTAATAATTCTTCAATATAAGAATCTAAACCTTCAATAGGCTGAGTTTCTTTTGTAAGATTATCTCTTCTTGCGATCTCAACAGATTTGTTTTCTAAATCCCTTGGTCCCATTGCGATTCTTACAGGAACACCTTTTAATTCGTATTCTGCGAATTTCCAGCCCGGTTTGTTGTGGGTGTCATTGTCAAATTTCACAGAAATGCCTTTAGCTTTCAGTTTAGCCTGAATATCTAAAGCAACTTCACTTATTTGCTCTAATTGATCTTCTCCTTTAAAGATAGGAACAATCACCACCTGAATTGGCGCCAACGTCGGAGGCAATACCAATCCTAAATCATCAGAGTGTGTCATAATCAAAGCTCCCATCAAACGGGTTGAAGTTCCCCAAGACGTTGCCCAGGCGTGTTCTATCTTACCTTCTTTGTTGGTGAATTTTACATCAAAAGCTTTCGCGAAATTCTGGCCTAAAAAGTGAGAAGTTCCTGCCTGTAAAGCTTTTCCGTCCTGCATTAATGCTTCGATACAATAGGTTTCATCAGCTCCCGCAAATCTTTCAGATGGTGTTTTTACCCCCTGAATTACAGGCATTGCCATAAAGTTTTCTGCAAAATCTGCATATACTTTATTCATTTTTTCAGCTTCTTCAACCGCCTCATCTTTTGTAGCATGAGCGGTGTGACCTTCCTGCCATAGGAATTCTGCAGTTCTTAAAAATAAACGGGTTCTCATTTCCCAACGCACAACGTTTGCCCATTGGTTAATTAATATAGGTAGATCTCTGTAAGATTGAATCCAGTTTTTATATGTACTCCAGATAATTGCTTCTGATGTTGGACGAACGATCAGTTCTTCTTCCAATTTAGCATCCGGATCTACGATCAATTTTGCAGGATTATTGGGGTCTGTTTTTAATCTGTAATGGGTAACAACAGCGCATTCTTTTGCAAAACCTGCAGCATTTTTTTCTTCAGCTTCAAACAAACTTTTGGGCACAAAAAGCGGGAAATAAGCATTAACGTGACCTGTTTCTTTGAATTTTTTATCCATTTCATCACGCATTTTTTCCCAGATCGCATATCCGTATGGTTTTATAACCATGCATCCTCGCACCCCTGAGTTTTCAGCTAAATCTGCTTTTACAACCAATTCGTTGTACCATTTGCTGTAATCTTCGCTTCTTGAGGTTAATTTTGCCATTATTCTTAAAATTTTTTTTAACTTTTCCCTATTATTGTTATCTAAAAAATAAAATCTATTTTTGATAGATTTTTTTATCAGTGTTTGGTACATTTTTGGTACCGATTGCAAATATAATTTAAATTAAAAATCTTTACGTTATCATGAAAAGAAATATACATAAAAATTTGCTTGGTATGCTAAAATCTAAAGGGATCTTAGCGGTGTCAGGCGGATTACTGCTTATGTCTTGTGGTGCTCAGATGGGCGGATACACGGAGACGGATGGGGTTTACTATGACCCTAATAAAGACACACTACCTGAAGGCGTTATTATTAATGATAATGGTAACAGAGTAGGAGAATATTATGATTACTACCAGGATTCTAATATTGTGCAAAATGCACAGGAGAATTCTCAGGATCAAAATAACAGATACGACTCTTGGAGTAACAATAAGTGGAACTCAAATGCCACAGATTCTGACTGGGGTAATTTTGCAGGCTCTCAGACTAACTATTACGATAATTCCTGGGGTTCTCCTTGGGGATGGTATGGTGGTTACAGCCCTTATTGGGGTTGGAACAGAGGTTGGGGCATGGGAATGTCCTTCGGATGGGGTAGCTCCTTCGGATGGGGATGGGGAGGTTCTTGGGGATATAGCCCATGGGGTTATGGATACGGAGGCTTCTATGATCCTTTCTGGAGTGGTGGATACTACGGAAATCCCTACGGTTATGGCTATGGCGGATGGTATGGCGGTGGATACTGGGGTAATGGCTATTACAACAGAGGTATCTACAGAAGAAGCGGTACAAACGGAAACAGCTTTAACAGAATGAGCAACGGTTTCAACACTAGTAATAGAAATGCCGGTGGCTTTAGAAATAATAACGGTGGCTTCAGAAGTAGCAATGGTACCAATGGAGGTTTCAGAAATGGAACTAACGGAGGTTTCAGACAGCAGGGAAGTAATGGTGGTTTCAGAGACAGCGGACAAGCTGGAGGATTTAGAAATAATGGTCAATCAGGCGGATTCCGTAATGGAAACTCTCAACCAAGACCCAACTACAATTATAATCAACAGTCACAACCTAGAAGAAATGACGGTGGTTTCAGATCTAATGACGGCGGAGGTTTCAGATCTGGCGGAGGTTACAATTCCGGAGGCGGCGGCTTTAGATCAGGAGGTTCTTCTGGCGGCGGCGGAGGTTTCAGATCTTCCGGTGGCGGCGGAGGCTTCAGAGGTGGCAGATAATATTTAAAATTTAATAACTATTCAAAAAAATAATGTTAAAAAAATCTTTAGTAATAATGAGTATTTCTGCGGCATTTTTTGCGCAGGCTCAGGATATTTCTATTTTAAGGAATTCTGTTGATGTTTACTCTAATTCTCCAATGATCGGGTCTTCCAAGTTTAATGCGATGGGAGGAGCTAACGGAGCTTTGGGTGGAGATGCAAGTTCTTTATTAACCAACCCGGCAGGTTTGGGAGTTGCTATCTCTGGCGAGGTTTCCGGGACACTGTCAATTATGGGTAACAAAAATACCTCAACATTGGCAGGTGCCTCAACAAGTTATAACAATACGAAAGGAGATCTTGGAAATGTTGGTGGTGTTATGACTTTCCAACTGATGACGGAGAGCGCTTGGAAGTTTATTAATGTTGGTGTTAATTTCTCTAATCAGTCGCTTGATAATTACGTTGAAACTCCTGGAAACAGTAATATTGTATACGATTTTCCTAGTACGACTAATTCGTCAACATATGATAGACATGCGTACAACAGATATGGGAATTTATCCAGAACAAGTTTTGGGGTAGGTGCAAATTACAATCACAATCTTTATATTGGTGCGGGATTGAATTTCTTCAATGCGTCTGTTGATCAGTCAGATACGGCTTCTTTCAACTCTACGACTAGTAATTCTACGGAATTTTTCAGCAAGAACGGAACGCCTTATTATGAAAGATCTAATGGTTTTTCAGCTTCTCTTGGGGTAATTGGAAAATTGAGTCCAAACTTTAGACTAGGAGCTTCTATTGAGACGCCAACTTTCTGGACTATTGATAAAACTTATAATTTCTACAATGATCCTGTTTACGGAGATGATATTGGCCTTGAAAGCAATAAATTCACTTCGCCTCTTAAAGCGACAGTGAGTGCAGCGTTTGTAGCCAGTAAAAACTTCTCTTTGGACGTAGATTATACATTAGGTCTTACAAAACCTAAGTATAAAGTATATACTCAAACTGAAACCGACATCAATAATTTCTTCAAGGATAATTATAAAAACTTATCTGAATTAAGAGTTGGTGCAGAGTACAGAATAAAACAAGTGAGATTAAGAGGTGGATATTCTTATGCTTCGACTCCGTTTGATGCGTTGACGATCGGTAGATTTACTGATGCGGGTACTCAGGAGGAAAAATCTTATGATAACCTTATTCTTAACAATAGAAATGCATTGTCATTCGGTATTGGATATGATTTCAAATCATTCTATATCGATGCTGCTTATCAAAATATAACGTCTAAATATACAAACCCTTTTATGTTTGGTGTATTGGATAGCAACAATAATTCTGCATATTATTCACCTACTAATACGATAACAAGTGATTCGTTCATTGTTTCGGATGTGAAAAATATCAGAAATAACTTCTTTCTTACATTCGGATGGAAATTTTAATTTCCTCCGGTATATGTAATGAGTGATTAAATTGAGGCTCCGAATCAAAGATTCGGAGCTTTTTATTTCAATTTGTTCTTGCTAATGATTTTTAGTCCGGATTTTGAATCAAGTTTGGTTGCTTTTATTTATTAAATTCTTTTAAATATTGAATGTGTTATAAATGAAACTAAAATCCATAAAAAACAGCCATTTTCTACAAATGGCTGTTTTTTATAAAATATATTGTTTTTTTTAATAAAAAAGATAAAAATTTTAATGATGATGCGCCACATGGTCATGATTGTGGAAAAGGTGCATGAGTAGAGCTAACGAAACTCCTAAAATTACCAGTCCGATTTTCATCCAGTCAATATTATGGTTTTTATTGCTTTCAAAAATAATTACAGATGAAATATGTAAGAATATTCCTCCTACAATAGCAAGGAAGTAAGGCTGCAGATCAGGATTGAAATAATTTCCAAGCAACATTCCCAAAGGGGAAGCTAAAGCAAATAATGCCACGATCAGCATCGATGGATAAGAAGATCCTTTTGGGGCCTCTTTTCTGTTGAATAAAAATGCTCCCAAAATAAATGAAATAGGAAGATTGTGAAATAATATTCCTAAAAGATAGGGTGAAAGCTCATGTTCTTCATTAGCCAAAGGAATTCCTTCAATAAAAGCATGAACGAAAAGCCCCACCATTAAAGCCACCGGAAGAATATTATGATCACTGTGATGATGAACGTGTCCGTGTTCGAAACCTTTAGTTAAAGCTTCCAAAATCATTTGCAAAAGTACACCGGCAATGACGAATATTCCCAAATTGCTGCTTCCTTCAACAGCATAAACTTGAGGGAAAACTTCATTTAAACAAATCGTAATCAGGAAACCTGCACTTAAAATCAATAGATTTTTCGCCAGTTTTTCTTTTTTTCCGAAGTGTTTTCCAAGAAATACCCCTGCAATTACACTTAAAATCAGTAAAAAAACGGTTATCATGCTTTTTTCTTAAATAAATTGATACAACGAGTGGAAACGTCTTTATTAAAATCATTCAATTGATAATCTCCCCAGATTTTCACTCTTTCAAATCCGCATTCTGTTGCGTAAGAATTAATGGCGTCCAATGTGTGAAGTTTTACTTTTTCAAAGAAATGAAAAGGTTTCCCGTCTGCTTCAAACTGAATATCTTTAACGATATGTCTTCCTTCAATTTTTTTGCAAATTTTAAAATCAATATCTCCTCGAGTAATGATAGATTCCGGAACGATGTTTTTTCTTACATATTCTTCATTCAGATAATCCAAAACAAAATATCCCCCGGGTTTTAGAACATTATAAACCGATTGGAATACATTTTTATCATCTTTTTCGTTGTCAAAGTATCCAAAACTTGTAAATAAATTGAAAACTGCGTCCATCGGATCCGCATCGATAGGATTTCTCATATCGTGAACATCAAAAAGTAAGGTCTGATTTTCAAATTGTTTATCAAATTCTATACTCTGTCTGGAAAGGTCTAATCCCAACACATCATAGCCTAATTTATTAAGAAAAACCGAGTGTCTTCCCTTACCGCAAGCCAGATCTATGATCTTAGAAGAAGGCGGTAACTGTAGCTCCTCAGTAAGCTTTGTTATGAAGTTTTCTGCCTCAGTATAATCTCTGTTACTGTAAAGCAAATGATAATAAGGTGTATCAAACCAAGATTCAAACCATTCCATAATGCAAAAATAACTAAATTTGTGGTCTTAAAAGAAATGTATTTAAATATTGAGAGATTGAAAATTTCAATAAACAGTAAAATTGAAGGCTTAATCTTTTAGTTTTTAAATCATTAAATCTTTTAATGATAAAATTATGGATATAGAAAATCTAAAGATTCAGATCAAGACATTCTTCGGTCTGGAGCCGATCTTGGCGGAAGAGATCAAAAAATTAGGTGGGCGTAATGTCGAAATTAAAAATCGTGCGGTAAATTGTGAAGGAGATTTGGGTTTCCTTTATAAAATTAATTATTCTTCGAGAACGGCTTTAAAAATTTTAGTTCCTATTTTGGAATTTAAAGCTTTTAATCAGCATCAGTTTTACGATAAATTGTTTAAAGTGGATTGGGAGCAGTTCATGGATGTAGATCAGTCTTTTGCGATTGATTCAACAGTGAATTCCGACACTTTTAAACATTCACAATTTGTAACATTGAAAATGAAAGACGCAATTGTTGATTATTTTCAGGAAAAAGTTAAAAAACGTCCGAATGTGGATTCTAAAAGTCCACAGATAAAGTTTCACCTTCATATCGACAGAGAATTGGTAACGATTTCTTTGGATTCTTCGGGTGATGCTTTGTTTAAAAGAGGATACAGAAAAGAGCAGGGTGAAGCGCCTATCAATGAAGTTTTGGCAAGCGGAATGCTTCAATTAGCTGGTTGGGACGGAAAAGGTAACTTCCTGGACCCAATGTGCGGTTCGGGAACGCTTTTGATTGAGGCGGCAATGATCGCATTAGATCTTCCTGCGCAGATTTTCAGAAAAAGATTTGCCTTCCAGAACTGGCAAAATTATGACTCTGAGTTGTTTGCAAGAATTAAAGAAGTGAGAATAGGTAGAATCAAAGAATTTACAGGTAAAATTGTAGGTTACGATATTGATGGAAGAATGCTTAGCGCTGCAATAACGAATATTGAAGCTGCTGAAATGGAAGATATTATTGAAGTGAAAAGACAGGATTTTTTTGAGACTAAAAAAGAACTTTTCCCTTTATTAATGGTATTTAATCCACCTTATGACGAGAGAATTTCTATTAATGATGATGATTTTTACAAGAAAATAGGAGATACTTTCAAAACGCATTATCCGAATACATTGGCTTGGCTGATTTCTTCTGACTTAGAAGCAGTGAAGAAAGTTGGACTTCGACCTTCAAGAAAAATCAAACTTTTCAACGGAAAACTGGAAACAAGATTTTTACAGTACGAAATGTACGAGGGAACGAAAAAAGTTCATAAACTTGAAAATCAGTAAAGATATTTACATTAAAACCTTCCAATTTGGAGGGTTTTTCATTTTTGAAAATTCTATTTTTGTTTAAAATGTAAAACAAATCTATGTCTAGGAATATTTTTGATATTGTAGGTATTGTGCTTGATGCTTTAGATCTTTTGGGTAGCTCATCAGCACCGAGTTGGGAGACGAAAAAAACAGCAAAACGCAAAAAATCCAAATATTTAATGGAATGGTTCAGTGCCATTTTTACTTTGATAAGTTGTGTTTTATTATTTATCGTTTTTAAAGATCCTTTATTGGTTCAGAGTCCATTTCAAACGGTATGTATTGCCATTTTGATTGGTATTGTTTTTACATTTAGTTGCTGTTTTGCTTTATATCTTTTAGAATTTTTCTACTTTAAAAGCTTCTTTTCCATGTTGTTTTTCTGTACTTCGTTGATTTTATTATGGACGGTTTCTGTTTTATTCCTTTATCTAAGATCAGGATTGTTTTTGTAATTATTTCCAGTCCTCGATTCTGCTGAGTAAAAATATGATGATATATCCTAAGAACATAATGATCATAAATTTGAAATTAAATTTATTTAAATCTTCATACGGCTTTAAAAAAAATAGAAATCCATTTCGGGTTTCTATTTTTTTTTATTGGTCATTTTTTAGAGTAAAATGATCTTACAGCTTCGCAAAATCGTCTGTATGATTAGGAAAACCATCTGGCTGTATCAGAAAATGATCTGTCTGCTTCGGAAAGTCGTCTGTATGTATGACAAAGCGATCTGTACCTGTCACAATGTCATGTGTATATGTCGCAAAATCATCTGTATGTCTCGGAATACTATCTGTACATAAAATAAAATGATCTGTACATACCGCAAAAGCGTCTGCACTTATCGGAAAATGATGTGTAGCTGTCACAATGTCATGTGTACGTCTAGCAAAATGATGTGTACGATATGCAAAGTTATCTGTACATGTAAGAAAGTCATCTGTACTATTAGCAAAACGATCTGTCTACATAAAAACAGCATCTTTCTTTAGAAAGATGCTGTTTTTATCATTGCAATGGCTTCTGATTATTTATTTTGATTCTCTAATTGAGAAACTTTTTCTTTTAATTGCTGTATTTCTTGTTTCAATATTTCCATATATTCTCTTTGGCTTTCTAAGAGAAATTCGGGTATATTACAATAGTTATTATTACTACCTATATAACTATTTTTATATTCACCTGATACATCAAAAAATTGATTAATTCTTGAGGAATCTTCTTCTTTAATCTCATCAACTTCAATATCTAATAACTTTGCAATACGTTCCCATTCGTCATCTTTAATTTCTATTTCACCTTTTTCTTTACGGAGGTATTGTGTCTGGCTTATATTAAGGTGTTCTGCAATATCCAGCTGAGAAAATTTCTTGTCTTTTCTGGCTCTTATCAGTTTTTCTTTTATCATGATGAATTTTTTTTACAAATATAGAATAAAAATTATTCGAATTTATTCGAATAATTTTGTTTACAATTCCTTAGTTTATTATTTTAGATTTGTCTCACGTCACTTTGATGTGATAAAAATAATTATATTTAACAATTAAAACTCAACTGAATGAAAAACAAATCTATTATCAGGTTGCTCCTGTTAGCAGTCACCAGTATTTTTCTGTACTCCTGTATGAATGAAGACCTCTATTCTTCCTCAGAAAAGGAAAAGCAGGAAATTCAATCTAAATCTCTCTGGAAAGAGGATATGATCTTTATTACCAATGTAAAAGAAATATTTCTGAAAAATGCAAGCCTTGAAAACTTCAAAACCAATCACGGAGGTTTGCCCCAATGGGAATATGCCATGACATTCGGAGACTTTGATGAATCTTACCTTATGGTTCCTGTCTTTGGAGAAAATACAGTAACAGGAGTAGTTACAGTGAAGAGAATAGAAGACATGGTTTACTTCAAATTTTCTAAGGATGAAAAGGCAAAATCTTTCTTCTCTCATCTTATTTCTTCGGAAAACAAAAAACTGACCCCCGTAAAAGATATCGCAGAGAATGCCAAGATCGTCTGCACCTCAAGAACCTACCTGTTTTGCTTTCCGAATAATGATGGCACGCAGGACTGTTATCCTCAAATGGTAGTAAAATGCATCAGTGAAGACAGTTTTGAAGATAATGATATGGGAGGAGATAATAGTGGAGACGACGGGCTTCCTTATGGTGGCGGATCCGGTGGCAATACCAATCCCCAGCAAAATCAAAATCCTTGTGCGAAATTGAAGACTCAGAATGCAAATCCTAATTTTAAAGCTAAAATAGAAGCATTGAATAAGAACTCTGTTTTTACAGCTAAGAATGAAACAGGATTTACAGAAAAAAAGGATGGTACTTTTACAACATTGCCGGTATCGCCAAATGCAGGACCAGATCATAATGCACTAAGTGTAACATACGATGCTGATACCAAAGGATACATCCACTCTCATCAGAATGATTATGAAACTGGAGATTATGATCCAAACGGAAGCCCTATTATGAAACAGCCAATACGAATGCTCTCCCCTGCTGATGTGAATACTTTAATGCTAATGGCACAATTGCAAACTGACGGCAATTATAGTGAACTGTATGGCACAATGGTTTCTAGCTCCGGAATTTATACCATTAAATTTACAGGAACAGCATCAGGTATTCAAACAGGATTTGGTACTGAACAATGGAGAACTGATTATTTAGATTATAGGAAATTACATGATGATTGGACTGTTGAAAGATTATTCCTTACCTTTTTAAAAGATAAAATGAATGTACAGGGTGTAGAGTTGTACAAAATAAAAAGTAATGGTACTGTGCAGAAAAAAACATTAAATTCAAATAATAAAGTACAATCCAATGATTGTCCACAATAATTTAAAACTTAACAAAATGAGAAACAGATTATTTATATTTACGTTTTTATTAACGATTATTTCATGCAAAGGACAGGTGGTAGGAACTTTAGAACAGTTTGAAGAATGTTCAAAACGACCAAATAAAGACCAAGAAGGTTGTCCTGACTTGGAAAATATAACTTACGTGAAAGATACTAATAACAGGCTCAACCAGTTTGTTGGAACTTGGAAAGGAAATTATAATGGAAAACAATATGAAATTAAATTAGATAAGAAGATTAATTATAAAAAATATCCAGATGATGAGAGATCATTTGATAGAATTATTGGGAGAATACTTGTAAAAGATGCTTCAGGAAATGTTATTTATAATTCTATGAATAAGCCTGATAATCAAACTTTTTTTTCAGGATATAATTTTCAAGGTAGAACCTATGATATGCACTTTGTTGGCAACTATGATTGTTTAGAATCAGGAGATGTTTTTATAGAAACAAAAGTTGCTAACCCTAATGAAATGACCTTGTTTTATAATCAGGATAAAGATGGCTGGCTAGATCCTGCTAAATGCCCTAACTTTGCTACTTATGGTTCATTGCTTCCAACAGAGAAAATGACTTTGGTAAAACAGTAAGATAAAGCCTCTTTTTAGGGGCTTTTCTAAATACAAATTATGAAAAAAATACTTTTAATCACATCAATACTATTTGCCATATTGTCCTGCAAAGCACAGGTCATAGGAACTCTTGAACAATTTGAAGAATGTTCAAGAAGACCAAATCGAGATGAACTTGGATGTCCAGATTTACAAAATATTACGTATGTAAAAGATACTAATAACAGATTAAATCAATTTGTAGGAACTTGGAAAGGTTCTTATAATGGAAAAAATTATGAAATTAAACTTGAGAAAAAGTTACAGTTTGGAAATTATAATGTTAAATGGGATAAACTTATCGGAAGAATTCTCATAAAAGATAATAATGGCAATACATTATATAATAATTCATCTGAATCCGATAATAATATTAGCTTTTGGGGAAACAATTTTCAAGGTAGAACCTATGATATGCACTTTGTAGGCAACTATGATTGTTTAGAATCGGGAGATGTTTTTATAGAAACAAAAATTGCTAACCCTAATGAAATGACCTTGTTTTATAATCAGGATAAAGATGGCTGGCTAGATCCTGCTAAATGTCCTAATTTTTCTACTTATGGCTCATTGCTGCCAACACAGAAAATGACTTTGGTAAAACAGTAAGATTAAGCCTCTTTTTTAGAGGCTTTTCTAAATGCAAATTATGAAAAAAATACTTTTAATCACATCAATACTATTTACAATACTATCCTGCAAAGCACAAGTGATAGGAACTCTTGAACAATTTGAAGAATGTCGAAAACGACCAAATCGAGACCAAGAAGGTTGTCCTGATTTACAGAATATTACTTATGTAAAAGATACCAATAACAGGTTAAACCAATTTGTAGGAACTTGGAAAGGAGCTTATGGAGGAAAACAATATGAGATAAAATTGGAAAAGAAGGTTAATTATAAAGAAAAACCCACGGATGAAATGAGTTGGGATCAAATAATTGGCCGAATGTTGGTAAAGGATAGTAATAGTAATATTATCTATAATTCTATGAATAAAACAGATAGTGAAACTCATTTTTGGGGATACAATTTTCAAGGTAGAACCTATGACATGCACTTTGTAGGCAATTATGATTGTTTAGAATCGGGAGATGTTTTTATAGAAACAAAAGTAGCTAATCCTAATGAAATGACCTTGTTTTATAATCAGGATAAAGATGGCTGGCTAGATCCTGCTAAATGTCCTAATTTTTCTACTTATGGCTCATTGTTGCCAACACAGAAAATGACTTTGGTAAAACAGTAAGATAAAGCCTCTTTTTTAGGGGCTTTTCTAAATACAAATTATGAAAAAAATACAAGTATATCGATAAATGAATAGATGGTTATTGGTGCTGTTATTGGCTTTTAGCTTTTTTGCGAAAGCTCAGGAAACAGATGATTTATTTAAGGGAATCACATTATGTATTAAAAAGCCTATTGATACATTAAATTATTTGAAAAAAATTGAAACAGATAAGACATTGTACGTCGGAAAATCTTTATCTTATTTGCTAAATAATATGACCCAAATAGAACCTAAAACAATTTGGAAGATTCCAAAACACGGGATAAGAAAGCTGGTTAGCGAAAGTGTTTTTAGTTTTAATAAAAAGTCACCGTTCATATATAAGCATATAGTTTCTCTTATTATAACTTGGAATGAGCCAATACCTTATTCGGATGTTGAATATTATGAACAGAAAAATCATTTTATTTTTACAAATGAAGAAAGACATTTCTATGGGAGCAAAATTATAAAAGATATAAAGGTTTACCGATGAGTTTAAATTTCAAAAGAATATCATGGAAAATTTTATGAAGCAACAGAACTTATTTTAAAGTCTGCAAAACTTGAAATGAAAGATGTTAATTAAATAATACTACAAAATTAATCTGAACCAGAATAGAGATATTCTGGTTTTCTATTTAATATATTCCTTCATTTTCCGTTCTATAATTTATTAAAAACCGTTTGCGAGTTCCTTCATGAATAATTAATTTTGAAAAATTTTCAATTTGAAACCTACCATTTCCATCGTCGTTGCTATTTTTAACCGGAAAGATGAACTTTTTGAGTTATTAAATTCTCTTACCCAACAAACAGATAAAGATTTTGAGATCATTATCGTTGATGATGGTTCGTTGATTGACCTTAAACCGACAATCAAAAATTTTGAAGAAATTTTAGATATCAAATATTTCAGAAAAGATAATTCGGGGCCTGGTTTATCGAGAAATTATGGCGCAAAAAGAGCTGAAAACGAATGGCTTGTTTTTGTTGACAGCGACGTGATCGTAGAGAAAGATTATATTGAAAATATCAAAAAAGATATCGTGGAAATTCCATGTGATGCTTTTGGCGGTGCTGATAAGGCTCACAAAGGGTTTAATCTGATGCAAAAGGCGATTTCGTATTCTATGACTTCTGTTTTTACAACGGGTGGAATTAGAGGAAATAAGAAGGCTGTTTCAAAATTTCAACCCCGAAGTTTCAACATGGGCGTAAAAAAAGAAGTTTTCGAAAAAGTCGGCGGTTTTTCTGAAATGCGAATCGGTGAAGATCCTGATTTATCGATGACGCTTTGGGAAAAAGGCTTTACCACGGCTTTTTTCGATAATATAGGAGTGTATCATAAGCGTAGGGTAGATTTTGGGAAATTCTCAAAACAAGTGTATCAATTTGGCTGTGCAAGGCCGATTCTTAATCAAAGGCATCCAAATTATGTGAAGATTTCTTTTGCTTTTCCGACCTTATTTTTATTAGGCTATATCTTCGGTTTTATAGAATATTTTCTTTTAAAAGAAAGAGTTGTTCTTACTTTTTATGGATTTTACACTTTTTTGGTGTTTTTTCATGCCTTGATTGTGACTAAAAATATAAGTATTGCCGGAATGGCGGTTATTTCAACCTATATTCAGATGTTTTCTTACGGATACGGGTTTTTAAAGTCATGGTTTTTATTAAATGTTATGAGAATGAAACCTGAAGATGCTTTCCCGAAACATTTTCATAAAAAATAATCTTTGAACGAATTAAAAAAATAAAAGCTGTCGAAAATTTCAACAGCTTTTACAACAATAATTAGAATATAGAGATGTTTTCATGGTTGAGAATACCTACTTTATGCATGCATTCCCTCATCTTTTCGTATGTTCGTTCGATGTCGTGATCCAATCCTATTGAGAATCTTATCAGTCCGTCGGATATTCCCATTTCAGCGCGTTCCTCTTCCGGAATTTCGGAAGAAGTTGAGCTTCCTGAGCATGAGAATAAAGTTTTATAGAAGCCTAAACTTACTGCCAGATAACCTAAGTTCTCCTGCTGCATTAATTCCATCAGCTCGTTGGCTTTGTCTGTAGTTCCTGCATCTAAAGTCAGTAATCCGCCGAATCCGTACTCCTCATGCATCATGCTTTTCATTAATTCATGATTTCTGTGAGATTTCAGACCGGGATAAACAACTCTTAATCCGTCTTTTTCAAATCTTTCAGCCAGATACATTGCGTTGTAGCTGTGCTGTTTTATTCTGATATGTAACGTTCTTAAATTCTTTAAAATACTTGCAGATCTGAAGCTGTCCATTGTTGGTCCCAGCAACATACAGGCTCCGTTATTTACATTTTTTGTATCATTAATAAACTCCTGAGTTCCGCAATAAACGCCGCCGACAGTATCACTGCTTCCGTTGATGAATTTTGTCAAACTGTGAATAACGATGTCAGCACCAAGCAATGTTGGTGAAATTGAAAGAGGGGAGAAGGTATTATCAACAATCAGTTTTAAATTGTGTTTTTTACAGATCTCGGAAAGTCTTTTAAGATCAGCAACTTCAAGAAGCGGATTGCTCACACTTTCACAATAAATAACTTTTGTATTGGGTTGAATGGAAGCTTCAATGGCTTCGAAATTATTAATATCTAAAAATGTAGTTTCAATGTGAAAAGGAGGTAGAAAATTTTTCAGGAAAGCGTACGTTCCACCGTAAATTGTTCTGCTCGAAATAATATGATCTCCACTTTTACACACCTGCATCAAAACAGAAGTAATGGCTCCCATTCCGGAAGCTGTAACGTTAGCTGCTTCGGTATTTTCAAGTTTTGCTAAGGCTTGAGCCAAATAAAGATTCATTGGTGATGAATGCCTTGAATACAAATAACAGCCTTCTGCATTTCCTTCAAAAGTATCGAACATGGTCTTTGCAGAAAGAAAAGTATACGTTGAACTATCTGAAATTGATGGATTTACTCCACCAAATTCGCCAAAATATTGTAAATCCTGTATTTCATTTGCTGCGTTAAAGTCTTTCATGATGTTTTCGATTTTGTTGGACTAAAAATGAATTAATTCCAGAATTATTACAACTGAATTTTGAAATATTAGAATATAAAACTGTTAAATTTAATTTAAACCGAAAAAATGTTTATTATATTTGATTAGTATAAACTTTTACCAAAAATATATCTATGACGTTTGATGAAATTGATAAAAAACTGCTTTTTTTCTTACAGGAAGATGCTAAGCAAACCACCAAAGAGCTTTCCTACAAGCTTGGTTTGTCGGTAACAGCCGTTTATGAGCGAATCAAAAAGCTTGAAAATGCGGGCGTAATTTCAAAATATGTTGCGATTCTTGACCGACATAAAATCAATAGGAATTTTATTATTTTATGTCATGTAAAATTAAGTCAGCACAAGAAAGAATACGTCCTTCAGTTTGAACGTGAGGTGATGAATTTACAGGAAGTCACGGAATGTTTCCATGTGAGCGGAGATTATGATTATATCCTTAAAATTGGTGTTAAGGACATGGAAGATTACCGTAATTTTATGTTGACTAAATTAACCACTTTACAGCATATTGCGAGTACTCACAGTTCTTTTATGATCTCTGAGGTGAAAAATACGACGGCAATTGTTCTTTAAATTTTAAACCAAAACTCCATTTTTAGATGAAATTGGTTCAGGAAGATCTGTTTCTCCGGTCATTTGCAAAAGATCAATTTCAATGGTTCTGCAAATAGAAAGCATCGGAACATCAAACATCAATCCTGCAAACGGATTTTCGGAATAATCTCCTACCAATTCCATGATAATATAGATCCAACCGATGGTGATGCAGAAAGGAATGGATGTCCAGATTCCCCAATCCCCCAATTTGGCAAATTCATTCACCAAACCCAACGGCAGCAAAAGGATAAAAAGAATATTAAAAACGAATGCCGTACTTGCAAACTGTCTTGGTGACGGAAATTTTTTAATTCTTTCAGCCTGTCCCTGAAAGTTGTAAAACTCGTTTAAAGAATTCTGTAATTGAACTTGGTTAAATTCAGAAATAACTTTATCATTTTTTAAATCATTAATCTCTTTTGCCTGTTTTGAAACCAAGAAAGTCGCGAAATTCTTATAATCAGACTGAAGTTCAAATTCTTCTTCTGAAAGATATTTATGCAGGAAAATCGGAGTTCTTCCATAATCGGGGAAGCCTGCTTTGATGAGTCTGTTACGCTTATGATCAATATTTTTGAATCTTTCGTCCTCATGGCTAATATGTTCCCATTCCGTAGGAACCAAAAGTTGCTCACGGAAAGCGTAAAGCCACGCAATATGGCGATATACAATTTTTTTTCTTCTTTCTTCCATATCAAAACTGCCTATTTCTTCATTTTTGGTGTCAAATGCATAGATCATTGAGGCAAATGATCGGCTCGAGTTGACAATTCCGCCCCAGATTTTTCGGGCTTCCCAAAGTCTGTCGTAGGCCTGATTATTTTTAAAACCAACCAAAAATGCCTCTGCAGTACCGATCAACGCAACCGGAACCCAAGGGATAGTCATCCATTGCCAGTTGAAAAAATAGAAAAGAACGGCGATCAATGTACACCAGACCGAGATCCAGATCAAATGATGACCGGATAAATTTAAAACCTGTTTGTAATTGACATATTTGGTAGTAATCATCTGTGCTGATTTTTAATGTGAAAGAAATAAGGGTAACAAAATAAATACCAATTTAAATCTAAGACAAGTTTTTTAATTAAACTTATTATTTTAACCACAAAAATTACAAAAGATTAAGGGAGTAATTATTTAAACTTAAGCAAGAACACATAAGTTTAAAAAAATCTTTGATTTTAATTCTTTTGTGGTCTTTTATTTCAAAATGGCTCATCTTTAAATAGTTCAAGAATAGCTTTTGTATCTTTTGTGGTTAAATTTTACAGATTTTAAAATAAGGCATAAAAAAACCTCTAAAAATTTAGAGGTTCTGGTGTTATGCTTAGTTTTTTAACATTTCTTCGATTTTTGCGGTTAATTTTTCCGCATTTGGAAGCATTTCTTTTTCCAATATTAAATTGATCGGAACGGCTGGCGTATCCAGAGATCCCATTGTTTCTACCGGAGCATCCAGATATTTGAAACAGTTCTTAGAAATACGGTGTGCAAAGGCTTCTGCAAACGAATTGTTTAACTGTTCTTCCGTTAAAACGATACATTTTCCGTGAGCTTTTACTCTTTCGAAAACCAATTCTTCATCTAATGGAATTAACGTTCTTAAGTCGATCACTTCAACTTTTCCATTGAAGTTTTTAGCAGCTTCTTTTGCCCAATAAACTCCCATTCCGTAGGTTACAACCAATAAAGATCTGCCTTTTTCAACTTCATTTTTATCAGCTTCGATGATGATTTTTCCTTTTCCGAAAGGTAGAATGTAATCTTCTGCCGGTTCGATTGTTTTGGCATCTTCCGTTCCCGGAACTTTGCTCCAATATAATCCTTTATGTTCTAGCATTACAACCGGATTAGGGTCGTAATAAGCTGCTTTTAATAATCCTTTAAAATCTGCAGCGTTACTTGGATAAGCGATTTTTATTCCTTTAATATTAGCTAGAATACTCTCAACGCTTCCACTGTGGTATGGTCCGCCACCGCCGTAAGCTCCAATCGGAACTCTGATAATATTGCTTACCGGAAATTTTCCGTTGCTTAAATAGTTTGATTTTGAAATTTCAGTAATTAACTGATTGATTCCCGGATAAATATAATCTGCAAACTGAACCTCAACAATCGGCTTTAAACCAACCGCACTCATTCCTGTTGTAGAGCCAATAATATAAGCTTCCTGAATTGCTGTGTTGAAAACTCTTTTGCTTCCGAATTTCTTACCTAAAGTCACCGTTTCACGGAAAACTCCACCGATTCTTTCACCAACATCCTGCCCGTACAATAAAGCTTCTGGATGCTTCCACATAATCTCTTGGATCGCGTGAATGGCAGCATCAACCATTACAATTTTTTCACCACCTGCAGGTTCACGAGTCCCAACTTCTTCCGTAATTGGAGTAGGTGCGAAAATATGTTGCATTACCGTTTCAGGCTTTGGATCTTCAGCATTTTGAGCTCTTTGGAAAGCCTCTTCTGCTTCTAATCTTGCCTTTTTTGTAATTTGTTTTAATAATTCTTCGTCAGCACCAGATTCTAGCAATTGATTTCTAAGAATCTCTCCCGGATCTTTTGCTCTGTGCTTTGTTAAATCTTCTTCGTCTCTATAGAATTCTCTTCTTACTCCTGAAGTGTGATGACCAATCAAAACTGTTTTTGCACAAACAACTAATGGTTTTCTTTCTGTTCTTACAAAATCAACGGCTTTTTTCATCACTTCGAAACTTTCAGTGAAATCTGTTCCGTCAACTCTCATTCTGCTTAAGCCAGTAAATCCTGCTACGAAATCATATGCATCACAGGTTCTTGCTTCTTCTTTAGTTACAGAAATTCCCCATTCATTATCCTGAACCAGGAAAATAATAGGAAGCTGATGTAAAGCTGCAAACTGTAAAGCTTCACTTACTTCACCTTCGGTTACAGAATTATCTCCAAGGCTACAAACTACAACAGGATTGTTTTCAAATTGCTGTAATTCAAAGTCCTGAATATATTTGATTCCCTGAGCAACTCCGGTTGTCGGAATGGTCTGCATTCCCGTTGCAGAACTTTGATGAATGATCTTCGGCATATTTTCATCCCTGCTTGAAGGGTGAGAATAATATGATCTACCTCCAGAAAATGGGTCGTCAGCTTTTGCCAATAACTGCAACATCAATTGATATGGCTCAAAACCAATCCCAAGAAGGATACTTTCGTCTCTGTAATAAGGAGAAACCCAGTCTTCTTTTTTTAACTGATAAGCCGTTGCCAGCTGAATAGCCTCATGACCTCTCGACGTACTGTGAACATATTTACAGATGTTTCGGTTTTCTTCGTAAATGTCGGCCATTGCTTTTGCAAGCATCATATGGTTGTAAGCCTTTAGCAAAATATCCTGAGAAACTTTTTCGTGAAGTGTATTTTCCATAGGAAGCAAATATACATAAAAAAACAAAACACTAACAAGTGTTAGTGTTTTGTAGTAATCTATTTATTGTATTGATTATTCTTTGATAACTTTTTTAGAAATTACGTCTTTATCAGTCTTCACTTCAATGATGTAAATTCCTTTAGTGTAAGAAGAAATATCGATTGCTTCTTTGTCGCTGTTAATTACCCCATTCTGTAATCTTTTACCAGATAGGTCATAAATAGTGAAAGTAGATTTTTTAGGAGCTTTCAATACGTTAACAATATCCTTGGTAATGGTTGGAGCGACTGCAATACCGCTGTCTTTGATCGTCTCACTAGTTGCCAAAACTTGTTGTGAATATCCTGTAACGATGATAGAATAGTTTTGAGGAGCAGCTGCGCCTAGATTATTTACTAAAGTTCCTTTATTACCGATTTCAATTCTGTAGTCTCTACCTAGAACCGGAGCATCAATTACAACCTGTTCTACGTTATCAACTGTGTTATCACCTTTTGTAGCCGGAGCTGTTGGGTTTAAGGCGTTTAATTTCCAAGGTTGATAAATTGTACCTGTTACGGTATCAACAATTCTTAGATCTAAGTCATTTACTAATCTTGAAGATCTGTTGTTGTAAGCTTGCGCCCATGTTAGGTTGGCAGGAACAACATATTCAGGATCAATCCATGAAATTGTAACTTTTAATGGTTCAGTACCAGAAGCAGTAACTTTTTTCATGTTAGGCGTACCGCTTGTTAATGTTTCATTGTTAAAAATAACAGTGTTGTTAGATTTTCCAACTAATATTTCAGCACCTTTTTTAGCATTAATATAACCCCATCCAAACAATGCATCCGGACCAATGTTTCCAGCTTCAGAAGCTGAGTGAACCATTAATGTTTTTGCACTTGCAGCATTCAATATTTGGTTAGTAAAAAGATCTTTGTTGATTTGCGTCCACAACCCGATAACTCCTGTTACTACCGGTGCAGAATAAGAAGTTCCGCTTCCGTAGCTATATGTTACACTTCCTGTAGTGTTTTCTGCTGTAGCTGCAGAGAATACATTAGTTCCTGTTGTAGAAATATCCGGTTTAATTCCTCCGTCATCTCTTGGTCCCGCACTACTGTAGTCAGAATGTACAACGTCAGAAGCTGTAGTATATTTAAAGTTATTCGTAGAAATTACATCTGTAGCTCCAACAACGATAATGTTTTTAGCTAAAGATCCAGGTCCTATACAGTCAGCTCCATTGCTACAGTTTGTTGTAGGAAGGGTATCTGTTGCTGCAAATTGAACTAAGGTATTAGTGTCGTCTGTGTAATATTTAGGGAAAGCTGCAGTTCCTGGGTAATCTGGTCCGTAACCAAAATAATTTCCGGAAGATTTTACAATAATGTATGAAGGATTGTTATATACAATCTGATCATAACTCTGATCGTTGGTAAAATAGGTTCCCTGTAAATCCATAGCAGTAGAAGGAGTGTCAAAAGCACCGTTCCATACCCATGCATTGGCACCACTAACTGTTTTTAGATCCCAACCGACATTACTTCCATAAGAGTGGTTAGACAGATTAGGCTGAGCTACAAGTATTTTTTGAAATACAGTACTTGTTGCAGTATTGCCAGGCAATGTCGTCGTTGCAAATCTATAAGAATCCATTGTAGAATTTATAGCAATTCCTTTAATATCACCACTAAGACCGCCTCCACTTATAGGAATGCTTTTACCACCAATAAAACTAGCCACACCAGTTGAGTGCGCACTGTATATGTTAGTAGCAGCTTCTTTATTCGTAATTCTTCCTGGAATATTATTGAAAGCTGTGTGTGCTGCATAAACTCTACCACCGTCAAAAATAGTATAGTTAATACCTTCACCATTATAAGCATTAGTTAATCCGCTTACTCCACCTGCAGTATTAAGATTGTCAGCATTGGCATTGGCAACTTGTCTAAGATCTTCATTTTGATAAAAATAAGGTTTACCATTTGGCGTAAATCCAGCTAAGTTACTTCTTTGCTCTTCAATTTCCTTTAAAGTTTCCGGAGATCTGTCTGCTCCGTAATGCTTTGCAACATAAGAATCAAACTTTGCAGTATTCTCTTTGTTTTGTTTTTCAAACTCTCTTTTTAATCCTTCATTGTTTTGCGCACTTAATAATGTAATTGCCAAAGTGCCGACCAAAAGTAAATGTTTCTTCATAACTTTTTAGTAAATTTTTAAAAACGGTATATCCAACAAATGTATAGAAAATTATTTGTTTGGATTCATTATGTATGAATTAATTTGAAAATAATATGAATAATTTTTGAAAATACTTAAAATAGGGTGATATTGTGTCACTTTTATAATTATAATCAAAATGGGAAATGTTGAAATTTTATTTGTTTAATAGTAATTTGATAATGAAATGTCATAACCCAAATGATTTAAATTTTCAAAAAAATGAAGTAACTTTACATTCTCTTTTTTTAATAAAAGCTAGAAAAATTACATGTATTTAGTTTTTGACACAGAAACCACAGGTTTACCAAAGAATTTCAACGCACCACTCTCAGATTCAGACAACTGGCCAAGAATGGTTCAGATCGCATGGCAATTACATGACGATAATGGAGTTTTAATTGAAAACCAGGATTATATAATAAAACCGGAAGGTTACGATATTCCATTTAATGCCGCGAGAATTCACGGTATTACAACCAAAATTGCCAATGAGGAAGGTCGTGATCTACAGGAGATCTTAGAAGAATTTTCTAAAGTTTTAGATAGGGTAAGAGTAGTTTCCGGACACAATGTTGAATTTGATTACAATATTGTCGGGGCAGAATTATTCAGAAAAAATATAAAAGACAATCTTCAGGAAAAACCAAAAGCGGATACCATGATTTTGGGGACAAATTACTGTCAGCTTGGTGGAGGTCGTGGAGGAAGGTTCAAACCTCCGAAATTAGAGGAACTTTACGAAAAACTTTACGGTAACAAATTCGATGAAGCCCACAATGCAGCAGCCGACGTAAATGCAACGGCTCAGGTTTTCTTCGAGATGATGAGAATCGGGATCATTCCTGCTGAGGTTCTGAAAACTTCTGAGGATCAATTGGCGTATTTTAAAACGTTATATCCTGATCCAATAAAACCTTTCGGAATTGTTATCAGAAGACAGGTTGCAGATTTCAATAACAAGAAAAAGCAAAGCGACGTTGGAAGTATTGATGATATCGATCTTGGAAGATATTTCAATTTTGATAATCACAGTGTTTTCTCAACGCTGATGGCGACTTCCAGTATTTCAGATTTAATTAAAAAAGCTTCTGATGATAATTTTCCTGCGGTTGGAATGGTAGATATCGGAAATATGATGGGTGCTTTCAAATTTGTCTCTGCGGTTGAAGGAGCGAATAGTGACCGGGCGAAAAAACATAAAGAATATTTAGCAAAAAAACAGGAAGCGGAAGAAAACGGAACAGAATTTAATGAAGAAGAACCTCTTTCTGAGCCACTAATTCCTGTTGTTGGATGTGAATTTTTTATATCAGACCGTTACGAGCAGAAGCAATTTACCAAAGATGATCCGGACAGAAGAACACAGGTTGTTCTTTTGGCAAAGGACTTTGATGGATATAAAAATTTAGCAAAACTTTCAAGTATAGGATTCTTAAAAGGATTTTATTTTGGAGTTCCAAGGATCAGCCGAGAACTCATTGCTGAGTATAAAGAAGGACTTATTGCCCTAACTTCAGGAATCAACGGAGACATTCCCGATGCTATTTTAAATACAGGGGAACAAAAAGGGGAGGAACTTTTCAAATGGTGGAAGGAGACTTTTGAGGATGATTTTTATGTTCAGATTCAAAACCATAATCTTCCCGAAGAAGAGCATTTAAATGATGTTTTACTGCATTTTGCAGATAAGTATAATGTTAAAATTTTAGCACAAAACGAAACATATTACACCAATAAAGACGATTCTAATATTCAGGATATTGTAAGCTGTATCAAAGATGGAGAAAAGCTTACAACGCCTGTTGGTAAAGGTTTTGGTAAAAGAAGAGGTCTTGCTTCCGGAGAGTATTTTATTAAAAATTCTCATGAAATAAAAGAAGCCTTCTTAAATTATCCTGATGCTTTTGATGCCTATGAAGAATTTACGGCAAAATTTAAACCTTATACTTTAAAAAGAGACGTTTTACTTCCAAAATTTGATATTCCTGAAGAATTTATTCATGCTGAAGATGAAGTTGATGGTGGAAAACGGGGTGAAATGGCCTATTTAACGCATCTAACTTACGAAGGAGCAAGAAAAAGGTATGCCGATACGGGAATCACAGACGAAATTAAGGAACGTCTTGATTTTGAGCTTGAAGTTGTTGCCAATACAGGTTATCCCGGTTACTTTTTAATTGTACAGGATTTCTGTAACGAAGCCCGCAAAATGGGAGTTTGGGTTGGTCCGGGACGTGGTTCGGCAGCAGGATCTGCCGTTGCATATTGTACAGGAATTACCAATGTTGACCCGATTAAATACGATCTCCTTTTTGAGAGATTTTTGAACCCGGAAAGGATTTCAATGCCCGATATTGATATCGATTTTGATGATGAAGGTCGAGACAAGATCATTAAATGGGTTGTTGAAAAATACGGTAAAAATCAGGTAGCACAGATTATTACTTATTCAGTTTTAGGTGGAAAATCTGCGATTAAAGATGCCGGAAGGGTTTTAGACCTTTCAATTCCTGATACGATTAATATTGCTAAACTTATCCCTTCCACACCGGGGATGAATATTGCGAAAGCGTTATCAAAATATGATAAATTAAAACCTGAGGATCAGATGCTTGTCGATGAGATGAGATATGTTCTGGATAGTCCTGAAGACCCACGTTTTGATGTACTTGCGAGTGCTAAAAAAATGGAAGGATGTATCAGAAATACAGGTATTCACGCTTGTGGGGTGATTATTACACCTGAAGATGTGAGTAATCTGGTTCCGGTGACGATCGCGGCTAAAGATGCTGATATTTTGGTATCTCAGTTCGACAACTCGGTGGCGGAAAGTGCCGGACTTCTGAAAATGGACTTCCTGGGTCTTCGTACTTTGACGATCATCAGAGATGCTTTAAGGTTGATTAAAGAAAGGCATAATGTTGATATCGATCCGGATACAATTCCGCTTGATGATACAAAAACTTATCAATTATTTAAGGAAGGAAGAACAGTCGGGATTTTCCAATATGAAAGTCCCGGGATGCAAAAGTATATGAGGGAGCTTAAGCCAACGGTTTTTGCCGATCTTATTGCCATGAACGCCCTTTACCGTCCGGGTCCTATTAAATATATCCCGAACTTTATCAACAGAAAACACGGGATTGAAGAAATTGTGTACGATTTACCCGAAACCGAAGAATATTTAAAAGAAACCTACGGAATTACCGTTTATCAGGAGCAGGTAATGCTTCTGTCTCAAAAGCTGGCCAACTTTACAAAAGGTGAAGCCGATACGTTGAGAAAAGCGATGGGTAAAAAGCAGATCGACGTACTGAATAAAATGTACCCGAAATTCATCGAAGGTGGTAAGAAAAACAACCTTGCCGAAGATCCGTTAAATAAAATCTGGAATGACTGGAAAGCCTTTGCAGAATACGCTTTTAACAAATCTCACTCTACCTGTTATGCATTAATTGCGTATCATACAGCCTATCTGAAAGCAAATTATCCCGCAGAATACATGGCGAGTGTAATGAGTAACAACATCAACAATACGGAATCAATTACCATGTTCATGGAGGATTGTAAAAGTATTGGTGTAGATGTTTTAGGTCCTGATGTTAATGAGTCTCAATATAAATTCTCTGTAAACGAAAAAGGTCAGATCCGTTTCGGATTGGGAGCGATAAAAGGTATCGGGGAAGGTCCGAGTGAGGCGATTACAAGAGAAAAAGCCAACGGAAGATTTAAAAACATATACGATTTCTTTGAAAGAATTTTGCCTTCTCAAATGAATAAAAGAGTAGCGGAAAGTTTAGTATTGGCGGGAGCTTTCGATGAATTGGATTCTTTCCACCGTGGTCAGTATTTTGATATTGATATGGCCGGAAGAACTAATTTGGAAAGATTAATAAGATACGGACAAAGCTTCCAGGAAGGCAAAAATGAGATGGAACATTCTCTTTTTGCGGATTTTGCTGATGAAGTTCAGATCGAACAGCCAAAATTAGCACCTTGCCCGGAATGGCCGAACATGCACAAGCTTAATAAAGAAAAAGAAATCATCGGTTTCTATCTTTCTGCTCACCCGTTGGATGAATTTAAGTATCACTATCAATTCATGCAGGGGCAGCTTTCTAAAAAAGCGGTTTTGGAAAAGGATGAGGAGGAAAAAGTCGTAACAGAAGTTGTTCCGATCCTTGAAAAAGATACTATTGATGAGGCAGCAGATCTTATAGAAATTGTTTCTGATGAGTTGTCTGTCGGCGAAGAGGAAATCATAGAAGAAGTAGCGAAGAAGGCCGAACCAAAAGGTAATTTTTCATTCTTAAATCTTGATGAGGTTGATGCTTACAAAGAGCAGGCTTTTGCCAATAAAGGAGAAGAATTGTTTGAGGAAAAGAAAAAAGACTGGAAAACGCTACAAAAAGAAAGAGAAAATGGCGGTGCCGGAAAAGAATACACCGTTGCCGGTCTGATCACCGAGTATGTGGTAAAGGATGGCTTCAAAAGTGGTGAAAAAGTAGCTTTTGTTACATTGGAAGACTACTCCGGATCATATTCTTTCAGGCTGGGGGACAGAGATTATATGCGTTTGAAAGAAAAACTTGAGGTACAGCGTTTTGTTATATTTAAAATAAAATTTGCCCAGGTAAAAGACGGACGTGTTTTTGTAAATGTTAACGATGTGATCGAACTTCAGGAAGCTTTCGAGAGATTTGCAAAAAGTATATCGCTGGTGATGGATGTGATGGATTTCAGGTCAGAAGATCTTGATTTTTTCAGAACAGTACTCGACAGAAACAAAGGGGATCAAAAGCTGAAATTCTTCATTAAAAATATTGAGGATGATTCTCATTTAGAGCTGCAGTCTATGAAACATTCGGTAGACCTTAATGGAGATTTGATAAAAGAAATACAGTTACTCAACAAATACGAGTTTTATCTCAATTAATTTGAATCGAATTAGAGTTAAAAAAAGTGGCGAAAGTCACTTTTTTTGGTTTATAATATTAACTTATTTTATTAAATAGTAAAATTTTAATAATTAATAATTTTCATTTTATCTGATTTTGTTTGATTTATAAACATTGTCACTTTTTAAGTTAACTATTTGGTAATTAATAGTTAATAATTAATTCATTTTGTGATGATAATTTTAATTAGGTTAAATGTTTGTTTAATTATTGATAATGATTTAGTTAAATTACTTTTTTTACTTTAAAAAATTATGATATTTTTTGATATTGATTGAAATAATTTTCTACATTTACCCTCTAATTTTTATTTTACTACGTATGAAAAAACTAAATCTACTGTTTTTACTTTTGATAAGTTTGTTTACTTATCAATCGTATTCGGGACAGAATTTTACGCTCACAACCTGTTCAACCGGCCTTAGTACCAATACCTATGGGCCAATGAACAGTGTTACGACTGCTAACAGTAAAAATAGGACTGCATTTATTATTCCTTCCTCACAGCTTACTGCAATAAGTGGAGGTATAATTACAGGGACTTATTTTAAAAGACTGGCATCATCAGGAACTCTTCCTGCAGGAACTACTTTCAAAATCTATTTGAAGAATACTGCTGCTGCGGATTTTGGTTCTGGATCTCCAGATTGGGCAACGGAAGTATCTACAGCAACTTTGGTGTATGATTCAGATCCGGCAACAGCAACAGGAAGTACTCCTGGTTACAAGCAGTATGTACATTCTACCAATTTTCCATACACAGGCGGAAGCAATCTTGCTATTTATGTAGAGTATGTACAGACAACAGCACCTACAACAGCAATTACTTGGGATTATGAATATGGGACAACTTGTATTAGTAGTACAAATAGTAATACTACAAAGTATATAACTACAACTTCAGCTTTTCCTGCAACTTTAACGAGTACAAATTACAGAAGACCTGTAATTGCATTTGATGTAACATTTCCTCCTGCTGTATCTGCGCCTGCTTGTACCACAATGTCGGCACCAGCTAACAATGCGACAGCTGTTTCTGTAACACCAACGTTTACATGGGCTGGGGTTTTTGGACAAAACGGAGCAACAAGTTACTTAATTAATCTGGGAACAACTCCAGGTGGAACAGACGTTATGAATGGTGTTGACGTAGGTAACGTTACAACATATACTGTGCCTGCAGGTACGCCTCTTAATTTCAATCAGCAATACTATATTACTGTAATCCCTAAAAATGCTATAGGGAATGCTACAGGTTGTACTGAACGTACATTTACAACAGGTAACATTACATGTCCTTCTGTAACTGCTCCTACATCTGCAGCTATAGGAGTTTCAACAACACCTACTATTACTTGGACTGCAACTTCTGGAGCAACGGGATATAGAATATCCATGGGTACAACTTCTGGAGGAACTGATATTTTAAACAATGTAGATGTAGGAAATGTTACTACTTATACATTAGGTACAGTATTAAACAACAGTACAACTTATTATTATACTGTAAATTCTTATAACGGCGGAGCAACTTCTGCATCATGCACAGTAAGAAATTTTACTACAGTTTGTGGTGTTTTAACGCCTAGTTATACTAATGATTTTGCTACATTCCCTGGTAACTGCTGGTCTCAGGCTAGTGGAGGGACACCGGCAACAGGTCCAGGTACCGGTACTACCAATTATTGGATTGCAGATGGCTTCTTAAATGTAGGAAGTACAGGAGCTGCAAGAATTAATCTTTATTCTACAGCAAGACAAGGATGGTTAAAATCTCCAAGTTTTAATTTATCTGCTGGTGGTTACAGAGTTAAATTTGATTATGGATTGACTGGTTATGGGGTTACTACCGCAAGTGCAATGGGTTCAGATGATGTAATACAGTTCGTGGTTTCTACTGACGGTGGAACTACATGGACAGTTCTGAATACTTGGAATACAAGTAATACACCAACTAACACGTTAAATACTTATACTTTTGATTTAAGTAATTACATAGGAGCAAATACTATGTTTGCAATATACGGAAATGATGGTACCGTGGATGATACTCAAGATTATGATTTCTTTGTAGATAATTTTGTTGTAGAGACGATTCCTGCATGTGACAGTCCTACAGGTTTAAGTAGTTCATTAGTTACTAGTAATTCAGCTACTATTTCTTGGACGGCTCCAGCTGTTGCTCCGGCTAATGGTTATGAATATTATTATTCAACAACTAATACTGCTCCAACTTCAGGAACGGCAACTACAGCAACTACAGTAAACCTTTCTCCTCTTGCTCAATCTACAACTTATTATTATTGGGTAAGATCAATTTGTACAGGTACGCAAAGTGTTTGGTTAACTGGTTCTTTCACTACTCCAGCTACTCCGCCTGTAAATGATACTTGTTCAGGTGCAATTGCTTTAACAGTAGGTAATAACTTTGCAGCGAGCCTTTTAACAACTTCAAATGCAGGAGCTACAACAGATGGTACAACATCATGTCAGACTAGTAGAGGAGATAATGTTTGGTTCTCAGTAGTTGTGCCTGCAAGTGGAAGCATTACAGTAGAAACAAAAGGGGTTACAGGATCAGGATTATTAGATACAGTTCTTTCTGCTCATAGCGGAACATGTGGATCATTAACTTCAGTAGGTTGTAATGATGATAGCGCTGCGGGAGGTGTTTATTCATTGTTGTCATTAACAGGACAAACTCCAGGATCTACTTTATACTTTAGTGTATGGAGATATACAGGAACTGCAGGAGGTACAAGTACAAACGGACAGTTCCAGATTTCAGCTTATGATGCTTCAGTCTTAGGAACTTCAGAAGTTTCCGGTGCTAAAAACGGTATTAAAGTATATCCAAATCCTTTCGCTGATGATCTTAATATTTCAGATATCTCTAAAGTGAAGTCTGTTTTAGTAAATGATATTTCAGGAAGATTGGTGAAAACTATCAGCAATCCAGGTTCTACTCTTCATTTAGGAGAATTAAAATCAGGAATGTATCTGGTGACTTTAGAAATGAAAGACGGTACAAAACAAACAATTAAAACAATTAAAAAGTAAATTTTATAACCTATAATTAAATTGTATAACGGCTAAATTTTTTAGCCGTTATTTTTTTTAGTTAAATATTAGATTTTAGAGTGTTATATGAATGTATTATTATTAATTTAGTAGGCAAATCAGCAAAAAACATTCTTTTATGACAAAATTTTTACTTTCATGTTTATTAATGATAAGCATGACGCTTAATGCCCAGATCAACTTGGGTACAGGAAGTACAGATGTTGGAGTTGCTCCAATAAGCACCTATTATGGCTATTCTTACGTTCAGCAAATTTTCACAAAACAGGAAATTAATGCGAATGCGGCAGGAAATATTACGGGTCTTAAGTTTTATCTTGATCCTGCAATGTCTATAGCCAACTCTTCAGATTGGGTAGTTTATTTGGGTCAGACTGCAAAAACTTCATTTGCTTCGGATTCAGACTGGATTCCTGCCGGTCAGTTAACCCAGGTATTCTCAGGAACGGTAACCAATACAAATGGAGTGGTGGAAATTACTTTTGCGACGCCTTTTCCGTACAACAATACAAGCAATTTAGTAGTTGCAGCCGAGGAAAACTCTGCAGGGTACGATTCCAATGATTTTGATGAAGCAATGTATGTTTATCCTTCAGCTCCAAATTCTACCTTATATTTTAGAGATGATAACGTAAATCCGGATCCTTTTTCTCCATCAGACGGAAATTTGGAACCTTATAAATCTGTGATTACGTTTAATGGATTAATCCCAAATCCTATTCCCGCTTGTCCATTGATAACATATCCTGCAAATAGTTCTATGTTTATTCCAATATTACCTACCATTACTTGGAATAACTCTTCAGGTGCTACAGGATATAAAGTTTCTATTGGAACAACTCCTGGAGGAACAAATGTTGTTAATCAGCAATTAGTAGCTACCAACAGTTTTACGGTTTCAACGGCTCTTAACCCAGGGACTAATTATTATGTGAAAGTTGTTGCAGTAGGCGCGGCAGGGGAGTCTTCAGGCTGTTCTGATACGATGTTTACAACAGTGCCGCCAGCACCGGCAAATGATGAATGTTCTGCAGCGGTTGCATTAACTGTAAATCCTAATCTCAATTGTGGTGTTGTAACTTCGGGATATACACTGGGGGCTACAGACTCAGGTTTAATTCCTGACCCTTGTTATGGTAATCCTGATGATGATGTTTGGTTTAAATTTGTCGCTACGGCTACCTCTCATAGAGTTTCGCTTACTAATATTGTTTCTGTAGGCTCTGATAATGATACAGATACCTATTTCCAGGTATTTGACGGATCTTGTGGCTCATTAAACAGTATTTTATGCTCGGATAATACTACATCTACAGTTGCCGGACTTACAGTAGGAGGAACTTATTATGTAAGAGTATACAGCTATTATGGTTCTGGAAGTAACCAAAGTTTTGATATCTGTATCGGAACATTTCCACCGCCACCAGCAAATGATGATTG
Organism: Chryseobacterium limigenitum; assembly: GCF_900114875.1. Classification (GTDB taxonomy): domain Bacteria; phylum Bacteroidota; class Bacteroidia; order Flavobacteriales; family Weeksellaceae; genus Chryseobacterium; species Chryseobacterium limigenitum. Next base: position 92,428 of record NZ_FPKW01000017.1, read on the forward strand.
CTCTGGAGCATTACAGGCAACTACATTCCCTTATAATTATACACAATCTGATGGAGGAGGTGCTACCAATAACGGAGGATTTATTACGGCTTGTTCTAATAGTATGAACGACGGCACATGGTTCTCATTTACAGGTAATGGTAATGCGTATGTTATAACCGTAACAATGCCTGCTGCAAGCGATTTTGATCCTGAAATTGGTGTTTATACAGGTACTTGCGGAAGTTTGGTTTGTGTAGACCGCGTTGATGATAACGGACAGGGAGGTACTGAAACTATTTCGATACCAACAGTTGCCGGAACTACTTATTTGGTGAATGTAGGAAATTACAGTGGCTTCACGGATGATCCTGAAGGTACATTTACTATTAACATTACAAACGGAACATTAGGAACCTCTGAAGTTGCCGGAACTAAAAACGGTATTAAAGTGTATCCGAATCCTTTCACAGATGTAGTGAATATCTCAGACGTAAACAATGTAAAATCTGTTTCTGTTTCTGATATCTCCGGAAGATTGGTTAAAACAATCGACAAACCGTCATCAGAGATTCATTTGGGAGAATTAAAGTCAGGATTGTATTTGGTAACATTAAATATGAAAGACGGCTCAAAACAAACGATAAAAACTATTAAGAAATAATAAGATTTAATAGTATAATTTAAAGGTAACCAAATCGGTTACCTTTTTTTATTGAAAAAATATTTTATATAAATTCTGAGTGAAATTGAGACTTATTGTTTGTTTGCTGATAATTTAGATTAAATTTTAATACGTAATTATTTTTTTTGTTTGAATATTTGAATTGTTGACTTGAAGTTTATTCATGTTGGAGTGTATTATTTTCCTGTTTATTTTTTGAAAAGAATTAGGATCTTTTTAACATTGCCCTATAATTTTAATATAATTTTTATACATGAAAAAACTTTTATTTCTTCTTTTAGGTTTGCCTGTTGCAACCTTTGGACAATGGACGGAAAATTTTGATGCAGGAACTACTTTACCTGCTGGCTGGGCTGTAATAAATAATGGAGGTGCAAATGGCTGGGAATTTGGTCTGCCAGATTCAGGAGTGGCACAATCTGGAGCAAATGTAGCTACTATTACTTATGACGATGTAGCACATGATGATCATTTAATTACAAAAGCAATTAACGTACAAGCTGGATTAAGTAATAGAATTTCATTTTATATAAAATCCGGACTCAATTCTTTTCCGGAAGATTATGAAGTTTTGCTTTCTACCACCAATCAAACGGCTGCTGCTTTTACAACAGTACTTCAGGCAACACAGAAGGCGCCATCTACATGGACTAAGAAAACATTTAATTTGTCATCATATGTAGGGCAGACCGTTTACATCTCTATTCATGCAACAGATACAGATCAGTTTCAACTATATGCAGATACATTTGTTGTAGATGGAATACCAACTTTAGGAACTTCAGAAATTGCAGGAACTAAGGAAATTACTAAAGTATATCCCAATCCTTTCGCAGATGTGTTGAATATTTCAGATGTAAACAATGTAAAATCTGTTTCTGTTTCCGATATTTCAGGAAGATTGATTAAAACAATCGATAAACCTTCATCAGAGATTCATTTAGGAGAATTAAAGTCAGGATTATATGTAGTTACATTAGATATGAAAGATGGTTCTAAACAAACAGTCAAAGCAATTAAAAAGTAAATAAATAATTTTTAAACAAAAACGAGACGGCAATTAAGTCGTCTCATTTTATATTTAGATTATTTGTCTGGAACAGGTTGTATGTCACCTGTGTTCATATGTTCAAAAACTGTTGGGAAAAACATCACGAGTATAAAATAAATGATGATCATTAATACAATTAAAGCAAAAAGAATAATTACTAAACTGCTTGGCTTGTTTTTCTTTTGTGGTTCCATGATTTTGTGGTATTTTGGTTAATAGAATAAACTTATAGAAAGTATTAAGCTAATTTCTTGCCACACTGCTTACAATACCTTGCATCATCATCAATATCTTCATTTCCACATCTCTCGCATGTCTTTTCAAGATTCTGTCTCTTGTTTCTCATTTCCGCAGTTACGATCCCTGTAGGAACTGCAATAATGGAATAACCTGCCAGCATCAGGATAACCGCAAAAAATTTACCCATCGGCGTGATCGGAGAAACATCACCATAACCAACCGTTGTCACCGTAACCACAGCCCAATAAATAGATTGCGGAATAGTTTCAAATCCAGGTCTTCCGCCTTCCACCATAAACATCAGAGAACCAACGATTACTGAAAAAATAATTAAAAATAAAAGGAAAATATATATTTTTCTTGAACTGTTTTTTAATGCTCTCACGATTACAGTTCCATCATTCATAAAATCAAGAAGATTGAAAACCCTGAAAACCCTCAACATTCTCAGCATTCTGAAAATCAGGAAATATTTAGTTACAGGAAAGAAAAAACTCAGATAAAACGGAACCAGAGCCAAAAAATCAATAATTCCGAAAAAACTGAAAACATATTGTTTTTTATTTTTTACAACAGCAATTCTGCTAAAATATTCCGCCGAAAAAAATATAGAGATAACCCATTCAAGAATAATAAAGGTATAATGGAATTTTTTATCAAGCTGAGGTACACTTTCCATCATAATGATGAATGTACTTACAAGAATTAAGAATAATAAAATAATGTCGAATAATTTGCCGAGTTTGGTATCGGAACGGTAAATAATTCGGTAAAGATGCCTTTTCCAGAGCGCGTCTCCGGGAATAAGGTTGTGCTCTCTTTCCATTTTTTAATGCTTTTTTTAAATTAACAAATTATCGTTATTTTCGTAGCAAACATACAGAATAAAATGACAATAAGTGAAGTAATTTCTAAAATAGAAACGCGCATTCCGCTACAGCAGGCAGAAGATTTTGATAACGTAGGGTTGCTGTGTGGAGTTCCTACCCGCAGCGTAAGCGGAATTCTGGTTTGCCACGACGCTCTGGAAAACGTTGTAGATGAAGCCATTAAGAAAAATTGTAACTTAATTGTATGTTTTCATCCGATTATCTTTTCTGGGTTAAAATCTTTAACAGGAAAAAATTATGTTGAAAGAGCAGTTTTAAAAGCGATCGAAAATAAAATTGCCATTTATGCCATTCATACCGCTTGGGATAACGACTTTTTTGGAGTAAATGCCGGAATTTGCAATCATTTAGGCTTAAAAAACCTGAAGATTCTTCAGCCAAAGAAAAATAACTTAAAACAATTAACGGTTTTTGTCCCTAAAGATCATGCTGAACAGGTAAAAGAAGCTCTTTTTTCAGCAGGAGCGGGAAATATTGGTTTTTATGATGAATGCAGTTTTACGTTGAATGGAGGCGGAACTTTCAGACCAATTGAAGGCTCAAATCCATTCTCCGGTCAACAGAATATCCGTGAAAATGCAGATGAAAACATGGTTTCGGTTATTTTTGAAGGTTACAAGCAAGGTCAGATTATTTCAGCAATGAAATCTGCGCATCCATATGAAGAAGTGGCGCATCAGATCTACAATTTAGATAATGAAAACCAATATTCAGGCTTGGGGATGTACGGAGAATTGGATGAAGAAATGAATGAAAAAGATTTTTTGAAGTTTGTAAAAGAGAAATTTAACCTTGAAATCATTAAACATTCAGATTTTAATAACAAAAAAATAAAAAGAGTAGGAGTGTTAGGCGGTTCCGGTGCCAGTGGAATAAAATCTGCACTATCTAAGAAATGCGACGCCTATCTTACGGGAGATATCAAATACCACGACTATTTCCTGGCAGAATCCAAAATGCTTATTTGCGATATAGGGCACTATGAATCAGAACAATTCGTTACTCAACAATTATTTGAAATTTTGTCACAAAAATTTACTACATTTGCAATTTCGAAATCTAACGAAAAAACAAACCCAGTAAATTATTTCCTTTAGATATGGCAACAAAGACCAACGATATTTCAGTTGAAGAGAAGTTAAGAGCTTTATACGATTTACAGATCATAGATTCAAGATTGGATGAAATCCGAAATACAAGAGGAGAATTGCCAATTGAGGTTGAAGATCTTGAAATCGAGATTGAAGGACTTGAAAAAAGAGCTGAAAAATTTCACGCTGATATCAAAGATCAGGACGATCAGATCAAAACCAAGCATGAAGTGATAAACCATGCAAAAGCTTTAATTGAAAAATACAAGTCTCAGCAGGACAATGTAAGAAACAATAAAGAGTTTGAAGCATTAGGAAAAGAAATGGAATTCCAGGATCTTGAAATTCAGCTTGCTGAAAAAAGAATCAAAGAATTCGGAGCTAAAATTGCTCACAAAAACGAAACTTTAAGTGAACTGAATACAAAAATCAGTAATCTTAAAAACCACTTAAAATTCAAAAAAGAAGAATTAGATGGTCTTATCTCTGAAACTCAGAAAGAAGAAGACTATTTGATCGAGCAGTCAAAAGAATATGCAGGTAAGATCGACGAGAGATTACTGGCTTCTTATACTAGAATCAGAACAAGTTCTCCTACCGGTTTAGCGGTTGTAGGATTAGAAAGAGGAGCTCCGAAAGGATCATTCTTCACTATTCCTCCTCAAAAGCAGATGGAAATCGCTCAGAGAAAGAAAATTATTATTGATGAGCATTCAGGAAAAATTCTTGTAGATGACGAATTGGTAATAGAAGAAACTGAAAGAATGAAAACTGTAATTAAATTCTAATTATAGATTTTAATCACTTCTGAAAGTTCGATTCAGATAAAGTACAAAATTAAACTACCAAGCCGGAGCAAAGATATTTTGCTCTGGCTTTTTTTATTTTCCCGGCCGTCCTGCGCTTCGCTTCGGCCGCCTCGAAAAAGGATGCCGCTTCAATCCGGGCTAGGGTAGCAGGTATTCTTATTGCTTCTTCTCGTAGTAGATATTTCCCGGGCATAATTTCAATCGATTTTCCTTCCAGACATTTCCCCAACCCCTAACTGATCTATAAAGATATAGACTCCAACTCTCAAACCCTCCCACGCTCAAGTTCTATATTCTAAGATCTGTGCCAATCAGTGTCAATCAGTGGTAAATAAAAAAAGTATCCCTCAAGCATAGCCTTCATCCTTCACATTGAAACCTCATAGGTTTTCAAAACCTATGAGGTTTACTTTCTTATACCTTATATATAGTATAGCAGATTATATAAAAAATCAGTCTTCTAATCCCTTTCCACCGTTGAAAACACCTATTCTGACACTTCTCAAAAAGATAATCGAATACTGTGGATAACTGTGGATAACCCCATAACATAAATTATATCAATAAATTAGAATTAAAACTTTTCCACAATATGAGTTTTATATGAACATTATGTTAAATTGATTTGGAAGTAGTGGTAAAGTTGATGTACTTTTGCCCCACTGAAAACGCGAGGTTGACAGTAGCGCAGAAGGAGGTAATGATACTATAGATACTACGAAACAGATTAAAATAAACTTTAAAATTTTTAGTAAATAAAAGTTGTTAAAGTTAAAATAATTTGTATCTTTGCAGTCCGGTAAAACGGGAGCATAGGAGTAGAAGATTGAGATATGGAAGATGGGATTTAGGGTTAGTTAAAAAACTTTAAATTAAGTCAAAAAAGTCTTGGTCAATTAGAAATAATTTTTTACTTTTGCACACGCAAATCTATACTGAAAACGACAGAAAATTAGGTA
>NZ_FPKW01000054.1 GCF_900114875.1 Chryseobacterium limigenitum
ACCATAAAATAACTTCCTGATTGTAAAGAGAAGCTTCCGAAACCTACTTTCAGACCAATCATATCGGTTGGTGTTCCGATATGCATATACCATTCGCTTGGTGCAATGTGTACCACAGCCCAACCCGCTCTGCCATTGGGTCCGATACCGGAAATGATACCATTGGCAATATTTACAAAAACATCTAAGCTGGCGTGGAAAACACTGTTGTTGAAGTCATAGTTCATTGCCAGTTTAGCATAAATAGCACCTTTTACATCTTTAGTTACGGGATATTGATCATCAACCACTTGAGTATCTAAGAAAGAATTAACGTGGCTGTTGTTTTTCAGCTCATTTAGAAATTTATTGTTGCCTGTCATCTCTTTGAACTTATCTTTAACTCCCGCTAAAGGATCTCCGGGAATCAGCTTAGATAAATCGGCCATAACCAATGCCTCTCCAATAAATCCAACATTGGCTAAACCTCCGTTTGGATTGGTTGACATATTGAAGCCGGCCATAATACTAATTGCATTTTTGCTGGCAACAGATCCGTAAATTCCCGCTCTCAATGCCAAACCAACCGTATTGTCCGGAGTTAGAACCAATGCTTTGTCTTTATATGCCGGATCTAATGACATATCTCTGTTCGGAACCATTCTGTAAAACGCTCCTCCGGTAAATCCTGTAATCGTTAATGCAGAGGCCTGAATTTTAAGTCCGTCTACTGAACCTTCAAATCCCCAATATCTGAAAGTACTGAATCCATAGGCTGCATTCACGTTGACTTCAATATTCAGCTGCTTTAACTTTGCATTCAGATGGGCCGTAAAACCATCTCCATATAATGGATCATTACGCATTATTTGGAATTCTCCCGAAACGATTGCGACCCCTATGTCTACATTTTTCAGACCCAATTTGGTTAAATTGAATCCATCATATTTCCATCGTTGACGATTGTTTTCGTTGACAATCACACCATTGATTTTCATTCCACCTGTTGCGGAGAATCGATCTTCTTGTAATCCTACTGTGATTTCAAAGCCTAGATTAGCGTAACCATTGTCTGCTTCGACAAAAATATTTTTAATACTTGCAGGAAAACCTACTAGTTTTTGTTCTCCTTGTACTCCGAAATACTGAGCAGTAATATAAGGAGCTTTTGTCTGAAGGGTTAAATTTTGAAATACTACACC
>NZ_FPKW01000042.1 GCF_900114875.1 Chryseobacterium limigenitum
AAGAAATTGCTGCACCATATCTTTTCCTGTTACTTTGCGAACAATGTAGCCTATCTTCTCGTTGTTGGCACTAATGATCCCTACATTGCTAATCAAAATCTTGTTGTCGGCTGCCAAAGCATCTTCTGAACGGTTGATCTCTTTGTATTCTTCTATCCTATTATCTTCGGATTTGGAAATACTTCTGTCTTCTGTCTGGAAAAAGCTGTTGATTTTGTTTTCATCTATTCCGGAAGCCGGTAATAGAGGATTCTCGCTTTTGGTAAGATTTTGTGTAATGGGTTTTTCAAATCCGAAAGAAAAGCTGGTTTTGTCAATTAATTCCAGTTCTTTTACAACGCCATTGCTGCCAGTAAGCTGCATCCAATATTTGGAAACTGTATTTTTTAATGGGGTTTCATTGGTAATGGTAGCCGTAAATAGTGCTTTACCCGACAGATCGCTGATCTTGTAATTGTTTTTCTCTTTGTCGATCTTAGCAACTGCTTTTCCATCAATCTGGATTTCGCCTTTTTTTACTTTTACTTCTTGTGCGTAAACAAATGTGCTTACAACTACCAATGCTACTGGTAAAAATTTTAATTTCATCTTTTATTGCGTTTTTATTTAACTTTTTTATTTATTCCAATATGTAACTAACAAATTCACCAACTTTATCGTAAGGAATACTATTATGAGGTGATTTAATTATCAAAGTATTCCAAGGCTTCCATTCATCTGAAAGTTCTGTATTGGTAATCTTATGATGTTCAAAAATTCCTTCTATAAAATAATCTTTCAAAGGCATTTCTAATATTCTTTCTTTACCATCTTTTGTTAGGATAATTTTATATTCTAACTCATTTTTATCATTAATATGAAAAGTAAAAACTCCACTATCCCAAGAACTCAAATATTCTAAATCGCCATCACCATCATAGTGAGTTGGCAAAAGATCATTATCTTTTTCAAACTCAAAAATCATAGACATCATTCTATCATTTGCCCATTGGAAGAAGACCTCCGCCCCTGCTAATAGATCCTGTTTATCTTCTTCAGCATTCCACCAATATTTTTCAGAATAAGTTTTATCACTTTTAAGAATCAATTTATATCTATTAAATTTATCTACTGTATTCTTAGATTCATTATAATCTTCCCTTAACTTGTCAAAAAGTTTTCTTATATCTTCAAAATCAATCCAGAAATCTTCTTCATTATTATTTTCATCAATAAAAAATAATGATTCATATCCCATTGATTCTGGAGTAATTTGAATAACTATCTCTGCTTGCTTCCATTTGTATTCTCTTAAATGTGAAACTATAATTTCTACAATATTCTTCATTTATTTTATTCCAAAATATACCTCACAAATTCATCCACTTTATCGTAAGGAATACTATTGTGAGGTGATTTAATTATCAAAGTATTCCAAGGTTTCCATTCATCAGAAAGGATTGTATGGGTTATTTGATAATGATTCAAAATTCCTTCTATAAAATAATCTTTCAAAGGCATTTCCAGGACTCTTTCAATCCCATCTTTGGTAAGAACGATTTTATATTCCACTTCATTTTTCTCATTAACATGGAAAGTAAATACCCCGCTATCCCAAGAACTCAGATATTCTAATTCATCGTCAGCATCAAGCTGTGTAGGTAATAAATTATTATCTTGCTCAAACTCAAAAATTAGAGACAACATTCTTTCATTTGCCCATTGAAAAAACACTTCTGCACCACCCAGCAAATCTTGTTTTTCTTGTTCTGAATCCCAAAAGTACTTTTCTGAATATGCACCATCTGGATCAATTTCAATTACAGCCGAATTAAATTTATCTTCAGTTGAAAATAATGAATTATAACGTTCATATATTTCATCAGAAAACTCTCTATATTCTTTTGGTTTAGGTCTAAAGGAAACTTGCTCATTATTAATAACTTCATAAAATCGAGTACTAACTTTTTCTTTATTTAGTTTTATAATCATAATAACCTGATTATTACTAACGTAATTTCTTATTACTCCTATTAAACTACTTAGTTGAATCCATTTCAATCAATACTTTATTCTAAAATATAACTCACAAACTCATCTCTCTTGTCATAAGGAATATCATAATGAAGAGATTTTAATACCATAGTATTCCAAGGTTCCCATTCATCTGAAAGTTCTGTATTGGTAATCTTATGATGTTCCAAAATTCCTTCAATAAAATAATCTTTCAAAGGCATTTCTAATATTCTTTCTTTACCATCTTTTGTTAGAATAATTTTATATTCTAACCCATTTTTATCATTAATATGAAAAGTAAAAACTCCAATATCCCAAGAACTCAAATATTCTAATTCACCATCATTGTCATATTGAGTTGGCAAAAGATTATTATCTTTTTCAAATTCAAATATCATAGACATCATTCTGTAATTTGCCCATTGATAAAATACTTGTGCATAATTTAACAGGTTTTGCTTTTGTAGGCCAGAATCCCACCAGTAATGTTCTGAATATGTTCCATCGGGATAAATCTCAATTTTAGCCTTGTTAAATTTTTCTGATGTATTTAATACTCCTTTTTGTCTTTTATGTATTATATCAGCTATGTCAAACAATTCAAACTCTCCCCATAAAGATTTTTCTTCACCTTTAATTACTGTAAGTTGTGGCTCATAACCACCTGCTTCAGTAAAATTTATTTCAATTAAAATTTTATCCCAAACTTTTTCTTTGAAAAATTTATTTATAATATCTAATACTTCTTCCATAATTAATTTGAAATTAAATAGTTTTTCTTAACAACTCCATTTTCTGATAATCTTACACGCATACTTGTAGGTCGTTTTGAGCTACCTTCAAAAACGAAAACCATTTCTGCTTTATATTTTGAACTAGGATTATTTTTCTTAAGTGAAGATATCTCCTGTTCCATATTATACCAATCTCCTCCAGCTCTATTTTGCGCAGGACTTTGTGAGAAATAGTTAATCTGTTCACTCGGACCTCCCCATTCATTTCTGAAAATATGTCCACCATCATCATTAGGATAACCATCTTTTACTTTTTTAGTCTCCTGTTGATAGGTTTCGTTTCTTGCTCTGGAAATAATATCAACATCTTCCATTACGGCTTTATTAACCCTTCCAAGCTCATCGGTTTCAAAAACATATCTGCCATTATCAACCACATATTTAAAATTCTTCATCAATGGCGGTGCAACATTAAGGAATTTATTCCATCCTTGTCCTGCATCGCCTGCTGTTGCACGTATTTCATTATTTAAAATTTCAGCCCATCTCTTGCCATCTTTATCTACTAAAACTAGTTTTCCGTCAAGCTTTTTAATCGTCCATGTACTTGGGAGCTGTCTCGTAATTTCAAGTAATTCTGTAACTCTTGTCGCCCCTAAAGTACTGTTAAGTTCCTGTACAATGTTTGCATCAAGATTACCTGCAAACGATTTACCCATTTCAACACCTTCACCTGTACAGTTTACACATTCTGTAACTGGCGGCTGTATTTTGGTGCTCGTACCATCAGGAGCAATCTCGTACCAATCAGAACCATCTGCACGACGAATACCGTTTTCAAAGATCGTCATAGGACCATCGGTAGTATATACTTTCTTACCAGTGACTGCCGCTAATGCTTTTGCAGATTCTAAATCGTTGCAAGAAAGTAAAACTATATTTTTGTTGGCATTTCCCGTCTCTTTAAGCTTTTTGGTAATGTACTCACCAAATTCTTCCGGGCTTAGTTCTATTCCGTCTACAATAAATTTACCTTCTGAGGTAGCATGCAGAGAAAGGTGAATTTTGTCTTTATTCAGAAGCTGAGCTACATATTTTGAAACATTTGAACGTAATTTTTGGCTTATTGCAGGTTCCAGCTTTATTAGAGGCTCTATGATAAATTTACCTGCTTTCGAAACCACTGGTTTTATAAGAAAGCGCCCGGTAAACTTTGCAAATTTACCAATCATTTGCCCCATTACATCAAGCTTCTCCATTGTCTGCACAACAGCAGTTGCTCCTTTTATCTCTCCTGCTCCTATAAAGCAAGATGCAACAACAAAGGTAACTTCACCTGCTCCATAAGATACCATACAAGGATTGGAAGTGTATTTGTTCCACTGTTCACCAACCATTCCCTTAACATCTTTCCATTGTATTTTGGAGATTGTTGTTGCAAAATTGGTTCTGGCATCATTCTCATTCGTAATCATTTTGATTAAGAATGAACCTCCTTCTGGAATTGCTGCAGCCGTTCCAACCAATCCGTTCCAAACTCCGCAAGTGAATGCAAAATCAACACGGCTTGGTGTGTATTTCTCTCCCATCGGCGATCCAACTAATCCGCTTAGTTCATCGTCAATAACTTTTAAACTTACATAAGAATAAATCTTTGCAGGGAAAGGATTGTAATCCGTAGTATCAGGATTGTAATATCTTTCCGGAATTTTCGCTTTGGTCAATAACTCCGATAGACCGTCTAGAATTGCAGTCAAAGGATTGAATTTCATCAACCAGAAATCGTCTATCCACGCTGAATTCTGTTTCAGTAGCAGTTCTATATCCTTAGCAGATTTTCCTGCATATTCCGGAAGACCGCCACCAACATTGATCTTGATATCGAATTTCTTAGTCTGACTGTTCACATTCAGCCAGATTACCATTTCCTTATTTTCAGGCTGATTGTATCTTGCTTGTACTTTTTGTAAGACCGAAGCTGCAGTATTCTCGTCAGTAATGAAGATTTTCCCTTTAATCCCTGTTGAGTTTTTATTAGAAATAATGCTTCCTAACATTGCCTGTATTTCCTCAGCAGTAAATCTTCCTGTATAGTCTACAACATCTTTGGATTCATCTGTTGCCGTGCCATCACCTGTAGAAGGTCTTTTGTATAAATCATCTACAGACTTCAATCCATTACCATTTCCAGAGCCTGAACACGCAATAAATCCTGAATAAACTGGTTTAGTTTGATCTTCAATTTTATCGTATTGAGTTATGTAATCTGCTAATGCCTGAACTTTATCAGTCTTAGATAAAATATTTGAAACAACATTTGCGTAGCTTGTTTTTATAAATTTAGATTTTCCACAAACAGCATTTTGGTCATAGATCAGCCAAATAACACTATCATCTTTAGGAATTTCACTAGAGATATATTTTGCTTTTGATGTATCACCATTAGGGTAATAACCCTTCTGAGATTCAACCCATTGGTATTGTATTGTATTTTCTACAAATCCAGGTAAGAAACCTTCTCCCACAGTAACAATTCCGTGTAATGCTGTCGAAGTATTAGCTTTGATTAATTTAAAATCAGGTGTCAATCCAAAACCGCCAGCTAATTCTCCACTACTTTGCCCTTGGAACGCATATAACTTAAACGCAGGATCATTGATTTGCTTCCAATCCAGGTGTGAGATTTCTTCTCCTGAAATTTGTTCATCCATTAGAAGAGGTGTTGCTCCTTTTGTAGTTCCATAAGCTTTCCAAGGATGCTCCAGTTTAAACACACCGTGTCCTAGCTCGTGCGCTCCTGTTTTATCTTGTGCGTTGTTATACACATAGCCAAACTGACCGTTCAGACGCATATATCCTTTTTGTCCGGTAGAAGATTTTTTGTCAGTTACAAACAATACATATCTTGCACCTGTTCCTTTGTAGAGCGCATTGATCTGTTGCTGTTGCGGACTGTAGGTACTCATCAAATCGGCATCCTCGCTATTGATGGTATCTCCACTTACAACGCTGCTGATATCTAAAACAGGATCTTTCGTTACATTGAAAGTAACCCCTATTTTTTTGTAAATCTGGTTCAGCTTATCACCTTGCGATTGTAATTTAGATTGCGAACCTGCATCCAATGGTACTAAACTTACATCTACTGTCTTCGGACTTAGGTGTACCAATCTGAAACTGCTGATTACTTTTTGTTTTGAAGTGCTATCTTTTGGCATCAATACCGCAATTACTTCTTCTTCAGCATAATCAAAAGCACCTATCAATTTTAAATGATAGCTTCTTTCAGCATCGGTTTTACTAATTTCCGTAGCCTCAATCGCTTTACCGATGCTCAATGTTTTGAAGATGATTGTCGCATCTTTCAATAAAGGATCGGTAATACTTACTTTGGCATCAAAGAGTTCAGTTTTTTTATTGACCGTCGCTTTGTAAGGAACATAAACCGTATTATTTTCAGAATCTTTTACTGACGGATATTTGTCTTTTGGTAGTTTGGTTTTCTCTGCGGTATCATAGGCAAATTGTCCGTTGGTATTTTCTTTCCATTCTATTTTAATACCTTTTGCAGTGTATTGGTTGATGGTAGCATTGCTTCCACTTCCTGTTACGCCATCGGTATTGGTAGAGGTAGATGCTCCGCCTTGGGCAACGGTTCCGCCTTTGGTTACGGTTCCATTTTCATCCACTGTCCAAATAACTCCGTTAGAGTCAGTAAAGGTATAATCTTTACCACCCGGATATTCGGTTGTACTTCCGGTTCCACCATTCCCATCACTACCTGTAATGGTAATTTTCCCAGGAGGTGGTGTTGCTGAATAAGTGATATTGCCAATTGGGAAATTGACAAAAACATCTTTTACACCTTGGTCACCAAAAGTTTCTCCAATTCCTGCAGATGCATAATTTACTGCAGTTTCGTTCGGGTCGTATGTAGTTTCAATAATACCTTCAATCAGTTTCTTGTCGGTATTCAGCATGATATTATTGAAGCTCACTTTTACCTTGGTTTGAGCTAAATAAGGAACAACAATGTAACCTGTACCGCTGTAAATACCGTTGCTGCCCTGTGCAGAAAGTACCGTAACAGGGAAATCTCCTGCTGTAAATACTTCATTGACACCCAGCATGGTCTGTAAAGGATTTTTGTTGGCGATGTCGACTGCGGGCATTATTCCGCATTGGTAGTTATTATCTACATCATTGGCATTGGTGGTAAAGTATTGGATGGAGCTGTAAGAATAGGCATTTTCGTCAGAACTTTGCGCTTGCCCACAAACAGAACCCACACGGTATTCATATTCCGTAAGGTCTTCCAAACCTGTAAGAATTGCAGGAGACTGATAACTTTGCTGGGTCATCCATTCCGTATTGCTGTTCTTTTTACGGTATTGTACCTTGTACAAACCTGCAGGCTGCCCACCGAGGCTCCAGCTTATTTCAACTCTTCCTCTGCCCACATTTTTTGCCATCAGGAGTGTAGGAACCGTACAGTTTTCTACATAATCAAAATAGTAAATCTCAGAAAATCCGTTATTTTTATAAACGCCGTTGTCCTCTGTCGGGTTGGCTCCTAATACGGGATTTCCACTTTTGGCTTGTACCTGCCACGCATATCTTTTCCCGGGAATGAGCTGGGTTTTGTCCAATCCGTAATACAATGCTGGTGCATACGTTTCTTCCTGCCAAAGGGGTGGAGAAGACAAAAATCCTGAAATGGGAGATTGTCCTGCATCCCACAATTCTTTAAGTGTGAAAATGTATTTTGTGTTAGGAGCAATCTGTCTCGGCATCCATTGAAATACGATTCCGCTTCCTCCTGCATACGGAGACATTGCCTGTACTTTTTCTGCATTTTGCGGAAGATTAAGCATTGGCGGATCATACTGCGTAAGAAATACCGTAGCACAGGTTTTAGATGAAAGATTATTTTTGGTATAATAATCATACGCCTGAAAACAGAACTGATAAACTCCGTCTGAAAGAGGTTGTGCATATTGCAATGCATTAATGCCTCCTAAATTTTGTAATTCAAATAAAGCTCTTAAATCTACATTGGTCAACGTGACATTACTTCCGGGATACAGAAGAAATGGATTCATCCCTACGATAAATTCATTGCTTCTTGCAAATGGAACGGCGTTTAATCCTGCTTCTAAAGTGAATTTGATGCCGGTTTGGTGTTGCGGCTCCATCAAATCGGTCATCAAGACCTGCAATTGTAATTTGTTGTCCGTAGAAGTAGCGTAATCACCTAAGCGCATACTATACGGAGGAATTACCACAGGTACTAACTTTACTGGATATTGCTGTGATTTGACTGAAATAGATTGCAAGCCAAACAGCATAAGCATTGTCAGTGCCCAAATTTTAATTCCGAAATTTTTAAATTTCAGTCTGTTGTATGGATTATATCTTTTTTTATCGTTATAGGAATGGTTCATCATTCTGTTTTATATTGTTGTGTTTGTCTGCTTTTAAATTCCGTTTTTCTTAGCTTGAAGTTTAAAATTACTTAAACTCGTAGTCTATTTGTTTTTCAGAACCTGCTTTATCTCCCGGTAAAGTATATTTTGCTTTTACTTTATATTTTATGGTTGGGATAATACCGTAAGTAGATTGAAGCAAGTTGTTAATTACCTGCGGTCTTGCATTTGCTGGTACACCTACATATTTTGATGCGGATTTAGAAACCAATTCGTACCAATCGGATTTGTAGAAACTGAACAAATCGTATTTGTATGGGAAGGTCTGCTTCAGGAATGCATTTCCTTTGTCATTTCCTAAATATTGTAAGTATGATGTGAATACTGGGAATGCTTTTACAGGAGGAATTCCTGCAAAATCTTCTTCGTTTTCTGCTCTATCCAATGTCAATAAGTCAACAGGATAGGCATCATAAAACAACCCTTTGAATTTATTGGCGAAAGAATCATCCATCAAAGCGGTAAGGTTGATAAGAGGTTTGTTGTCGGTATATTTCGTTCCTGTAATTTCGGTTACATCAAAATATTCATCGGCATTCATATTGTTCTGAAG
>NZ_FPKW01000036.1 GCF_900114875.1 Chryseobacterium limigenitum
ATCAAAATAGAGAGCACGACCTATCATAAAAGTAAAAATAAAGAAACAAAAGATAAACGATATTACATTAGTAGTCAATTGAATACGCCTGAAATATTTTTAAAACATACCAGAAATCATTGGCTAATTGAAAATAAATTACATTGGAGTTTAGATGTGATTTTAAAAGAAGATGAAAGCCGTAAACGGAACAATAATATAGCCGAAAACTTCTCAATTATACTAAAATTAGTGTTAAAATTATTGCAAGAAAAACAACTTAAAAACAAGAAAATAAGCATCAAAAGAATGAGAAAAATGGCAGCTTGGAATTTAGATTATCTCATTGAAATGCTAAATTTTTAATGCGTTTGGTCTGATCATAAAATTATTTTCATTTTTATACTTAGAAAACTTCGTATATTTGGGAGTTTTGAGATTTTTTATTAAATCTAAAAAGTATAAATTGAAAAAATCTTTCTGAAAGGATTTAAAATGAAAGAACAGCAAGAAAAATATAATTTGCCTAGAGGCTGGATTTGGGTTACTATTGGTGATATAGCAATATTATCAAGCGGAGGCACTCCTGATAGAGGGAATCGCAGCTATTTTAATGGTGATATTCCCTGGGTCAAATCTGGTGAGTTGAATCATGGCATAATAATTAGTACTGAAGAGAATATAACATTAGAAGCACTTGAAAATTCTAGTGCTAAAATTGTCCCATCAGGAACCCTATTGATAGCGTTGTATGGTTCAACAGTTGGGAAATTAGCTTTTTTAGGGATAGATGCTGCTACCAATCAAGCCATAGCAGCATTAAAAACAACAAATAGTTTTAAAAGTAAATATCTATATTATTATTTATTACATAATAGGGAGAGGCTTTTGCAAAAAAGAGTTGGTGGAGCTCAACCCAATATTAGCCAAAAGATATTAGAAGTATTTCCCATTCCTTTATCTTCTCTACAAGAACAAGACATAATAGTTCATCAAATAGAATCATTATTTAGCAAACTTGATGAAGCCGAAAAAGGATTAAAAAAAGCAAATAATAGCTTGGGTATATATAGACTTGGATTGTTAAAAAGTGCTTTTAATGGGGTTTTAACTAAAAATTGGAGAGAAGACTTAGTTAATGATGCCTATCAAGAACTAACTGATATCAAGATAGATCGAAAGAAAAAATATGAAATAGAAAATAAAAAAGATAAGAAGATTAAAATTGATTACGAGTTTGATTATAAGAGAGATGATATAATTAATAGTTGGGCAGTATCAAGTTTAGATAATTTAATTAATATCAATGCACGAATTGGCTGGAGAGGATTAACAAAGAAAGAATATACACATGAAGGAGCTCTTTTTCTCTCAGTTCATTCTTTAAATTATGGGAAAAATGTAGTTTTTAAGGATGTGAATTTTATATCAATTGAACGGTATAATGAAAGTCCAGAAATTAAATTGAAAGAAAATGATATTTTATTATGTAAAGACGGGGCTGGAATTGGAAAAGTAGGTATTATCAAAAAATTACCGGATATAGCTACAGTAAATTCTTCATTATTAGTTATAGACTCAAGAGAGATTTTTAATCCCGACTTTTTATATTATTTCTTTTTAGGACCAGATATACAACGTTTGGTGAATGAAAAAATATCTGGGAGTGCAATTCCGCACCTATTTCAAAAAGATATAAAAAAATTCAAATTAAAGGTTCCGCCAAAATTGGAACAAGATAAGATTGTCGAAATATTGGAATCGAGATTTACTTTAGTTGATAATTTAGAAAAAACAGTTGATAATGTTTTGAATGAAATTATTGTATTAAAACATTCTATTTTAAAAAAAGCGTTTGAAGGTAGACTTGTTAACTATAATTCAAATGAATCTGTAGAGAATCTACTGACTACTATACAAGAAGAAAAAAGATTATATCTTGAAAATCAAAAAAAACTGAACTACAGTAAACCCAAACAAAAGAAACAAATGGAAGAAAAAAAATCTCTCCTTGATATTTTAAAGGAATCTAGTTCACCAATATCAGCTCAGGAACTTTGGGAAAAATCTACGAGTGAAGGAGATATTGAACGTTTCTATAGCGAAATTAAGGAAATCTATCATCAGATTGATGAGTTAAAAACTGAAACAGAATCACTTTTAACTATAAAAGATGAAAATAAATAAAGTACATATAAAAGGTAGGTTTAAAAATCTCGAAGATTTTCATTTTGATTTCGGTGAAAGCTCTATGGAAACGGTATTACTGGGATTGAACGCTACAGGCAAATCTAACTTTATGGAAGCTTTAGTTATAATCTTTAGGGATTTAGATTTAGAAAGAGCACCTATACTGCATAAGCAAAGTCATCCTTTTGAATATAATATTACTTATAACTGTCGTGATAAAAATATAGAAGTGGATTATTCAACAGAAAAAGGATATACTTTTTCTATTGATGAAGAAAAATTAAAGTCAAAAGCGCAGTTTTTTAAAAATAAAAATGAGTATTTGCCTAGTCATGTTTTTGTTTACTATTCAGGATTAAGTGAACGATTAAGATCTTTGTATGCAGATCACAAACTTCAACAATTTAAAAAAATGATGGATTCAACATCAAAATATGAGGATTTTAAAGAAATGCCTCGTATTTTCTTAGTGGAACCAATTCATGCAAGTTTTGCTTTAATCGCTTTTTATTTATTTGATGAAAGAGAGAAAGATACTATAGATTTTCTACAAAGGGAACTTAACATAGTTGATTTTGGCTCAGCTCTTTTTATGTTGAAACAACCAAATTGGTCTAAAACCCGTAAAGATCCAGATGATTTTTGGAATACTACAGGCTTGGTTCGCAGATTCATTGAAGATTTATGGAATTTTTCTATTGTACCAATGTTCTACAAAGAGACTGTAAGAGGGGCATTAAACAAAAGAGAAACGCTAAACAGACTCTTTCTCTTTCTGAAAGACAAAGAAGCTATCAGAGCTTTTGTAGAAATGAAATATGATAACAAAATTACTCTATTTAATGCTTTATGCAGTCTTCATTATTCTGAATTAGTAGAAGATCAGGATGTTAGGATAAAAGTTATAAAAGAACATGTTAAAGGTGAATTAGCAATGGGTGAACTCAGTGAGGGTGAAAAACAGTTAATCACAGTTCTTGGTCTGCTTAAATTCACAAAAGATGATGAAGCTCTTATTCTTCTCGATGAACCAGATACACATTTGAACCCTTTATGGAAATGGAAATATCTTGAATTTTTAGAAAATGTCGTGAGTAAATCTGCTAAAACTCAAATTGTTTTTTGTACGCATGATCCATTAGTTATAGGCAGTATGGAAAAAGAACAAGTCAGAGTATTCAAGAGAGATGCTGATTATAATACTGAAGTAACAGAGCCAGATGTAAGTCCAAAAGGTCTTGGTGTGGCAGGGATATTAACCAGCCCTTTATTTGGTCTGCCTACAATATTGGATAAAAAAACTCAGGAAAAACTGAATCGTAAAAGATACTTGCAAGGGCGTTTAATGAGAGAAAAATTAAATGAAATTGAATATGACGAGTATCAGAAATTAAAGGCTGAGTTAGAAGATTATGGTTTCTATGAAGAAGTTGAAGACAAGTGGTTTAAAGCGTATTTAGCCGAGATGTCAAAGTTGGAAGTTTTTGGAAAAACTGAATTAACAGAATCCGAGAAACAGATATTAGCCGAGCAAAGCAGTAAAGCCGCAGAACGTGTTCTAAAATTAATTCAAAAAGATGGATTAAAATGAGAGTAATAAATTTGTCTGATTTAAGAGCTAAATTCGATAGTATTGAAGGGAACCATCCAGGTAGTTTTGATGAGTGGGTTCAACGAGCAGAACAATGCTTAATTGCTATTCGTCCAATGACTAAAAAGCAAAGAAGTAATTATTGGTCTAACAATAATATTTGGAGAGAATTATATCCTGCATTATCAGAATTATCAGGTCATAAATGTTGGTACTCTGAAGCACCTGAAAGCTCTGGTGAATGGGAAATTGAACACTTTCGTCCTAAAGCAGAATCTAAATCTGAGGATGGGGCTGTAATTCTTGAAGATGGTTATTGGTGGCTTTCATATAGTTGGACTAACTTTCGTTTTGCGGGCTCATTAGTTAATAAACTAAGAAAAGATAGATTTGATTCAGGAAATGAAGTTTATGGTAAAGGAAATTTCTTTCCTTTAGATGGAGATGGTTTGGCTCAAACAGGAGATGAAGAATGTGATTGCGAAAGACCACTTCTTATTGATCCCATTAAACCGAGAGATGTAACTTTGATATCATTTGATCAAAATGGAGATCCATATCCCACCTACAATGAAGAAGATAATCCTTTATATAACAAAAAGGCTACACTTTCTATAAAATTTTATGGTTTGGATCATACACCATTACGTAGAGGAAGAAGTAAGATTTGGTCAAATTGTGAAATGGTAGTAAAAAAAGCACATAATTATATAAAAAACAATATAAATGATCAGGTAAGAAGAGACGAAAAAATAGATGAATGTTTTCTTCTTCTCCACAACTATTCAAAATATACAGAGCCATATTCAATGATTGTAAGAAATTTTGTGAAAGAAAAAATTAAAGACGATGAATATAGTTGGCTTAAAGATGTAGAATTAGTGTTAGTATAATAAATTTAGAAAATGGCATCAACAAATATATTAGTAGCAAAAATCTGGTCATTCTGTGACACACTTCGGGATGATGGATTAGGTTACGGCGATTACTTGGAACAGCTTACCTATTTGTTATTTCTTAAAATGGCAGATGAAAATAAGAGTCAATATCAAATTCCTGATGGATGTGACTGGCAAGAATTAAAATCATCCAATCAAATAATTGAAGCGTATGAATCAATATTAAAAAAGCTTTCAAATTCAGGCGGAATGTTAAGCAAAATATTTGCAGGAGCATTAAACAAAATACACGATTCCGTTAAGCTTAAGAGATTAATCAATCTAATTGATGAAGAAGACTGGACGTCACAGGAAATAGATGTAAAAGGTGAAATTTATGAATCTTTATTGCAAAAGAATGCTGAAAACAGCGGAGCCGGCCAATATTTTACACCTAGATCAGTGATTAACGCAATGGTTGATTGTATACAGCCTAAACCAAAGGAAACAGTGGCAGATCCTTCATGTGGTACTGGTGGTTTTTTCTTGGGCGTTCTTAATAATTTAAGAAAAACTAAACTAACTAAACCTCAACAAGAATTTTTAAAATTCCATACTTTCAAAGGCTGGGAAATAGAAAAAGCAACAGCTCGTCTTTGTTTAATGAACCTTTTCCTACACGGAATAGGCGATTTAAAAGAAACACCTGAAATAGAAGTTACTGATAGTTTAAAAAGAGCTGAAGGAGAGGTTTTAGAATCAGAAAAAGTTGATATAGTACTCGCCAATCCTCCCTTCGGAATAAGTAGTAGCGATATACCAACTACAGATAAAAAACAAGCAGAAAAGGATGGCTACTTCTTAAGAAAAGATTTTTGGGTAACAACAAGCAATAAACAACTTTCATTCTTACAACATATAGTAACAATGTTAAAAGTACATGGAAGAGCTGCGGTAGTATTACCCGATAATGTATTGTTTGAAGGAGGAGCTGGAGAAACAATTCGTAAAAGGCTCCTTGAAAACACAAATTTACATACAATTCTTAGGTTACCTACGGGAATTTTTTATGCTCAAGGTGTAAAATCAAATGTGCTTTTCTTTCAAAAAGAATCTCAATCAGATATTCCTGCAACTAAAAATGTTTGGATTTATGATTATCGAACAAATATCAGACACACTCCTAAAAAGAATCCATTAAAATATGAACATTTAGAGGATTTTATACAATGCTATAAAGCAGACAACATCTCGAAAAGAGCAGAAACGTGGAATGAAGAAAATGAAACCGGTCGTTGGCGTAAATTTTCTTATGATGAGATCATTGAAAAAGACAAAACAAACCTAGATATATTCTGGCTTAAAGATGATAATCTAATTGATTTAGAGAATTTGCCAGATCCTGATGTATTGATTGATGATATCATCGAGAACATTGAAAGTGCATTAGCTAATTTTAAAACAATAAAAGATTCTTTAAATTAGTCTTGACTTAGAGATTCATTTGTCTTTGTTATTAATATCAAATGATGTTAAATCATTTGATATTAAAATGTTAAAGCTTCAACTGTTAAAACTATATTTTATCAAATGAGTAAAGGTACACAGCTAACCAAACAATCGGTTGAAAAATTAGTTGCCGAAAATTACAACACTTATAAAAGCCCTAGCAGAATTACCAGCGACTACCACGGCGAAAAAGGGTTAACAGATGCTTATAATGGGCGTCAGCTATTAGAAATGCTACAAAATGCCGATGATGCCCAGACCGATAAAGTTCTTTTACATCTAGATACTGAAAATGACATTTTAATCATAGCTAACAATGGAGCTTCTTTTGATTCTAGAGGATTGGGGTCTTTAATGTTGGCACATAATAGCAAAAAAAACAAAAGAGACTTTATCGGTAACAAAGGTTTAGGATTTCGTTCCATATTAAATTGGGTGGATGTTGTAAAAATCAAAACCAAAGAATGTGTTTTAGAATTTTCAAAAGAAATTGCAAGTAAACAATTTGAATATTTAATTCCTGACCATAATGTTCGTCAACAAATTATAGACAACGAAACAGATTTACCTGAAGGTAATGTTCCATTTGCGGTTCTAGCCATACCCTACTTTATAGAAAATACAGAAACTCAAGATTGGGAAACTATTATAGAATTAAAATACAAAAAAGAAGAAGAAGAAAAAATTATTGAACAACTTAAAACCATTACTCCTGAAGTATTGTTGTTTCTTAATCATACTACTAATATTCAAATTTCTGGAGCTGGCAAAATTGACAAAGAGTTATTGCTTACCCCTTCAAGAAGCGAAGTAGATAAAACATTGACAGTAAATGATATTACTTGGAATTTATTTGATAGCGGTGAGAAAATTTTAGCCGGTAAAGCAAAAAATTTTTATAAGTACAAAATTGCTTGGCAAGATGATCTATGTGATACAGAAACAAAGTTTGCCACTTATTTTCCAACGCAGGTTGCAACCCATTTACCTTATTTAATACACGCTACTTTCGATTTAGATCCATCTCGTAATCACTTGAACAAAAGTGACGACAATGAGTATATTTTAAATCAAATAGCTAATACACTCAAAAAAATTGCAAGTACAGAAATTGTAAACAACAAGCAACCTGACTGGAAAGCTTTAGACTTCTTAACTGTTGATGGCAAAAGTGAAAATCGATTATTAGATACTTTCTTTCAAAAGATAGAAAATGCAAAAAAAGAATTAGCAATTTATCCAACTTTAGATGGAAACTATAAAACAATCAATGAAGTAAAATACTATGGAAACGAGTTTTCAGAATGGATACAACGCAACAAATTGGAAGAGTATTTCCCAAATTTAATATTTCCTATTCCTATTAACCGAACATTAATAAAATTCCAAATAAACTCAAAATATTCTATTGAGGAATGGAAATCAATATTTGAAATTGTTACACACAAAATTGAAAGTATTGAAGAAAGAGTAAAATTGATTAAACTTTTGACTTCCGATTTGTTTAAAGATTTTCATGGTACCCATTTACCTCTTTTATTAGATGATAAAGGAAAGTCTGTATCTAGTGATTATGAAACTTATATCCTAAAAAAAGCAGATACAGACTCTTATCAAATTCAAGATTATGTAAAAATTGCATTTATAGACGGAGATTTCTATTCTGAATTAGAAAATACATTCAATGATGAAATTGAAAGAATCAGATCTAATCCTAAAGAGCATAAATCTAGAGTTCTAAAAAAAATTATTTCTCCAATTGTAAATTTTGGTTCTAATGATATTACAGATGTCGTTAGAAATATAACTCGCGCATTTAATAGTGAAATTGAGGAGGATGCTTCTAAAACACAAGAATTAGTAAAACCATTTATTAATTCATTATTTCAAATATTCAAGCAAAAAAAAGAAAGAGAAAAGACAACAGTAGATAACATTCAAGTATTAAATCGAGAAAGCAAATTAGTTCTAACTACTGATGTTTTTTTAGGAAAGGAATATCATTTTGGTAAAATAACCGAAAAATTATTTGATGGTATTTATAAAGAAAGTCAGTATTTAATAGGAAATGAATTTTGGAATCTAGATATTGAAAATCAAAATGCTGATTATTTAGATAGTTTTTTTATATGGCTTGGGGTAAATAAATACTCAAAACTAAAAAATATAAATCAAACAGTTACTCAATGGGGAGGTTTTGATGAGTTTTCAAAGTTTGTCTTTCAAAATATTGGTACCCCAGAACTATGCACTACTGTAAAATATGAAATTGAAAAAATTGATTTTTTTGATGAAATAATTTCAAAAAAAATGGATCTAGAAAAATTAATCGCTTGGATAATACTAGATGAAAAAACGCGTGCTAAAATAGATTACGAATTTAATAATGAGATATTTACGCACTCATACGGAAATATTACAAAGACCATAACTTCAAAACCATCTTATTTTCTCTACCAAATAGCAAAATCAAAAATATTTGAAAACGTATTTATCGACTTTGAATTTGCAGATTTTTTAGGATTACAATCAGTTAACCCAAAACATTCTATATTTATAGAATTGGGTATTGCGGATACTGCTGTTATTGATACACTAAAAAAATTAAGTGCAAAAATGTCTTTCGACGATCTAACTAATGAATCTGTATATGCTTTATTAGAAACTTTAAAAGTAAATGATATTGATTCCAAAAATGCACGTAAGGTATACCAGCAAGCATTTGGCTATTTTAGAAATAATAAAAAAACAGATTATAAGTCATTTAAAAAGCAAACACATTTATTAGCTGTAAAAAATAATTTAAGAGAATACAAACCTACTGAAGAAGTTTATTATAGTGACAATTCAACACTTCCCTCTAAAATCATTGAAGATTTCTGGATATTTGATTTTCCTAAACGAAGTGGTGAAAAACAATTGGCTGAGTATTTTGGTGTTAAAACGTTTAAGGATATTAAGATCGAAATAAAGCAAAATATATCTTACCATTTAAAAATAGAAGAATTCAATGTTTGGTTCAATAAAATTAAACCCTATCTATTATCATATCGTTTAAATAATATAAAGACCATAGAATTAACTAATACAGCTGTAAATGCTATCAAAAACTGTTCAATTAAAATTGTTTCGTCACTAGATTATACAATTGATGGTAGTGAGTCTAAATCGTTACTTCCAAATGAATTTATAAATAACAACGATAAGCACACGTTCTTTATAGGTGCGAATTCTAATCTAAACCTGGAACAATTAAAAGACATACCGGCATTCTGTGAAGCATTTTCTGAAATTTTATGTGTATTATTTGAGATAAATGAAAATAAAGATGACTTTAGAGCTATTTTCAAGGATAAAGAACATTTGAAAGACACCAAGTATCTTATTGAAACAAAAATGCTTACAGAAAAATATGAGGAAGCATGCCAACTATTGGGATTATCAAAAAATGAAGTACTTTTTTGGAAAACAATAACTGAAGGGAAAATTAATGATTTCCCTGAAACACTTTCAAATACAATCGAGTTACAAGCAATTCTAAGAAAAACTATAAATTATGAATTGCCAGAGGACTACGGTTTAGTAAATTTTGACTTTTTTAATAATAGACCATCTTATAATTTCATCATATCAATCTGTAATGAACTGAAATATACATTAGAAGAACTAAAATTACATCTGGAGAGCTTTTCAGGATTGTATTATTGGCACTTAGAAAAATTTAAACAAGTAGTTATAGATGTTGAAATTCTATGGAATAAAGCTTTTTGGTTTTATCTTTCTGATAAATCAACAGAGGAACAAAAAACATTTGAAAGTAAGCGAAATTTATATATTCAAAAAAGTGATAAAATAATATACGAATTAGCTGAGCAATTTGCCTGGACTATTGAGGTGAGTCATGAAGAACAATTCCTTAGTAAGTTGAACTTGGATTTTAAAATAACAATTAAGAAAGAAAATTTAGAGGTTATTAATATAGAAAATAAGTACACACAACTTATCAAAGAAAATGATATTTCTATAGAGGATTTAAGTCTAGAAATAAAGAGTTTACTCTTTTTTGAAGGGCATGAAGAATTGTTACGAACAAAGTTTGAAGAAATAACTAAAAAAGAATTAAAAGAAACTGAGAATCCAGCTGCTGCTTCAATTGATAACGGTGAAATGAATTCAATAATTACCTCTATAGATATGGGAAATGTTCCTCCGACAAAAACAAATCGGTTAGGAAATAAAAAAGGAAGCGTTCATTCTCAAAAAAGAGAACAACAAAAACAGAAGGCAGGTAAGCGAGCTGAAAAAAAAGTTTTCGATAAATTAAAAAAACTATATCCTGAAGGCGAAATCAGATGGATCTCCAGTAATTCAGAAGAAAATAGTTTAACATTGGATGATACAAAAGGATACGATATGAGCTACAAAAAAAATAAAACAGATACTCAATGGAAATATTTAGAAGTTAAATCCAGCACAGGCAATAGTTTTATTATCAGCAACAACGAAGTTTCTGTAGGAATTGACAATAAGGAGAACTATCATTTAGCACTTGTGAATGGTTATGATATTTGTTTTGTTGAAGACTTCTTTTTAAATGAAGCAAGAGTATCCGAATTTAACACTTTAAGGAATAGTGCTTCTATTAGACCACTTGATTTTGAAGTATATTATAAACTCGCAAAATCATAAGTATTTAAAACTTCTTCATTAAGAAAAGCATATTTATTTTTCAGATTAATTGATAACATACTTATAAATCTGTTAATATAATTATATAGCCTCTGAAAACTGATAAATTCCCTTCATTAATCGACCAAAAACTCTACTTTTGAATGTGGCGAATCGAGGTAAGATTAAAATACAATTTGCTTCAGAAAATTTTTTATTGAGAATTTTTTGTGTTGTAATCAGGCATTTAAAAGGAGTATGAAAAAATTTGTGATGAAATTCTCTTGCAATCATATCATTAATGGTTTATTATACTAGAATGTTTTATATCGTATTTTACACAGTGAATGTCTAAGACACTTATTATTGCACACATTGCAAATCAACTTAATGTATCAAAGAACATGGCTAAACAACTTGTTGATGGATTCCTTGATGCTGTCACGTCTTCTCTTGCTAAAGGTAAAAGAAGTAAGAATCCAAGGATTCGGTACATTTAAGGTATCTAAGAGAGCTGCTAGAAAGGGAATTAATCCAAGAACCGGGGAATCAATTCAAATAAAAGCTACAAATGTTGCTTCTTTCAAAGCAGGTAAAGAACTTAAAACTAGAGCAAACAAATAATCTACTTCTAATTCATAAACACTGACTCCTGATTAATTTGGGAGTTTTTTGTTTTCCTATTAATGAGGAGGAGGGCAGTAATGAGAAAAATAATTAAGAATAATATTACTGGAAATATCCAATTTTCACTCAAAATTGTAACTGTTTGATTATTTGATCATTAATAAAGCGGTTCGAGAATTGCCCTAAAAATTCCATAATTTTATTTTGAACTTCTCGAACCCGTTTGTAAGCGGATATAGCTTTGTTTATCAAATAGTTATAAACGAAAAAAGTCGCCAATTGGCAACTTTTTCACTCGGGCGATCCGGACGGGACTCGAACCCGCGACCTCCGCCGTGACAGGGCGGCATTCTAACCAGCTGAACTACCGGATCAATTTTTTAAGTAAATTGATAAAACTTTTCGCTATTCGGAAGGAATCTATACTTTTTCAGAAAAAGCCCTGTCTATAAGCTTTATGCTGTTCTCTTATTTTGTAGGTTACCGAATAGGTCACTTTTTAAATAAGATTAATAGCGTTTGTTTTTTACTGGTGCAAATATATAGATTTTTTTTGTTGTTGTACAAAGAAATTACGTTTTTTCTTTTGAAACACCCGTAAATAACAGACTGTCAAATATAAAATTTGGTTATAGTCTAAAATATTTAACCGGACAAAACCATAAAGATCATTTGAAGAATCCTCGATGATGCTTAATTAATACATCAGAAATAAAAACTAAATACCAAAATTAGTGACTAGCCAACCTAAAAAATGGCATAAGAAAAATATGAAATCTATCTCAAAAAAAATTGTGAATTTATTTTTTTTGCTATCCATTATTAGAAAATGAGACAGTCCAAATCTTTCGACCCCAAAACCGGGATTTTCACCAAAATTTCCCTTGGTGGAGATCGTTAACGCTATCTTATACACACTTAAAACAGGAGTGCAATGGGACTACGTACCGTATATAGATTTTATGATAATAATTGTTAAACAATATAAATAAAAAGCTTATATAACTTTATTGTTAAAAAAAAACATAAAAAATTGCATTATTTTAATAAATAATTAATAAATTTACGTATTATTTAAACTAATTTACATCATGAGAAAGCAATTAATTTTATTATTGAGTGTATCATCATGCTTGATGCACGCACAAGGTCTTCCAGAAAATCTTACCAGCATTGAAAGACCTTCAGAGAGAAAGGCTGGAATTACAAAAATATCAGAAAATGGGCAGAATTTTGAAAGGGATCATTCAACATCCTTACTTCTTTCCCCTGTATTGGATCTTTCATCAATAAAAAGTCCAACCCTTTCCTTCAATTATACTTCTTCACTTAAAGGCGGTCGACCTATCCTTAAAGCAGAAGTATATAACGGGACAAAATGGATAGAAATATTCAGCTCAGAAAAAGCTTCCAAAGCATTGGTGACTGCAAACAGTACCTCCTCAGAAAATGATAGAAATCATATCAATATTTCTGATATTGATCTCGCACCTTATGTTCAGACTAATTTTAGGATCAGGTTTTTCTGCTATGATAACAGACAGAATTCCTCTGAAGTGGTGCTGAATAATGTTACAGTTTCCGATAAAGCGGCCGCCCCGCAATCTGAAACAAAGTCTATGACTTCCTCAGTACAAATCTACCCCAATCCTATTAAAGATTATGTATATATCAATGATGCTTCCCTAAGAGCTGATTATTCTGTTACCATAGCAGATATGTCCGGGAATGTTGTCGCATCATTTAAAGGAGCATCCGAGGGGTACAATTTATCCGGTCTTTCCAAAGGAGTATATCTGATGATTATTGATAATGGGAAAGAAAAGATTCAAAAGAAAATCATAAAAGAATAAAAAAAACTTTTGAAAAGCCCGTCAAGATTAGGGTATATTTTTAAACACACTGCTTTTCTTCGCGGCTTTCCCAAAAAACATATTATTTTTTTATGTGTTGAATAAAAAATTCTACAATCTTAACATCTAAAAAGTCATGAAAAAAATATTTACCTTTGGAGCATTCGTGCTTTCACTTTTTACTTTTGCTAATTTTCATATCGAAGAAAATAAAAGCAATATCGAAGTAAATCATTCGTTAGTCCTTTTTACTGAAGGCAATACGGAGAATTCTAAAAAAGAAATTCCAGATAAACTGCTTCCCCCGAGTGTTACATCTCTTAGCTGCCCTTCGGGATGGCCTAACGGACAACAATTAATTCCATATCTTCCAATAACAAAGAGTATCACTTATACCCAAGGACTTGGATTGTGTCCTCTTCAGATTATTCCATCTACCGGGGTTTTAGGGTTAGTGGCTACTATTTACCCAAGAAATTTAAAAATTAATGGTGGCAATATACCTATTACTGTTACCGGAGAACCTCTTTCATCGGGAACAGCTCAATTTACTGTAAATATAGGAGGAAAGAGCTGTAGTTTTTCGATCACTGTTCCTCCCATTTATACTTCAGTAAATTCTCTTAACTGCGCTTCAGCCGTATTCTCACCATCTGCTTTTACCCCGGGAACAGCTTATAGCGGTACATTAACAGTGCCTTATGCCGGTGGTAACGGTGGAAATTACCTCCAACAGCAGTTCTCGCAGAATGGATTACAATTTACCCTTCCCGCCGGCACCCTGAATACAGGTAATGGTAACCTCATCTATACCGTTTCAGGCACTCCTGACACTTCCGGAACGATTATTACTACCATATCTTTCCCGGGAGCTACGCCATGTAATGTAAGCATAGCGCCAATTTCCATTCAAAACACCGTTGTAATGCCTGGTAATCCTCAGGCTTGGATGCGTCATAACCTTGGCGCTGACACGAGCTTAGATCCTGACGTACCGGTTCAGGGGATTCACGGGAATTATTACCAGTGGGGAAGAGCTACTGTTGTAGCCGATGCAAGTACTCCTTCCGGAGCTATTACTGGTTGGGATACTACATTTGCTCCTGAAGGTTCTTGGGTTGACGGTAGTAAAACGGCGAATGACCCTTGCCCTTCCGGCTTCCGTGTTCCTACCGCCCAACAAATTAGAAACCTTATCAATATCAATAACACCACCACAACCAGTGTGGGAACATTTACAGATAGTCCTGCCAACTTTGGATCTGCCAAGGTATTTAGTGGCGGCGGAAATAATCTGACATTTCCTATTGCCGGCTACCGCGACAATAGTAATGGCACGTTGAAAATCCGAGGTGCTAACGGGAAATACTGGACTAGTACCCCCACTGCATTAGACACCAACTCATTAAGCATGAACCTTGAATTCTTAACCGAGAATGTCATCTCCCAGCCCAATTCCTTGCGTACGTCCGGCTTTAGCGTTCGTTGTATCTCGGAATAGGTTATTTTATTGACAATATTCATTTAACTATTTACCGGCGGCTTTTGCCGCCGGTCTTTTATAATGTGATGAAGGTATCAGCACAGCAGGAAAACAGAAATGCATATTTTAGGTGGCAGATGAGTAGAGCGCTTAATTTGCTTGATACCAGAAAATCTATATTAATAACATAGTGCTAAAAAACATTTATTGAAAAAATTTCACAACTATTTATGAAAAAAATACTATTATTTGTATTGGCAATCTTATTTACTACTGCAGATGCGCAGGAGATTCAAATGTATTTCCCTCATTTTAAGGGGAAAACTTATAATTTCGTTATTTTCCGGGGGAGTGATGCTAAGGTTGTCATTAAGGATACAATCCCGCAGGACGGGAAGTTTACCCTTAAAATACCTAAAGAGTATGCTCCTTATACAGGCATGAGCCGATGGCTTATTACCGGTACTCAGGAGGGAGGAGGATTAGATATGCTGATCCCGGGGCATGATTTCTCTGTAAAGTGCACATCAGCCAAGCCTGATAATGACAATATTATCTATACGGATAATGTCGAAATACCGGAGCTTAATCTGTTTTATAAAAAGCAAAGCGAGATCTTTGCCAGACATGATGCGATGCTTCAGGCAACAAAAGCTTTTACTTCTAAAGATAAAAACTATTCTGTCTATGAGCAGGAATACCGAAACCAACTAAAAGCTTACGAAAGGCTGCAGGATGAACTTAAAAAAAAGAATGACTACGCTTCAAAATTCCTTCCTATTGTAAATCTTACCCAGGGCATCGGAACGAAGATCTATCAGTCTGAAGAGGAAAAAGCAAGGAATGCAGCAGACTATATTACAAATGAACTGGACTGGGAAGTGCTCTATACTTCGGGACACTGGAGTGGAGTTATCACTTCATGGGTAGATATTCATACCCTGGTTCTTAATAATCCAAAAAAATTTGCTGCTGATTTTTCCGAGATCAACAAAAAGATTACAGATCCTGATAAATATACCGATCTTGTAAAGAGGATTGCCTTTGCGGTGAATAAAAGCGGTGAAGACCGCTTTCTGGCAGAAATAGCTCCGATAGTGGCAGGGTCAGGAAAAGTAACATCATATGATGGCTTGTTGGCAGCTTATGTTTCGGGCACACAGGGAAACATCGCTCCCGATCTTACCCTTAGCCCTGACGGCAAAATGATTCTCAAAAGCAGTAACTTTTCAGGAAAGGAATACCGCAAAACTCTGTTGATATTTTATAAATCGGATTGCGGATCTTGCATAGAACTCTTACGGGAACTTTCTGTGAAATATGAACAGCTAAAATCAGCAGGGGTGAGAATTATTTCTTTCTCAGCCGATGAAGATGAAACCGTGTTCAAAAATAAGACTAAAGATTTTCTATGGAAAGATTTTTATACCGACCTCAAAGGTCTTAAAGGAATTAATTTTAAGAATTATGGTGTTGTCGGCACTCCTACTTTATTTCTGATAGATCGCAGTGGAAAGATAGAGCTGCGCACTGCAACTCTGAGAGAAATAGAAGATCAACTTAAATAATGAAGCCCACACTAGGGTCTTATAAACACAAAAGCTGTTGTAGTCCTCGCATGAATATCATTTTTAAACTTTTCTTCTTTTGACCCCGAGATCAGTCTCGAAGTATTCTCTTCGAATAAAAAAAAAGAGTAAGGGTTAAAAGTTTTATAAAAATTAAATGATCTGCTTTCTTCTGAAGAACCATTAATCTTTTGTACAATTAAATTCCATTTTAAGGGCTGTACCGTGCGTTTTGTGCTTCTTTTACCATCAATTGTAATTCGGTAAGTAAATGGAGCCTATCCTGCAAAATTAGCCTTAGCAAAACCTTAATACAAGATATCCAGTTTCCGAACAGGTTTTATCGGATCAATCCTAAAACTTGGGGACTAGGCAAAAAGTTTAGACAACCTGAAGAGGAAAAATGCTTTATCCCGCACGCCTCTTAATTGTACTCTGA
>NZ_FPKW01000040.1 GCF_900114875.1 Chryseobacterium limigenitum
GGATATACGTAATATCAGACACCCAGACCTCTTTACTGCTTGTAACCTGAAAATTTTGATTCAAATAATTTTCAGCAACAGGGTATCGATGGGATGAGTTGGTAGTTTTCTTAAATTTTTTCTTTACAATACTTCTCAGGTTGCGTTCTCTCATTAGTCTGGCCACCAAAGGACGTGAAGCTCTCATTCCTTTTGCTTCCAGTTCTCGGGCAATACGAGGGCTTCCATATCTCCCACGGCTCCAATGATAAATACTAAAGATTTCTGCTGATAAAATGGCTCTTCTTTCTGATTGCTTACTCGGTTTTCTTTTCTTCCAATGATAAAAACTGCTCCTGCTTACCTTTAATACTTCGCACATTGAACTTGCAACTATTTTTGAGACAAAATTTATATACTTCTTTATGCTACATTTTTAGATTCCGCATTTTTTTGTAAATTTCATCAACAAAAAGTACCATACTTATTATAAATTTATTAAACTAAAGTTGTTTTACAAAAAAATGAGGAATGCGACTTTGATAATTTAATGATACTAAAAAACACAAATGAAAAATATCATTACTTACTTATTCTTTTTTTTAGCTTTGATTTCTTGTGAACAGACCAAGAAACTGAATACAGATGAGACAAAGCTCATACAAGAAATCAATTTAGACCAGGAAATTGCAGAAAAAATAAAAGGATTGTCAACCGGAGTTTTTGAAGTTAGCAAAGGAAATAAAGACAGAGATATTCTTTTCGAAGATTTTCAAAATTTAAAAAACTATTCTAAAAACTTGCCGAAAGCAATAAAAATAAAGGCGACAGCTGAAAATGCGAGTCAAATTGTCAAAAGGTTCAAACAAGTACTGAAAGACAAGAAATTAATTGTTTACAAATCAGCAGAAAATTATGGTAATCAAGATGATATAATTACTATTCTTCAATCTGATAATAAGTTTGAAGCATTAATCTTTGAGGCTACAAATGGTGTAAACTATGACATCCACACCCAACTGATAATCGATAGATTAAAAGATTGGGATTCAAAATATGGGATTGAACTGGACGGAGTTGGTGGTGATTTCGTTTCAGGGGAATTTAAAAATAAACCAACAGACATTCCAAAATTTACAAAAGAAATGTATGATTTCTGTCCGGATATCGTAGAACAAGGTGTCGGAAGTATAAAAGGACTGGAGAATACACTTAAAGAATCAAATCAGTTCTTCCTTTGGTGGGACTAAAACAGACATCCTAATTCTAAAGCGCACTACTTTCTTTTCCAAATAATTCCTGAAATAATAAAGAAGAAATGAGAAAATACTTTTATTTGGTTATTAGCTTTTTTGCATTTGGTTGCAATTCAAAATCAGAAAAGAATACCTCGATTGCCCCAAACAAGTCTGCTATAAAAAATGAAAAAATAAAACCCAGTGGGAAAGAAGTTGTTGAAAAACTGGAAAAGCTCAATTTCTTCAATCTTACAGAAAACGATGATCTTAATGACGAAAAAACAGAATTAGAAAAATCTTATAATGAACTCAATTTCTTTGAAGGAGCATTACAAGGCGAAACATTGGAATTTCTGGATAATCGTTTTTATTTCATTGATAGCGAGGAACTTTTTGAGGTCGGAGGCTTAATAAATTATTTAAAAATAATAAAGCCTGTCTTTGAAAAGCTAGGCTTGAAATTAAATTATTCCAATGAAAATAGTTTTCAAAATGACAAGCATTGGAGACATACAATAAAATTAAACGACAGAGAGTATGTTGCTTTTAATAATAATTTTGGAAAGCAGGATTGGGACATTGCCTACGTTAGGTTTCTCGAGATGCTGAACGAAGAATTGAAAATACAAAATAGTGAAGAAAGGTTTTATCCTATTTCATCTCAAAATGACGGAAGAATTGTTTTGCTCACTAAAAAACAATTTGAATACATAAAAGAAATTTATCCAAATGACAAGGAACATCCCAAAGAATTAGCAATTTGGAAAAAAGAAAACAATCTAAATCAATAATCTAGGTATTGTGAATGGACAAAATATTAAATCAAAATGCTTTATTTAATCATTAAAATATAATTTTGAGTTTAGATTCTCCAATGAAAAAGCTAGACCCAAATCTATATGACTTTAAAATAAATAATATGAAAAAATTGACTCAAAAATTAATATTTACCATTGTTTTAAGCTTTTCTATTATCTATTTAAAATCTCAAATTAAAGAAAATATTATGACAAATGATTGGATTGTATTTACCAAAGACTTTGACTTTTCAGAATCTTTTAAGTCAGAATTATCAAAACAATTAGAGGAGAAATTGTACAAGCTAAACAATTTGGAAAATAATCTGAAAAATCCAATAAAGCTTGTAATTGGAATGGAGGATTTAAATCAAAGTATATCGGATGGATATATTTTTATGCCTGCCAATGTTTATATTAATGAGACCGATGAGATGTTTCCGATGACAATCTGCTGGAATTCAACAGATTTTATCGATTTGAAAGAAATTCAAAAAAGCAATCTTGATGGGAAAAAAGTAGATTTTGAATGGTGTAAGGATTTTCCATTTGAAGAATTAAAAGATATTCTCACTCAAGAAAAAAAATATGAACAAATCAATAATCTGAATTACATAATTAAACCTAAATATTATCCTGATTTAATTATCAATTTTAATATTAAAAACCCACTAACACAAAGTGAAATAGAAATTATTGAAGATCTTTTCAAAAAAAATAAGAATGTTTATGTTGCTAATTTTATTGATAATTATATAATGCTCGATTTTCAAATTGATTCTATGAACTTTAAGGAAGAGGATTTTTATAGAGATATTGAATACCTCAAATCTTCAATCAAAGAAATATCGGAATTGGAGCTTTCGAAGAAGATTCAAAATATCGAAATAAAATAGCTTTTTCAGACAATTCATTGTAAGATTAAAACAAATTAAATAAAAATTACAAATTATGGGAATGGACTACTCAATTGAGCCAAAAACGGAAGACGAATATGCTGAATATGCTGATTTTCCGGAGATGCTTTCATATTTTTTTGAACAAATTGGAGGCTATGGTGATACTAGCGTTGTTTCACAACTTGAAAAAATTCTAAATATCGATTTGAGTATTTTTCAGAAAACATATCATCCTGAAATAGGAATGGATTTTGAAGAATTTGAATCTGAATTCTTGGATGAATATAAAAACACCGAATTCAAACCAGATGACTATTGGATAAGCATAGATATTTTGATTGGAAAACTAAATGAATTCAAACAAAAAATTGATAACAACAGTCAATACTTCTCTGAAATTATTTTTAGCCCAAACGGTGAAACCAGCAAGATGCTAAAAATGGACATTCTGGATATGCTTCGTTATCAGGAGGAAAACCCATTAACAATATATCCTGAGAATAATGGAATAATTACTGATGAAAATCTGAAGTCTTCAATTTCGGAATTGATAATTACATTGGAAAACCTAAAAAAAGAAAATATTGAAGAGGTTAGACTACATTATGTGTAACACTCAACCACCTATAATAACGACTTTTCTCTTTGCAGATGTTTTTTATCTAAAATCTGTTCGTGGGAGGAAGCCCATCAAAGTCAAAGATCTTTTTCTTTTTTGGATTGAACAAAAATAAGCATTCCTTACTTTTTATACAATACTGAAACTTCTTTTAGTATTACCATCAGACTGTACAAATATTGGTACAGTCTGATGGTGAATAACTTACATTCTCAACCAACTATAATAACGACTTTTCTCCTTTGCAGATGTTTTTTATCTCAACTGCTGTTCGTGGGAGTCCAGCTCCCGTAATCTGTAAGAAGTTGTTCAAAATTTAAAAGTCATTATGGTTTCCAAAACGACCAAACTGTGCCATTAAAAACAGCCAATTGTTTTTTTACGGTATCATAGGCCATCATGCCTGGTGCAGGATTTATAATGTTTATATGCGGACTTGCTACTTTAGGCAAAACCATGGCTTTATTTGTATCAGTAAGCACAAGTATTCCTATTGTGGTATCCGTTGCTCCGTTGTTACCTATAGCTACTCTAGCACCATTAACTTCAGCTTTACTATCTTGCAAGGAAGAATCGACATTATTAAATTGAGTAAAAGTAACATCATTATTTGAGGTATTTTTTACAACCAATGGGAAAGTAGGATTTCCTGTAAGATTAAACCAGGCTCCTGCCTTTCGGTATTTCATTTTCTTATCAGAAAGATCAAAAATAATTGTTCCATCCACTATGATTCCCGGCATTCCTCTGTAGCCAGTTCCGGTTGTAGAATTATAAGCTACAGGATTATTAGCAACAGTAGATACCCATGGAACTACTATTCCTTTCGCATTATCTGCTAAATCATAAAATTCTAGTGAGATGGCAGATCCGGGAGTTATAGAGCTCTTACCTATTGCCACCTGTGACAAGGCAGCAGTTGCATAAAATAATGATAGTGTTATTATAAATTTTTTCATTGTTCTTTTTTTAGTGAAGAAGATAAAGAGGTGATTGGGTAATTTTGTTTTTTTATCTATTTTAAAATCTTCACCTCTTTTATCATTTGTAATTAGTATTAATCCGGACAAGCCTGAGTATTAAAGCAATGCCAAGCTGCTGCGGAATCTCCTTCTTTGATAGTGTAGATTTTTAAGCAATCAGCTTCTTCATCATATATCATCATTCCTTCAACAGCATTAGTAATTTGGCTTAAATCGGCAGTTGCAGAAACTCTGTTTACAACAAATCCTTTTTCCTTGGACTCCAGAACTGTCCATGCACCTTTACGAACCATTGGCCAGCTTCCGCTGTCTGTACCGGCTCTTCCTAATGCAGTGATACCAAGTTTAGTCTCCAAAACCGTTCCCGCAGTTACTGCCGGCTTGTAACATAATGACATAATGGTAATAGTAATTACATCAGATGTTTCAGTACATCCCCCTATACTTGTCACTAATACTCTGTAATAAGTGGTTGCTGTTAATGCTCCGGGTGTATATGTAGCTGCTGTTGCTCCGGAAATATTGGTAAATGTAGAATTATCAGAAGATACTTGCCACTGTATGGCACCTGTAGAGCCAGTAAGTGATAATGTTGCAGGTGTATTTCCTGAAGATAGGGTCTGATTGGCAGATATCGTACCTGCTACTGCTAAAGCGTTAGCCGTTACAGAACTTCCGATCCCTTGTCCTTGGTCTGTTGCAATATCGGCAGCACCACCAGAATTTACAACAGTTGGGACTCCTTGAGAATCTACTGTATTTCCTAAATTTTGATTAGAAGCTGTAGAACCTGTTCCTGCAGTAACTGTTCCTACGGCTGTTGTCAATTGTGCTGTGGTTACGTTTTCACTGCCTTCTATTGCATCTAAGCAACCATCGTTATCGGAATCCAAATCTAAATGATTAGGGATTCCGTCTCCGTCTGTATCTATTGAACTACATATACCATTAATAAAAACATCAAATGCAAAAGCCCAAACATCAGCAGCTACTTTTAATGTAGTGTTTGTACCAATAGTGGATTGTGTTTGATCGCTTATAAATATCGTAGCATCAGGAAAGAAAACTATTTTTTCATCTCCATCCCTTACAAAGGTGGCTTTTCCCTGTATATCTGCCATTGCTGTCTCATATCTTCTTGTTTCAGAATTAATAGACATTTGGACGGTTCCAGACATATTAAATGCGGTTTCGGGCCAATAACCGTTGGTAAACACAGCCTCACCAAGCGGACCATAAGGAGAACTTGGATTACTGTTTGGATATACATTGTTTAGAATATATCCATAATCGGCTGCATTATTCTGTAAGACAACCACTCCTTTGTCATTATTGGATGCCCAAGCCATAATTCTGGCATTTGTTGCGGTTAATAGTTTGTCTGAAGTCGTTTGTGCATCTAGTGCTGATGAACCAACATAGAAAATATCTATCTTATCCGTTAACAGCTGAGCTTCGGTAATAGCAGTCTGCGTGGCATAAGGTACAAATGTGACTCCCGGAAATTTATTATATGTTCCACTCAAACTGAAGTTTACAGGATTAGATAACATATTAATCATTAAGCCACTTTTCCCGAGTGTTGTGTCTAAGTAACCGATTCTTAAATTTCTGTTTAATAAATTGCAAGTCAACCCTTCAGTGGTATCTAAAATTCCATCATTATCATCATCTAGGTCGCTAATATCAAGATAACCGTCTCCATCGCTATCAATACATTTTTTAATAGATCCATTAATTGCCTGAGGGTTGTAAGTACTCAAATAATCAGGAATTCCGTTTAGATTGGTATCTACGATGTCTGCTAATCCATCGCTGTTACTGTCTGTTGATGATCCTGCTTGTGAGACAAAAGCAAAATTTGATACACCAGAATTGGTTGCTCCTGCTTCTAGAGCATCGCTACATCCATCTTGATCGGAATCTAAATCCAAATGATTCGGTGTTAAATCTCCGTCGGTATCAAGCCAGGTACATTGGTTATCCAGATATTTATCGAAAACATAAGCCCAAGTATCAGCTATAGCTTTTTGGTCATCTGTAATGGGTGTTGCATTGGTAGCTTCTGAGTTATAGATGGTCGCATCAGGGAAGATCACCAAATTATATTCTCTGTCTGTGATTACCACAGGTCTAAGATTGGCATCCAGCATTAAGAAATCAAAAGTTCGGCTCAAAGACTTAATTGTCATCTGAACTGTACCGCCCTGATTGAGAGAAGGAGTTGGCCAATATCCATTGGTATAATAATCTCGGCCTAAAACACCTACTGGTGTATTTGGATTCACATTGTTATCGGTTACTGAATATCCATAATCTATTGCATTATTTTGAAGGGCAAATATTCCTTTTCCGTTATTTTTAGCCCAAGTGATTAGAATAGTATTCACGGATGTAGGTATTTTATCGGAAGAAGTAGTAGCATCAGAACCTGAAGACCCCACGAAAAATATATCGATATTTTGAGCAAGTAAATTGGCTTCGGTAACCGAAGCTGCAGTAGCAAATGGGATAAGAGTAACACCTCTTACTTTATTATAAACTCCATTTGCTCCAAAATTATTGAGGTTATATAAAAGATTTGTAGCCAAACCATTATTACCTGCTCCAACGTTTAAATAACCAACTCTTATATTTCTATCCAATCTTCCACAAAATTCGCCCTCTTCCGTATCTAATACACCATCATTATCATCATCTAGATCTATCGGATTAGAAACGCCATCACTATCTGTGTCAACACAAAGTTTTTGAGACAATTTAGCTGCATACTTTCTATAAGTAGAAACGTAATTTACCGTACCACTTTCTGTGCTGGTTTCTAAAGAATTTGCTAATCCGTTAGCTCCATAAGGACCAGGGATTACACTAACTGTTTTGTTTGCGGTTGCGCTCCCTTCGTAAGCATCTGAACAACCGTCTCCATCACTATCAGAGTCCAAATGATTGGGTATTCCGTCATTATCAAGATCATCATTACATGCTCCCGGTTTTGGATGAGCAGAAGGATTATAAACGGGAGTAGATGCTGCTAGTGAATATATTTCGTGTATGGTAGCAGTTCCGGCTGTAACTGACGTTGCATTACCTGATGTGGAAGTTCCTATATATCTTATTTGATAATATAAATATTCTGTCGTTGAAGTATTATTGAACGTAACAGTAGTACTTGAAATGCTTATTCCATTACCCGTAGTAAGTAAAGTATAGCTTATCCCATCTTGAGAACCGTACAGTTTTGCATATCCGCTACTTGACATTCCGCTCGAAGCCTGTATTACTGTTAATGATTTAATAGTAATGGGAGTAGGATATTTTATAGTGAAAATAGATGAACCTGATGTAATTGTTTGGCTGCCAGCAAAATTGTAAGCGGCTGCAACCGTACCATCATTGATATTATCATTGTAAAGAAGGGGAATATCTATTCCTGCTGCAGGATCTGTTCCTGCTCCGTTAAGTGTTGAGATAACGGAAGCAACACGGTTGGCTTCATATACCGTAAAGAAACAATTCGGGCTTTCTTCAGCATCCGGAATACCGTCGTTATCATCATCTAAATCAACGGAATTGAGAACTCCGTCTCCGTCAGTATCCTGTGCTTTTATTAGATTGGTAGATATTCCTACCATTAATAAGAACACAAGTAAGTTTACTAAATGTTTTAATTTTATTATCATAAATTGTATTGTATTTACCTTGTTTTTTGCAAAAAAAATCCCGCTTCGATAGATTTATCGAAAAAAAATGAACAAATTGAGGAAACCCATTCTGCGTAATACTTGAATGATTTCTTGATTTGAATAATTAAACTATTATATGTAAAGGAAAGTTGGAGGAGGCCGGATAAAGAAATTTTTTGTAATAAAAAATATTTTCAATTCACAGCAATCAATATCAATCTTTAGACTTTCTTTATCTAAGAATAATGAGTGAAAAGAAATGCTAGTCAATACGCCTGTATTGTATTTTGAAGAAATATTGCTAATTAATATTCCGCTATTTAAAGCAGAGATTCGGGTGTTCCAAAAAAAATGTTCTGATGATTCTTTAATGCAAATATTGTTGACAGATACTGCATATTGGGGAAGTTTTACTTTTTTTTGGATATTTTTTATCAGCGATTTGGGTTTTGTTACTGTCTTTAGGGTTTGCTTTTTAGAAGCAATTTTATAATTTTCGGACGGATAAAAACCAATCAGCACAGTACCTTTACTAATGAATATTTCGGATTTTTCAATATTTTCTGAAAAAAAATGAGTTTCTTCTGCATGGTTAGGATTACCATAATGAAATGCTATTGTAGAATCTGTTACGAATATCTTAGCAGAAATAAAACCAAATACAAAAAATAGAACCATACAACACAACTTCCATAGACAATGGATGCAGTTGACATCTGTATTTTTCGGTTTTAAATATGACTTCATTTATGATTCGTAAACTCTTTTACAAAAGAATACAATAGTTGTTTAATGTTAAAAAAAGTTGATACCCATCATATACCCGAAATTTTAAATTACAGATTTACAGCCGTTTATATGGAGTCAAAAAGCTTTACCAGCTAAAGGAAGGCGAAAGGGAATTTTAGGTAGACTTTCTATTTAAAATTAGATTTAAGCCAAATATGAAAATCTTGATGTGTGGGTATATTTAGTTTTTTTCTCAAAAGATGTTTCCTATTCTGAATAGTTTTGGATGACTTAAAAATATAATCTGCAATCTCTTTGGTTTCAAAATTCAAATAAATATAAGCGAGCAGGATTAATTCGCTAGTCTGTAAATTCAGATTTATGGAGAGCAATTTATCTTGGAAATAAGGATATACTTCCGAAAAGCGAGTGTAAAAATTTGGGTCATTCTTTTTTGCCAATCTATTAAGAATAACAAAAACAAAACAGGCAAGTTTTCATTGGGAACGAAACCAGCCTGTTTCTTTACTTTTCATCTTTGTGCTTCGTATGTATTTTAAAATCTTTATCAAAAATAGATCGAATAACATAGAGGTGCGAAAATGAAGATACCCATTAGCTACCCTAACTTGTAAGTAATTAAGGAATAGACAAATACAAAACTATAAAATGAAATGAAATCTGAGCGTTCAATAAAAGAAATTAATTAACCTGAGCTCGGGATAAGAAACAGAATAAAAATTTGCAATAAAAAGCAATAATTCGTATATTTAAGTTTCTGACATTCAAATATTTAAACGAACTATTGCTTATGATTTTGAAAGACCAAATTACAAATATTTTTG
Source organism: Chryseobacterium limigenitum (assembly GCF_900114875.1). Lineage (GTDB taxonomy): Bacteria > Bacteroidota > Bacteroidia > Flavobacteriales > Weeksellaceae > Chryseobacterium > Chryseobacterium limigenitum. Next base: position 9,773 of record NZ_FPKW01000040.1, read on the forward strand.
TACAAGTTGACGATTTTTGTAAAGAATTTGACTCCCAAATCAAGCAAATGAAACTTCAAACACTCGGAGATCACAAAAAGAGAAGAAACAGAAAATCGGTAATGTCGGATTCTGAAATCATTACCATTATGATTGGCTTTCATTTGGGCGCTCACAAAACGTTTAAGCATTATTATAAGCAAATTGTTTGT
>NZ_FPKW01000058.1 GCF_900114875.1 Chryseobacterium limigenitum
CAAACACGCGGAGACAGGGAAAAAATTCTTACCTGGGCTGTACAGGTTTACGGAGAATACAACAAGCAAACCAATAAAAACTATAAATCTGAAAACTAAAATCATGAAAAAACTACTTTTACTGGCAACATTAGTTGCTTCATATTGCATTTCTGCTCAAACACCAGCACCAGGAACTCTTTATATACAAAATTACACTCCCTATTATGTAGAATATCATCTGATTAAGTCTAATCTAGGAAGTCCAACAACAGGATGTACCCCAATGTTGGAAGCAAGAGATGCCACAAATAATTTATTAAAGTTAGGATACACCAATGATCCATCAATCTCAATAGATGCCAGTTATGACAAGAATGTAAATAATACTTTTGCATTTAATGCTGCAGTGCCAACGACCCCTCAAGTAGGCAGATGGGTTCTCAATTCCAATTATGCGGCTCCATATACCGCTCCGGCACCAGTTCTTGCTACTTTCAGCAATTTTACAACATGGACCGGGATCAAATTCGGTGTGCAGGATCAGTCCGGAGTAAATGCCGGCGGATATTATTTTATGGGACAATTTTGCGGAACTACCACTGTAATTTCAGATTTAACAGGAAATGTAATTCCACCATCTATGGCGGGAGCAACCCTTTTTACAGTTGGAGGTGCAACCTGGGTTGTCATATTTTAATCATTTAATTCAAAACAATTATCATGAAACTAAGAAAAACAATTTTACTTCTAAGTATTTCAATGCTTACAATTCTGTCTTGTGCTAATGAAAATATCGCTACAAATACAACTCCGGATATTTCAAAGCCCGAAGCTGTACAAAAATTCAATCTGGCGATCAAAAAAGTGGCAATGGAGAAAGAGCCTGCTCCTGCGACGCCAAGAACATCGGCAGAATTAAGTGATTATAAAAAAGAAATGCTTTTACCTGCTGCAAAAGATCTCATCGCTTCATCAGGAGTCTCTTATGCCGAAATAGAAAGACAAACACGCGGAGACAGGGAAAAAATTCTTACCTGGGCTGTACAGGTTTACGGAGAATACAACAAGCAAACCAATAAAAACTA
>NZ_FPKW01000009.1 GCF_900114875.1 Chryseobacterium limigenitum
GTAAAAATAAAGAAACAAAAGATAAACGATATTACATTAGTAGTCAATTGAATACGCCTGAAATATTTTTAAAACATACCAGAAATCATTGGCTAATTGAAAATAAATTACATTGGAGTTTAGATGTGATTTTAAAAGAAGATGAAAGCCGTAAACGGAACAATAATATAGCCGAAAACTTCTCAATTATACTAAAATTAGTGTTAAAATTATTGCAAGAAAAACAACTTAAAAACAAGAAAATAAGCATCAAAAGAATGAGAAAAATGGCAGCTTGGAATTTAGATTATCTCATTGAAATGCTAAATTTTTAATGCGTTTGGTCTGGGTTCAAAATTGTATTGCATTTGATACCGGAATTCACATTATCTTTTATATTTGCAATTCTATTTTAATTAATAATTCAATTACACAATGAAAGAACTTATCGAAAAGATCAACGCAGAATTTGAAGCTTTCTCTAATGAAGCTGAGCTACAATCAGAAAAAGGAAACAAAGCGGCCGGAACAAGAGCAAGAAAATCAGCTTTGGAGTTGAGCAAGCTGTTCAAAGAATTCAGAAAAATTTCCGTTGAGGAAAGTAAAAAATAAAAATGTAATCCATTTTTTCTCTTGATGTTAAATCCTTGTTATTAATAGCAAGGATTTTTAATGCACAATAAGTTCCTCCTCAACCTGTTGTATATCCATTATTCTGAGCAGTCTCAACCTCCTTTCTCTAAAAAGAATCATTTCAATGGTATCTTCAATTACCGGTGTAGAAAAATAATTTTCGTGATATACTAGTTTTTCACAGAATAGAGCCTGAACAATTTTCTTTTTAATTTCTGCGGAACCCTCACGATAAATGGTATCGATACCTTGTAAGAAAGAAACACCTTCCCGAAGATGTTTATCGAAGTAACGTTCTTTAACCTGAAGTGCCTTGAGTACTGATTTTATCTCCATCAAACGATTATCAATTCTCTGTTTCATCGAATTGAAAGTAGGAGCATCGATCTGGCGTTCAAAGAATGAGTCCTCTGCCATTTCAATACGTTTTTGTAGATTATCCCGTTCCCGATGAAGCGAATTGATGGTGGTTTGCTTATCCTCATATTGTTCAGAAAATTTTTCTGCCAATATTGATTTGTACACCGTTTCCTGATCCTCTTCAATCCTCATTTCTGATAAAAGTTGCTCAAAAAGAGCATTCACATTTCTGGCTTTCTCTCTTGCCCCACAATAACGTGTACAGTGATAATAGTAAAAAGTATTCCTGCCACCACGACCTTTACTCCCGCTTCCCGTGAGTGTTTTTCCGCATTTGGGACATATCAGAAAACCTCGAAGGGGTAGGGCTTCATCAATTTCGGTAATAGTTCTGAATTTTGGCTTGTATTTACCTTTCAGTATCAATTGAACCCTTTCAAAAGTCTCTGAATCTACAAGTGCGGGATGCAATCCTTCCACCAGCATTTCATCCTCTTTTTTCGTAGCTTTTATCAGAATCTTTCCCATATAGGCTGGGTTCTTTAACAAACAGAAAAAACCGTTTCGGGATATTTTCAGTTTCTTACTGTATTTTTCCCGAACCTCTTCTGCCGAATACAATCCTGTTCCGTAATCCCTGAATATTGCTTCTACAATAGGAGCCGTGACAGGATCAGGCATAAGTGTTGCTTTTCCTTCCGAATTCCGGGTATTTAAGTACCCTTTTGGAGCTGTGGTAGTATAAGCACCTTCTTTATTGGCTTTACGCACGCCGTCCTTGACTCTGAGGCTTATCTTCAAATTTTCCACCTCCGGAATTGTTAAATAAATCGCAAGGAGGACTTTAGAATCGGGTTGGGTAAGATCAAGAGGCTGATCAATAGAATTCACTTCGATGTCTATTTCCCGCAATTTTCTGATCATACTGTATGAAGCCTCTGTATTTCGTGAAAATCGATCCCATTTGGTAAACAAAAGCGCATCGACTTTGTTTTTATTGGATTGAATAAACCGAAGCATTTTCTGAAACTCCGGTCTTGCGGAAAAGTTTTTTGCGGAGTGGTCTTCCTCATAGTGAGCAATAATTCTCAAACCTTTTTGCATACAATAATTTTCGAGCTGCTCTTTCTGATGGCGAAGACTATAGCCATGATTTTTTTGTTCAGCTGTAGAAACCCTTGTGTAAATAATAACGTTTTCCATCAGTGTATTTTATTTTTTATTTTGAGATTTTTTTCTTTATGAATCAGAAATTCTATCTCCGAAAACTGCCAAAGCTTCATCCGAATTTCGCCCATCATTTTCTCCGAAAAAACGGGCTGTTTTTTCGCTTCATTTTGGGCTGTATTTCGGGGTGGAACTTTCATGAAACTTAACACTTTATTTGGGCATTAAAAAGTAACTTTTCAAACTTTAAGAGAACTTTAGCTTATGGAAAATAGTGGGGTGGAATAGGGCAATACTCTTGGGAATCCTGCCTGTCCGGCTACGGACTGCAGGATTGCAATATGACGGTCAGCACTTCGTTGCTTCCCCTCATATTGCCCTCCTGTTGGGGGAAATCCCCCAAGCCCCCTTCTTGTTTATTGTTAATTTTTTGTCTGATTTTGGGCGTTGTTATTCTTACCATTTTCGTTCTTTTTCTTTGCTTTTTTCTCTTGTTTTTTGGAGCCATTCCGTACGCCGGTTTTGGGTTGGATTTTGCTCTAATGACTGTAACAATTCGGGGGTATAACCGAGGCGTGAAAACCTGAATTTTCGCTTACCTTCGACACCTATAATTTTCCCGTTTCGGGAATAGAGTTTTATGTTCTTTGATTCTAATTTTTGATAAAAATCTTTTTCTGAGGATGCAGTTGTAAAAACTTCTTCAAGTAGTTTCAAAAGATTTTGCTTTTCCGAAACCTCGCCATTGGCTTCCAAAAATTTTTCAGCTTCTTTGATGTGTTGCTTTTGAGGGGATCGTGATTTTTCGTGGTTTATTTTTGAAAGCAAGAGTTCGGGGAATACTTCCTGTTGGTATTTTTCCATTTCGAGCTTTACCTTATTTTTAAAATCTTCCTTGGAAATACGGATGGATTTTCCTGTTTTATATTCCACGCCACTAAAAACAATGTGTAAATGCGTATGGTCTTTTTCATTTTTATGAACGGTAGCTATGGCAATGGATTTTGGAGCACGCAAAGAAAGATATTTGAGTGTGATCTGATGAAGTTTGTCGTTGGTCAATCGTTCAGAGTCTCTTGGATGAAATGACAGTATATCCATATATAGGACTACGGAATTTTTGCGTTTGGTCATTCTAAATGCTTCATTGGACAGGAATTGCCGGCTTAATTCTTCTACAGATAGATTTTTACCTTTAATGAATTTCGTAAGTTCAAATCCGTTATCTTTCTCGTTTTCACGAAAGATATAGTTCAAGACCGTTGTAAAAGTTCGGGTAGTTTTATAAGATTTACTTTTGATAATCATTATTTCAGGTAACAGGGTTTTAGATTTTAGGTTGCAGACTTTTGCATTGATACATGAACAAACCGATGAATTGTTACATTGATTCAAGCTTTTGCTGTAATTGCTCAAGCTGTTGTTCCAGTTTTCCAATTTGATTGTTGTCTACAAAACGCCTTTGGTAGATCAAACTTTCGAGGTAATCAATGAGGTTGAAAAGCTGCTGTTCTATTTGGGTTAGGTCTTTTTTCTGATTATTCTGCGGATTAAGCGTAGTCAGATTATTATCAAGATAAGCCACTATCAATTTTTTGATATAGTCACTTACCGACTGTTGAGGCTCTAATTTTCGCTTGAGCAGCTCCAACTCTTCTTTGGAAAGTATGACGATAATTTCTTTGAACTTTTCTCTCTGTAACTGCTTGAGCCGTGTGTTATAACATCGCCTGTACGTTGTCTTTGCCTGAATAATCTCTTCATTATCAGGGTTTTTGTTTCTGAAGAGGTCGTCCAGATAATCGTGCAAAGTTTTATATGTCCACGGTTCGGGTTGCATGAGATTTTACAATTACGGTTCTAAGTCTTTATCTTTGGAGATATTTCTGTTCTGCTCTTTATTGCATTCAGAAATAAACTTTTCGGCATCGGGAAGCCTATCGAGTGAAAACGTTTTTATAATTTTAACCGGACGGATTCGATCTTTAGGATTATGTAGGTGAAAAAATCTATCCTTTTGACTAATTCCGGATTCATTCAATCCACCATACACTTCGAGGGTGTTTTTATCCAAGTCCACGACATATGCCCACTGACACCATATGCTGTCCGCTGCAAATTTTTCAGAATCAATCAATACGATTTCAGATTCGTTTTGATACTCCAGTAATTTATCCAGTATTGCTCCGCCAAGATTTCGGGAATCCAGGGGATATTTCTTGTCATAAAGCTCTGTCTGATCCATATTTACCCATCCTTCTCTTGCACCGATAGATTTTGAAAATTCAGATTTTTCTTTGATATCCTGATCGTTTTCAAACCGTATTTTTGGTAGAATTTCTTTGAGTTTTTCTATATTTTCTTTTTCATTTAAAAAAGAAAGGATTGTGAGACCGTTGCCCTCAGGAAAGCCGTCCCACTGCCCATAGTTTGCAATTTTGGTTTCGTTGTTGTATATAACCATCGTAAGATTTCGTGTTCCCATAATTATATTTTTTGTTAATAATGTTCCAAATCAATATCTTGTTCCTTAATCAGTTCTTTGAAACGGATTTCTTTGAAAAATCGGTCACGTTCAACGTGTAGTCCAAAAGGAAGTTGTAGACTTTCTAGTTCGGTAATTGAAAATGTTCCCCACTCATCGAATGCTAGACCCGTAACGTAGCCGAAGCAAATAGAATTCTCAACATCTAATTCCGTGGCATACCAAGTAGCAGAATGTGAAGGAGCAAAAAACTTAGCAATAATTAAAGGATTTGAGCTTTGTGATTGGTCACCAACCTCAGCAAAGCGTTTTTCGAGTTCTTTTGTCATTAATTTCATTGTGATTGTATTTGGGTTATTAAAAATTATCGTTCGTGTTCTAAATTGTTATTCTGTTGTTTATTTTTTGATGTTTCCAGCAATTGTTCTTTTTTGAATTCCAAAAACTTCTTTTCAACCACCAACCAGCTGAAACAGATTTCTCCTAGCTGCTTTTTTGAAAGTCCCAATTTTTGGTATCCTTTATTCCACAGGAGTTCCGCCGCCTCATCGCGTGTCATTGAAATTGCTTCTTCTTTTATTTTATCCCAGATATAGGGGAAGGAAAGCAGTAATGAATTCTTGTTGCAGTTCGAGGAGAATGAGTCCAATTTTTCCATTAATATTTCGCACTGCTTTTCAGAGTATTTCAGCCGTAATCTTCTCTTAAAATCTTGTCTTGTATTGGATGTCAGATAATCCAGCAGGATTATTCTTACTTCATATTGTTCGCTTTGCATTTTGTAGTCGTATTATCGGTAAGGAGTAAGGTCTATGTAGCTTACGGTAAAGTTTTCTACAGGCTGAGGATTTTGGGAACGCATATTTAATTTCCTGACCAGTTCAGGCTGTTTATATGCCGGAGTAACTGAAACTTTCAAAGGTTTGTCTCCTGACGGAATAACCAGTATTTGATCCTTCATCTCACGTACTTCCGAGGCTGCCATGAGCGGTCTTTGTTTTGAGTGTCCGGTTTCTTTGTCATATTCGTAACTTCCGAGAATACGTTCCAATTGGTAAGATTCTTCTCCAAGCCCGCCGTAGTAGCATTTTACGTTACAATTGTTGAGAATGTTTTTAGAATTTTCGCCATACTTGCTTAACAATGCTTCGGACTGGAGAATGATTTGTTGTGGAATTTTAAATTTTCGGGCGTTGGAGATAATGGCAGAATAGTCACTTATCGCCGTTAAAGTGTCGAATTCGTCAAGAATACAAAAGATATCTAGTTCGTTATTTGATGGAAGGTTATTGAAGCTATAACGATAAAAGGATTGGAATAGCATAGAAACGATAGGAGCGTAAAATTTTGTATCGCCCACAGGGACTTGTACAAACAATGCATGAGGCTGATGTCTAAAATTCTCAAAACGAATGGTTGTTCTTGAAGTGATATCGCAAAGTGTAGGATCTTCTCCTACAAAAGACAGCGCAGCAAGAGCTGAAGCTACGATTGATTTTCTCGTATTTTCAGAGGTCCCGGCAAGTGCGCGGAATTTTCTGAAAACGCCTTCAGTTCCTTTGGTAGCGACTAAGTTTTCAATGGTATTCGGGCTGGCTTGGTATTCTAAAATCAAGCGGTAGACGTTAGCGAGATTCAAGTATTCTGAAGGCTCAGATTCTGTCAGATATTGAATAAACAGAACAATGCAATCCTCTGCCGATATGGTAAAGAAATCCTCTTTTTCGTGAGTGGTGGCAGAAACTAAAGTCTTTGCCACCTTTCTCATTTGGGTCAGATTATTTTTGCATCCATCCAAAACATTGAAATAAACTCCCGTTTTCTTACCAAAATCCAGAACAGAACAGCGATAGCCAACTGATTCTAAGTAAGATATTGTTTGGCTCAGCTCTCCACTGGGATCGTTGACAATAATCGAAAATTTTCCTTTGGCATTTAATAGAAACGGAAATACGGAAACCTGACTTTTCCCTTTGCCGCTGGGTGCTACCACGAGATAATTTTCTCGGCTCTTGGCGATGGAAATGAAGTTCTTCCCATCAATGCAGAATCCTTTTTCGTGAGGCGAAATGAGCGAGGAAGGCTTACCGAACGATGCTTTTAAGCTGTGGTCTTTTTCCCAAACGTTTTCTACGAACTGTTTCCCTATCGGAGAACTTTCGCTGATCTGCTTTTTAATTTGTTTTAAAAGGAAATTTTTAATCATTGTAAGCGGTTTAAAATTTCATCGATAAGACTGATAAAGAATTCACAGATGGTGTTCACGAACTTGAAGCCCGAGTAAATGACGGCTAAGACGAATCTTAGGATTGAGACGATCAATTTTCCGATAACGCTCATGAGTAATTGAAATGTTGGATTCATAATGATTTGATTTTATAATTTTTACTATTTTTATTGTTTATATGTGGGAAAACCACATTGTTTATTTTGGGAATCTTTTTACTTTTGACCTGTTCCGAAGTGATCCACATAAAAGCATTGTATTTTTCTTCAGAACAAAATTCCTATTATTCAATGAGAGCGTGGTTTCATTCATCGGGAATTATACCGGAAATGTATGTCCGGATTTTACAGAACAATAGTAAGACTATGGAAAAATTATTATATCAGAAAGTATTTGAATCAGCTGCGTCTATAATAAAATCAGCTGAGGAATTAGGGCAGCTTTCTTCATTTGTAGCTAAGGCTATCACTGAAAAATACGCCCATTTAAAGCACGATGTAGTTAGCTCCAAAACAATCAAGCGGGGATTTCAGGAATTTTTACCGCCTGAGCTTTTGAAACAGTTTAACAAGGAGGATAAGGCAGAAGATGAAACTAAGGAAAGAAAAAAATATACCCCCGATTTAAAAACTTTGAACCTGTTGGCAAAGTATTTAGAATATGAGAGTTTCGCTGATTTTTCCTCTATAAACAAAAACAAGAAAGAATCAGAAGAACCGGAAGATAAAAGCTCCAAAATTACTTATAACAACAATCAGCAAGGTGAAGGCAATACCAATATTTGGAATATGAATGCCGATACTGTATATTTATAACTATGTGCAAACACCGCTATCAGGATTACGAATCACTACCTGCAGACAAGCAAAACTGCTCTTTTAACAAAATCGTTGATCATCTGCCATTCGATAAAGACGGATTATGTATTTTCCACAGTACCGACATTGAATGGAAGGGAGATCAAGATTTTGTACAATGGCTGATGGTATTGAAAAACACTTTGACAGAGAAAAATAGCGATCTCAAATTTCAGGATTTTTACTTTATAGCCGGAAAAGGAAAACATCAGATTGATTATTTGGAATTATTATCGGATGCAGAAATTGAAAACGGAATTTTTCATCAGATGATATTTGCCGAAAACATAACTATAAAAGGAGATTTGAGTTTTACGCACTGTATGTTTTCTTCTGCATTTCATTTTTCCAACTGCCATTTTGAAGGAACAATCACCTTTATGCATGCAAGTATGAGTGAAGATACCCAGGTTCCCATTATGATGTTCAAGGAATGTAACTTCAATCAGACGTTTCATTATGTGCATAATCCTGCCGTTTATATGGATTTCTCATTTCGGAATTGTGTCATCGACTCTGTTGAGTTTACAGAATTCAGTAATTTAAAGACATTAGGACTATTTGAATTTGTGGAATGTACCGTTGATATATTCAATATGAAAGACTGCATCATTTACAATCCCGAATTTACAAATACAACATTCCACAGTGCAGAAATCGAAAATGTGTCTTTTCGTGATGAAACTGTTTTTAATGCCATAAAAGTCAAAAGCCATTTGCATTTTATCGGAGGAGAAGACCACAGTATCTTTGATGGGGTCACCCATTTTGATGTTGATTTTGAAAATTTGCAGGGAAACATTTATTTTGCAAATGCCAATATTTCGACCTTTCTGAAAGAAGATAGAGAAAGATTGTTGGATTATGAAAAGAGAGAGAACGGAAAAGTTCAAATCGGTGCAGGATGTATCAAATACAGGATGTTATCACCTGATTACACTTATCAGTTAAAAGGTTCTCACCAACATTTAATAACCGATATAGGACATTCATTTTCAACATTTTTCACTAAGTATAACGGATTTAATCTTGGTGTTGAAGTAAAGAATAAGACTACAAGAAGTATAACCCTGTATTATTTTACTGATGACGATATTGATAAGAAAACCTTCATCCGGACATTGGAAGAGACTTCGGGACGGATGTTTGGAGTTGTTCCGACCCACATCAGAAAAGAAAATGCTTCCCGTCAGGATGCCTTAATCAATTATCAGATTGACCTGACACGGTCGATCACCAAGATTGCCTATCTGATGCAGAAACAGGACTGGAAAATGAGTGAGAGCGAAACTTTTTTCAGGTCATTATATCTTAACCCTACTATTCAGTTGAATGAGCAGGCGGTTCACGCTTTCCTAAAAAGTATTGATGTGAACGATTTTCTGAAAGCAGTACAAAACTTATCCGTAACGGTAAACCAAATAGGGAACGACAATAAATTTGTTGGTTTTATAAATACAAAAAATATCGTTGAATAAGTTACTCTTGACAATTCACACAAAATCATTATAGTGCTGCTGCACCATAAAAATTATGGTGTGGCAATTCGGTAGCCGTTCTGTACCGAAGAAATTCCTAAAATAAAATGAAAACAAAAATGAGTGTTAACACCTTCATCTTCGGAGGTGTTAAAGAGTTATTGGACTCAACGGGAGAAATCTATCCGAAACCTAAATTTATAGTCTGTATTGATGTGAACAGGGTTATCCGCTCTCTTATAAGAGAAGGAGCAGTTCCTGTCAACAGGTCTGTAACGGTAAATCCTGAAACAGTAAAGTCTTTGGAGTTTCTCATTGAGAAAGATGAAAATGGTACAATGAAGAGAGAATCTGTACAAATCGGTAAAATCAATATCGAGAGATCTAAAGGTTGTGAACTTTGGTATGACAACAGTACCGAAGGATGGACCGTAAAAAAGGAAGTTTTGGAAGACCTGCTTCTGCTGAGAATGTATGCAGAGAACAGTGTAACGGTAAGTTACTGATGTTGTGAATGTTTTTAAATTGATGTGTATTTACACATCAATTTTTCAAAACCAAAAAAATTTCTGTCAAAACCTCATCAACTTTTCAAAACCCCTTACATTTTTTTAAATTTCAGATATAAGTTGAATACATTTTGATTTAATCTGACAGTAAAAAGCTAAACACTTTTTCAGTGTCCTCATATTCACTTTTAGGAATTTTCATTCTTTGATTCCGGACACAAAGTTCCACATCATTTCCATTTAAAGTCAATGACGCCCTTATTAATATTCCGTCACTTTGTAATAGAAATTTCCACCGGCTGACGAGCCGGATTTAAGATCTTAAAAAGTATGAAAAATATTGTAAAAAAGCCGGCCTTGAGAAAGCCACCTGAATTACAATAGCCGACATACTTCTCACAGTCAGGCCTGACACTTTTAAATATTGTTAAATTTTAAAATGTGTCAAAATGAGAAAGACCATTACGATACTGAGTGCAGTATCATTATTATTACTAAGTCTGGTATCCTGTGAAGAGGAAGAGCAAAACCAGCAGAATGATCATCCGATCGAGTATGTATTATCACTGGATAGTGATACAGGTGATAAAGGAAGTAGCAATCCCCCACCCAAGGATTGATTCAGAAGATTTGAAAGTTACGTTAAATTATTATAACGATAAACCGGAGACTGCAATAAATGCAGTCTCTTTTTATATTTATGATTTTTCATATCTTTATACAACAATGATGAAATTCTTTACTTTACTTTTTATTTTCGTTAGTTTCTTTGGATTTTCTCAAAATAAGGGAGAATTGCTCAATAATTATGAAAATCATTTTGGGCAGATGGAAAAAAATTATGAAAATAAAAAAGAAGATTCTTTACTTTTCCATTGCCGTAAAGCTATATTTTATGCAAAAGAACTTAAAGATCCGGCTTTAGAAGGTAAGGTTTATATCTATGTCGGAAGTTATTACTATGACCAAAATGAAAGCAGCAGTCTGGCGTACGAAAATTATCATAGAGCCTACGAATTGTATTCTAAAGCGAAAGACACACTGAGAATCGCCAAAACCCTTTTTAGGATGGCAATTTTGGAGAAAAATGTCCAAAACCATACAAAAGCTAAAGAAAGTCTGTTTCGATCTTTGGAATTATTAAAAGAACAAAAACCTGATTTTTTACACGGTATTTATAATGATCTGGGCATTATTTACGATCATTTGGGAAACCTTAACCAATCGATACTATACTATAAAAAATCGTTAGCTCTTCGTTTGGAATCAGGAAATAAAGAACTGACCATACAAAGTCTTAATAACATAGCAACTACTTACAAGGATCATAAGGACTATCGAAATGCTGAAAAATATTTTGTTCAGGCATTTAAGCATCCACAATCTGAATTAGAAAAATACCCTGAAGAATACGCTCGTATTATTGATAATAGAGCCCACTTGCATTTTTTACAAAATAAAAATTCAGAAGTATTGGCTGAATATTCTAAAGCATTGAAATTAAGGGAATCAGTTCAAAACCATGAGGGAGCCGTCATGAGCCACCTGCATTTGGCAGAATATTACCGTTATCATCATGATTACAAAATGTCAGATGCCTTTGCCGAAAAAGCATTTAAAAGTTCCTATCAAATGGGAACTTTTCGTAATTCATTATTAGCATTGAAGATTCTGCGTGACAATGCCGAAAGTTCCGGCAACAGTTCCAAAGCATTAGACTACGGCAACCAGTACATCCAACTTCAGCAAAAAGTATACGACAAAGAAATGCAGACCGAAGAAAAATTTGCCGATATCCGTTATGCCTCCGGTCAAAAAGAAAAAGAAAATAAAAGCCTTCGTTTACAAAATAAAGAGCAGCAGTTACTTACGGAGAAAAGAAAGAAATATCTCTACATTGCCATCGGGTTATTTGGAGTCATTGCCTTGGCAGGAACAGGATATATTCAATATTCCAGAATGGAGCAGAAGCAGAAAGAGCAAAATGCAGAAAAGGAAATTATGGAATTATTGATCAGGCAACAGGAAGTCTCGGAAAAAGCCAAGTACCTTGAGCAGGAAAGAATCTCTAACGACCTGCACGACAGCATTGCCGGAAAATTATCCGGACTGATGTTAAAACTGGATACCATTGCCGTTTCATCACCTTTAGAGATAAAGAAGAAACTAGACCCTGCGGTAGAAAATGTAGATGCCATTCTTCAGGAACTCCACAGTATTGTCCATGATATGAATGAACAGCAGGTTACCGAGGTTTCTTATCCTTTACTTATCAGAGAACTTGCCGGTAGCCAACTTACAGAAAAAACAGCATTTTCATTTTTTATTGATGAATCCATCAATTGGGATACTATATCCAATCGGATCAAACTTGCTTTCTATTATATTATCCAGCAAGGGGTGCGGAATATCACCGAACATTCAGAAGCTACTAAATCTATCATAGAAATCCGGTCAAAAGAAAATACCGTTTTCCTTACCATTTCGGATAACGGAATAGGGATGGACAATGCCACCACAGGAATGGGGCTTCCCGGAATGAAGAAACGTACAGAAGAATTGGGAGGAATAGTAGAACTTCAGTCCGTAAGAAATAAAGGAACCACGATCACTATAAAAATTCCCATTACATGAAACAGCAATATCGTATTTTACTGGTAGATGACCATTTGATTACCCTTGAAGCCTATCGGGGTGTATTGGAACTGATGTCACAGGAATTTATTTTTACAGAAGCTCAAAGTATAGACGAAGCCTTGGAGAAAGCTGAAAGACAACCTCAGTTGCTCCCTTTTGATATGGCGTTTGTGGACATTCATCTTCCGAGAAGTGAATCTAAGAAAATCGAATCCGGTGAAGGGCTAGCATTGGAACTTAAAAAGAAATTTACTGAATTGAAGATTGTTATTCCTACCCAATACAATCAGCCGGAACGTATCAGATATATTATAGACAAAGTAAATCCTGATGCCTTACTTCTTAAAGAAGAATTCAGAAGTGCCCAGATATGCCGTGCGGTTGAAATCGTTTTATCAGGCGGAACCTATTACAGCAGTAAAGTGGAATTACTGCTCAGAAAAGACCATCTGCAATTTGACGATTACGACTTGAAAATACTGAGCTGTATTGCACGGGGTGTTAAGATTAAAGATATAGAAAATCATGTTCCGTTATCGTCACGGGCAATAGAAGACCGCAAAAGTATGTTGATGATCAAACTGGGAGTACCTCCGAGAAATAATGAACAACTCATTGCCATAGCCCGTGAAAAGGGTTTGATTTAAACTTTCTTTCCAAAAAATATCCAACCGCTTCTCTACAGAGAGGCGGTTTTGCTTTTGAAAAAAAACAAAAAAACGTGGGAAAACCACATTGGCGGGATTGGAGAACGTTCTATTTTTGAAAAAAGATTTGCTACTACGATTACTGTATTAAACAAAAAAGTTGTTGGAAAATGTCGAAACATTCTTTACAACAAGAGATAATGTAATAATAATCGCAAGAAATGCTATGAATCACATGAATTTTAAAAAAGAGTCCTATTTATGGATTGTTATAATCGTAATTTTTCTCTACACATGGATAGAAACGGAAAATATATTTTCTGCATTTCTGTTAGCAGGAATTGTACTTGGGGCTGTTTATCTGATTTATATTCTTTTGAGAAAATTTTTTAAATAAAAATACTATTATGGGATTTATGCAACTTCCTGATAAGGAGAATTTAAGGTATTATGAACGTCGGATGACACATTCTTTTCAAATGACCCTGAAGAAAGTAACCTCTTCCGGAACCTATACCTTTGCACAGGATACCTTTTCGTTTTCCAAAAAATTTACTGTAACAAAGAGTATTAATAGTGTTTTGGGACAGCAGGGACAGTTCGGAAATGTTCTCAAGGTAATGGTCACTCCAGTATCTTTTTTACTCGACATTGTTATTCTTCTTTTGGGCATTATGCTGGGAAGCATGCTCATTTCGATAATCTATATCATCTTGTTTTTGCTAATTATTTATCTAATCATCACTTCATTCTTTAAAAAATGAGAACAACTCTACTATTATTTATAGTGACGTTTTTGATGCTTTCCTGTAAAGAACAGAAGCAAGAGCATCCAAAAAAAGGATTGAATCTGTTTTATATTATACTGGACAAATCCAGCAACAGTTATTCTTCCAAAGGAGGAAAAGAAGAGAACTATATCGAAGTGGACTCGGCTTACATCTCCGGTCTTATCGACCATCTTTATAACTATAGCAACCAGAATGAGGACCGCAATGATCTGATCGTATTTTTCAATTCTGTAGATGAAGATTCCCGAGGAAATAAAGAACTCTTTTTAAAATTGACTGCACCTGAAAGAATAGATTTGGAATATAAGCAGGATGCAGGATCGGTAGTCTCCGGACGTCAAGAACACGAAAAAAATATTGATCGTCAAAAAGTTGCTAATGCAAAAGTATGGAGTGACTTTACGGAGAATAAGAAAATTTTACTTAGTAAACTCACTCCTTTGCTTCAAAAAAGTAACCAGTCAAAAGGGAGCGATTGTTCCGGTGCTTTGCAGGTGGCGGACGAAAAACTCAGAAATTATTTTATGGATAAAAACCAGTATGAGAAAATAAAGAATAAAATCATCATTACTTATTCCGATCTGGTCAACTTTCCACGAAATGATACCCAGATAAAAATTTCCCACAAAGTGCTTCGACCTGGTTATACAAGCTCTGTACCTTATCTTTCTGATGAAAAATTGATTAATATAACCACAGAACAGGAATTTAACGAATATTTAAAAACCCTTTTAAACCAATAAACATGGCAGAAAAAAATAATATTACGTATAAAAACAATCAGAGTTTCGGATTTGTAGAAGTCCACAGACGGTATGAAAAAATTAAAGAAGCCCTTCTAAGAGTTTCCAACATTGAATATGCCTTGCAGTCCCCGTCAACCTTACTAAGTTTAGAGGAAGATATTCAGGATTTTGAGGAAATGGAAATCCATATCAACACCAGACGGGAGTCTTTAAAAAAAGGAATATCCTCAATCAGTATCCTCAAGTGGACATTGATCATTTTCGAATCATTCGGATCTTTCCTTATGCTGGGCATCATCTCTCATGGGTTCAATCTAAAAGATACTTTTGGAGATTATTATTTTATCTGGAATATTATTGAAGTTTTAGGAGCCGTATTATTTTCTTTTGCCATCATTAATTTTGCAATGAACTGTACAATAAAGAAAAAGGAAGACGATAAAATACAATGGAACAAATTAAGCATGGCTTTGTTGGCTGTTTTCGGGCTTCCTTTTTTCAATCTTTTAATGATTTATGGGATTAATCTGGAAATTGAAAATAAAACAATATACCTAATATCCTCATTTTTCACTTCTTTTTTCGGAATCCTCTTATTGATGCGAAATAGTGATGTTACACAAGACAAAAGTGAATATCTGAAAAAATTAGAAACCTACAGAGATCTTTTACAGGAAAGAAAGCAGAAAATTGCATTATGCAGGAAATACCATTTGGAGATTGTAAAGCTGAACAATCAGTATGACGACATTTTGGATGAAGAAAACCTTAAAGAGAATACCCATCCTCTTTACAAAAGTCTTACCCAATTCTTAACTCATTCGGTAGACTTTGATGAGTGGATGACTGGGTACATTGAAGAGCAAAAGCAAAAAAATAAATCAAAAAAACATCCGTTTCCGTCTTTATAAACGTAAAAGGATGTTTTGTGCCGATTGCTGCTAATTGAACATAATTTTGAAATGAAGATATCCGGCAAGGGCTGTTAATTCAGGTTTGTCTTGTGGAATCTCGTTAATTTCCTTAAAGAAGTTTTCCAAAGAATTATTTTCTTTCAAACGATTAACCACTTCCTGTAAGTATTCAAGATCATGTGAAGACAATTTCTGTTTTTGGAAAACAGGATCATGTTTGCTTAATAAACTGACATCAAGACTTGTTTTGATAAAATCTTTCTCTAGCACATCGGATATCTCTGATTCTACCGAATATTGAGCTCAATTCGATGCATTTTTCTGATGGTTTTGATTGAAATTATTTTTTTCCATGATAATAGGATAGGATATAAAATACCATATAATACTACTCTTATTTTTCTTTTTGTCAAGATTTATTTGATTTTTTTCAGGCTTTTTTACTTACAGGACAATAAAACAGTTCTGTGCTGATCCCATAATTGTTTCACAAGCTCTAAGTTTTTACCTTTGAGTCTGATCTCTCCTGTTTCCCCTGCCAATCTGTTGATTGCCTGCTCAATACTGTTGCTGGAAGTGGCAATGGCAGACATTCTGTCAATAAAATCCTTGAATCAATCCATCGAATCGCTAAATAGCAGGTATTTTGCAAATGTTGTGCACAGCTGAGTAAATTTTGTATATCACGGTTCTTTAATGGCTGCATATTGATGCTTTGCATCGGTAGCTGCACCATATTTTTTGAGCAGCAGATTATACAATCTGTTTCTTGCTCCTATATATTGGGTTGCATAATTTTTACTTTGTGAATAGATATCCTGTTTTCAGGGTGCTTTTCAGGTTCACACTCCAAAAACAAAATCCCGGTCTTCTGCTCCAAGCATTGCTTCATTGGCGGTATTGATGCGGGCGAAGAATTCTGTTTTCATGCTTCGGACATCATCACTTAACCCTTCCATCCTCTGTTGCTGGCTGTATCCCATTTCTTTCATAGAAAACCGGTATCCCAGATATCCCACCATATGATCGATTTCATGGCAGAGAAAATACATAAATAACTTTTTGGGAGCATTATTTTCCATCGCAATGGTAAAAGAAAGCTTTCCATTCTTTAAAATGGGTTGGCATTCTCCATACACATTCGATCTGTTCCTGTTTTGCGGAGATATTCGTTGTCTTCCTATTTTATAGATGGTGTTAATTTTTCCGGCATCATAAGGTTGTATTCCTATCTCCTGAAGTATTTTTTGCTTTATCATTCCACCCACGGGAAGAAGATGAACTGCTTTAGCAGAATATTCTTTCACGGAGTCTATAAATTTTTTTCTGTTGATAGACTCTCCGTTTTCGAGCGGAATAAAATCTATCATTCACGCATGAGGAGTTCCTAATTTATCATTGTTTGACAGCTCTCAGTTTCAAAGAACCTGAATCAGATTTTCCGGTGTAGAATTCTCAACCGGAACAGATGTCGGATGAGTTTGTGGTTCTTTCAAATGATTCGGTTTATTCATACAGTGTAGTTATGTAATAAAAGGCAATACTATTATAACGCTATTTTTCTGTTTGTCAATTTTCACCCCACTTTTTAACATTCATTGTCTGTTCTGGAAAAGAAACTAAAAAACGTGGGAAAACCACATTGGCGGGATTACAGAACGCTCTACTTTTGGAATTGTAACCACTGTTGCTTTTTTGTAACAGATAAAAATTAATTTATGGAAATATTACCCTTACAATTTGTCAGCCCAAAAGTTTTGAATGAACTCGGGCAAGCACGAGTGCTAGATCGTGAAACGTGGTTTTATGATGAAACCGATGAAGAGCTCGAACTGGATACGGAAAAATGGTTTATCAGTTCAGGATCAGAACAAGCCAAGATTGACCGATGGGAAGTTAATCAAACCTCGCACCGTATGCGTTTAAAAACAGGTTCTGCCTCTGATGGATTTGAATCTCTGGATTATCCTTTTGCCGTATCCATGATTGGGCAGATTGGAAATAAACAAAATTTGCAGGACTATTTAGCCAGTCTTCAAGAAATTTATCTGGTGGAATTCCGTGAGGAAACCCACATTGCGATTATTAACACGACTAAAAAAGATCAGGAAGATGAGTGAGAGAATTCAACAACAGATCCAAATACGTTTAAAAGCATTTGACGATGTATTTCATAATGTGATTATTACATTGGAGCGACTGGAGCGATTCCTTCTTGCAGAAGAATTATATGAGGGATTGGATATTACTGCTGTACGCAGTGAACGGGATTTTCATGATGACGAAAAAAATCCTCCTACTATAAAACTTTTGTATGGAGAAACACAATTGCAGTGTTCAGCACTCTTCTATCAAACCAAATTCGATGACGAAGAGCTGTTTCATAAAACGGTTTCCTATTTTCTTAAAGACCTTTTGATGTGGTATGGAGGCAGAAAAGAAAATATTCCTTACGATGATGTAGACCGGTTCTTTATCCCTGTTGTAAGCGCATTAGACAGGCAGGTTCATGATGTTAGGCAAGTAATGCAGACGGTTCATAAATATGTGAGAGATATTGAAAACGACATCTCGCAATTTAGTGAAGAAGAAAAAGAAAAATCTGTTCATGAAGGTTTTGGAGCATGGCTCAGAGCTCAGGATATTGTGGAGAAACACTACGCAGCATTTATGGAAAAAGGAGATGATGTGGTTTTTACCGTTCATCAGAGAGGAACGGTTGAAGAAGGATTGCAAAGGCTTTACAATGCTTTCATCGAGATTTATACCGAGAAAACGCCTCTTTTGTTTTTGGAAAGCACACGGAAGAAATATCTTTGGGATATTCATTTTGATCCGGTAGTTCACTTATCTAATCAAATTTTTAAGAATAGAAAAGCGTAGAAATTTCCGAATAAAATTAAAATCGCTGGAAATATAAATATTTTCACAATCACTTTCCGATAATTATTGATTAATAATCTCAAAAAAATAATACAATGGCATTAAGAAAAACAATACAAAACGGCTATACCTATTATGAATTACATATAAGCTGTCCGGTCTGCAAAAGTAAAGGAGAGCACACTCCTCAAACCTATTGGACACATCATCAATGTGGTGGAATTATCTTTATGGGTGAAAATGCTTATTACCTTTGCGAAAATTGTAATAGAGAGACCCATGTGAAAGACTGGAAATATGGTTGTCCCAATCCCAATCATGGTTCCGGATCGGAATCAGGATATGAATTCATAGGGACTACATCTGGTGAACTTGCTTCGGTAGTAGCAGTAGCAGGCCAGATGGTTACTCAGGCAGGAATTGCATGGTTACAGGCATTTTTGACCAATATGGGCGAATTTTAAAACTCTTGTCATGAATACTTGTTTAACATTTATTACAGGAGAATTGGTTCGAAAATTTCCAAAATTGACTGACGCACTTTGGGTCAGTGAATCCTGCTATAACTCTCTTATTCCCAAAGGATATAAAGGGGCAGCGTATGTCACAATTATCTGCAATGAACCATTGAAAGAATTTATCCTATACTGCAAACTAGAAATGCTCTCCTCCAGACTTGATGAAAACAAATTTTTTATATTGCCATCTTTGATTTCAAAAAAAGAATATTTTGATGAAAACACTCTGGTTGAGATAAAATGTTTAGATATCCATCAGCTAAAAGAAGCTCAGTCCATCCTGTTCAAACTACCGGAAGATCTTGTCATGACATGGTCAGAAGATGAAAGTGAATTTGCCATACAGCAATACAAAACTAAAAACAGACTGGTACATTATGCACAAAGTATACAGCTTCAAACGGGAACACAGAAGTCTTGTTTTGCCAATATAAGCAAAATATTTCCTATTACAGAAAGAGACGAGGCGCTCAGGGTAACCGAAAATACGACCATTACATTGGAAGGCTTACCGGAACACCAACAAAAAGTCATTGATTTTGAAATGATAGGAGGACTTGATTCTATTATTCAAAACATTAGGGAAATTATCCAAATTCCATTAACTTATCCCCATATACTAGATACATTTAAAATACAGCCTCCGAAAGGTTTACTATTGTATGGTCCTCCTGGCAATGGAAAAACAATGATCGCCAAAGCTATTGCGTATTCTTTAGGTGCAAAATTTGTTTCCATTGAAGGTCCCGAATTGAATTCCAAGTATGTGGGAGTTGCAGAACAAAGGCTTCGTGAAAAGTTTGAAGAAGCTTCAGGATATAAAAATAGTGTACTCTTCATCGATGAAATAGATTCCATTGCCCGAAAACGTGATCATGAAAGTTCGGAAAGCCATCAGATTGACACAGTGGCAACACTTTTAAACCTGATGGATGGGATACGTTCGGCTAAAGGATTATTTGTGATAGGAGCCACTAATCGAATTGATAGTGTAGACAATGCATTAAGGAGACCCGGACGTTTCGAGCTGGAATACGAGATCGGACTACCTGACCAAACGGCAAGACTGGATATTCTCAAAAAGAATATACCGCTAAATAATTCGTCTGTGTTGGACAATTCTGTCAACGACTCTTTTATGGTTTACCTTAGTGAAGTGACCAATGGGTATTCAGGTGCCGATCTGGTTTCGCTCTATAGATTATCGGTCATCAAAGCAATCAGAAGAAACCTAATCATTGATTCTACCAATGGTAGAATTGAAGTGGATGAAAACAATCATCCTATCCGTTTGCAACCAACAGACTTTCAGCAAACCCTTAAAGAAATAACCCCGACCCCTCTTCGTGGAATCAATACAAGTAAAAGTTTCATTCCTTGGGACGAATTGATTGTTTCTGATGAATTGCGTCAAAGAATGGAAGTTATCCACCAATGGACAGAGAAAGCGTCAAAGTCTTACTTTACACAACGTCTGCCTTTTATGAATTTTCTTCTAATAGGAGAGGAAGGAAGCGGGAAAAGGACAATTACACAATCATTTTCCCATCAGTTTCGATATGAATTTATTGTATTTGACGCAATGGATTATATCTCTCTTGCACTTTCCGAAACAATCATTGATTTGGAAAATAAACTTCAAAGATGCAGACAGATTGCACCTTCAATTTTTTTCGTAAAAAATGTAGAGCATCATCCCCAATCTGAGTTATTACTCACTAAGTTAAAAGCAACACTCAGCGGAAATGGAAACAGACAACCTATCTTAGCCATAATCGCCACAACAAAAGATGCCGGACAATTCAGGAACACAGGCTTTGAATCTAGTGTTGAAATTTCCAATACAGGAGCTGAAGATTTAAAGATCTTAGCTCAAAAGTATGAAATGGATTCTTCAGCTTTGGATGGTTGGGAAGGATTGCCTATAGGGAGTGTTGTTAGAAAAATTGAAGAATTAGTGATTAAATCCTTATGAAAATAGAGCTATATATGTATTGTCCCAGTTGTCTTTTGGAAGGTTATAATACCTCTCAACAGTATTGGAGACACTCATGGCCATGTGGCGGAGTATTAACATTAGATGAGTTTGCTCACGTAAGCTGCAAAAAATGTCATCGCGGAGGTAAGCTGTCTGATATGAAATTAAAATGTGAGGAAAACAGACATACCTGTAAAATAGCAACAATGGAGGGATATGCTGCAGCTATTTCCACGTCTTCTCACTTTGTAAACGGAGGAGGAATTGCATGGCTTCAAAATGTATTGGTTAACGTTTAATTTATAAAATATGGGACAAATGAGTTTTAAAAAAGGCTATTTCTTCTGGATCGCTTCTGCTCTTATTTTTTTGTTTGTATGGGCAGGGACTGAAGAATTTTTTTCTGCTTTGATTATGACGGCTGTCATTATTGGAGTATTGTATCTTTTATTTATTCTGCTGGCAAAATTTTTTAATTAACCAGATAAAAAAATCCTTCCTGAACAAATTGTTCATGGAAGGGTTTTCATTTTATCATGTTTATACGCTGGAGTTATTGCTCATTATCCTTGCGTATATAAAGCTGATCACTTCTGCAAGATCCGTTCTATCCAAAGGTAATTCTCCAATCACTTTTTTAAAATTACTGAAACTGCGATCTTCTAATAATTGAGTTTTAACATTTTCGAGATACTCCGTATCAGAAGTATTGAAATTGTGATTTTTTGTAAATGACGAAAGATCCAATGAATTTTCATCATTTTCAATTTTTACATCTCATTGGTCAGAAAGTGCCTGAGCCAGATCTTGTGACTTGTTAGCATTGTTTTGGACTGATTCGGATGGGTTTCTACTTTCCGACATAGAGTTGAATGTGTTCATGATTTTTGCGATAAGAATTAAAACGCAATAGAATGATAACCTTATTTTTTCTTTTGTCAAATTTACTGCGACTTTTTTGATAGCCACCAATAACTCTTGCAATTCGTAAAAAACTCAGTAGTATCTCCGGATTTCTTTATCTTATAATTTGTTTATCATGAATACACTTCAAACTACCTTGAAACACCGGATGCAACAATTGGGATATGATCAGTTCCCGGATTTTTACAATTCAACTACAATTGTTTTTAACCACGCAGGAAAAAACTGTATCCATACCTTCAATTATTTATGACAGGAATATCCTTTGGAAAAATATCTGGAATTAAACGATCTGTGTGTAGAATTCAATGAAGTATTTGATCCCGAAAAACAGGATATTATTACAGATAATCAAAAAGATTGGCTCGAATCTCATGATTTTTTACCAGTTATTGACAATGAGTTTACCAATGAACAGCTTAGAATTGATTTTTATCCTGAATTGAAATGATATCCTGTAAAAGACAAAGCGGGCAATCACTATCTTCTGGCAAGTGTGCAGTTGTATAATTCAGAGGGATTTTCCTGATTTAAACTGTTTAAATATTTTCAGCCTGCTTTCAGTTTTTCCATGCCGGAGTTTTATATTGAAAAATGAATGTAAAAAACGTGGAAAAACCACATGGACATCGTTATAATATTCTTCAATTTTGAAAGAAATAAAATAAATGGTATGGCAAAAGGAAAAATCTGTCCGTATTGTGGTCATTATATGTATGCTCGGGAAGAAATATACATTAGTGGCGGTACATGGGTGATCTATCACTGTATTAATCAGAAATGTAAAAGAATTAAAGAGGAATTTGAAGAAAGTGGTCCGCCAGTAAAAAAGGATGATGGCAAGCAAAAGTAAATGAAGTTAATTTTGGATTATAATAGGTTTATATATAGGTTGTTATAATGTGTTTAAAGACCTATTAAGTGAGATTAATAAAAAATCCCGTATAATTACAATATGATACGGGATTATCTTTTATTTGAAAAATATACAGTATCATTAACTTATTTTGTAGAATTAGTCTTTAGTAGTACTCTTCAGTAAAGTACAACGGTAATTACTTCTACCATGTTCGCTCTATTAGGTGTTTTGGAGATTACTCTTTGCAGAGAGGCTATTGGAAATTAAAAATCTTTGAGGATAAGTAAAGTTTTATACTGTACATTTTCAAAAACAAAGAGTCCGTCTCACGACTAGTGAAAACGGACTCTTTGTTTTTAATTAAGTGTTTATTTTATATTACCAAGTAAGACCGGGAGGTTTAGGAAGTATATAGTTACAATAAGGAAGACCATTTACTCATCATCGTTGTACTAATACATTAGATCCTATGTTGCTCATAGTTCTTGCCGTACTACCATTAGTAGATGCTAAATCTGTACCGCTAGCGTTGAGTCCTCTAAATACTTTCCAGCTATTTGTACCTCACCACCCATATATAAACCCATCTCTATATGATGTAAATGAGCTTGCTGCTAACATAGCATCTCATCCAAACATACTACTAGAATTTACATATTCTGCTATTGCAACCGGACTTGCACACTGGACGGGACTCGTAGGACAGTAGTATTTACCTACAGTCTGAGTAGTTGCATTACATGTTTTTTGAACAGTTGCTTCTTGCGGTGGGTGATCAGATGGTTTTAGCACCCAAGATTGGAATCATGCCCGGTTGTTGTTTCACCATGACCATACATGAGCATTATACTTAAGATTTACGTGATGAATATATCGTTGGTTACTGGTTGATGGACCAATAAGATATACAGAATCTGATGATGAAGTAGCAGCAGCATAAAGTGCAGCTCAATTGATATTTCTACAAAGCTTAGTATAGTAATAGGTATTTCAACCTTGACTCGTAAGATTTTGATTGTTGAAGAGATAGTAAGAAGGTTCACCTATAGCATAGACTGCACTTCTTTGGTTAGTCCAGCCATCTCCATCCCAACTTCCCATACCTTCAGCATTGAGGACATTATAAGGCACTTTACCACTATAGAAATCAAATACCTTCTTGCTACAGATACCGATATATCATCCATTGTTATTGAAGATTTTTACTTCGTCTCATGAAAGTCCGATTGATCAGGTTGCTGGTGTATACGCAGTTGGAAACCATGTTGGAGTAACTCGATCAGGACATTGACTAGCTGTTGTACATGATACAGAAGAATTTGTATTACACGTTCCTATGGTTCATGGTACATAACTTAGACAGGTACCACCATATCCTAAGGTATCACCTGTTCCTGTACATGATTCTCCATAATGAGCTTCACATATCTCTGCTTGTGAAGGACAAGTAGCAGATTGAGAAGTAACAGGTTTTGGTTGAGGGCAGAAGCTATCTGCTACAGCTGTACCACTACTATTTTTACAAACTACAGTACGCGTTTGTTGATTATTTGCACATACTCACCAATTGCTGACATCCCACGAATAAGTCTCAGGAGCTGAACAGTTTGCAGTTTGTGTAAGAGGAGGTTTCGGTTGAGGACATAAACTATCATCAACTACATTCCCATTATTATCTTTACAAACAACAGTACGAGTCTGTTGGTTGTTTGAACATACTCACCAGTCACCAATATCCCACGAATAAGTTAGATTTTGTATACAAGCAGACCCATTTCGGTTGTAACCAATATTACATTGGAAGGTACAGATACCAGAATTAGTATTATGAGTCCAAGAATAAACTGGTGGTGTCCATCCATCAACATTACTTCGTGTTTGTGTCCAAGATGTAGCACCATTACTTGTTGCGTTAGCAATAGTAAGGTCTGGACAACTTGCTGTTTGCGTATTTGCCACACAAGCAGAACCATTTCGGTTATATCCTGTTTCACAGACGAATCTACATTCAGAAGTAGACGCTATAGTATCATACACTGAATTCGTACCGGGCAACCAGGCAGCTCAGCTAGAGGCTTGAGTTTGTACAATTATACTCGTAGTGTTGTATATAGTGTGTGCCGGTATTGCCTCACACGAAGCGTTTCTTGTAATAGGATATGGATCAGGTGTTGTAGTAGTACAGACCTGACAGTTAACGTTGAATCCTCTTGTTGCTTTATTCCATGCTACAAATTGAGAAGCAGGATTATTAGGATAAATCCATCATCGGTTAAGATCAGCAGCATCTGCTTGCATTCCATTATTTGCATTCTGTTGATTGTGCAATAATGTGAGAGGATTGATAAAATTCCAATCTGTGGCATTACATCCATAGAATTTACCCGCTTCACCACTTGCCTGAATATCTCTAAATTGGATAAATTGTGCTTCCGGAGTAACTCCATCAGATGTTTTAGCAAGATTGAAGATATCTACTTTTAGGTATTGAGTGGCAGATATGAGACCAGTGAAGGTATATCCGGATCATTCAATATATTTTACTCACCCGGTAGTAGTAGCAACAGTATCAGGCAGGCTATGGTAATCAAAATTGAGTGCAATTGCTTTGATATTTTCAGTAGGTGCAATATTTGTATCCAATCCGGCATGGATACCAGTAGGAGCATAGTTTACACAAGTTGTAGTTGACTGATAAGGAGCAGAACAAGCTATATTATTACCTCCATAAAGTCCCATACAAGACCAAGTAAAGCTTGCAGGGTTTCAACCAGGACCTGAGACAGGAAGAGGTACTCCTACTTGACAAAGACTGGCACCAGAAGGAGCAGCTGAAGTAGGTATACCATTAGCAGTTCCACACATAGCGTGTACAGGAGCAATATTTGCACTACACGAAGCATTCGATCAACCATTTGCTCCATTACACGACCAAGACCAAGGACCATTTCCAGATACTGTGCTTGCTGTCCCTGATTGACAAAGGTTGTTTGTAGGAGCAGCAGAGTATGAGCCATTGTTTGCTGATCCACAGACTCCATTCGTTGGAGATGCAGCAATATTTGCACTACATTGAGCTACAGTATTGTCTGATCCAGTACATTGCCAAGACCAAGGTCACACTCATGTAACTGGAGATGGTGTATTTCCTTTTCAACAAAGTTGAGCTGGCATAGTAGGAGCAGCAGTGAGTGTTTGTCCATTAGCATTTCCACAGGCTCATGGAAATCCAAGAGGCTCACATTGACATACTTGTGGTGTAGTTATCCATCCACATTGTACAAGACTAGGATCGGTATCTCTACAGTATCCTGTTTGTATAATGTACTTCATTCCCGGACCAGGATCCGGATTTTGACCAACTACACCACAATTAATATGAGGTACTAGAGGGCCACTGGGATTTGGAGTAGAAGTTGGCACTGCGACTTCATATCCACACATGGTATTCCACCCGGGACTACTTGAATTCCAATCAGATATATTAACTCCTCATGGCATCGCATAAGAACCGGCATTTGATGCACAGATCCCTGATCAACACTGAGCATCATTAGTACAAGCAGTTCATTGATTACATGAATTTGTAGGAGTGCTTACAGGAGCTGAACAACTTACAGAATTTACTGAACTCGGTGAAGAAGATGTGTCGCAAGTCCATGTTGCTATCCCATTATTGACACTGACAATACCATTCTGATATCCCAAATCGAAATAGGAACCATCACATAGATAAGCTGATGTATTCATTTCTTCTGTAACATACATGGAATTACTTCCATAATAATATGTCCCGCCAGAAGGTCTTGGAATTTCATTGAGATCTAATCCATTAGCGAATGCTGTACATGCCGGTATATGACAATCATAAGAGGCTGGATTATCTGGGTCTTCAATAGGACATTTTGCATACGTCTCTGATCCGTTTGTTAGTAATCACATCCCAGCTATGACAACCGTTGCATAGAACATCGTAAATAAAAGTTTTTTCATCGTGTGTGGTGTGTAAGATAAAAGTGAAATTAAGTATTATTTAGCTTGTTCGAGAGCTTGGATTCTTGCTTCAAGAGCATCAATTTGTGATTGTTGATCTACATATTTATTAAACAAGTCTTTGATTGCTTCAATAATTGGAGCTACGAGGTTTCCATAAGATACTGATTTGTATCCTTCAGCGTCAGTCTGAACAAGTTCCGGGAATACTTTTTCTACTTCTTGTGCGATCACTCCGATGTCATTTTTTTCTGAGAGTTTGTTGTAATATCTATATCCGTTAAGAGAAAGCACTTTTTCAAGCGGTGTCTCAAGATGAGCAATATTTGATTTGTATCTTGCATCTGAGTTGTAGTAGTAAGCATTTGCTCTAGTACTACCATTGACGAAGAGTTTATCGGTTGATGATGGTGCAAAGGTATTAGGATACCCCACAGCAATATAGCTTGTCGCTTTTACCGTTCCTTGAAGAGTTGTATCTCCATAGACATTGAGTACATTTTGATTTCTTGATAATGTATTTTTTCTAATATTGACGACATTGTTCACTCCATCTGCAGAGAAGAATGGTGTAGTAGCTACAGGTCACGTACATCCTCTGCCGGTACATCCTGTATCAACAGGAACAAGAGTTCCACCAAGTTCTCCTTCTAATACCGGTGTTGCAATAGCAATATCAGATCTTCCTTGGATAGAAAGTGATTGGGTTACGTTCGTATTACCTACGACATCAAGGGTATATTGTGGAGTAGCAGTATTGATACCGACTTTTGTCGTAGATCATTTTGCACTGAAGACAAAGTTTGTTGGTTGAGAATCACGATTAAATATCTTTTGAGATTCAAATACAATATTACCATTATTTACTCTATTATCTAAACTGGTAAAATTATCTGTATTGTCAAGATTGGCTTTGAGATTTGCTCATTCATTACTGTTTTGTCCATCTACTTTTCTAATGAAATTCCCACCACGTGATTCAATAGAACCTGCAACTACCATTGCTGCATCATCTTTTGCTGCTTCTCTATATTCAGTTGTACCAATTCTTAAAAAATTGGACTTATTCACTCCAGCAGCCTCTCCATCTTCATTGGCAAAGAAACTGTCTTGTGAGTTGTCAGGATTTCTTTTGAAAACTTCATCACCAAGATCATCCGGAAGCCAAGGCGAGATGTCGGTCGTGATACTTACATTACCTTTTGCATCTGTCATCAGTAGACAGTATATATCTTTTCCTGATTCAATAGCTTTTAGGTTGTTTTGAGCTGCTTCCAGTCTTGCTTCAGCTTGTCTTATTTGTTGGTCATCCCCTTCTGCTTCAGCTCTTTTTAGTGCCTCTTCAGCTTTTTTAACTTCAACAGCAGCTTTTTCACGAGCTTCTTGACTGTCACATCTGAGTGCAGTCATGATTACAGCATTATTCATGACTGCATTGTTGCTGACGGTAAGATTTGTAGTACTAATACCACCACCACCTTGTATATTGTTTGGTGAGAGGACATTGATCGTTCCATCTGTACCATTGAGTTGGATAGTAGATCTATTGTCTCTATCTACTCCTGTTGGAGAGAGGAAGATGTTCTTGATGGTAATATAAGCATTATCCATGTTGGTCGGGATAGTCAGCGACTGTGCGTAACTACCTGCTCAGGCAAATAATGCACTTGCTCCCAAAGTAAGTCCCAATGCAAGGGCTGAACGTTTTGAACTAAAGAATGATGAGTGTTTCATGTGTGGTATATTCATAAGATAAAGAACGAAAGGAAAACCTTTGCTCTGATTATAGTGAATATTGATTACTTCACAATAAATATAAATTTTCTGACTATCTTGGTGTTGTGATTTTGAATTTTTGTGAGATAGATTGTATTTTGTCGGTTGCCTGAAAAACACCAACCTTTTAATATACAATCCCATGTTGAGAAAATAAGTGTTATTTATTCATCTTATCACAACAATACTTATTTCCAAACAGCTCACATCCTTTTTTATAGTAATAGTATGCTTTCGTTCTGTTGAGCTCCCCTCCTTTACCCGTTTCATAAAGCCATCCTAAAGTAGAATAATATGAACTGCTGCTAAAATCATTTTCATTTTCATCAATTACAGCTAATAATTCAAAAGCTTTTTTGTTGTCTGTAACGCCGCAATATCCTTTCGTTAAACCTGCAGCATAAGCAATTTTTGCTCCTATATGACCTTTTTGATAGGCTTTGAAATATAAATCCTTTGCCCTGCACAAATCTTTTTTAATGTATATACCGTCTCGATAAAACACAGCCAGATTGTATGCTCCATTTCTGTTGCCAGACTCGGAAGCCGAGAGGTAATTTTCAAATGCCTTTTTTAAATCTACTGTATTACCACAAA
Organism: Chryseobacterium limigenitum; assembly: GCF_900114875.1. Taxonomy (GTDB): domain Bacteria; phylum Bacteroidota; class Bacteroidia; order Flavobacteriales; family Weeksellaceae; genus Chryseobacterium; species Chryseobacterium limigenitum. The sequence continues at coordinate 28,959 of NZ_FPKW01000009.1, forward strand.
GCCCTTTTTCAAAAATATAAGCTAATGTGACAGATGATTGGGAGTTGTTAAACTTTTGAATTCCTTTTTCAAAAATCTGTTTTGCCTTGCAATACTGACTCGTTCCATAGTAAGAGTATCCTAAATTATATAATCTGGTAGCATTGAATTCATCCGAATTGAACCCGGTATAAATTTTCAAAGCAGATCCATAGTTTTTCTGCTCATAATAACGGTCAGCGTCTTCCAATGAATTTTGACAGAATACAGCACTATTTATCAATACGAAAGAAATAAAACACAATAATTTTTTGAACATAAAGATTTTTACTTACTCGAAACGGCTTTCAGCAAATTTCCGCCTTACTCTTTTCGCTTTTTCTGCATGGGTTTTCAGGATGAGCCCTTTTTCAGACATATAAAAAAACCACTTCTTTCAATGATCAGTAGAAAAATTGAAGAAGTGGTTGATAGTATTCTGTTATTTTTTGATGACTTTGTGAGTTATTATTTTACCATCAATGCTCATCTGTAATATATAGAGTCCGGTTGGTAAGTTCTGCACATTGATGCCTCCTTGGGCATCTTTACCTTCAAGGACTAGTTCTCCCGCTGTATTTACGATACGGTATTCATCAATTTTAGTTGTAGGATTGTCGAGTTTGATGAAAATCTTATCAGTTGTAGGATTTGGATAGATACTTGTTTTGATGGCATCGATTTCACTCGTACTAAGTGGTGTAGAGATCCAATCAATTATATTTCTTTGCGACCATCCTGTTGGTCCGTTGAGCGTATCTTCCCACTCCCAATTATTATTGAGGACTTTATAAGAATCTTTTTGAATGAGAAGTGTAATTCCCGTACTCGCATTTATAATTTCAGGTGTATTAAAGATTGCTATATCTCCAATCTGAAATCCTGCTGCTTGTGCAGATGTCCCAAAGGGAAGAGTATAAGTTGTCAACTTTGCATCTATTGATCCATCTGCATTGGTATCAGCGTGTGCTCTCTTCATCATTCCGGAGAAGTTAATTCCCAATGAATTACTTACAGCAGAAATATTCTTTTGAAGAGATTGAGCTTGATTCCAGCTGATGGTGTTTCCTCCTACAATTTCATTAGCTACAGTAGTTGATGTTGATCCTCCTATTTCTGTAGTGTTTACAAAAGTTCCACTTCCTCCATTATTTCTCCAAAATGAAGGGCGACCTCCATAACTATCAGATGTAGCAAGGTCAATATTCTTTGGTCCTGTAAAATTATGGGATGGGCTATTGCTTTCGTTACCATTGGCAAAGGTAATGGTTTTGTAAACCTGCTCGCCTGTTCCGTTCACTGTCTGATCAAGAGCCATCTGTGCTTTGGTAGCAACAACCGATCCTGCAAGCATCACTCCTGTAGCTAAGTTTTTGAGTGTATTCATCTTTTTGTGTATCATACAAAATAAAATTTCCTGATTCTGCATTATTACTATATCACTTTTTTTGCAAAATGCAAGGGAAAGTGATGATTCTCTTGCATCAGTATCTGTTTTTACTATAACCTCCGTGTACCGCTTTGTGGTTATTGCGGTACAATAGTAAAAAGTACGCAAGTGCTTACCCCGGAGAAATCAAAAATTTTTCCGGGCTTTTTTATGTTTAAAAAAAATTATTTCGTTTTCCAAAATATTAGGCATTTTTAAAAGCACATCATCAGATTTTTGATCCTCGATATTTCTTAAAATAAAATCGTCTGCAAACTTTGGAAAAAATAATAAGGTAAAAAAGGGACGGATTCATGAGAACCTTCCAGTATTTCATGAGATACCGGAAACAGGCATGAAATCGCCAAAATAAAGCACGGAAAGAGCAGGAAAGACTACCACGTCTGAAACGGAAGGATTATGTTTGCTGTAATGACAGAAGCCAATAAAACAGACGAATTTTCTCCACTTCCAAGAGGTTGTACCTGCTTAGGTGCTGTCTGTGAAAGCCATCTGTTTTCTGCTCATTTTCTGCTCAATGTTTTGAACCATATCGGTTCGGAACTGCACGGTTCTTCCACAGCCTACCGGATCATTGAAGATCTGGGAACTTCTCTGCGGTTGATTTTTAATGCAGTATCCTGTGGCGGGTCTTCTCATGGGGTTCATGCATTTGAAGATGAAATGAAGCTCGTCAGAAATACCATCACCATTCATAAAAGGATGTATCTGGAAGACCTGGAGCTGAATATTTCGGGAGAAGACTGCATTTCCGACAATCTTCCTATTCCTTTAGGATTATTACAAATCCCTGTTGAAAATGCCTTACTGCACGGACTGCGTAATAAACAGAAACCACCTTACAGGCTCGATATCTCCTTTGAAAAAGAACAACCGGAAAATAAGGAAGATGAATTCTGTTATATGATAAAGATTGAAGATAATGGGGTCGGCAGAATTCCTGCTCCAAAAAACAGTTCCGGTTCCTTGATAAAATCAGACTCTGCAAAATGGGGATTGAAATACCTTTCCTCGGTGGCCGGTCATTTTGAACATATTCATTTTGAAATTACCGATAAGCCCAATCATGGCGGAACGGGAATTCATTGGTACATCAGGCAATCCTCTAAAAATACTAAGCTATGATGTCGTCTCTGTATACCTATATAGTAGTGGAAGACGACAGAAAAGCAAGTTCTGAGATTATTCGCAGAATGAATGCTTTTCCCGATTGGAAATGTCTTGGAAGCTTTACTCATTATGCAGAAGCATTGAAACTGATCCGACAGGAACGGCCTCATGTTTTATTTTTAGACTGGGAATTAGGGGACGGAACATCGATTGATATTTTACAGGGCATCAAAGATCTTACGGATTATCAACCCTATCTTATTTTTATTACTGCTCATCTGACCCACCGGATTCCTGAGAGCTTAATTCATTTTAAAGTACATCATTATTTGGGAAAACCCATTTGGGGAAAACTGGATATATATTTAAAAGATTATTTACAGCAAGCGATACTTCATATTGAAATCCACAGAAAAGAATTGTTTGTATGGCTAACAACCATTGAAAAAATAAGGGTGAAAATCAATCCTAAGGAACTCATCTGCATCCAGCAGGCAGAAAACCCGAGAAACAAAATTTTGTGTCTTTCCAAAATCCAATCCTATGAAATCCGTGCTACATGGATGTTTTGTGAACAGCTTCTGAAAGATTCCGGAGCCAATTATTTTGTGGTTAAACAGAGGGAGGTGATTGTTAATATGGATTGTATTGAAAAAATAGAAAAGAAATCGGCATTGCGTCTTAAAGATAATATTGTGGTCAAAATCAATAAGGATAAATTTCGGGAATTGAAAAATTACATTTAAATACACATTCCCAATTAACAGATTAGAGCTATTCAAACAGTTTCACCTGAGTTCCATCAAACAACTCCCAATCTTCAAACACTTCTCGCTTCAATTCATCCAATGTTTTAAAAAGGAAATGAGGCTTTGCTTCGTGGGTAAAACGTTCATCCTCCAACAATCTCTTCATAACCATTGCTTTATTGCTAACTGATTCAAATATACACAGCACACGAGAGCCGTATTCCAATCCAAACATATTGCTTGGTTGCCCTTCCGCCAATGTCAGCAAGTGTTGGAAAAGCGATTTATGGACACGTTTGGTATCTTCTCATCTGTAGACTTCAACAGCAAAAAGCTCTTTTCTTTTGGGCGTCTGGAGCATACATAAGGCATCCGCAATCAGATATTCATTATTACGGATGGGAATAGCCGATTCAGCTCTAAACCCTTTTTTCTTTCCGGTTCACAGCTTATCAAAATAGGTTTTAAAAAACAGAAGCTCCATATTCTGTTTTACTGCCCGTTCGTACATCGAAATATGCACATCAACAGTTGATATTCTGTGGAAGTAATCCTGAAGGAATATGATGGTATTCCTTTTGGGAAACCTTACCGGAACTTCTGGGCCGAAACGTTCCCTGATAAGCTCTGCTCCATGAGAGGTCAGATGATGAATGCTTTCTAATTTTCAAAATTTCGGATGGGTACCGAAAGCAATAGAATTAACCAATGGATTTCTTCGGGACCTGAGCTCTGCAATCTGTTTATTGAGATTAGCCCTGTCAGACATAATCCCCAATTTCAAAAGTTGCCCTGTCGTTACGAATTTAAATTCTCCTAAAGCCAACAAAATTTTACCCTGAGACGGGCTCAATGTCAGGAAAAACAATCTTTTCGTGTTCATTAAAATAGCCATAAAAAATAAAAAGGCGATAAAACGCCTTGGATTTTTATAACAAGACCGATTAAGGATGAAACTTAGGATTATAATTATGAGCGGACTCTCTTGTATTTTGGTATGTAATTTTGTTTTTATAGCCTTTTGATTCATTGAAAAGGCTGTGTCTCGGGCATTTTTTCTTTTGATGTTGAACTATTTCAGTTTTGTTTTTTGGATGGGGTGGGGTCAATGTCTCTGTATAAACCACTCTCCGAAATCATTTTCTTTTTCAGTTCTTTGAGCTGCCCGACATTCATAAAATATCTTTTCGGGCTTTTGAGAAGATAGTCAGGAACTTTAATCTGCTTTGCAGGATAATGGCTGTTTTTAACAAAGAAATGATAAGGAGGAAGATACTGGAGTCCGGCATACGCAATTCCCAAATCGTTTGCGTGTGCTTTCAGGGCAGGAAAACCATTACTGCCAACTATTTTAACACCTGTATTATTAAGGATCAAATCTTTGAGCGTTGATAATTGTGTAATGCTTTGGGTGAGAGCGATGAGGTAGAGATTGTATTTTCTTGTTTCGGACAGGATAATCGAATACGAATCTGCGGTGGCAAAAGAACCAAACTCATCAACAAAGAGATAACACGGTTTCCTGTTTTGCTCTTTCTGAAAAGCTCTCTGTAACGCAATACTGACAATTGTTGCAGAAATAAATATACCTAATGCCTTGCTGGCATCAGTTCAAAGTTTTCCTTTTGAGAGATTAAAAAGCATAATTTTTCAGTTCATTGCTTTTTTGATATCAACAGTAGCAGGTCAGTTCATCATCAGGTAAAAGCTGTAATTATTTTGCAGGTTTTGGATTCTCGTATAGATCGCCAGCTTGGTTGCACTGTATTTACCATTAAGAAAAGCAGTTTGAAAGAATTGTCTGTACACGGGATTTTCGGATTGTCTTCCGAGTTCCACCCGCTCCTCATTTTGAGTATCGTCCATAAATGTTTGTAGGTCTGCTAATCCGCATTCTCATTTTTGAAATAAAACAGCCAGACAGGGTTTGAGTATGGTCTCCATCTGAAGTGTCAGTCCTGCTTCAGAGATCATTTCAGATAATGCTTTGGCAAATTGCTGGGACATCAGATCTGTTAAAACAGGGTCTATGACCCTCCGCCGAAATGGATTGATGCAGGGAATTTTTCACTGTTCCCGATGCGGGTCGATATAGAGAATACGTTCTGATTTAAGATTCAGACGAAATGCCAAGATTTGTTCCGAAACATCGCCATGCGGATCTAACAAGATCATCGAATACTGCTCTTTACGATGAGAATGGTACTGGAGAGAATATCGCAGAACCTTCATTAATTCACTTTTGCCCGATCCTGTTTTTCACGTAACGACGGTGTGTTTTTTTAGTGACTGCATCAGATAAGGAACAGGAACGGGCTTTGGTTTAAAAAATAGAGTCTGACACGGTTGTCGATAAAGTCCATAAGACGTTTGAATGAGTTCATTATGGTAAGGTAAGAAATAAAGAAAAGCGGAGGTGGTACATATCTTTTTCTTCTCCGAATGCAAGTCCTTCTGCGAACGGTTTCTATAAATGTCAATAGGATGACCCATACCGTTTTAACTACCTTTTTGAATACCTTTTTAACAACCTCTAAAGCAAATGCGATAATGCCCTTTCCAGCAAGGGAAACTCTGCGGTTTCTGATGCAACAATATCATCATTTATCCCTATTTCATCATTCTTTTTTCTCATCTCTAAAATAAAAAGAAGTAAAGCCAAACTTCGACACTTTTCCTTGCAAGTCAATCAAAAATCCGTACAAGCACCATCGCCGGCAAAACATACCAAAACCCATAAAACAAAAAAGTCAAACAAAACAAAAGTTGGAAGATGGACACCTTTTACAGAAGAGACAAGACCCAAGAGAAAGGAATCTCCTGACTAATGGTTCAAGGATTAACTGTACAGGAGGGCAATTGATACTCATCAATTGCCGGTTCATCAACCGACCCCAACAATCCACTATTTATTAACCCTAAAAACAAAAACAAAATGGAAAACAAAATCGGAAAAACGCTTAACCTCGAATTGGTCGGGGTCGACGGGAATGCTCATGCCATCATGGGAGTCTTCTCAAGGCAGGCGAGACGTGAAAAGTGGTCTCAGGAAGAGATCCAATCAGTACTCGATGAGGCAATGGAAGGAGATTACGATCATCTTCTCGCTACGATTATGACGTACTGCGAACCGCAGGACAGTCCTGAAGATGATTCTAACCCTGAAAATGAAGACTACTAATGGGAACAAGAAACTTAACTGTTGTGGTTCACAACAAAGAAGCGAAAATTGCCAGTTATGGACAATTCGATGGCTATCCGGATTCACTCGGTCTCAAACTGATAAAATTCTATAGCAATCCTGAGAACACCAAAAATCTCAAAGAAATCCTACCCAAAGTACGTCTTTGGAATGATAAAGACCAAAAGCTACAGGACGAATTTCTGGAATCTATCGGTTGTACCAACGGAATTCTTAATGAAAAGCAGAAAGAAGCGTTCAAAAAACGTTACCCTTTCCGCTATCGTGAACGCTACGGAAAATTAACAGAAGGACAAATTTTGGAAGTATTGCTGGAGTTTGCTCATCTTGATGAACTGACAACCATCGATGCTTATGATTTTGCATCCGACAGTCTGTTCTGTGAATGGGCGTATGTGATTGACTACGATAAAAATACTTTTGAAGTTTACAAAGGTCTCAACACCTCTGGGATTTCAGAAGAAGACCGCTTCTACAGTCTTTATGACGGAGAAAACGATTATTATCCAGTCAAGATTATTGCAACATTTCCGTTGAATAACCTTCCCGATGAAAACGAGTTCTTGCTCCAATGCTTAAAGCAATAAGCAGTAGGCTTTAAGCTCTAATTTCTACAATCTAATCCCTAAAATCTAAAAAAATGAACAAAAACAAAAACCGCCTTTTGGTGTTGTGCTTTATGAAAATGCTACAGCAAAGAATCGAAAAAGACCAAGTGGAAAACATCAGTCCCGTATTCGGCAGTATCTTAAGTAAAGATGAACTTCAAAAAATCTTTAAGTGGCTGTACCCGGATAGAGTACTTGAATCGTATGACTTTGAAACGATGGACAAACAAGATTTGCTTGAAGCCATCGCTGATGATATTCATATTCTAACTTATTTCATCGAAAGATGGAACAAAGAACTGGAAGAAAAAATCACTCCGCAGAAAGTCTACGATGTACTTTGCCAGCTCCAAATCGAAACGCATTATTTAATGACCAAGATTTTGGCTGATTGGGATGAATATGACCACAGCAACTTTAAGGCATTGTGCCGAAAGGCGGGAACTCCTCAACCTTTGTATGCCGTATTCGAATCTTCTGTACAAGAAGAAGATAAATACATCACGCTTCCGCTTTCCCAATATTACCAAACGCATTGGGAAGCTCAGGAAAAAGTAGAATTACTGATGAGCGAAGAAGGTTTTCCTGAAACTCAGCTCCAAATCCTAAGCCTGTAAACTTTTTATCCTAATTATTTATAAAACAAAAATGAAACAAAACATCTTAGAATTTTATTCTAATCTGGATAAAGCCAGAGACAGGGCGTTATGGCTTGAGTTTGAGCATAGGAATGTAAATAAGCAATTTGTGGTGTTTGATGGTCCGGAAGATAACAATAACTATTTCGTAGCCGATATTCAGACAGCTCAAGAGATGGAAATCAAGCATCAGTATTACTCGCTTCCTGAAAATTATCAGCATTGGACGTATGGCGATTTGAAAGGAATTGTGGGTGACCCGGAAATCTTGTCTCATTGGGAGGAGATCATTGGTAAATTTCAAGTGATGGAGGGCGAACTGCTCAAATTCATTCTGAAATATCAGATTCCATTGGAAAAAATCATCCGTCACGAACTTGGTTGCAGAGGATTTGACGACAATAATTGGGTTGGATTTCAGGAATCCGAAAAATACTGGATGAAGTAAAAACTTTTATCAATTGTCATTCATTATTAATCAATCTTATGAAAATAGACCCTAAAAAAGTTCCGGTGATGAAAAATCACTGCAAAACCTGTCCATTTAAACCAAATAAAAAGGGACAATGGCAGGATGTAAAATTAGCCAATGATGTCATTGCAAGAACTTTACTTCAAGCCCATCAGATCTGCCACGGAACGGAAGGCGAAAACAGAAAGCCAACCCACCGTTGCAAAGGAGCTTTCGAGCATAATCTCGAAATCTACAAAAGAATGGGACTTGATGATTTAGTAGAATAAAAATCTAAAAAACACTACCTAAAACAAAATGGAAAACAAAAAAACAGTAAAGCAAATCATGATTATTAATGCTGAAATGCATCAAAATTATCTTGAATCTTTTGTAGAAGAACCTATGGAATTTGTAGACTTTGTGAATTTCGGTCTTGGAACGCTCTTCAATGAAGAGAAAAAAATTGAGCAGATTATTCCCAATGAAAATGCCACTCAGTTTGTCATTATTTATACGATAACCATATGAACAGGCAGGATCATTGTGTATTTGTCCTTACCGTTTTTATCATCGTACAGAAAACAAGTTGTATGGATATCGTTCATTTTCAGCCAAAATCCTTTTATCAAAGTTACCGAAAGGCTGATCAAGTAAGACAATCTCTTATCCGAAGCGGAAAGCTATCTGAAAACAATTCCTTTATTGAAGGAGAATGCTTTATGGTGGTTTGCGCAAATTAACACGAAAACAAAATCCTTAAACAAAATGTCTAACAGTTAAACCCAACATTATGAAAGAAAACAAAACTGCATTGTTGAAAATATTTTCAACGGTGCTAAAGGACAGAGTCAAATCTGAACCTCAGTATCAATCGATCAGTACGGAAATGCTCAAGTTCTTTTCCCGAAAAGAATTGATTGAAATTATTACCCACAATTATGAAGGCGAAGTTCCATCGGAATTCAACTTTGTAGAAATGGAGAATAATGAACTTTTACAGCTTATCGGAGATGATTTCAAAATTATCTCGTACGTGATGAGCCGATGGAGCAAGGAAGTGTCACAACTTCCTACGCTGCAGGAATGGATGCATTCCAAAGTTCATCCGGATTCTGAAAAAGAAGAAAACTTGGAATCAAAATCAGAAGAAACTGCATCAGAAAATTTGGAGAATCCTCCAACAACTGAAACGATTTCTAAACATAAAGATTCTGCTTCTGAAAATTCTGAAAAAGAAATTTCGGAATCTCCGAAACCTTCGGATGTATCATTTGAAGCTAATAAATTGGAAGAAAAACCATCTTCCAAAAAACCCGAAAAGGCAAAGAATACTTAAGCCTTTTCAAATAATTAATAATGGCTTGTTATCTACGAGCCATTTTCATTCGAAAATTTAGTCTTTACAATATTTTATCTTCTATTAATCTTAAAACAAAATGATTAAAACAAATCAAAACAAGCCTAAAGTTTTACTAAAAACACCGATCAGCTACTATTGAGGGAAGCAAAACATGTTGAAACACATTCTTCCCTTAGTTCCGGAACACAAGATTTACATCGAACCCTACTTCGGATGAGGATCATTATTCCGGGCAAAAGAACCTGCAAAATGTGAAGTGATCAACGATGTGAATATGAATCTGGTTAACTTCTATCAGGTTTTAAAGAATAAAGGAAAACAGCTCGAAGCAAAAATCAAGGATACCCTTCACAGCAGAGAAACCTACAAAAAAGCCTTGTTGATTTATGACTGTCCGCGATTGTTTGCCGATGATCCTGTTATTAAAGCATGGGCAATGTATGTCGTTACTAACCAAGGCTTCCTGCATCGTGTCTGATCATGGGGTTTTGACAAGGAGAAAAGATCTTCCCAAGTCTTCAAAAATAAAGTGGATTTATTTGGAGCCAACCTTATTGAAAGAATCCGTTATACGCAGATAGAGCAAAATGATGCCTACAAAGTTATTATGAGCAGGGATTCCGAAGAAGCATTTATCTATTGTGACCCGCCTTATATCAATACGAATATGGGACACTATTCAAAAACGTACTGAGAAGAAGATTTTAAACGTGATCTTGAGGTGTTGGCAAACATTAAGGGGAAGTTCCTGTTGTCGAATTACCCTTGAGAAATTCTCGACTCTTACATCAAAAAATATAACCGGTATGTGAAAACGTTTGACAAACCGTTGTCCGCAAGCCACAACAATAATGCCTGAAAATCAAAAAGAAAAACGGAGGTTTTAGTGGCAAATTATCCTATATAAAATCCCTAAACCCCCAAAGGGTGCTTTGTAGCCGACAACCATCAACTGTCAACCAAATTTACCAATTTCTCAATCTTTTAATTGCTTAAAACAAAAATGAAATGAAAACCTGAAAACCAAAATACAATCATCAAAGAAAAAACGTCGCAATGCGTAAGATCAAGCCAAGAATGAAACAGAGAGTTTTTAAAAACGAAGAAATCCCAATCCATAAAATCAGAAAAGATTACGAAAAATTTACAGTATGACCGAAATTTAAACCGTGATTATCCGCCACCTCATAATCTGAAAGTCTTTTGAACTTTTGTTGGCGGTGGCGGATCTACAATGGGATATAAATTGGCGGGATTTCAACATTTGGGTGGTGTAGAAATAGATGGCAGGATGGCAAAAATCTACCAAACCAATCACTCTCCTGCATATTTTTATCACGAAGACATCAGGGATTTTAACCTCAGAAATGATCTGTCAAAAGAATTGTACAATTTGGATATTCTGGACGGCTCTCCACCTTGCAGCACCTTTTCCATGTCGTGACACCGTGAAGAGACCCGGTGAAAAGAAAAAACATTCAAAGAAGGGCAGAAAAAGCAGGTGTTGGACGAACTGGTGTTTGTATTCTGTGACACGGTAGAGAAACTGATGCCTAAAGTCGTTATTATGGAAAATGTTCCGGGACTGATTGCGTGAAGAGCAAAGAAATATGCCATTGAAATCTACGACAGGCTTAGCCTGCTTTGATATCAGGTGCAAGTCTTCAGACTCAATTCCGCCACAATGGGAGTCCCACAGGCTCGTGAACGTATTTTCTTTATTGCAAGAAGGAAAAGTTTAGAACTCCCGGATTTAGTTTTAAATTTTAACGAACCAAGTGTTTACTTTGGAGAAATCGTCGACAAAAACTCCACAACTCATAAACGCTTATGGAAATCCATACAACTCAGGCGACCGTATATTGAAAAAGGCGATCAAAACTTAAAATTTGCCGATGCCAAATATAGAAACCTGAATACTTATAATGCCTTTTTCAGCACCTACATCCTTTATGATGATGTAGTTGCACCAACATTGACTTCCGGCGGAACAACTCTTTATTATGATGAAATCCGTAATCTCAACGATACTGAATACATCCGCATGAGCAGTTTTCCTACAGATTATGACTTTCACGGAGTAGATGTCCGTTATGTCTGTGGAATGAGTGTACCGCCTCTGATGACGGCGAGAATTGCTCTTGAGATCAGAAAGCAGTGGTTTTGTATATAATCATTGAGGCTAAATTCAAAATAACAACAAGTCGGTGGTCATTAAAGATAGAGCGAAACCCCTGTAGAAAAGGAGTTGTTTTCCTAATATTTATTGCATTGAATTGTTTGAGATTTGTAAAGTAATATTAATAATAAAAAATCAGACAGGGTAGCTGAAAACTGAATAGAGTAGGCAAAAAATTAAAATCAACAAAATGGAAAAAGAACAAAAAACAGAAAACTTATTACAGGAATTTTTAAGAAAAATTGAGAGTTTACCTGTTGAAATTACAGAGAATTTATTGAAATATTCAAATGATGAAGATGAAAAAAACATCATTAATACGTTTGCACCAACTCTCAAAAATCAATTTAAAGAGTTGTCATTGTTTATTAATGAGCAAAGTATGAAAGGAACAAGACAGGGCAATTCAGATGTTGAACAATTTCTTAAAATTGCATCACCCAATCAAATGATGAGCAATATGAAAATTGCTTTACCTAGTATTGGCTCAATTGTGGGGAAACTTGGTATTGATGGTATTGTGAAAGAGATAAAAAAAATTATCAAAGAAATTTTAGGACTTTTTGGAATTAATCTGCCAAAATGGATTGATGGATTGTTAACGCTTATCGATGAAATATTGAACATAATATTTGGAGGTGGCTCTGCAAAAATGAGAATAGCAATGTCTCAGATAGAACAACATTATCTTGCAGAATTAACACAATTGGCAAAGTTGAAAAAAGCTACCAAAGAGCTAAGTAATGATGAAGAAAATGATGAATTGTAAATACAACTTCTACAACATCAATATTAAAAATTACATTGAAAATTGATGTGTTAATCGGTTTCTTTGTAAAGTAGAAATATATAATGTACAACTCGTTTAATAAATCACCTATTTATTTTCTAAAGCAAATATTAAATGAACCAAAAAAAACCTGACTGCAGGAAATTACAAAATACTCCACCAGAAGGGACTATCGGGCAAAGTACTTCATACACAATTTCAGGAAAAAGTTCAGAAAGAAATAATGATGAAGTGTCTATGGGACAGGTTTTATCCGAATTATTACGAATGATCGAACAGATCGAAAAAGAATGTGAGGGCAGGTAATCTGCTCTCATTTTTTGTTTTGTTCGATTTGCAGTTGAATATTTTTATTTTTTGATTAAACTGTCATTGTATCGAACTTTTATATTCCTAAAACAAATGAATGTTAAAAAGTAAAAAAGCTCCTAAAAGAAACCCTTCGCTCAACAGAGATGAACTCAAATACGTGATCTATTGCAGAAAATCAAGGGAAGAAAGCGGTGACGGGCAAAAGCAGAGTCTGCTGGATCAGTTAAAAGTCTGCATGGATTATGCGAAACAGAAAAACATCCGCATCGAAAACCACAATGAGCTCACCGACAAGTTCTTTCGTGATGAGAGTTATCACAGACGGGAAAGCGGCTGTAAAGGAACCTATGAAGAATCCGTCCTACAAGAGGCGAAAGGATTTTTCTATATCGTGGAACAGAAATCAGCCAAAACACCCAATAACAGACCGCAACGAACCCAGCTGATAGAATTGGTCAGGAAAGGGAAAATTAAATGAATACTCAGTTATGCACCGGACAGACACGCCAGAAATTTAGTAGAGAGTGGGGAACTGGTTCAACTTATCGACCAGCAGTATCTTGATGTACAATACACCAACTTTACTTTTGAAAATAATGAGAACGGAAGAATGATCCTTGGGATCAATTTTGTAATCTCCTATAACTATTCCGATGTATTGAGCAGAAACGTCAACCGCTGAAATAAAGGAACCATTGAAAGAGGACAGGCAAAAGGTATGTACAAATACGGTTATTTCATCAACGAGGAAAAATATCATGAACCGGACGAGCAGTATTTTGAAGTACGAAAAGAAGCTTTCAGAAGAAAGATCTATGAAAATCAAACCGATGAAACCATTTGGAAATATATCGTTTCTTCGGGATTCAAAAGGAGATACAAAAATGCGAATAGGGAATGAGAGCTCAACAAAAAAGGACTCTATAAAATTCGGCTAGACCCTTTCTATTACGGAATTCTCATCAGCGGAAACGATGAAACAGACCTTCGTGACGGAGCCAATCCGTACTATCAGCCACTAATCACCGAGGAAGAACACATGATTCTACTGGACAGGCATCTCAAAGCCAATCCTGTTTCGTTGAGAGCCTATAAAACAACCGAAGAATATGATGAAATCAAACCTTTTCCCAACAAATTTATTCTGTATGAATGACAGGGACTGACCTTTGAACTTCCCAATCCCAAAAGATTCCGCACCGCACTGGCGAAACTGAAAGTCAGCAATCCTGATGCTTCATTAAAAGATATTGTAAAACCCAATCAGATCAAATACAAACTGGCAGGAGTAAAAATGAATGAAAAACAGCTTTCCTTCGATGCTGAAATGCTGATAAGCTATGTTTCGGAGTATTTGAGGCACTGCTTTAAGGTGAATAAAAAATCTTATGAAATTTACAGGGAATACCAACTCAGGGATTTCGATATCAATATGAAGAAAATCAATGAAAAGAGAAGAATCCTCCAAAACCAGTATAATCACACCAGTTCACTGATGGAAAATTATGCAAGAAATTTTAACAGACAAAACAATCCTGATGAATTACAAAAAAAAGTATATCATGGGGATATACAGAAATATCAGGATCAGTTGGACTATTTAGAACAGGAACTTGCAAAGGTCTCCATCAACCATAGGAATGCGGTTTTGGAACTGGATGCCTTCGTTCATTGATTGGGTAAGTTAGGTGAAGCCTATGATAAGGCAACGTATGTTCGAAAGAGAAAATTAGTGTCTTGCGTGTTTTCGAACATTATAATAATATCCGAAAAGCAAATTGAATTCAAGGCTAAACCCTGATTGGATGGCTTGTTTACCTTAAATGGCGGGGAGGTTCGGGAGGATTTCGAACGCTTAAAAACCCTTATAAGTACCGTAGATTTCACGATACTAAAGCCCATTATACAGTTTTCGTACTTTGAAAACAAGAGTTTTTTTGATGAGCATTACAAGCTGTCTTCGCAACAGGAAATTTTGTACGGACTTGATGGAATTAATGAATTTTCTATTGTAAAATAAAAGTAAACTTTTGTTTAATGGAATTTTAAAAGAGGGCTCAAATTTAAATCATAATCCATGATAATTATTTTTAAGAATTTGTCAAGTAAAAAATATCAACTTAAATTTTTCGAATCGTTTTTTACCGTTCCAAATCCAATTGATCACCAATGTCTTTAGCTGTTTTTTCCAAAGCATGCCAACTCCTTTCTGTATCTGAAAGAGGTTTATCTGAATTATCCAACTGCATCTGCTCAATTTCTTTGGAATAATCGGTCAGGATTTTCTGAATTTCTTCTTCCTCCAAATCCTCATATTGATACAGGGTTTCCATTCCGTAATCTTTAACATTGGAAAAAAACTCTTTCGGACTGTCATAGGTTAAAATTTCTTTTGCCAAAAACTTTTTAAGACTATCTACGGGTTGGTTTGCTATCGCCTGTAGTTTTTCGATGGTTTCTTTTTCGTTCATCATGTGATGTTTTTAAACAAATATAACAAATACATTCTTTTTAAATAAACTTCCAATAAAAGACAAAATGCAAAAATTCCCTTGCTTTTTTTCGATTTGTAGATATAGTACTGCTCTAACCTAAAAAAGAAAAGTTATGAGTAACACAAAATTTCATTTCGTGAAGTACGAATTCGGAACGATCAATGCAGACAATGATCATGAAGCGTGCCAATTGATTAACAATCCGTTTGTTCCTAAAGAAAGTAAAATCCTCAGCATCATTTCCAAGAAAGTCGGAACTCCGGTTTTCCCGAATCTAGAGCATCAAGAACTGATCGACAGGATCACACACTTGGAAACGGCAATTATTTGGAAAGCAGAACATTTCGAGAAGAAAGCGAAGGAGCTGGAACACAAATCAAGTAAAGAACTTTATGACAGAAGCCTGCTTGAAAAAGCGTTGTACGAAATGATTAAGAATCACAACCGTGACGAAGGTATTTCTTGGTCAACTGTTGAGTATTATCTTAATGCTTTTTGCAAGAAAGGTTAAGAATGAACTCCGATTGGAATGCCAATCGGAGTTTTTTACAACCGTCAAAAATATGTTATTTTCTATATAGTTTCTTTTGAAAAGTAGAAAAATGACATTTGAATTTTTCTTACTTTTTGTTCATATTCAAAAAAACAACACTTTATTTTTTAATTTTTTCATTAGGCTGATAATCAGAATGTCCTAATTGCCAGAAGGCGAAGGCGAAAATATCAGAGAGGTTTGAGTGTCCATGAAGAGCTGTGGTATTGTTTCCATGCCCCCCTTCATAATCTATTTGAAGTAATACTGAATTTTTTGAATCACTATTCGACTGTAGTAGTTTAGCTGCAAATTTTGTAGGCTCCCAAGCAGGTACTCTTGGATCATTTATCCCTCCAGTTATAAATGTTGCAGGATATTTAATTCCTTTTTTGATATGGTAATAAGCATCCATTTCCAGTAAAGCTTTAAAACCTTTAGGTTCCTTTAATGTTCCATATTCATCTGTATTACTGCTAATAGCAAATACATTCCTTAACATATTAGTTGTAGGGGCTTCCAGAATTACAGCTTTGAATAAATCAGGTCTTTCTGTCATAGCTCGTCCTACTGTAATTCCTCCTGCACTTGTCCCCCAAATTGCCACTTTGCTCTTAGAGGTATATTTTTCTTTTATTAAATATTCTGTGCAGTCTATTAAATCTCTCCAAGTATTTGGCTTCGTTTCCTTGTATCCTCCCAAACGCCATTTTTCCCCTTTTTCTCCTCCTCCTCGAACATGAGCAATAGCCATTACTCCTCCCTGATTTACCCATAATAAATAGATTCGGGCAAAAAAAGGATTCCGAGAAGATCCATAAGAACCATACGAATCAATTAAAACTGGATTATTCCCATTTAGTTTTATGTTTTTATTGTATACTAAAGATAGAGGGATTTCTTCACCATCTCTTGCTTTCACGACTACTTCTTCAACTGTTATATCTTTAAATTCAGGATATTCTGTAATCGGGGTTATGTTTTCAGGCAGAAAAGAATCTGTTTTGAGGTCATACTTAAAACGCTGCTCTTCATTTGCCCATCCAGAGCAACTTACCCAAATATCTGAAAAATATTTTCCTTTTGATTGTAAATTTATATTTCCTGATGGAAAAGGAAGTTTGATAGAAATACTTTTACCTTTTTTATATAAGTATAATTTTGCTTCTACTCCATTTTTTGTGGTTGTGTAATAAATACCATCTGTAGTGAATCTATACTGTCCTATAACCTCATCCTGTCTTTCCGGAATAAGGATTTCTGGGTTTTTAAAATTTGGAACTATTGTACTAGTTTTACACAATGTAAAATTTTGAGCATTATATTGAGATAAAAAATACAGATCATCATCTAAAAGTTGTAAAGATCTTACCTTATCATCTTGCGTATAAAGAGTTTTCCATGTTTTTTTACCTTCTAATAAATCTTCTTTAGGAATAATAAATGTTTGCCTATAATAGCTATTGTCAAGCAACATTCCTATGTAATATTTATGATTATAATCTAGGATAATAGGCGATTTTTTCTCATCTATTTTTAGTTCAGGATTATTTTTAGCAGAAAAAATATCTGTTAATTCTTTTGAATTTGTCCCTATTTTGTGTAAAATAGCTTGTGTATTTTTATAGAAATCTTGAGATTTAGGATCATTAGTTGGGAAGTATGTATAAATAAATCCTGAATTATCGTCCAACCACTTTATTCCTCCTATACTAGCAGGTATTGTACTTGTAATGGTTTCAGGATGAATATAATTGCTTTTTACATCGATAATAATGACTTCTGCAAGCTCTTTCCCTTTTTCAGCCATTGCAATAGCTACTTTATCCCCAACTAGATCTGGGCTAATATAATTAATTACAAATTCATGATTCTGTTCACTACTTTTATAATTAGCAGGATCATAAAGTAATTTCTCCATTCCTAAAAATCCTTCCCTACAATAAAGCTTTGCTGTTTTTTCATTACCGCTTTTCTTTAAATAAAAATATTTATCATTATTAGTTATACTTAAATTTGATACAGAATATCCCTGCCTTTTATCAAATTCCATTCTTTTTTCTAAATAAAATTTTCTTTTTGGAATTTGACTAAGAATTGAATTAGTATAATCTGTTTGAGTTTCCATCCATTTCTTTGTTGAAGGAATCTCTAAATTTTCTAAATTTCTGTATTCGTCAACAATTTTCGTCCCAAAATATTCATCTGTTACATGAGTAGATGGAGCAGGATTACTTTTTTGAGCTTTTAACTGAAGTACGTAGAAGGTACTAATAATGATAAATATTAATTGTTTCATTTTTTTAAGCTCTCACTGATACTGTATTCTGGGGCACTAGTGTTGGTGGTTCATCCCCTCCATTAATATTTATTAACTGACTAGTTCCTCCATTCAGTGTTTTCATTTCGCTAACTTTCATTATTTGAAGCTTCTTTAATGATAATTTTTTTTCTAATTTGATTGTCTTTTTCATTAATAAATATGTTTAAAAAATTAACAGCAAATAAAAGGATATTTTTCAAAATAGCAATAGAAATACATCATTGATTTATAAATCCATCATATCTAAAATAATACAAAATACCTATTGTTAGTATTTAATGCATAGTTATTTGGAATTTTCTATGAATTCTTATTTGATGAATAAAAATGTAAATTTGCAGTGTATTTACAAAATGATGAAGTCTATATTCCCACTTTTAATATTATTGTTTAACCATTTGGTTGGCGCTCAAACAAACAAAATTGATAGCTTATATGAATTTAAGTATCCCGAACTGAAGAGTAAGTTTTATGATTATTATGACCATAATCAAGTTCTACAGTCTGAAAAAATAGCAAAATATTATCTCCAAAAAGCTAAAAAAGAAAAAAATGTTCTCGAAATAGCGGAAGGCTATAACCTTACACATTTTAATAAAGACTTTTCCACCGCCTTAAGGTACATTGATAGTTTAGCTGTAATAACAAAAGATATAAATGGAAACTTGTATCCTGCTAGAACCTATTTGATAAAAGGAAATCTATATTACAAGCACGATAATTTAAAAGCAGCGTTGGATAATTATATTTTGGGGCTTAAATACGCAAAAGAACAAAATGATGAAAAACAGACTGCCTATGCCAATATGAATATTGCTTACATCAATAGCTATATAGGCAAAAATAAGGAAGCTGCAAAAATATTCAGATATTATCTGTATAATAGAAATAATATAACTGATGATTATCAGCACAATCAAATGCGTATAGCACTCATAAGCTGCTATCTTGAGATTAATAAGTTGGATTCTGCAAATATTTTAATTCGAGAAGGACAAGCGTCTGCCAGTGCCAATAACAATAATTATGACCTTAGTTTATACTCTTTTTTATCAGGAACAAATGATCTTAAACTGAAAAAATATGACACTGCTATTACAAAACTGTCCAAAGTCTATGATGATTTAACAAAAATTAATAAAAACAATGCTAATTTTGCACTTTATAGCTTAGGTAAAGCTTATGATGGCTTAAAAAACAAGGAAAAAGTTGTAGAAACATACATTAAGCTAGATTCTAACATACAAAAAACGGATATTACCTTTCCCGAACTTCGAGACGTTTATGCCTATCTCATAGATTATTACAAAGAAAAAAATGATAAAGAAAAACAACTTTATTATATTGACCGTTTTTTAAAAATAGATAAGAAACTTGATGAACAGTTCCGGTATTTGTCAACAGAGTTGCCAAAAAAATATGATACTCCGAATCTTTTACTAGAAAAGGAAAATATAATTAATGAATTAAAAAGCAAAAAACTCCTATTTTATACTACAATAGGAATAATGGCACTGCTACTTTTAACATTACTTTTTCTATACTGCAAATCAAGAAAAGCAGAAATAATACACCGAAAAACTGCTCAAGATCTTATCAATTCTATTGAAGAACGTCATAAAATACACCCTGAAACTGAAGTAAGCGAAGTTATAAATGAAGAGCCGCCGGTACAGCAAGAACCAAAAGTAGTCAAAAATATTCCTGATGAGGTTGTACAAGCAATTTTTAAAGAACTACAAGATTTTGAAAAAAATGAACATTTCCTTAAAAAAGGAATAACATTATCCAGCCTTGCCCAATCTATAAATACTAACACCGCTTATTTATCTGAAGTAATTAATAGTCATAAAGAAAAGAATTTCACAGCTTATCTTAACGAGTTACGTATTGATTATGCTTTAGAACGGCTCATAGAAGATAAAAGGTTCAGATCTTATAAACTGGCTGTTATTGCAGATGAACTTGGATACAACAATGCTCAGGCATTTACGGCGGCATTTAAGAAAAAGACACAAACCACCCTTTCTACATATATCAAAGAAATTGAAAAACAACAAATATTAAATAAAGTTCAATTATCTCATTTTCAGAATTTTGATGTGATGGATTTATAAATTAATAGTGATGGATTTATAAATTCATAATCCATTTGCTTTTTTGTGTTGTGTTCTTACAGCATCTTTGTGCGGGTAAAAACACAACGATATTTTATTTTTGTATGTGTACAGTACAAAAATTTAAATATAAAGCTGATCAGCAAAAGCCCTATGTCAGGGATTATATGGCAAAGCAAATTATCAAATTTTAAATTTAGTAAAATGAAAACTAAAAAATTGCAACTTAGAAAGGAAAAGGTTTCTAATTTAACCTCACTATCAAACCAGGAAATGGCTAATGTTAATGGAGGAACACATCCTACTACATTACTATTGTTAACAATATTATTAATAGGAGATTCTTCCAAATAATATTAATTACTACTTTTGTAGTAGAAGAGACTGTATTACAATTTGTGAGAACAGTCTCTTTTTCTATTTTTTACAATTTTGCACCATAGTTTACTTTATATATGATTACTAAGGCAAAGTATAGTTATTTTGATACATTTTTATTAAGAACACCTTCTTTCAGTTTTGATTCTCAGGAATTTGCAGAACTGAACGGGAAAACTCTTATCGATTTTTTTACAAATAATCAGCAATTTCGAGAAGCAATTTATATTGCTTCTAAAGATTTGTACCATGAAGTTGATAAATCGATAGCAAATAATACAATTAGTGAAAAATTATTAAATTCTCTGGCGAAATATTTTATACGATCTAAAACTAGGTGCACCCCATTTGGGCTATTTTCTGGATTTTGTACTGGCTCCATTGGTAAAAGCACAAATATCACCTTAGAAAACACTTCTAAATTTGAAAAATATATTAGAGTCGATATGGAGGTCGTCTCTGTTGTTACTGATTATCTTCTTACTTTTAGAGATATTGTAATGAGTGTAAAATTTACTCCTAATAATACTATACACTCAATTGGAAGCATTTCATCATATATAGAATCCCAAACCATAAATAATAACGAAAAAGTATGCTTTAAGTCAACATTTGAAGAAGATACATATATGTCTTCAATTCTTGAATATTGTAAAAACGGTAAATTAATTACTGAAATATCTCAATTTCTATTGAAAGAATACGAAATCGATTCAGAAGAAGCCGAAGATTTTATTTTAGAGCTTATTAAGAATAAAATATTGTGTAGCGAACTAGAAATCTCGACAATAGATACCAATCCTTTTGAAACTTTAATTCATAAGATTAGTAAAATTGACCATATTGAAGATGTTAATATTCAGAATTTTATAAAGAACGGAGAAGCTTTAATTGACTTTTTCTTAAAGAAAGGCAAAAATATAAGTATTGACGATATAGAACTCTTTAAAACGGCTTTTAACTCATTTAATTTCACCTCAAATAATATATTTCAGATAGATCTTAAAGGTAAAGCAAAAATAAATGAGTTATCAGGAAAAACGATTCAAGATGTTAATAAATCTATTGATATTCTGAATTTATTCTCTCATTATCAAAATAGTGCATTTAAAGAATTTAAGGAGGCTTTTTATAAAAAATATGAAGATGAAGAAGTGCCGCTGCTACGCGTTTTAGATGATGATTCTGGATTTGGGTATCCGGTGCAGCAAAAAAAATTATTATCCGATTTATTAGATGATATATCTTTCCCACCAAATAAAAACACAAACAAATATAAACTCTTTGCTCAAAAAGATATTTTTTTATTGAGAAAGCTAAGTCAGTTTTTTCTCGATACCAAAGCAACCAATGCGCTTGAATTAAATATAGATGATGCGGATCTTTCTTTTTTTGATAATATAGATCAGGATACCCAACCTCTTCCTAATACATTATCTGCTCTTGTGGAACTTTATAAAACACAAGATAATGAAGAAAAGGTATATGTAAATATGTTTTCAGCATCAGCAACCAATTTATTAGGAAGGTTTTCCGCATCTGATAAGAAAGTCAAGGATTGTATCAGAGAAATTTATGAAAAAGAAAAAAGCATGATTGGTAATGATACCATTATTGCTGAAATAGTTCATCTTCCTAAATATAGAGAGGGAAATGTTCTTTTAAGACCTTCATTCGGCACTTATGAAATTCCAATACTATCCCAATCTTTACTTCCTAGTGATCAACAGATTCAATTAAATGATCTTTATTTATCTATGAAAGGGGGACTCCTAGTATTAAGATCTCAAAAACACAATAAATATATACTTCCTAAGCTAAGTAGTGCCCACAATTATATGAATCCACAAAATCTGTCTTTATATCGGTTTTTATCAGATTTTCAGTATCAGGATGAAAAAAAATATATGTTTTTCGATTGGGGTTCGATAAGTGAAGATTTTATTTTTTTGCCCAGAATAGTATATAAAAATATAATTCTTTCTAAAGCATTATGGAATCTCACGAATGGTGATTTAATATCATTACACTCTTATTCTTCCGATGAGGAACTGGAAGAAAAAATTCATTCATGGAGAAAAAAGTACAGAATACCGGAACAATTTGCTTTAAAAGACTTTGATAATAAACTATTTATAGACACAAAAAACATTTTCATGTTCAAAATGTTCTTGAATACAGTTAAAAATTTAAAGAAAATCATTATAGAAGAGACCTTTTATGATAATGAACTTATTGTTAAAGACGAAAAAGGTAATTCATTTACAAACGAGATAATACTTAATTTTTACAAAAAGCATGACAAATAGGATATTTACTATCGGATCTGAATGGTTGTATATGAAAGTATACAGCTCTCCTTTTTTTGCAGATAAAATTCTATTACCTATAGGAGAGTATATCAATACATTAATAGAAAAAAAGATTATTGAAAAGTTTTTCTTTATCAGATATTCAGATCCAGACTTTCATATTAGAATAAGATTGAAATTGTTTGATAAAAGTTTGTTTTCAACCATTATTGCCGAAATGCATGCTATTTTAGATAAGGATATTCAAAATAGAACGGTTGAAATTAGGATGGAAAGCTATAAAAGAGAATTAGAGCGATACAGTCCTGAACTAATAGATGATATAGAAACTTTATTTTTTTATAACAGTCTTTCAATTTTAAATTTATTGAAAAGAATTGAAGACAATGCTTTAGATGATAGCAAACGTTGGCTATTTGGGTTATTTTATATCGACAATCTTTTATCCTTATTTGGGATGTCTATTGAAGAAAAATTAGAATTTGCAAAGCTAAATAATGAATCTTTTGGTAATGAATTCAACAAAAATAAACTTTTGAACAAGCAATTAGATAAAAAATACCGGAGTAAAAAAGAGCTTATTGATACAATCTTTATCAATGAAGCATACAAAGATACCATATATAATGATTCTTTTGCACTGCAACAAATAATTCAGAATATCAATGATAAGAAGGAAAGGAAGGACTTTCATTATATATTGTCCAGTATAATACACATGGATTGTAATCGTTTATTTAGAGATGAACAAAGAAAGCATGAATATGTACTTTATGATTTTTTATACAGATATTATAAAAAGCTTGCATTCGCGAAAAATGAATTATGTTAAAGAAAAATATTATTTATAATAGTATCCTTTTAATTATCCTCCTATTTCTAGGGGCTTTACCTTTTGTTAAAATACCTATTTCTTCATCTTCTCGGGGAATTATTGTTCCTATAAGGGTAAATACTAAACTGAATGCCATCATAAACGGAAAGATTATTAAGAATAATCTTGTAAAAAATAATCAATTTATTAAGCAGGGAGATACATTAATTATTGTAACCACAGAGCAACTGGATACTCAAAAAAGTTTACAAAATAGCCAAAATTCAGATTATTCTGCACAATTACAAGATCTTAACAGACTTGCCAAAGGACAATATTCCGGTTTGCAAACTGGGCAATACCAAAAAGAGCTTTCTGCCATGCAGGAAAAAATAGCACAAGTACAGACTCAGTTATCTTTAGCTCAAAAGGATTTTGACAGAGCGGTAACACTTTATAACCAAGGTGTGATTCCAAAAGCTGAATATGACAAATATTATTATGATTATCAGGGGCTAAAAAGACAAATTTCAGGCATAAGAGAGCAACAAATTGCCCAATGGCAGGCTCAAAAGAGAGAAATGGAAAGACAAATCCGTTCTTTAGGCTCAGAAGTGCAACGAATTAACCAGGAACAAAAAAATTATATTATCACTGCTCCTTCTTCGGGAAGATTAGTGAATTTTTCAGGTGTACAGGAAGGTAATTTTTTGGTTCAGGGACAAAGCATTGGTGAAATATCTCCAGAACAATCGTTGGTTGCAGAATGTGTGGTTTCTCCAAAAGATATAGGATTCATTAATATAGGGCAAAAAGTAAAGTTTCAGGCTGACTCATACAATTATAACCAATGGGGATTATTAGAAGGAAAAGTTATTGATATTGATCGTAATGTTACAGTTAATCAGCAAACAGGTGAAACATATTTTCATGTAGTTTGCAAATTGGATAAAGATTTTTTACAGTTAAAAAATGGATATAAGGGAAAAATTAGCAAAGGAATGACTTTTACTGCCAGATTTTATTTAGTGGAAAGAACATTATGGCAACTGTTATTTGATAGAGTAGATGATTGGTTTAATCCTAATTTAAGCTAAAATGAAGAGAGAGATTCTTATAAGACAACATGATATAAAAGATTGTGGAGCTGCGTGTTTAGCTTCTGTTGCTGCTCATTATGGATTAAAGCTTCCAATTGCCAAAATTCGACAGCTATGTCATACTGATACAAAAGGAACAAATGTATTGGGAATGGTTCAAGGCTTAGAATCATTGGGGTTTAATGCTAAAGGAGTAAGAGGGGATATAGGTGCTCTATATGATATTCCATTGCCTTCAATTGCTCATGTAATGATTAATGGGGAAATACCTCACTTTGTGGTTATCTACAAGATCAACAAGACCAAGATTTTTGTGATGGATCCTGCTAAAGGGGAAATAGATGAATATCTATTGGCTGATTTTGTTAAAATATGGGCAGGCGTTTTGGTTTTACTTGAACCGAATGAATATTTTGACCAAAAAGATGAACGAGTTAGTTTATATAGTAGATTCTGGAATTTAGTTGCTCCACATAAAAGTATTCTTGTTCAAGCATTAGTGGGGGCTTTAGTTTATACTATTTTAGGATTGTCGACCTCTATTTACATTGAAAAAATTACAGACTATGTATTGATAGATGGAAATCGAAGGTTGCTTAATCTACTTTCTGTGGCAATGATTATCATTTTGTTACTTCAAATTTTTATAGGAACGATGAAATCTATCTTAGTATTACAAACTGGGCAAAAAATGGATCGCCACTTGATACTAGGCTATTACAAGCATTTATTAAAGCTTCCTCAACGGTTTTTTGACACCATGAAGGTAGGAGAGATTATTTCAAGAGTGAATGATGCAGTAAAAATAAGGGCATTTATAAACGATGCTGCCATACAGATATTTGTAAATATTTTTATTATCATATTTTCTTTTGCTTTAATGTTTACCTATTATTGGAAATTAGCACTTATAATAGCGTTGGTTATTCCATTTTATCTTTTTGTATATTGGATTATCAATAGACTTAATAGGAAAGTTGAAAGAAGGGTGATGGAAGAAGGGGCTGTATTAGAATCTAATTTAGTAGAATCACTAAATTCTGTGAGAACGATCAAGCAATTTGGAATAGAAACGTTTGCGAACAATAAAACCGACAATCGTTTTACATCCTTACTCAAAAACATTTATAAATCAGTTCTAAATACAATATTTTCAGGCAGTTCATCAGAGTTTTTGTCAAGAATTTTCACGATTATTCTACTTTGGGTAGGTTCAGGGTATGTTATTGATAAAGAAATTACCCCTGGTGAATTATTGTCGTTTTATGCATTAATAGGATACCTGACGGGACCTGTTTCTCAGCTAATTGGAATGAATAAAACCATTCAAAATGCATTGATTGCCGCCGATCGTCTTTTTGAAATTATGGATTTAGAAAGAGAGGAAACCACAGGAAAAATTGAACTGAGTTCGAATCAGATTGGAGATATTCAATTTAAAAATGTCGCTTTTAGCTATGGAAGCCGAGTTGATGTTTTCACCGACTTTAATTGTATCATTAAAAAAGGGCATACAACAGCGGTTATTGGGGAAAGCGGCAGTGGGAAAACAACTCTTTTATCATTAATTCAAAATTTGTATCCTTTAAAAAGTGGAAAAGTATTGATTGGAGACTATGACATTGGCTATGTTTCCAATTTCTCCCTAAGAAATTTAGTATCAGTTGTTCCGCAACAGATTGATTTGTTTGCTGGCAATGTTATTGAAAATATAGCGTTAGGAGAAGATATACCGGATATACAAAGAATAGTTGATATTACTAAAAATCTTGGAATTTTAGAATTTATAGAAAAATTACCCAATGGATTTCAATCTGATCTTGGAGAGAATGGCTCTCAGCTCTCAGGAGGGCAAAAACAAAGAATTGCTATTGCAAGAGCTTTATACAAAAATCCCGAAATATTAATCCTGGATGAAGCAACTTCTTCTCTGGATACAGAAGCAGAATTAACCATCCAAAATACACTTCGTGAATTTAAGAATCAGGGAAAAACCATGATTGTTATTGCTCATCGTTTAAGTACCATTGCTCATTCGGATACTATTCTAGTTCTGAAAAATGGACAAATCATTGAGGAGGGAAATCATCAGGATCTTATGTCAAAAGATTCAGTTTATAAATCAATGTGGGAAAAGCAAACCTTAATTTTATAGTACTATGTCGTTTTTTTTATTGATATATATTCATATTAAGTTCAGAATACGCCAAATATTCAGAACTTTAACACTTAATACGAAAGCTGGTTTTTCATTCTTTATATTTATCATGATTATGATGATGGTAAAACTGCCTTTAGATTACTTTCCTCTCTTATTTCTTTTTCCTGTATTTCTTTTTCATTTGGGTAGAAGAGACGTGTATTTTTTAAAGAAAATTTTCTACAAAAACTGGCGATTTATTATTTTGATAGAAAATTTGATCATTTGGGGATTCTTTACTATGATAAATATTAATTATAAATATGACTATAAAAGTCTTATCTATATATTTATAGTTTTGTTCTTTTCCTTTTTTATTGGAAGTGCAAAAAAGAAATTTATGCTAAAATGGGGCTCTTTGCCAAATTCACTTTTTGAATGGAAAAGCTATTTGAGAAGGAATACTATACTCATTCTCTTGTGCTATCCATTAGTTCTGACTTCTGCATACGAAAGTTCCACATTAATTTTTGGTGGTCTGTTCATTCTGGATCCAGTCTCACATTTATTTAAATATAATGAGAGTAAAGAAATGTTGGAAATGTATTTTACACGAATAAGTTTTAAAGAAAAATTAAAAAATAATATCATATTTTTTAATTTGGTATTAGCACCATTGTATATACTATTTATCGTTTTAAATATCAGTAGTTTTTATATCGTTCTATATTACATAGTTTTTATGAACTTATATTATTTATTGACAATTACTAGAAAGTATAGCCTATATTCACATCATAACGAAGTAACGGATTATTATATGGGAACTTACTTTGAAAACCTAATTTTGGCAATGACAGTAGTTCCAGCCGTATTTTCAATCAGAAAGAATATTGAATTGAGCAATCAAAAAATAAAAAGCTATGTTAGAAATCCGAAATATTAATGTTAAATATTCAGAAAATTATATATTAAAAAATCTATCTATTTCAGTGGATAACATGAGCAGCAATGTTCTTGGAGTATTGGGAAAAAACGGAGCAGGAAAAACCACATTATTCAACACGTTATTTGGTGCATTAAACTTTACTGGGGAAATTTTGTGGGAAGGGAAAAAGTTGGATAGAGAAAATATTGCTTATTTAGAAACAACTAATTATTTCTATCCTTATATTACAGGTAAAGAATATTTAAATTATTTTTCTGCTGATATTTCTGCTGCCGAAAATTACAATTCTCTTTTTAATCTTCCCCTTGATGAATTTGTTGACACGTATTCAACCGGAATGAAGAAAAAACTAGCTTTAATTGGAGTTCTTTTATTGGATAAGCCTGTTAATATTCTAGATGAACCTTTTAATGGGATGGATTTTGAGGGTGTTCACGTTCTGTATGATGTTATAAAGGATATGAGGTCTAAAAACAAAATCATCATTATCAGTTCTCATATTATTGAAACTTTATTTCATACCTGTGATAATATTGTATTTTTACAAGATGGGATGATTGAAAAGATGATAGAAAAAAATGAGTTTAATCAACTAAATAAATTTAATTTCACCCCTTAAGTTTATAGAACTAATGATAAGTAATTTGATTTTTATAATTACAAACTTATGCAAATATTAAAATTTAAGTAAAAAAAGTAATTATTATGAAATAATATCACATTTCTTTAGTTTTTAATTGCTTGTTTTTTCAATTAATTGGTTTTCATCGACAAGTAACTTAAATAAACTAAAATCAGAAACTGTTTTTAAAGCAAACTGTAGTTACAGATTGATTTTTAGGAAAAAAATAAGACTGACCTATGATAAACGATAGTTTTTATTGTAGAATTAGAAAAAAAATTATATATTTGCATCAGAAATTTTCAAACAACAAGATATTTTGAATAATATTTATAAAGGTACTTAATAAGAAAAATAAAAAATCAGATGTTTCGAGTCCTGTGGGGTTTGTTAAATTTAGATAACATTCTGATTTATAGTGATAATCGGTTCGAGATTATGTCAGTCCGGATCGCAACTACAATATCAAAGTAGTACAAAAAGCTTTAAAACATACGTTTTAAAGCTTTTTTTGTTTTATGTATGTTCAAAGAGAACTAAAAAATCACAATCTGAAAGTGACCTATTCAGTGACCTGTTGAAACAGGTTAAAAAAGGTCACTGGAAATTCAGACAAACCCTGTTCAGCAGCTAG
Organism: Chryseobacterium limigenitum; assembly: GCF_900114875.1. Taxonomy (GTDB): domain Bacteria; phylum Bacteroidota; class Bacteroidia; order Flavobacteriales; family Weeksellaceae; genus Chryseobacterium; species Chryseobacterium limigenitum. The sequence goes on from NZ_FPKW01000009.1 coordinate 58,245, forward strand.
TTCAGCAACTGAATATCTTGTGATAAGTTTTTGCTAAGGTTAATTTTAAATCTTAAACGCTAAACAATATGAACAAGACATTCAATTTACTTTTCTATGTAAAAAAAGCTAAAATCAATTCTGTAGGAGAGTCTCCTATTTATTTGCGGATTACCATCGACGGCAAAATAACCGAGGTAAGCACAAAGCGTACAGTAAAGCCTACGAAATGGAATTCTGCAATGCAGAAGGTTAGTGGTTCTTCAGAAGATTGCAGATCCCTTAATTATTATTTGAAAACATTTGAGCAGAAAGTTTACGACACCTATCACGAATTAATCAGAGATAACGAAACAGTAACTTCTGAGGCTCTTAAGAATAAGTTAGTAGGTAGAGGTAGAATAACCCGAACACTCATTCCCGTTTTTCAGGATCATAATGATCGAATGGAGAAACTTATAGACAAAGAATTTGCCCAAGGAACATTAACCCGTTATAAGACCTGTCTGAAACATACCAAAGATTTTTTGAAATGGAAATACAGTATTACCGACATTGAAATAAAAAAGATCGATTATGCTTTTCTAAACGATTTTGAATTTTTTTTAAGGACTGAAAAATCCTGTAATAATAATTCTGCAGTAAAATATATCAAGAATTTTGGTAAGATTATTCGTATCTGTCTTGCAAATGGATGGCTGGAAAGAGATCCTTTTATGAACTATCATTCTAAGTTTAATGAAGTGACAAGAATGTTCCTTAATGAAAAGGAGATAGAAGTACTTTTTGCCAAAGATTTTAACAATGAAAGATTGTCTTTGGTAAGAGATATTTTTCTGTTCAGCTGTTTCACCGGACTAGCGTACATTGATACTCAAAAACTAACATATCAAAATATCAATTTGGGACTTGATGGCTCTCAATGGATTTATACAAAACGTCAGAAAACTAAAACTACTTCTAATATTCCCTTGCTTTCTCAAACAGAGAAAATTATTGAAAAATACAAAAATCATCCAGTATGTCTTAATAATGGAAAGTTGCTGCCCATTCTTAGTAATCAAAAAATGAATGCATATCTTAAAGAGATTGCTGACTTGTGCGGAATTAACAAAGAATTGACCTATCATATTGCACGACATACCTTTGCAACTACAATCACTTTGTCTAATGGGGTTTCCATTGAAAGTGTTAGTAAAATGCTAGGTCACAAGAGCATTAAGACAACACAGCATTATGCGAAAATACTTGATAAAAAAGTCAGTAAGGATATGATGGAATTGAAACAAAAATTTACTAACAAGGAAACTGTTGTAATTTTTTAGGTAGCTCGGTTTTGCTGAAGGATTTTTGATAATTGTAATAATAAAGATTATCTACTGAACTTTGGGAACAAACTTAATTTCAAGGAAATCGGACTGCGTTTTCCCATCATCTATACGAAGCACTCTTTCGATTTTTATTGATTTATAATAGCTAATTAATTGAAATCTGTGAGTATCATTTATATGTTATTTAATAGATAATGTATTAAAAAAATGCTCAGCAAAAATAAAACAATGGTGACTATGAGCAAGAAAATGTTGTTCTCGTAAAATGTATTATTATTAATACGTTTTTTGTTATTGTAGTAGTTAATATATGAAAATAATAAAACTATAGCTCCAACAATTACAATTATAATCCCTACAAGACTGGAATGTCCATTTTGAAAGTGAACTATGTTTTTAGCTTCTGCAACTAAAGATATCTGCTTAAGAAATAAGGAAAATTTAACTAATACGAATCCGAAACCCATCAATGCTATCGATGTTCGCATCCACGCAAGAAATGTTCTTTCATTTGCCAAATGTTCACTGGTATGATTAGGTTTATCTTTATTCATATCTTATTAAAATTTATCTTGCCCACAATAGCTAACAATACCAAATTTACAAATTAAGTTTGAAATAGATTTTTTATCGATTAGCAATTTGCAACAAGATAAAATGTTCTAGGTTACATATTGACGGTTTACATTCAGAAGAATTACATTATATTAGATGAAATATTTTTGCAATGGAACATACTGCATTTTCTTCCGATGTCATTTCTTCACAGGAATTACTTGATAAGCTTTACCAAAATGGTAATCTAAAAACCTACCGGGAAGGTGAAATCATTCTAGATGAAAATGCTTCGATCCGCTCTATACCAATTGTAATGAAGGGATTGTTGAAAGTAATACGAACGGAAGAAGATGGAAGAGAAATATTATTATACTATATTAAAGCAGGTGAAAGCTGCATTATGTCTTTTCTTGGTGGAATGCATAATGAAAAGAGTATTGTAAAGGCAGAAGTTGAAGAAGATTCCGAAATACTTTTCTTACCTGTAGAAAAGGTGTCGCTCTTTATCAAAGAATATCCGGAATGGCTGGACTATATTTTCAGACTATATCACAAACGCTTTGAAGAATTACTGGATATTATTAATGCTATAGCTTTTAAAAAGGTAGATGAGCGACTACTAAATCTTCTTACTAAAAAAGCAGAAATAGCAAATTCAAATACTATAGTCGTTACTCACGAGCAACTTGCGAATGAACTTGGAACAGCAAGAGTTGTTGTTTCCCGACTTCTAAAGCAATTGGAAGATTCTGGAAAAGTGAAATTGGGAAGAAACAAAATTATTGTTTCAGATCTGAATTAAAATTTTCTTATGTAACAAAAGTAGCGGTGCAGTAAACACGAAATATCCATTTTTGTCATATAAAAGTAAAGAGATGGAAATTTTCGGATACATTGCCGCAATATTTATTGGTATTTCCTTAGGGCTGATAGGAGGAGGGGGAAGTATTCTTACTGTGCCTGTCTTAGTATATCTCTTTGGTATAGATGCCTTCGTAGCCACAGAATATTCACTTTTCATAGTTGGAATCAGCAGTGTGGTAGGTTCAGTTTCCTATTTTAAAAAAGGGCTGGTCAATATGAAAACCGCTTTGGTTTTTGGCATTCCGTCAATAATTTCTATTTTTTTGACCAGAAATCTTATTTTGCCACTGATTCCCGATGAGGTTTTTACAATCAGTACTTTGGTGGTGACCAAAGATATCTTATTACTTCTGATTTTTGCAGTATTAATGATCCTCGCTTCCTATAAAATGATTTATAAAAGCGAAGCACTGCAAATACAAACCATTCATTCCGATAAAAACAGCACTCTTTTAGTATTGGGAGAAGGTTCTGCAGTTGGGGTGTTGACTGGTTTGGTCGGTGCGGGTGGGGGCTTTATGATTATTCCAGCACTCGTCAATCTCCTAAAAACCCCAATGAAGGTGGCCATCGGTACCTCGCTCGTCATCATTTCCCTCAATTCCCTTATTGGATTTTTTACTTCAATGCATAATGTTCCCATCAACTGGAAACTACTTGCAACGGTCTCATCCATCTCTATATTAGGGATTATCATAGGGGCACAATTGTCAAAAAAAATAGACGGTGGAAAACTCAAACCTGCTTTCGGCTGGTTCATTCTAACAATGGGAATTTTCATCATCGTAAGAGAAATTTTCTTGTAACTGTTAAGCGACTTTTGCAGTATAATTTTGGCAAAGAATTAATACATCCATCTTCGTTATTTTTTGCAATAGAGCGAAAAAGAAATAATAACTCTTCTGTAACAAAAGTAACCGTAATAGTAATCCTAAAGATATAATTTTGAAATAAATTAATTAAGTACAATGATAGAAGTTATAAAACAACCCTGGCCGTGGTATATAGCGGGTCCGTTAATAGGGCTTACAGTTCCGGCTTTGCTGATAGTGGGCAACAAATCTTTTGGAATCAGTTCCTCTTTAAGGCATATTTGCGCAGCGTGTATTCCTGCCAACATTAATTTTTTCAAATACGACTGGAAAAAAGAACTCTGGAATTTGTTTTTCGTCTTCGGAATTGTACTAGGTGGAATCATTGCTTCCCAGTGGCTGATGAATCCGGGAGAAATCTCTGTCAATCCCAACTTAAAAGCTGAGTTAGCAACGTACGGAATTACCGATTACAGCAATCTCGTTCCAGTTCAGTTAATGAATTTTGCCAGTCTGTTAACTTTAAAAGGTTTCATCACAATGGTTGTCGGTGGATTTCTGGTAGGTTTCGGAACACGCTATGCGGGTGGTTGCACCAGTGGACATGCTATTATGGGATTGTCAAATTTACAGTTGCCATCACTCATTGCAACCATTTGTTTTATGGCAGGAGGTTTTTTAATGGCGAATGTGATTTTGCCGATTATTCTTTCACTTTAATTTGAAATAAGATGACAAAAGAAAAAGATTTAAGTCCACAGGACAGCGTTGGCGCAACACAAAGCTATTTGACTCAAAAATGGTATTACAATCTGAAGTACCTTTTTGTGGGAGTAGCATTCGGAATTGTTTTTGTAAAAGCAGAGATCATCAGCTGGTTCAGGATTCAGGAGATGTTCCGTTTGCAGTCGTTTTTTATGTACGGCGTAATCGGTAGTGCAGTTCTTACAGGAATGATTTCAGTGTTTATTATTAAGAAATTCAACATCGAAACAATTTATGGGGAAAAGATTTCAATTGCACCGAAGAAATTTAACAAAGGGCAGATCTATGGCGGATTGATTTTCGGTTTTGGCTGGGCGATTACAGGGGCTTGCCCGGGACCCCTTTTTGCACAGATCGGAACGGGAGCATTGGCAGTTGTCGTTACTTTAATCAGTGCTATTTTAGGAACCTGGGTCTATGGATATTTGAGGGATAAATTACCCCACTAATATATTTTTCAGTAAAAATCTAATTCTTTGAGACTGGTTCGGCTTGGATGCAGTCTCTTTTTTTATTCAGGGATATGTCTTGTTTATCACTGTTGATGATCTGTATTTCTTGCTTTATTATCAGATCATCAAATTATTTTCAGACAAATAGGTCACATCCTGACGTATTAGGTAATAGGGGTAGCATTCGTTCACTAATTTGTATATTAAAAACTAATATAGAGGATACCGATCAGGAAACGATCTATCAGAAAACAATTATAGTTATCTTAGTAGAGTGACGACTGATAGATTAAAAAAAATTAACTTATGTAACAAAAGTAGCGGTATGGCAATTTACAAACACTGAAATTTGTACTATAAAAATTAAAAGTTTAACCTTTAAAAAATTAATGGATGTTTTTTCAGCATATTTACGATAAGAGCCTTGCGCAGGCCAGTTATTTAATCGGTTGTCAGGCGAAAGGCGAAGCCATCGTAATAGACGCCAAAAGAGATATTGATACCTATCTACAGGTTGCCAATGAAAACAATCTGAAGATCACACATATTGCAGAAACCCATATTCATGCCGATTTCTTGTCAGGTTCCAGAGAACTTGCGGAAGTTACCGGAGCTAAAATGTATCTTTCGGATGAAGGTGGTGAGGACTGGCAATATGAGTTTCCGCATATTGGTGTAACCGACGGAGATATTATTACTGTTGGAAATCTTAGCCTAAAAGTAATTCATACACCAGGACATACACCTGAAAGTGTTAGTTTTCTTTTGACTGACCATCCTGCTACTGACGAACCGGTAATGATCTTTACAGGCGACTTTATCTTTGTTGGCGACATAGGAAGACCTGATCTGTTGGAGAAGGCTGCCGGAATTGTCGGTAATCAGGAAGATGGTGCGAAAGAAATGTTTCATTCTGTCAGGGATTTCACTAAACTGCCGGAGTTTATCCAGGTCTGGCCAGGCCACGGTGCTGGTTCCGCTTGCGGAAAATCTTTGGGAGCAGTTCCAAGTTCTACGGTAGGTTACGAAAAGATAACCAATTGGGCTTTCCAGTACGACGAAGATGAGGACGGTTTTGTAGACTATCTGCTGGAAGGGCAGCCGGAACCTCCAAAATATTTCGCAATGATGAAGAAGCTTAATAAAGTGGAAAGGCCTTTATTGACGGAAGTTCCCAAACATAAGAAACTTTCCAAAGGTGTGTTTTTGGAGGCTTACCATAATGGCGTTAAAATAATTGATACGAGAAACAAAGAAGATTTTGCTGACGGATTTATTCCAAGCAGTATTAATATTCAGGGGAATAATTCTTTTTCCACTTGGGTGGGATGGCTCGTAGATTACTCGGAACCTTTCATTCTGATCGCTCCGGAAGAAAAAATGGACGATCTTACACGGAAATTAATGAGAATCGGGATGGATCAAATGTTGGGATATATCGTTACAGTTGAAAATTTAGGCTTAGATCTCCAAACCGCTGACGTTGTAGGAATTGAAGAATTTAGATCATATCTGAACAGAGATGACATTCAGGTAGTAGATGTAAGAAATCAAACGGAATACGAAACTGCACATATCGAAAATGCCGAAAATGTTTTTGTAGGAACATTGGAAGATAATCTTGACGAGATATCCAGTAGTAAGCCGGTGGTCATTCATTGCCAAAGCGGTGATAGAGCCACCATTGCATATTCACTGCTGAAAAAAAATGGATTTGTGAATGTGAAAAATTTTTCAGGCGGAATGAAGGAATGGACAGAAAAAGCTAACCCTGTAAAGAAATAAAATGGATTTACTATCATTGTTATTTGGCAAAAAGGATAATTCTGCTGTGATAAAAGCTTTGGATGAAGGTGCTTTTTTAGTTGATGTGAGAACTCCCGGAGAATTTGCTTCAGGAAGTGCAGAAGGAGCTGTGAACATTCCTCTGAGAATGATTAAAGACCAACTCTCAGAATTCAAAAACAAGGAAAATATCATTGTTTTTTGTAAAAGTGGAACCCGAAGTGCAATAGCAAAAGGTACTTTAGAGCGAAACGGACTTGCTAAAATTTTTAATGGCGGAAGCCTAAAAAATATGATTAAACTAATCGAAAAATAATGAAAGACCTCTGGAACGAACGATACAGGCAATCTGATTTCGTTTACGGCGATCAGCCCAACGTGTATTTTGCAGAAAAATTGGCTGGACTTAAACTGGGGAAAGCAATTTTTCCCGCTGAAGGAGAAGGCAGAAATGCTGTTTTTGCCGCGACGAAAGGTTTTGAAGTCGATGCTTTCGACCAGAGTGAAGAAGGCAAAAAGAAAGCTGAGCGACTTGCGGATAAAAATTCGGTCACCATTACTTATAATTCGGTTTCGGCGGATCAAATCAACTATGAAAACGGGAGTTTTGACCTATTGGTAATGATATTTGCCCATTTTCCTGAAAAAATGAGACGTGATCTGCACAGGCAATTTTCTTCGCTTGTCAGGAAAGGTGGAAAGATTATTCTGGAAGGATTTAGTAAAGACCATTCCGTGTTTCAGAAAGAAAATCCAAAAGCAGGAGGACCGAAAGATTCGGAAATGCTTTATGATATAGAAGATTTGAAAACTGATTTTTTCGATTTTGATTTTCAGGAAGCATTTATATCCGAAACTGTACTGAATGAAGGTCCTTATCATCAGGGAAAAGCATCGGTTGTGCGTTTATTTGGTACAAAAAAATAGAGAAAGTATGAATAATTTATTGAAAAAATGGAACTTTGTACGAATGCTTCGTTTGGCAATGGGAATTTTTCTTATGGTGGAATCGATACAATCAGGAATGTGGTTGCTGGCGGCTATTGGAGCAATTTTTGTTGCAATGCCATTATTGAATCTAGGCTGTTGTACAACAGGAAACTGTTCGATGCCGACTCGTGATTTAAAAAACAGCAATGATGAAGTACATTACGAGGAAATTATATAAAAATTGAGTAAAATGAATAAATTTCAGGAACTAATCAGTCAGGAGAAACCCGTATTGGTAGATTTCTTCGCAGAATGGTGCGGTCCATGCAAAATGCAGGCGCCTATTCTTCAGGATCTCAAAAAGAATATTGGTGATGCAGCAAGCATTGTTAAAATTGACATCGATAAAAATCAGGCAGTAGCAGCGCAGTTCGGAATCCGAAGTGTTCCTACTTTGATGATCTTCAAAAATGGAGAAGTAAAATGGAAACAATCCGGTGTTTTTCAGGCGGATGAACTGGAAAGATTAATCAAGCAAAACCTTTAAAATGTATAAAAACCTAATAGTTGTATTTTTTCTCATCGCAATTACAGGATGCGGAAAAGCTCAGAGTAACAAAAGCGAGAGCAGTCTTCCTGCCAAAGAATTTTCTAAAAAATTGGACCAGACCAAAGATGCACAATTGGTTGATGTAAGAACACCTGGAGAATTTCGTAACGGTCATCTTAAAAGTGCAATGAACATCGACTGGAATGCAGATGACTTCACAGAGAAAGCAAAAGCGCTCGATAAGGATAAACCTGTATTTGTGTATTGTATGAGCGGACCCAGAAGTACGGCCGCCGCTGCAAAACTTCAGGAAATGGGTTTTAAAAATGTATATGAAATGCAGGGAGGGATGATGAAGTGGAGGAACGCTGAGCTTCCGGAGATCAAAGCATCAACTGCTGCAGGAATTAGTCTTGCCCAATATAAGGAAATGTTGAAAACCAATACTCCCGTTCTGGTAGATTTTTATGCCGAGTGGTGCGCTCCCTGCAAAAAGATGGAGCCTTACCTTAAAAAGATGGCTGCTGAAATGCCGGATAAGGTGAAAATTTTAAGAATAGATGCAGATGCAAATACAGAACTCTGCAAAGAACTGAATGTTTCTGCACTACCGGTCCTGAAGCTATATAAAAACGATAAATTAGTCTGGGATAATTTAGGTTTTGCAACAGAGCAGGAAGTGAAAAACAAGATTGCACAATAATGTATTTCATATAAATTCTGTTAATGTTTTTGACCTTACTAATTAAAAATTTATATTTGCAGGAATGACTTATCAGAAATTAAATACCAATCATATAATGAAAAGCGTTATTTCAATGTTTTTCATTATATGTATTTTAATTTCTTCCTGCGCTGTAAAATACGGTATCAAAAACCTACTCAGTCTGCAGCCTTCCGCTAAAAGTCATACCTCCGCACCAAAGGAGAAATTTACTACCAACACAACCACGGCCTCTGTCTGCAACTTTTGCAAGGAAAGAGAAATTACCGCTAAAAATGATACCCATTTTTCAGTGGCGGATTTTCAGGAGCTTGCTGCATTTACATTCATTCTATTTGCAGGGGCATTTCTGTTTATAAATCTTAGAGTACATCCATTTTACAGTACTTCCAAAATTGGAAATACGGTTCCCATCTTCATACAATACCGCAAACTTATCATTTGATTTAAAATTTAATTGGTCTCTTCTTGTAGAGACTCAAACGATTGATTTTAAATTTTTATTAATCCTTATCGGAATCATTTCGGTAACTGTTAATCTTTCATACAATGATAAGAAAAAGTCTTTCAGTCCTTATTTTTGGGCTGATTACTCAACAGTCTGTCCTTTATGCCCAGCAAGAATCACTTTTGGGTAAAATATGGACAGAAACACAAAAAAACTATTCAGGGATCCGTGCAGCCGAGTCTGCAATAGAATCTTCAGAATATAACGAAGAGACAGTAAAATCCAAGGCATTACCACAGGTAAAGCTTCAATATCAAAATACCTATGGAACATTAGAGGGAAGCAGTGGTGGTTTTTTCCCACAGTCCGGTTTTTTTAATGTTTCCGGAAACAGGAATTCAGGCTCCTCTTTATCCTCAAACAATTTCGGCTCAGCCATTGCGGAGTACGAGATCTACAACTTCGGGCGTCAGAGATCCGAGGAAAGATCAGCAAATGAGTTCACACAAAAGCTCAGGACAGATAAAGAATCCTATTTGCTGAGGCTCAAAAAATTGCTATCACAACGTTATCTTGACTATGTCTTTAATGGCGCCAAGCTCAGATGGGCAGAGAGAAACTCGACGAGGCTCGAAGAAATCCACAGTTCAAGCAAAGCCCTTTCGCGTGCCGGTCTCAAACCGGAAGCAGATTCTGTACTTACCTATTCATCGTACGTTCAGGCATTGGCAATGCAAGATAATTGGTTTGGAAAGCAGCAGGCAGCCACAGAAAAACTTAAGGAATTTTACATTGATAATTTTAAAGTAGAGGATTACCAGGTCAGTCATTTTCTTGACCCTGAAATAAATTCTTTTAACAGTGAGAAGGTTAATCCATCACATCCTTTTTTAAAGTCCGTCCATCAGGAGTCCGAATACTACCAGACCAAAGCGGAAACAGAGAGAAGATCATCACTTCCGTCGCTTAAGATCTTGGGAGGTTATGCTTACAGAGGTTCAGGATCCGATCCATATGGCAATGTCTCAGGGAAATTTACCGATGGTTTCTCCAATTCTGCCAACAATGCTCTTGTTGGACTTGGATTGACGTGGAATATCAGCAGTCTTCATACGAACAGGCAAAAAGCCAATATGATGTCAAAAGAAGCAGAACGTCTGGGTTATCTCGAAAACCAGTATCAGCTATCAATGCAGACTGAGATTAAAGCCCTTGAAAGCAGGATTGTAGAACAGCAAAAACAACTTAAGAAAGAAAGTGCTTCTGTGAAAGGCGCATCAGATGCGTACGAAATGTATGTAGCAAGATACAAGAGTGGGCTTATTACCCTCACTGAACTGTTACAGATCCGTCAGATTCTTGAAAATGCAGAAAAAAGTCAGATCGATGCCGCAAAAGAATTCTGGGAGCAGGTCATAGCAAAGGCTGAACTCACCGGCGATTTTGATTATTTATTTACCCAACTTTAAAATTTTAGAATGAATTTAATACGTTTTGCGCTCAGAAAGCCCATTGCCGTCATGGTCGTTTTCCTGTCGGTCATTGTGCTTTCCCTTACAGCTATAAAAAAAATAAAAGTAGATATTTTCCCGGAGGTAGAGTTGCCGTCAATGTATATTGCGATGCCTTACGGAGGGCTTTCACCTCAATATATGGATGGTTTTATGTCCAATGAATTTCAAAAAGTTTTACTCTTTGTGAATGGTGTCAAGAATATTGATTTCAAAAGTGTTCAGGGACTGACCTTAATGAAACTGACCTTTTATCCAGGCACCGATATGGCTCAGGCTGCAGGTGAGGTTTCTACGCAGGTTTCACGGGCAATGGGATTTTTACCACCCGGTGCAGTACCGCCCATGGTTGTGCGGTTTGACGGTAATTCACTTCCGGTCGGTCAACTTGTCTTTGAAAGTGACAATCACTCTGTAACAGAGCTTCAGACAATGGTCCTAACCAAAATCCGGCCGATGTTTGTTGAGATTCCCGGTATTACGGCTCCGGCACCTTTTGGGGGTAACATCCGTTCGATCGTTGTAAATATTGACCCGGCTGCAATGCAGAGTAACGGACTGAGTCCGGAAGAAATTACTTTGGCGATCACAAAAAGCAGCCATCCTTCGCCAGCAGGAAATATCAGAATGGGCGAAACGAATTATATGGCACCGATCAATTCCATAGCCAAAGATCCTGCGGAGTTTCTTAAAATCCCGATAAAGACCCAAGACGGTAGAACTCTTTACGTGGGTGATGTAGCCAATGTTCAGGATGGAGCTGACCAGACATCTGGATATGCATTGGTCAATGGGAAACGCTCTGTGTATCTCCCGGTGATCAAAAAATCAGATGCTTCAACACTGACAGCAGTTGAAAATCTAAAAAAAGCAATGCCAAAACTGAGAGATCAGCTTCCAGATGATGTGAAGGTAAGTTATGAATTTGACCAGTCAAAATATATTGAACGTTCCCTTTCAAATCTAATTCATGAAGGACTTTTGGGTGCACTCTTTACAGGACTGGTCATTATTCTTTTCCTTGGTGACCTTCGAGGTGCACTGATCGTGGTCTTTACAATTCCCATAGCAATATTAACAGCCGTCTGTGTACTCTATTTTGCAGGATATACTATTAATATAATGACCTTGAGTGGGTTAGCCTTATCCATCGGAATTTTGGTAGATGAAGCCACGGTCACGATCGAGAATATCCACCAGCATATGGAAATGAGGAAAACCAAACCCAAAGCCATTCTTGATGCAGTACTTGAAATTTCCATTCCGAAGGTGCTGATATTATTATGTATTTTGGCTGTTCTTACGCCTGCCTTCATTATGACGGGCATTCCAAAAGATATGTTTCTTCCGCTTTCTTTTGCAGTTGCATTCGCAATGATAGCTTCCTTTCTGGCATCCCAGACCTTCGTTCCGATCCTGGCTAACTGGATGATGAAGAATAAGCATATTGAGAAGCATTATGTTAAAAACAGGAGTTTTTTCTATCGATTCAGAGCGGGCTACAGTCACAAAATGAGAAAATGGTCGGGAAGGACTTTGGTGTTGTTTTCGGCCTATATCATTTTCTCGGGTCTTTTAATATTTTTAATGATGCGCTCATTGGGAACCGATATTATGCCTCTTTCCAACAGCGGTGATTTTCAGATGAGAATTGATGCGCCACAGGGAAGCCGTCTGGAGAAAACTGAAAAGCTGGTGAAGGATATTCTCAAAGATATTGAAGGTATTTTGCCAGAAAATGCGGTCAGCATCAGTTCGGCCTATGTCGGTTTACATCCGGCAGCAACGCCGATTAATCCCATATTTCTTTTCACCAACGGAACACACCAGTCTGTTTTGCAGGTTTCTGTAAATAAGGAGTTCTTTTCAGGGTCTATGGAAGATCTGAAAGAAAAGATCCGCAAGACGATTGCTGAAAAGCATCCTGAAGCGCAAATCAATTTTGAACCGATGGAACTTACCGAAAAAATCATTGGACAGGGATCGATGACCCCGATAGAAATCAAGGTAGGATCTCCGAATCTGAAACTGGCGGCATCTCACGCAAAAAAAATAGAGGAAAAGCTAAAAAGTAACGATTTCCTGCGAGACGTCCGCATTGCAGAGCCACTTCAATATCCGACGTTACAGATCAACGTAGACCGAAATCTCGCTGCGCAGTTCGGACTGACGATGCAGGATGTGACACGCAGTCTTGTGACCGCTACCTCTTCAACCCGCTACACTGACAAGAACCTCTGGGTCGACCCAAAATCAGGACTTGTCTTTCAGACACAGGTCCAGATTCCAGAAAGTATAATGAACTCTGAAGAGATCCTGAAATCACTTCCACTGAAAAAAGACAGCCCGAGACCTGTTCTTGAAGATATTGCTACAGTTAAAAAAACGACCGCACCTGCACAGGTCAACCGAAAGGGACCTATGAGATATTTAACGATTATCGGAAATGTGTACGGAAAAGACCTGGGCTCTGCTTCCAAAGCGGTGAAAAATGCCATCAGTGAGACCGGAAAACCTCCAAAAAGTGTTTCTGTCTGGACAGAAGGCACACTGCAGCTACTGGATGATACACTCGACAGTCTTGCAATGGGACTTATGGCGGCAGTACTAGCGATATTCCTAATGCTTTCTGCTTATTATCAGTCATTTAAAGTACCTTTTGTTGTTCTTTCCGTGATTCCTTCCGTGATCGTGGGAAGTCTTGTTTTGATTTTCATTACCGGCAGTACGCTCAACCTCCAGTCATATATGGGGATGATTATGTCCATCGGTGTTTCGGTTTCAAATGCCGTATTACTTATCAATCAGGCAGAGTACTACCGTAAACATTACCATATCAGTGCGCTTCATTCTGCGAGAATGGCAGCGGCGTCCAGACTCCGCCCTGTACTGATGACCGCTTTGGCGATGCTTGCCGGGATGATTCCTATGGCAATCGGTATCGGGGAAGGTTCTGAGCAGGTTGCTCCACTTGGTAGAGCTGTTATCGGTGGTATCATCGCATCCACTCTTACCATTCTGCTTTTGGTTCCGCATTTTTTTGCAGCAGTAATGTCCAATGCAGGACATTCAAATCCTTCCTTGGATCCGGAAGATGAGGAAAGTAAATTTTTCGTACAATCTTAAATAATTAAAAAATAATGAAAATCATCAATAAAATAAAATACATCTTTATTCCGGTCGTTCTTTTGGGAGTGATTTCCTGCTCGGGCGAAAAGGAAAGTAAAAATGAAACAAAAAAAACAGTTCAGCCTGCTCGGTCTTTCGTGACCACAGAAATCAAGCTGATAAATCCCACTTATCAGATTTCCGTTCCAGGCGAACTGAAACCTTATGAATCGGTGCAGATCTTTGCGAAGGTTGCCGGATTTATCAAGAAAATTTATGTTGACAGAGGTTCAGTTGTGACCAAAGGTCAGCTTCTTGCAGTTCTGGAAGCACCAGAAATGAATCAGGATTACCTATCCGATAAATCTTCACAGCAGAAAACATACACCGACTATCTTTATGCTAAACAGGCTTTTGAGCGATTGCAGGATGCTGCCAGTACAAAAGGAGCTGTTGCGGACATAGAACTGGATAGGGCTAAAAGCATTATGCAGAGTTCCAAAGCAACATACGAGGCATCAAAAGCGGGCACCGGTAGGTCTTCACAGATGAATCAGTACCTTAGGATCACGGCACCTTTCAGTGGTGTGATAATGGATAGGAATCTGTCGGTAGGAGCCTTGGTTGGTCCCAATTCAGGAATGGCTCTTTTCAGTATCGCTCAGAAAAATAAGCTGAGACTGACGGTATCTCTTCCTGAAAAACACGCATCAAGTGTCAATGAGGGGATAGTGGCGCAATTTACGGTCAACTCGATCCCAGGAAAAAATTTTGAAGCGCATCTTTCAAGGAATTCCGGTGTTATCAGTCAGGAAAACCGTTCGATGACCCTTGAGTTTGACGTTCCAAATCCGGGCACTGTCTTAAAAGGGGGAGAATATGCACAGGTCCAGCTCAATCTGAAAAGAAGTGCACCTACATTTTTTGTACCCACGAAAAGTATTCTGCAGACTCAATCCGGAACCTTTGTGATGACCTTCAATGATAATACGGTAAGCAGAGTTGCTGTGAAAGAAGGAATCACCTACGAAAAAATGACCGAGGTCTTTGGTGCACTATCCGGCCATGACAAAGTTCTAGTAAAACCTTCCGAAGAAATTGAGGAAGGAAAGATATCAACCCCAAAAAAAAATAAATAATGATAACGACCTTAAAATTTAAAACACCTATTTTCATTCTTATGATGACCCTGTTTTCTTTTTCTTTGAGTGCGATGCAATCAAGAGTTGAGAATCAGGATGGGCCCATCCCACAAAATAATGTAAATGATAATGAGGATATCATCTTAATCGATGAGAACGGAAAGAAAATTGCTTTGAGTGAACTGAAAGGAAAAGTGGTCTTTGTAAATTTCTGGGCCACATGGTGCAGGCCTTGTGTCGAAGAAATGCCGAGCATCAGAGACCTGAAAGACAAATTCAAGGGAAATGACAATATCGTTTTTGTCCTTCTCAATGTGGAAGCCAACCTGACAAAGTCTAAGAAATTTATGAAGGATAAAAACTACGATCTTCCGGTGTATGTCGCAGCCGACACTATTCCTTCGCAGTACTTTCAGGGAGCAATTCCGACGACTTTGATCTTTAATAAAAAAGGAGAACTCGAAGCACAGATGCAGGGAGGGCAAGATTTTGACCAGCCTGAGATTTATGAAGCACTGAAAAAGTTAACCGGACAATAATTTATTAAAATAAGAACAATGGAAAAATTTAAAATATGGCTTCGGAAGAACTGGAGTACGGCACTTTTGGTGTCAATATTCATCGTGTTGCTTGTGAGTCCCGATGCAAAAGCATGGCTGATGCGCCAGATCATCTCTACCGGTCTTATGAACTCAAAGATTGAAGAAAAGGAAACAGAGCCGACCGTTGAGTCGACTCCTTTGTCCAGTACTGAAAACTTCAGTGTCAGGAATGATAAAGGTGAGATCATCAATACTTCTGACCTCAAGGGAAAAGTGGTGTTTATTAACTTCTGGGCGTCTTGGTGCCCGCCTTGCCGTGCGGAATTCCCTTCGATTCAGACATTCTACGACCGATCTAAACCCAATAAAGATCTTGTTTTTCTTACAGTCAATCTGGATGAGCAGACCGCCTTGGGTAAGATGTATCTTGAGAAAGAACAATTCACTGTTCCGTTTTTAGTTGCAGAAGGTTCGATTCCAACTGCTTTTTTTAATGGTTCGCTTCCTACGACCGTCGTTTTGGACAGATCAGGAAAAATCAGGATGCATCATGCGGGAATGGCAGACTACAGCAAAGAATCATTCTATCAAGAAATCAATCAACTTTTAAATGAAAAATAATGAAAAACTTAATTAAGATATTGACCATCTCAGTTTTCCTGACAGGGTTTATGGGTTTTGCGCAAAAGGCAACAGTTTACGAATCTGCAAAATCTATTAATAAGGAGTACAAGGCTTTGTATGTGATCAATGAAGGTGATGACCAGAAAATCAGAGTCATTATCAGAAATATCAATAACGCGATGGAAGATCCCAGGCTGAAAGGCAAACTGAAGGTCGAACTGCTGGCCTTTGGGGGCGGAGTGGAAATGTTCAGAAAGAAAAATCCCTATGGAGAACTTCTTACAGGTCTGCAAGATAAGGGGGTAGTGATGGTACAGTGCGAAAATACCCTTCGTGAAAAAAAGATCGAAAAGTCCGAATTATTTGAGTTTGTAAATTACACCCCCAGCGGAAATGGGGAGATGATTTTGAGACAGGATGAAGGATGGGCAATAGTTAAACCATAATATTGGAAATTATGAAATTATCAATAGGATTCATCAACGATGTGCACGGCTATATGGAACCCCATCCAGAGCTGTTTTATGACTATCAGAAAGAATATGTTAAAAGTGCAGGAGGTTATGCCAGAATTCAGACCATCTTCAAAAAGATCAGGGCAGAAAATCCGAACGCATTGCTCTTCGACGGAGGGGATACGTTTCACGGAACAGTTCCGGTGGTACAGTCGAAAGGAGAGGTCTTGATTCCCATACTTAACCAACTTGGATTTGATGCAATGGTAGGACACTGGGACTTTGCCTATACACCAAGACATCTGTTAAAATTGGAAAGCCAGCTCAATTATCCCGTCTTGGGCTGCAATGTTTTTGATGAGCAGGGAAAACGATTTCTGCTACCTTACAAAATATCTGAAATTGGAGGACTCGTAATTGGTATTATCGGGATCTGTTCCAATATTATCGATAAGACAATGCCGGAGAAGTTCAGTGAAGGCATAACGGTGACCGATGGAATTGAAGAGACAAATCAATGCGTCAGAGAATTAAGAGAGGATGCTGTGGACATTATTATTCTTTTGTCGCACAATGGTTATCCGCAAGATATCGAACTGCTCAAAAAAGTGGAAGGAATCGATATTTGTCTCAGTGCACACACCCATAAGAGGATGTACGAAGCAGAAAAAGCAGGAAACTGCATTATCATCCAATGTGGCTGCCACGGATCATTTGTAGGACATCTAAAGCTTGATGTCGAAAATGGAATGATTACACATTTTGATTACAAGCTCATTGAAACTGACGACAGTCTTGATGAAGATGTAGAAGTTAAAGATATGGTTGAAAAAAGTTTACAGTCTTTTTCTGAAATGAAAAGTACAGTATTGGGGACGACAGAACATATTTTGCACCGCTATTCCACGCTGTCTTCTACTATGGATGACTTTCTTCTGTCTGCCGTCAATTTTGCCACGGACGTTGATATCTCCTTTTCCAATGGATGGCGCTATGGTGCACCTATAGATGTCGGAAATATTACCCTATGGGACTTATACAAAATCGTACCGATGAATCCGCCTATTTCCACCACAGAGCTTACTGGAAAAGAGATCTTCGAAATGTTAGAAGAAAATCTGGAGAGGACCTTTTGCGCAGAGCCGATGAAACAAATGGGAGGCTATGTTAAGCGTTGCAACGGATTGAGAATTTTGATGCGCATTGAAAATCCGCCGGGTTACAGAATTCAGGAAATCTATTTTCAGGGAAGACATTTACAAAAAGACAAGGTTTACAAAGTTGCTTTCCTCACCGAGCAGGGTGTTCCAAAGAAATATGGAAAAAACCGCACAGAGACAGGATCTAATGCCATAACAGCAATGACATATTATCTTGAGAATAATTTTAACATTAAAAGATCTGAAGATTCTTTTCTTTTGGTCTGAAATAAAGGCAGAAGATCCGAAGATCCTCTGCCTTTTATTTTATGTGCTGGGCAATTCCGATGATTGAATGTTGCTATTTGATCAGGCTATTGATAAAGTTTTCCAGATTAGTAAATCCTGTTAGAGTGATGACCGATCCGTCTGCGGCATCATTCAAGTTCAGTCTGTTTTTATTTTCCCAGTCATCAGGTATGCCGTCGCCGTCTGTATCTTTCAGCTTTGATGTCTCCTGCTTCACTTCCGGTTGCCCTCCGGCATCGACTTCCGTTTTAAAGATCTGGCCTTTCTTTCCAAGGCTTTTAAAATATCCGATGATCCGTTTATCAACCGCATCCCGTTTTAAAGAAGACCCAGCTTGCGCCAAGACCACTTTCCATGCTTCTACGGCGGCACTGATCGTAACATTACTTCTTGATATTGCAGATGGTTCTTTTACAAGCGTTGCAGTTTGTTTGATAAAATCTTCATCAGTGACCAACCGCCCGTTTACTTTGCCATCTTTATTGAGGTCTACATAATTATCTTTGTGATAAACATGATCGGTAGCAGTGAACATATCTAGGAAATGATCGGTCGAACTCGGTCCGGCAATAAAATAATTACCTACAAGGTCCTGATAATGATCTGTCGCCGAATGTCCTCCAACGAAAGCACTTTTGCCCCAGTTGTACACGACATTGTTAATATATTCAATTTTTGCTTTTGCTTTGGGATTCCGGCTTTGATTGCCTGTCCACAGGCAATGGTGTACTGTTATATCGACAGGATTTTCCAACAAGGCGCCGAAACGCTGCGGATCGATACCTTCACCAATAAGACAATATTGCAGGGTAATATTAGTACTGTTCTTTATATGCAGGTTGTCCCATCTGCCCCATTGAATGGAAACATGATCAAAAATAATATCCTTCAGGTCATCCGCCACTACAGTACAAGCACCTTTGGGCATATCAATACTTCCTCTGAACCTTATAAACCTGATGATAGAATTTCCGCCAAAGGAGATACCATTACCATATACAGTGATTCCGGAACCTGGTGCAGTTTGCCCGGCAATAGTAATTCCTGGAGCTGCTGCAATCTTTTCTTTGATCTTGATCACACCGGCAACATCAAAAACAACAGTCCTACCGGTTTGGCTTACCGCATCCCTGAATGAACCACTGCCTGTATCGTTAAGATTGGTAACGCGATAAACAGTTCCACCACGACCACCCGATGCAAAGCGCCCAAAGCCTTCTGCTCCAGGAAAGGCCAGCTGTTGCGCATTGATCATCAAATTGAAAGAACATAAAATGAAGGATAGAGATATTTTCCAAAACATAGCCATTTGATTTATAGCGAAATTAGTGCGAACATACTGATGGAGTGTCCTGCACTTTCTGTTTTTTAAAAATCTTAATTACGATAATTCTCAATAATGTAGAAATATTTTGGTGAATCAAGGAATGACAGGAAATAGAAGCTTCCATCAGTGATGAAAATGGTCAGAAGGGAAAACTGCAGTCATAAAAAATGCCCTTGGTTACAGATCCAAGGACATCTTTAATGTTAATAAAACTTCCACTTCATTATAGGTACAGAAGGAAGATATCAAAGTTATTATGCCAATCGATTCAGACAAGCAAGTTCCGGAGTACTACGAACCTCGTCTAGCCGATAGTAATATTCATCTCCGGCATTTTTCAAAGGTCTTTCTACCCTAAAGGAATAGTGCCGTTCATCCACCTCTGTAATAACTACAGGTATGGCTTTACGTCCATCATTGGAGATCCAGGCCTCATCTCCGACATTAAACTTCTCTGGTACTCTTTTGCTGTAGTGTAAAGGAATAACATTTTTCACGAAAACGATTTTTCTAATATCATTTTTAGGTGTTGGTGTTTTTGTTACTATTTTATCCTTATTTGGCTGCAGACTGCGTTTAATATTTGCATTGTAGCTTTTCCACGCATTTTTCAAAGCATTGACAGCTTCTCTTGCAGCACTTTTTGATCCTAAATATGATTCATAGTTCTCAAGATTGTCAAATGACGGCCATGTGCTATCCGTTTTCACGTCTCTGGCCAGATCGCCTAGCGGTGAATCCCTGTTGACCTGTTTGCTCAACCAATCGGTGAATGTTAGATGTGCTACAATGGTATGAGATGGTTGTGGCTCTGCATCAAAACTCCTAAGGCAGTGTTTCCAGTTTGAAAATCCATATTTTTTGGCAGTAATATCCAAAGCCTCAGTATGCTGAATTCCAAGTTCTCTTTTAAGCTTTTTTGCTTGTAGTTTATAAAAACTGATCGTATGATTGTTCGGTTCCATTGAATTTCTCTTTTATTTCACAAGAAATAAATGTCACCCACTAACCACTACTCTTGTGTATGAAACAAAAGTTATTCAATTAAAAAGAATTACAGTGCTTATCAGCTTTGCTACTAGTGGGTGGCAGGCTCTGTAGAGTAGACCTACACAAATATATAGAAACTAACCTAATAAACATGATATAATCAAAGTTTATTTAGAAACTATTTTAAATAATATCTGAGAGACCTTTTCCGAACCTTTGATCTCCCTTTCGAATATCGATCAGTTCATCTATATTTTTGCCGGTATATTTTTTTGAAAATTCATAAAGCTTGTTCCAATATTGAGAACTGTCATTTTTATGTCTTCTGACAATTCGAATATCGTGATGTCTTCCTGTTGCTTCTCCATATTCATCGGTCGTAGGAATTGAGTAGATCAGATAATCAGCCAAATGATGAAACTCCGAGTGATCAAATATCTCCGTATCAATAAGCGATTTCGATACCTGGGCGTAACGACTGTCAAAAAGTTGACGGTCATTCATAAATATTGAATAGAGACATTCATGAATATAAGTTGTTATATCTTTTCCACGAAAACGATAAATACAATCGATCTGTTTATTTCCCAGCATCAGTGCATCTCTCCATTCGTCTCTCCACTCGTCATGAAATTCTTTACCGTCAAGCTCGATGGCAACCAGATAGTCATTAGATCTCAATAAAAAGTCCAAGCGAAAAAGTCCGGCGGAATTTCGGATCTCATATTGTGGTATGATCTCAAAACGGTCATTCACAAACTTTTCAAATTGCTGGATGAAAATTTCTTCCAGAGGACTTTCAAGTTGGTTTCTGTTGATATGGATGGTGTTACTCATAATTATAAAATTAGTAATATATTTTGTAGATCAGATCATTATTATTGAAGGTCAGTCTTTTATCACGAATTTTATTCTGATTAAATTTTTATAATATTGCTCCAAATAGGCTCGTGCGTTATCGTAACATTTTATGTCGGGGCAATCCGATCTCTTTTTCATGCGGATAAGGTTCCCTAAAAGTTAAGCTCACATCTTCACGAAGGCTCCTTTCTATTTCGTGGGCTTTATACTTGTCCATTGAATAACGTGGATCTGCGATCAGCGGCATCTTTGCCATCTTGGTAATGGTTACTGTAGGAAAATGATAATCGACCTCAACCGTTCCCAGTAATAGGTAGATCCCACCTTCTTTAAAAGGAAACCTTCTCAGGCTGTCCGGAAAATGGGCGGTATCAAAATATTCCCCTTCAGCATCGATCCAGGTTCCGAAATACATATCATCTTTCTTTCCGGGATGATCTTTCTTTTTAATGGGCACATGCTTTCTGGAGATCAAATAGGCCAGCATCTTGACCTGTTTTTTATGATATTTCAGCAGATCCCTCACCAGCACATGGCCTCTGTACTTAGTTTTCAGCAGGTCAAACATAGAAAAGGAGACAGGAAAGCCCAATATCTCAATTTCATCAAAAGCATCTTCAAATTGATTCCGTTCAATAACCGGCAGTTGATAATCCTTCTGCGGCTCATCAAATAAAGAAATGACTTTTATTCTATATTGCCCTTTAGACAATAGAAATCTGGCTTCGATCAGCAATTCATGTTTTTGTTTCCCTGTAGATCTGAAGGCGCCAATAAAAATGAGTATCTGCAGTGACTCTATACCGATGGGCACTCTTTTAATAAAATCCTCAAGTGATGTATAATCTCCATTGTTTCTTCGTTCGTCAGTAATGAGCTGCTTGAGCGAGGCTTCCAGTTTTTCAATGTGCATAAAACCCAGGTATACGTCTGTTCCATACACTGTCGTCTGAAATTCGCTGAGGTTAACACAGGGATTATGAATGGTCGCTCCTGCCATTTTTGCCTCGTGAACATATACTTCCGTCCGGTAAAATCCACCACCGTTGTTGATGGCTGAGACCATAAATTCAATAGGGTAGTAAACCTTTAGATAGAGACTCTGATAGCTTTCTACGGCATAGGAAGCGGAATGTGCCTTGCAGAATGAATACCCAGCAAAAGATTCGATCTGGCGATATACTTCCTGGGACAATTGTTCAGGATGTCCTTTTTTCCTGCAAGACTCAAAGAATTCATCTTTTAGTTTCTGCAATGCAGATAAAGAACGGCCTTTGCCACTCATGGCTCTGCGCAAGACATCACCGTTTTCTGCAGAAACACCACCGAAATGAAGGGCAATTTTGATGACATCCTCCTGATAGACCATGATTCCATAGGTTTCTCCCAATTCCTTTTCAAAAACCTCGTGAAAATATTCAAACTGATCAGGATGGTTATGCCGAAAGATATACTCCTGCATCATCCCGCTCTGTGCCACACCGGGACGGATAATGGATGAGGCAGCCACCAAAACCTTGTAATTCTCACACTTCAATCTTCTCAACAAGCCCCGCATAGCAGGCGATTCAATATAGAAACAGCCAATCGTCTTTCCGATACTCAGATATTCGTTGCACTTGGCCTCATTTTTTGAGATCCTTGTATCCTCAATGTCGACAGTGATCCCTCTTTTTTCTTCGATCAGTCTGACCGTATCTTTTATGGTTCCCAATCCTCTTTGTGATAGAATATCAAATTTTTCGAGACCGATCTCCTCTGCGGTATGCATATCAAATTGTACGATCGGGAATTCCTTTGGGGGAAATTCCAAGGCAGAATAGTTCGTGATCGGTTCCTCTGAGATCAGGATCCCACAGGAATGCATACTTCTTTGGTTAGGAAAACCTATCAGTAATTTCTCATATTTGTAGATCTCCTGAACGATGGAATTCTGATCATGCTGATCTTTCGGTCTTTTGGAGAGCTGATCGAGTTCATCTTTTGGCAATCCGAATACTTTGCCCAGTTCCCTGAATCTAGATCTGCTTTTAAATTCTACATTGGTCCCACAGAATGCCACATGGTCTTTTCCATATTTTTTAAAGATATATTCCAATATGGCATCTCTGTTCTTCCAGCTCCAGTCGATATCGAAGTCAGGAGGTGTCTTCCGGTTAAGATTCAGAAACCTCTCAAAATAAAGATCCAGTTCCAAAGGACATATGTCAGTGATCCCGATGCAGTAGCTGACAATGGAGTTGGCACCGCTTCCTCTTCCGACATGCATAAATCCTACACTTTTGCTGTATTGTACAATATCCCAGGTAATTAAAAAGTAACCGCAAAAATTCAACTGGTCAATAACTGCCAATTCTTTTTCCATTCTTTCCCTGGCTTGCCCATTATCAAGAGAATAGCGATCACATAAGCCTTCAAAAGCCAACTGATTCAGCAGTTTGAAATCATTTTCTTTGCTATTGGTATAATATTTTTTATTTTTTGGTGTCTTGAAGTCAAAATCGAAACTGCAAGCATTGACAATATATTTGGTGTTTTCAACGATCTCCGGATATTGGGAATACTTGTCTAACAGTCCTCTTTTACCAATAAAGGTCTCATTGCTTTTACAGTAGTCATCTTCTGTAAGTTTGCTGAATAAAGTATTTCCTGCTATTGCCCGTAAAACTTTATGCAGTTCATATTCCTCATCTGTCTTAAAAGTGACCGGTTGCAGGATGACCATTTTATGGATCAGAGCTTTTAGTTCAGGATTGAACAGCAGGTTTATCTCATCCTGTCTTATTCCTATAAATTCATGGTCCAGCAGTTGTTCAGGAATATTTTTTAAAGGATAGATCACAAAAGTATTTTCCAGTTCAGGATTAGCTTTAGGAATCTCAATTCCTTCACAATTATAATTGGTCAAAAGCCTGTTGATCTCTGCGATACCTTTTGGGTTTTTTGCAAGACATATATAATACTGTTCATTCTCAATCCGTACATCAACACCGACGATCGGTTTGATTCCATTATCCTGACAAAGCCTGTAAAACTGGTAGATACCGGTAACCGTATTGATATCACTCAGTGCCAAAACCTTTAATCGATGGTCAACAGCCAGCTGGACCAGATCTTCAATAGAGATGGTTCCGTAACGTAAACTGTGATATGAATGGCAATTCAGAAACATAATAAAATATTAAAGTAATAGACCTGATGCTCTCCCGACACTGGATGGACCGAACCTGTCCTTCAGATGATCCATTGTCTGATACAAAGAGATCAGTTCTTCCGTATCTTCAAAAAGATCCATCTGATGAAGGCCATGAACCAGACCGGTAAACCTGACACCGATCAATCGGATCCTCATTCTTCTTGTGTAGACCTTATTGAACAGTTCCAAAACATACCGCAATAAGGTATGGTCAGCCGAAGTATAGGGGATCCTGCATTGTTTGGTCTCCGTATCAAAATTGGCATACCTGATCTTAATGGAAACCGTTGAGGTCAGCCATTTTTCGTGCCTCAGCTGATAACAGAGCTTTTCAACCATTCCTGACAATACACTTCTGATATTCTGAATATCGATAGTGTCCTGAGAAAATGTATTCTCCGTCGAGATCGATTTTCTTTCACAATAGGGTATGACCGGCGTTTCATCGATACCGTGTGCTTTCTTCCAAAGTACCGTTCCATTCTTTCCGACCAGTTCCTGTAATACATCGACCGGCATCTCAGAAAGGGTCTTTATGGTCTTGACACCTAATCTGGAAAACAACTGGAAGGTCTCAGGCCCCACCATCGGGATCTTTTTTATCGATAACGGATTTAAGAAAGGCTGGACATCCAATGCTTTTACCTCCAATTTCCCAATAGGCTTGGATTCACCCGTCCCGATCTTGGAGACCGTCTTATTGGTAGAAAGGGCAAAGCTGATCGGCAAGCCTGTATTTTTCATCACGGCATCGGCAACTTCATTCGTCCATTGGTAACAGCCAAAGAATTTATCCATTCCTGAAAGATCCAGATAAAATTCATCAATGCTTGCTTTTTCCAATACCGGTACTTTTTCCTGAATGACCTCGGTCACCACATGTGACATATTGGAATAATATTCCATATCACCTTTGATCACTCTGGCTTCAGGACATAACCTCAAAGCCATCCTAATGGGCATTGCCGAGCGGACACCGAATTCCCTCGCCTCATACGAGCAGGATGCCACCACACCACGGTCACCGCCTCCAATGATCACGGGCTGTTTCTCCAACACAGAGTTTTTCAGCCGCTCACAGGATACGAAAAATGTGTCCAGGTCCATATGTGCAATTGCTCTTTCCATACTGCAAACTTAGTCACGTTTTTAAACAAATTATGTATATTTGTTGTCATAAATTATGACAATGTCAATTTTTGCAGATAACATCGTGTTTTTAAGAGGTAAGAAAAATCTAACGCAGCAGAAGCTGGCGGATGAACTCATTCTTACCAGATCGAGATATGTTTCTTATGAGTATGAAAAGGCAGAACCGCCAATTGATGTGTTGATAAGGATCTCCAAATATTACAATATCAGCATTGATCTTTTAGTTACTGTTGACATTCGAAAATATCCAATTGATGATATTTTGAATCTGCCCAATAATCGGGTAGTCTTACCTATTGTTGTGGATAAGGATGGTAATAATTACATTGAGATCGTTCCACAAAAAGTTTCAATGGGTTATTTGAAAGGCTTCAATGATCCTGGCTATATTGAAAAACTTATGAGGATTCTTCTGCCATTTTTAAAAAATGGAAAATACAGAGGCTTTCTGGCAGACGGCGATTCAATGCCACCTTTTGCCGATCAATCTATAATTATCGGAGAATATGTTGAAAAACTGGATGACCTTAAACCTGATAAGGATTATGTTTTTGTGACTAAGGAAGGTATCACTTATAAGACATTTTTAAAGAGAAATAAAAAATCAATTATGGTAGCAGCTGATAATTTATTTTATGAACCTTATGACATTGCATTAGGGGATATAGTTGAAATATGGAGTTATGTAATGGGAATTTTACCTAAAGACTATAAACCTTTAATGCCGGATTATGCCAATTTAAAAATGATGATTGGGGATTTGAAGACCACGATTCTTAACCTGGAAAATAAGGTTTCTAGTTTTTAAACATAGTCTGTTAATTAAAGACCTTCCCAAAAAGAAAATTAAAAACACAAATGATAAAAAAATATCCCATAGAAATGGGATAGCATAAAGAAAAATATTTTAAAAGAAAATTGCAATGGGCCAGCTGACTTTATTTGATACTGAAGAATTTTACGAATTTCCAAAAGACCTTTTGGAATATAAAGAAAATTTCTTGAGCAGGGAAGAGGCGGATCGATTGAAAGACCATCTGTTTAAAACGGCTCCATGGGAACAACGTACCCAGAAAATGTATGATAAGACAGTCATAACCCCACGACTAACCGCCTGGTATGGTAATGACAAAAAATCTTACGAATCGGCTGATAATAATACTTCAAGTACCAATCCCTGGACTCCGGAGTTGCTGGCATTAAAAGAAAGAATTGAACAAGAATTTGGTTGTAGGTTCAATGGGGTTCTATTAAACCTTTATCGTGACCAAAATGATTCAGTAGCTTGGCACAGAGATAAGGAAAGCAGATATGGAAAAAGACCTGTTATTGCATCTATCAGCCTTGGACAGACCAGAAACTTTGATTTCAGAAAAAAAGACCATCATCAGAGCAAATACAGTCTGCCACTTCCAAACGGTTCATTACTGATTATGAAAGGGGATTTACAGGAAAACTGGGAACATCGGATTGCCAAATCTACTATACCAATGAAAGAACGAATTAATCTGACATTTCGAATGATTCGTGAAAGTTAATATATATATAATTACTGGCCTTGTCAAAATAGGATTGGATTTAATAAATAATTTGTAGCAATATTAAAAATTACATCTTATGCAATATTTCGCTTTATATTTCTATCTTTAGTTTCATATATTAATCATTAGATGTGAATGAAAACAATTGATTGGTCACGTTTCAATTCTGATATTTTTACGCATTTTTGTAATGCGTTACTATCTTTTGAATTTGGAAATAAGTTTATACCTTTCAGTGCACCAGGTAACTACTTAATTACCTTATTTAAACCTCCTTTAACAAATAATTCGCCTCATCTTGAACTCAAAGTTTTCAGTCAACTCATTGTTGAAAAATTAAATTTGTTTGTGAAAAAAATAATTACAACTTTAATTGGTGAAGTCTCCGCTAATACTAATTTGCCATTTTGAAATAATTACTATTTCAATATAAATTGTTGTAAGATTATTTTTCTGGTTGTAAGGAAAGTATTAGGCTTAAATTTTATAAATCATGATCAATAATAATCTCCCTTAGTTTATCAGTTATATTGAATTTCGTATGTTCAAATGAAAGGTCTTGAAAAAGTTGTATTATTAATTCAGTTACAAAATCAATTTTTACTGCAACTAGAAAGCCTTTATCTTTATGATTCTCGGTCATAATTCCAACAAGATAATATTTAGAAATTCCGTTTTCATCTTTATCGTTAAAATCAGGAACATGCCAGAGGCCACTACCACTAATCCCTTTCAATTCTTTTGTTATCTGTGGTAAATTAGAATTTAGAGGTATTACTTTTCTTTTATACTTGACCAAAATAAAATTATCTCTATTGAAACCAAATTTTTCATACGTTTTTTGATCAACTGTTTCAGTAATAAATTTAACAGGAATTGGTTTAAATTCAGCTTTACCAGCAACTTTCTTAACGCCGCTTACAGGATATCCAGAAATGAAATAATATCCTTCATCATCTAATATATGATTTGTACTGATCTGTTCTGGAGTAATAAATTTCCATTGTTGATCATCAAAGTGTTTGTTCATACGTGGGGAAAACTTAAAAAGAGAAAAGTCTATATCATCAGATTGATTACCATCTTGAAAAGTTGTAGCTAGTACTCCATTTAAATTCAAAACCTTAGTTCCCCCTGACGGAACTATCAAACCTTTCCAGTCTTGTATATTTAAAAGATGCCCAGCGCTAATTAAATATCTGGATTTTTGTGTTTTTAAATAAATTCCACAACCAACGGGTTTAGCCGAGGGGGGTGCAGGTGTCAGGATTACTGGGGTATGGTTAAGAATTGCATTATTTATGCTCGGGAATAGTTTAATAAGGTCTTTATTCATATCAATTATAATAATAACATTCGCATTATTTAACTTAAAATTTGTGAGTAAAAGTTATTTTAATCAAATTCTTTCTACTGCAATAAAATCTCTTTCTTCTCCAAGTTTCCCCCCTTTTATGATTCCTTGATTGTAGATTAAAGAAATCGGATCACAAAAAGCGTATAAAATTACAGAATGATAATCAGTATTAACAAGATCATTATTTTGAGGAAAAGAGTGGTAAAGAATTTTATTGTAGTGGGGCTGCAGATGTTTGATTAATGCTTTCTCTGCATCTAGTGAAACCGTCTTGTCACTAGGAAGTTTATAATTTAGGATAAAGTCAGCCATTTCTTCCGGTGTAGCCTCTTTACCCCAGCTAACAATACTATTATTATCGCATATTCTCATAAGCAACACCATAATCTCATTGGACGGAATGTTACCAAAACTAAAAGGAGTTTCATTGATTAATATTTCCTGAAAAGTTGAATGATTTGATAATCTTTTGCAAATATTCTGCTCTGTTGATTTGCCGACGTAGTGTATTTTATAATTGAGCATATCTTGATAATCATCTGAAAATTGAGCATAAAGATTTCCTTTCCAATGATGATAAAAAAGTTTATCAGGAGAAAACCAAACTGCCAATTCGCTCTTTTGCGTTAATACATCCCTCTCCAAAATGGAAAATGCTTGGATTCCATCAAAAGGGTATTGAATTTGTTTTTCTAAAGTATTTCTCCTGTCATGTGTTCGAAGCTGTATTTCTTTTTTAAAATCTAGTTTAAAACTTTCTTGATTTAAAGGTAGTTCACAGGCAATAATCTTGCTAATACCTTCCTGATGAATTTCAAATTTTAGTATACGCTTGTTCGAGAAAGAGAATTTATGAAATGTGATCTCCTTTCTTTGTACAATAATATATAAGTGACTGTCAATAACATTTTTATAGAAGTTTTTGTCACGAGTTAATAGACTTAGATGGTAAGCACTAATAGCAGAATAACCCAATTCGATATCGTTATATAAAATCCCTTTTTGCATATTTAATTTAAGAAGTTTTCGTTTATTAGTTATAATTTGTGATTTTGTGATTTAAAATGTATACTAAAAACTTTATACAAAAAAGTTATAGATTCTTATAATGCTTATATGAAATTTTAAAAATATTACTCTTTTATGTAATTGAAATCCTTTATGAATTTTACGTTTTAAAATATCTTATAACATTAGATTATGCTTACTATTTGAACGTCTTTTGTTACAAACAAGTAGTCCAGATTTAAA
Source organism: Chryseobacterium limigenitum (assembly GCF_900114875.1). Classification (GTDB taxonomy): domain Bacteria; phylum Bacteroidota; class Bacteroidia; order Flavobacteriales; family Weeksellaceae; genus Chryseobacterium; species Chryseobacterium limigenitum. Next base: position 87,948 of record NZ_FPKW01000009.1, read on the forward strand.
AATAATCAAAGTTTAATACCTAAAATGGACTTCGTTACAAGCAGAAAGTTCTTTTACTTTAAGATATTCCTAGATTTTATTTGTTCAACAATACTATAATATTCTTCTTTGTAAGATGTTGGATTTTCTAACCAATTAAAATTATGACCGAACTGATTATCCCAAAATTTTAATCCAACACAAGCAATACCCCAAATCTCATGAGAATCATGAAAATTAAACATCTCGAGTATATTTGTTAGTCTATCTTCAGAATTTGGATGCTGTTTTCCTTCTGTCGTGGCTTTGAAAAAAAACATTGATAAAACACCGATTACCGCTCCAACACTAACAACAGTTTTTTTCGCAATTTCAAAAGGACTTTGAACATCACTTAGCCCTGCCTTAATACTCTCAATAGCTTTACTGTCTGCCTCAATCTCATATTCTAAATAATGACTATCAGTAGTCTCAGAAGTTATTTTGTCAAAATGCAATTCTAAATGAATGATCTCATGACAAAAAATAAATTTTACAGCTTCAGTGTAAAAACCATTAGTCTGTTCAATATATAATCTGTTTTCGGCTAAAAATCTCTCAGGATTTGGTAGAATATCTTTTTCCCAAGGCGTATAATCAACAATCAAATGTTTAGCATAGTTGAACATTTCGTATGCAAGCTGTTTGTTCTCTTCTTTTATTGGATATACTTCTCGATTATGTAATTTGTTGTACTTTGGGAAATCTATTTCTTCCAAGTAGATTACATAAATTGAATAAGTTATACACCATATGTAAGATAAAAAGGTTTCATGAATTGTTATTTGTTTAGTATGAAGATTTGCATAAGGAGTTCTAAATCTGCCGTTCTCAATCATTATTGGTTCTTCCCCAAATTCAAAATTTAATTCTGAATTAAATTTTCCCTCCCTTATAAGTTTTTGTAAATTTAAAAAAAAATCTTTATTGGTATTATTGAACATAAACACAATCATATAATGTAAAACCCTAATTGGTTGTGTACCAAAATCAGTATTTTTGTGATGATCAATGATTCCAAATTTTTGTGTTAGCCAATTCATCTTTGAATCTATTATTAAATTTTAATAAAATTTTATTTTTAAAACCAAATCTATGATGTAAGTCGAGTACATGCTTAACTATGTTTGACTGTATTTTTCATTTTCCCATTTAATGACATTTAATTGTGATAGGCATATCTTTACAGATTTGATGAAAATATCTAGTTTTAATATGATAGGATTATTTATTGAAAAATATTCGATAGGATCACCGACTTCAGTACTTGAATATCTGTAACTATCTAGACTATATTTTGTGCATAAACAAGAATTTAAAAACAACATTCTCATTATTGTTGCACCTACATTTAACTGATTAAAGAAATCCGAAGCCATTTTGTTGTAATACGCATTTTCCTCTATAGAAAGTAATGATTCCTTTTCTTCAAAATTTTTATCAACAATATAATTTTTAAAATTCTGAAAAGATGATATATTGCTATCTAAATCATACAAATTTCTTGTGCTTTTTTCAATTTCGGACAAAGTATTATTCACAAGTTGTTCATCTGTTAGCTGCTTTATGATCGATGCAAAGTTATCAATTCCCTGACCACCAAATATGTTTTCTTTTTCATCTAAAATCTTAAAAACTTTTATAGGATTATGGCTGATTTTTCGTCTTAAATCATCAGTGTCAATAACTCCTATTCTTAAGCCAAGATATTTTACTGCTTTTTCGACTGCTTGATGATAAAAATATATTGCATTACTGTATATTTTGTTATTAAAAAGCAACTCTGCAGTATTAATATCATTTCGAGCTATTTGTAATAAATCGTTCATGGTTATGTCTTTCAAATATTAGTAAGTAAATATAAATATTTATTAATAGTTAAAATATGTTTTTAAGGCTAACAGATTTGTAATCTTAGCTATTTAAACTATAATTATCTGCAACTTTTCTTTTTGAAAGGAGTCCAAAAAAAGTCCTCGAATAAATCGGGGACTAAAAACTAATAACCATGAAACTCAGATTAACTGGGGATCATTGCAAATATATAAATTTACATTAAAAGAAATGGTTTTAAAATAGCAATCAATCTAATGTTTATATATTCTTCAGTACCAATAAGAGTTTTAATTAGTCAGTTTTCTTTCTATGAATTTACTATTGCCTCAATATTGGCAATGTAATATTGCTTTTACTAAAGAAGAATTTATAAAATCTTCAACAAAAAATAATATAAAATTTACACTGTACCGATTATACATCTTCTATGTAGAAGTGGATTATGACGATCAGGACAATAAATAGTAAATCATAGCAACTTTATAAATGCTAGAAACTAAAAGGGATAATTTCAAATTTTCAAAACAAACTGCTGTTATCAGTTTTTTCTACTTCTTCGGTTATTATGTAGTTTAACTTCGTCTTCGGTTAATACCCTTTTTTCAAGTATGACATAGTTTTTAATTACCTTACCATTCTTGTCAAAATCAACGGTGTCATTTTTCCTTCTATTTACTTGAATTCGCAATAAAACAAGATCATTACTTAAAATTTTTTCAGGTAAGAGTTTAGTATAAGAACTTAATCCCAAAGCCTTCGCAGCAAGATGCAACTTTCTAATGTTATAACGAGCGTTCGAGCCGAAATTTTCAACTTTACCTACATAACCATCTGCAAAACCCATTCTTTGTGATAGCTCTACCTGAGATATGTATTTGTCCGCTCTTCCTCTGTATTCCCTAATTATATCAATCATAAAGAGATCAAGCTCAGATATAATAATTTCAACAATTTTACCGTCCACCATTTTTAATATTTCCCCCCAATTACAACAATATTTAAAAAATACACACATCCATATTTGGATGTATTGGATTTTATATTTATATTTGCTTTTTACGTTATAATACGTAATTTTGCGATACTTCAAAGAATTATAGAAGCTATTGCTTAGAACCTCGTACTAGAAAATCGCCAATTTTCAAAACAATGCAACGAGACCATAAGTAAAGTAGCTCACGCTTCGGCGTGGGCTCACTTACGGAGTTTGTTGCAAGGTGTTTGGCGATACCTCTAGTACAAGCGATGATGTAGTGAGTTCCACGCTGTTTTTATTCCAATGCTGTTCGTTCGCTCTACATTCTAAGCCGCTTCCACAAAATACAGTATCAGACTGCACGATACAATGGGGAGTACAATCCATTGCGGCCTTACAGCTTTGACGGGACACAATTTCATTCATATTATTTCAAGATGTGCTGGGGCAGGAGGTTTTGCTATGTCCTTACTGAAGCTTCCTCCCAAGCATCATCAAATAGAAACGCTAAAAACATATTCAAGAAACAGAAAGTGTAACGTAACCATAGAAAAACAAAAGCCCTTTCCACAAAAGTTGACTGCTAGCGTAGGAAAGAGCAAAGTCTAACGAATTAAACCTATTCAAAAGTATGAAAAAAAACTTTTGCAGCCTAAGTCATCTTCAATTGGCTTTTGGCTTCACCTTGCTCGTCTCCGGCGTAGCAATAGGGCAGATGCGCACCATTACAGGCACTGTCACAGAAAATAACCAGCCACTCAAAGGCGTTTCCGTATTCCAGGAGGGTAGTAATGAAGTGGCTGTGACCAATGCATCAGGCGTTTACCGTGTTCAGGTATCGGGAGAAAACCCGATAATCATTTACCGCCATCCGGACTATCCCGAAAGAAAAATCACTTTAGGCAGCAGGATAACCGTCAATATCTCATTAGGTAAAGAAAAAGAAATTGAGGAAGTTGTTCTCAATGCAGGTTATTATAAGGTCAAAGACAAAGAAAGAACAGGAAGCATTGCCAAGATCTCAGCCAAAGACATCGAAAATCAACCAGTAACAAACATTCTTGCTTCTGCACAGGGCAGAATGGCAGGTGTCAGCATTACCCAAAACTCGGGAACCGCAGGCGGAGGATTCGATGTCCAGATCAGAGGAAAGAACAGCCTTCGTCCTGAAGGAAATTATCCTCTTTATATTGTTGACGGCGTTCCCTTGAATTCGCAATCCAATGCGCTTACCTCACTTTCGGTTGGTATTCTATCAAAAGGAGAGGCAAGCCCGCTTAACTCCATCAATCCAAATGATATTGAGAGTATGGAGGTATTGAAAGATGCCGATGCGACAGCAATATACGGTTCAAGAGGTGCTAACGGCGTTGTGATCATTACTACAAAAAAGGGAAGTTTCCGCAAGGCTTCACTTGAATTTACAATGAATACGACCATTTCCAAAGTGAATCAATTTATTGAAATGGCGAATACTTCACAATACCTGCAGTTGAGGAAGGATGCTTTTAAAAACGATAATATTTCTGCATATCCTGTAACGGCATATGATCTCAATGGCAAATGGAATCAGTCACGGGAAATAGACTGGTACAAAACTTTTATCGGAGATACATTCCTTAGCCAACAGCAACAGCTTTCATATTCAGGTGGAAATTCACAGAATCAATACCATTTAGGAATCCATCATCAGGAACAGGGCACAGCTTTCGGAAATGGGATGGGCTATAAAAGATCGGGGTTCAATTTAAGCAATACCTATTCTACGGAAGACAGAAAGCTGAAAATCAGCCCGACCATTTATTATACGGTTCAGGACAATACTCTGAATGATGCCGATCTGACAAGGCAGATTCTCCTTGCACCGAATGCACCAGTCTTGTACAATCCGAATGGTCAGCTGAATTGGGAAAACAACACATTTGCCAATCCACTCGCAAAGCTTGAAAATAAGTACAGTTCAAAGATCAAAACCCTGACATCTAATATGAATGTTGATTATCAGGTGTTTGAAGATTGGTCACTAAAGCTCAATGCCGGATACACGCTTACGGAGCAGAATGAATCCCGTCTCAATCCGTCGACTGCGTTTAATCCGTCCACCGGAGCCAACAGCAGTACATCAATGAGATACGATGGAGTCGTTGTACGAGACAGCTGGATCATTGAACCACAGCTTCACTGGAATAAAAAATGGACTCATCATAAGTTAAGTGCATTGGCAGGAATGACCGTAGAGGAAAGGAAGGATCGGATCCTGCGTCTTCAGGGAAACGATTTTTCTTCCAATGACCTTATCGGTAATCTTTCCAATGCCAAAGTACAAAAGGTTCTGGACGATAATGAAGTACAATACCGTTACAATGCCTTTTTCGGGAGGTTCAATTATGATTATTCGGGAAAATATATTGTGAACTTAACTGCCAGAAGGGATGGTTCAAGCCGATTTGGTCCGCAGAAAAGATTTGCCAACTTTGGAGCGGTAGGAGCAGCGTGGATCTTTTCGAAAGAGTCTTTTCTGGAAAACACTTCGTGGCTGAACTTCGGAAAACTGAGAATGAGCTTAGGAACTGCCGGAAGCGATTTGATCGGGGACTACCAATTTATGGATACCTATACCACCACCACCCAGATCTATGATGGTGTTTCGGGAATATACCCGTCGAGGCTTTTCAATCCTAATTTCAGTTGGGAAAAGACAACAAAGATGGAAACAGCATTGGAATTAGGCCTGTTCAAAGATAAGGTCAACCTGACCGTGGCATATTACCAAAACCGATCATCCAATCAGCTGGTAGGTCTACCTTTGGCAGCCACCACAGGGTTTTTAACCGTGCAGAGCAATTTTCCTGCAAAGGTGCAGAACGCAGGTGCGGAAGCAGAGTTGAATGTCAATCTTATCCGTAAGAAAGACTTCCGATGGTCAGTCGCAGCCAATCTAACGGTTCCCCGAACGAAACTCCTCGAATTTGAAAACATTGAATCCACCTCTTATGCAACGATGTACGAGGTTGGGCGTTCAATGAATATTAAAAAGGTGTATGAGTTAAAAGGTGTAAATCCGGATACTGGTGTATATGAGTTCAGTGATCTGAACGGTGACGGGAAGATCGATCTGAATGACAGGATCAAAGTAGTTGATATTGGAATGAAATTCTTCGGAGGGCTCAGCAGCCAAATCAACTATAAGAACTGGTCATTTGCCTTTTTGATCCAAGGAGTTAAACAACGGCAATACAGCCTGGATTACAGCATTTCACTCTTGGGTATTATGTCCAACGTCCCTTCTTATATGCTAGACTACTGGACACCCGAAAACAGGGATGCACGTTATCAGCGTCCCGGCACAGGAACCAATTCCGATGTGACCCGTGCTCATTCCCTATACCAAAGCAGTGATGCGGTCATTGTTGACGCTTCATTTATCAGGCTCAACAATGTTCAGCTAAGTTATAAGATTCCATTAAAAGAAGGTCTCATTCGCGACCTTACATTACAGGCACAGGCGCAGAACCTTTTCACGATCACAGGATACAAAGGTTTGGATCCCGAAGTTGCCGGCTTTTACCTGCCTTCCATTAAATCGTACTCATTAAGTGCCACCCTTAAATTTTAAGTTATGAAAACAGAAACAAACTATATCAAGAAACATATCGGCAAAAAGCTGTTTGTAGTTGGAGCAGTAGCGGTATTGATCTCCTCAGTCGGCTGTGAGAAATTCCTCGAAGTGGATGAACCTCAGAATCAGATCTCTCAAAGCATGGTGTTTAAAGACAAGAAACTGGCGTATGCGGCACTTTCCGATGTTTATTCCAACCTGCGAAGTAATACTCTGCTGAATGGAGGACTAGCGGGTGTGGGAACATTAATGGGGTGCTATACCGATGAGCTGACCTCTGTGAGCAATCAGCCTGTCGATTTCAGAAGCTTTTACGAATTAGGTGTTCAGCCCAATACCCCTACGGTCAATACCCTTTGGGTCAATTCGTACAAACAGATCTATGCTGTGAACAGCATCATCGAAGGGGTTTTGCGGAGTGTTGCCTACCTTGATGAGAGTACGATGCTTCAGATCTTAGGGGAAGCCTATTTTATCAGGGGATTGCTTCATTTCTATATGGTCGAACTGTATGGTGATATTCCTTATGTTTCAACGACTGATTACAATATCAATCAATCGGTATCAAGAATGTCTGTTAGCGAAGTGTACTTAAGAATCGAGGAGGATCTGAGAAAGGCTGAAACCATGTTAACTGATACCTATCCAAGTGCTAACCGCACCCATATCAACCGTTCAGGGCTAAGGCTTTCCCTCGCAAGACTATACCTGTATCAAAACAAATGGTCAGAAGCGAGGAATTATGCATCACTGGTCATTCAGAATCCTGCGTATTCCGTGGAACAGGACCTCAGCAAAACATTTTTAAAAGATTCGAAAAGTGCCGTTTGGCAGTTTATGCCAGTAGATGCAGGGATCAACACTTTAGAAGGTCAGTATTATACATTTTTGACTCTTCCGCCAGCCAATGTGGTCCTGTCGCAGAGCCTTCTTAATTCTTTTGAAGCCGGAGATCAGAGAAAAGTACAGTGGACAAAGAAATTGTCCAATTCCCAAGTGAGCTATTCCCACGCTTACAAGTACAAGCAGTACAATAAAACCTCGACCACATCATTGGAATATTCGGTGGTACTACGAATTGAAGAAGCATATCTTATTCTTGCGGAATCAGAAAATGAACTGGGGAACACAGGGTCAGCACTTATTGCAGTCAACAAATTGCGAACCCGTGCCGGACTAACTGCACTGAGTGGACTTTCTCAACAACAGCTCAGAACGGCGATCTTGGATGAGAGACGTCACGAACTGTTTACAGAGTACGGACACCGCTTTTTTGACCTGAAAAGAAAAGGCTTGTTAGATAATACCCTATCTCCATTAAAGCCGGCTTGGCAAAACTTCCGAAAACTGCTGCCTTTACCGGAAAGAGAACTATTTGCCAACCCAAAACTAAATCCGCAAAATGAGGGATACTAATATCAGAAAAGTAGGAAGGAAAGTAAAGGCTCTTTCAATGATCGCTTTGATGATCCTCCCAATCAGTTTCTTCAAAGCCCAGCAGCGATTTGCACCTGATACTTTTAAGCAGTGGTACCAACTGGGTAACATATCCGTCAGCGATTACGGGAAATACAGCTATTTTATACGAAAGTATGATGACAGGAAAAGAGATGCTGTACTGTTAAATAATGTGACTGGCGAGAAAATAGTAAGCGGTCTGGCGGTGAAAAGCGGCTTCGGTCGCGATTTTTTTATTGCGTTGGATTCAAACGGAGTATTGGATGTCATCAACCTGAAAAATGAAAAGCGTTTAAAAATAGATCAAGTCAAAGATTTTTACATTTCTGAAAATAGTAACAGTTGTTACTTGTTAATGAATGATGGACAACTCAATATGATGAAAGCTGACCAGTTAAAATATGTTCAGATTGCAAAAAATATCGGCAGACTTGAGATATCTTCGGATAAGAAATGGATGCTGGCGATGTCTGATCAGAGTTCTCTTCTTATAGAACTAGAAACTGGAATTAGAAGGAATCTAGGGTTGGTCGATAAATCTAATTTCGTTCGGTGGAATCTAATTTCGTCGACTGCAAAATTTGATATTCTGATTACAACGGGAAATAATTATAAAATGGTCACGTATGATAAGAACGGAATTTTGATCAAAGAAATTGATGTTAAAAATCCCGGAAAGGAATACAGACTTACAGGATTCACGGATAGTGGTCAATTGATTGCCATACGATCGAGGTCTGCAAAAAAATTGCAGGACAGCATTGAGGTTTGGAAAACGGATGATCTGGCACTCGGAGCCAATCTTAACAAACGCGAGGGTCAGTCTTTCGATGCATTAATTATTGCTCCGGTTAAGAAAACAACAGTTTCTTTTCCATATACGGAAGGCGTAACAGATGTAATGCTGGTCTTCGGTGATCAATACTTGCTCGAAGTGATGGCTTATGCCAATGAAAATTTTACGGATGAACATTTGATACCGGGCATCAGGCTTAAAAATCTCAGCAGTGGTGTAGTGGAATTCTCAGTTCAGCGGTCTCCATCATATATTCCGACCAAAACAGGAAAACTTTTCTATTTTGAAGGGAAAGACTGGTGGATGTATGATCCGGTGCTGAAAGTCAAACGAAATCTAACAGCAGAAATTGATGACCAGTTTTTTTCATACAACAGGCAGAATATTAAATCAACCTTACCCATAGGCGATCTTCATTTTTCCGAAGATCAGCAAACCGCATATGTAACAGGTAAAAATAATATCTGGAAAATGGATACGGGAACGGGCAGATTTACCAATCTTACACAGTCAAAAGACAAAAATATTTCTTTTGGGATCTTAAACAGGTCTTCCGAGCTGATAGAAAAAATGAAATGGACAGAGTTTAATACTATCAAAGAAGACTGGCTGTTAATAAAAACATTGCATCAAGATCAATTACAGGAAGGTCTTATCGTTGTGAGGAACAAAAAAATAACAGTCATAGAAGGACCTCAAATTATACAGATCGACAATGTGGTGATCGAAGATAATTGTATTTCCTATACCATAGAAAACTCAAGACTTCCGCAGGAATTAAAGATGTACGATCTCAAAAAGAAAAAGTTAAAATCAGTTTATTCTTCAAATGAGAGCAATCTGACAAGTATGGCACTGCCTGCCTCAGATTTGATCTATTTTACGGACAAGCACGGAAACGAAACTTACACTGCGGTGATTCTACCACCGGATTATGACCCTGCTAAAAAATATCCTGCGATTGTACGTGTTTATGAAAATACAGCTTCGTCGGTAAAGAAATTTCTCTCGCCATCATTTTATAATCAGCCCGGATTCAACAGATCGTTGGTAGCAATGGACGGCTATATCGTTATTATGCCCAGAATATTCTATCAGATCAATAAACCCGGAGAGTCTGCATTAGAAGCGGTGGAAGATGCTGTGAATAAAACCGCAGAAAAATACAGCATTGATAGAAATAGACTAGGTATAATCGGCGAGTCTTTTGGCGGGTTTGAGGTCAATTATATCATAGCCAATACAAAGATGTTTCGAGCAGCTGTAAGTGGTGTGTCGCTTTCAGATATTACGGCATCGTACTTTTCGATGAGTAAAAAATACCTTCGTCCCGATATTTGGCGGTATACGGATCAGAGCTTCAGGTTTTCGGGGAATTTTTATGAGCTGAAAGATGTTTACATCAAGCAAAATCCGGTTTTTCATGCCGACCGTATTGATACCCCTTTGTTGATATGGACAGGAAAAGAAGACAACCACGTTGACTGGGAACAAAGCGTTGCGATGTTTATTGCATTGAAAGGCCTGGCAAAACCAGCAGAACTTATACTGTTTCCGAAAGACGGTCACGCTTTGCAGAGACCATCAAATCAGATACAGGCAACAATTAAAATAGGAGAGTGGTTTAATAAGTACCTGAAAAAGTAGATATTACTATAATGTTCTTAATAAATACGCAGCCCAAAAGGACTGCGTATTTATTTTTGTAAGGATATTGATCAATTTCAAAATCCTAAACAAAAGAAAGGCTGCCTTTTGTGAGACAGCCAGATTGATTTAAGGTTTGAATAATTGCTCAGGGCAGCTCGTTCCCTGAAGTTCAAAAAGCTGGTTTCCTACTGTGTCCTCACATATGAAAGGAGTAGCAACGTCTGAACATGCGACATGCATGTTTTCACAGGTTGGATTTTCCGGATCAGACTCATCGATTCTGTATCCGTCAACAATTGCTTTGTCAGCTGTTTTAAAACTTTGTGTGACAAAAGCTGCACCTGAACCCATAAGGATCACAAATGCGGGTAAAATGAATTTTTTCATAATAAAAGTATTAAATGATTGTGCTTACTCTTTTTTCAGGTTTTCAGCTTTCCCTGTCTGAAAATGTTTCGATACTGACTGCGCATATCTGTATCTCACAATTTCATTTTCTGTAATGGTATAGAAGTATTTTTGTGTTGCAAGCATCTGGCTCATTCCTGAATTGTTTTTGTTGCTGATATAAAAACTACCGAAATATTCCTGTTTACTGATATTATACATATCAACGACACTGGATTTCTTCCAGAGTTTCTGCGACTCAAATTTACCTTTGATGTTAGATTGGTTAAAAAGGACATCGTCGTAAGCAGAAGCATTAACATTGACGATCACTGGCGGCGCTGCCATTTTGCGATGACCATTCTGCTTGGTTACAATCTTAAGTTTCGTGCTGTTTAAAGTATCAATCGTTTTAAGATGTTGAAGTCCTGAGAAATCAGGGTTGCTTACACTAAAAGTATTTTTGTAATAATGGATAAATATTAATTTGTCTGCATCTGAACTGTACAGTAATTTTCCATCTGTTGAAAAGACTCCGTCTCCGTCCGATAAGATCATATCATTATTGATGACCACACTTTTGGAATCTTTTATTTTCAGAAGCCCTAAAACATGCTTGTCGCTTTTTGAGCTTTTTGCTCTGAAAACAATTGATGTGCTATCGGGAACCACATAGTCATTAAAATAAACATCTTTAAAACTGTAAACATTCAAGGCTGAACTTCCTAATTTTGCCCGGTAGATAATTGGTGCGCTTCCGTCAGCCAGATAAACGAAAGGAAATCGTACGACCATCTTCAGATTTTTAAGAATGAGTTTGCTCTTTGGAGGAACAAGCTGATACTGCTGAATTGTATTAAAGCTATTATCTACGATGCTGAGCGTAAAGGGCGAAGTATAATTTCCGAGATAGATATATCCATTATGTTCACCTGCAAAATAATACGAATTGACTTTAAGATCCAGCTTGTTTTCTTCAATAACGGGATGGATCAGAAATCTTCTTGTAAAATTATTTTCTTTCTTAATGATGTGCTCAGACGAAAAAAATAATACAACAATAAACAGACAGCTCAGTAAATTGGAAATCAATAACAAAAAAACACTTCGTCCCAGTCCATTGGTCTTATTTCTTTCATGTAAGATAACAGATGCTGCACCAAGTACAACACAAGAAATATTAAAAATGAGATGTTCGGTCCATCCCAGATCTTCAAGTATGCCACCGCAAGAACATGGAACAAAATCACTGTAATTCAGAATCAGATAGATATAGATCGTAAAGGCGGACATCAAAGCTGTTGCCGCATAGAGAGCAGAAATCCTTGTTCTTTCAAATATCAGGAGTATAGAAATTAAGATCTCAACAATGATGACGGAATAAGAAACTATTCCTGCGTAAGCACTTAACAATGGTGACTGACCAATTTGGATTTGAAAATTCTCAAAATCCATTAATTTACTGATACTCGCATAGCAGAAGAGTAGTATAAAAAAATAGCGCACGAATTCTACAAATCTTGTTCTGATGGTTTTCATAGTTCTGTTATTTATCCTTTTCTGACTAAAATCCATTTGACGTTTTTACCGCAGTAGGCGGGCATTACTTCGCCTTTTGAAACATAAACTACAGTGCTTATACTTCCTTCAATTTCCCATTCTCCACTTACGGTACATTTCTTTCCTGTATTTAAGATGACTTTCTGATTTTCCATTTTTGAAACTGTATCAGTTGAGCAGAAATCATCCTTACCAGATCGTATCCTGCACTATCCTCCAGTGCTGCTTATCCTTTTTCGGTTCATCGTCATCACCTGTATCCATATTGTCAGAACCTTTTTCTTCTGCAATGCCATTTTGAATCCTTGCAGATTCTTTATTGCTTTGAACTTTCATATTTTGTTGTTTCTGTTCTGTTGTATTTAAATCAGACTCAGATCTTTCACAAGACTGCATAAAGAATGCAGTCATTAGACTTAAAAGTGAGATATACTTTTTCATTTTTTTAACAATGGTTTTAAAGTTATCCCGGCCGGTTTTTGATATTGATTAGAATTCTGATGTCGAAATTAGGAGGGTTAGGGAATTAAAAAAAACTATTGTTGCATCAATTGATACATTAAATGTAACTATTGATCAATTCTACCAACAAAATTAAGGTGTATCGTATTGGTAATCAGTTAGTTGTTTTGAGTGTAAAGTTTGAACAAGCGTTTGATTGTGGATTTTTTGTTAAATTTGTATATATCTTATCATAATGCATTATTATAATGGAGTTTTAACGCTATTATTCACTTTGTTTGTGTTTATGACACAAGGTCAAGAGATGCAGCAACAATCTTACAAGGAGATTTCCCGATTGATTGATTCTTATTCTGAGAATGATGAAAGGGCAATGGTTTTTGTCAAAATGTACATTGACAAAGCAAAAAATGACCATAACCTTAAAAAACTGATCCGAGGTTACGAAGAAGCCATCTATTATAGCAAAAAAACCAGCAGGAAATTATCTTACGCTGACAGTGCCATTATCACTGCAACCAAATCAAACGACCAGGATCAGATCGCAAGAGCCTACGCAGGAAAAGGAATTATTTATTACTATAATCTAAGACAATATAAAAAAGCTTTAGAAGAATATTTGATAGCATTCAAATATTCAAAAAATTCAAAAGATGGTTACCTTAAAAATAAGATTATCTATCATTTGGGAATGATCAAAAGCTATTTGGGATACTATAAATATGCAGCCGTACATTTTGAAGAGACAGCTGATTTTTTTGAAAAAAATGCCAAAGAGAGTTTAGATCGGAACATTAGGTTCAATAATGAATCAGGTTATTTTAACAGTATTTATCGCTTAAGCACTTGTTATAGAAATCTAAAATTATATAATAAGGAAGACTCCCTCATAAATATTGGGCTGGAAAGGCTTCATAACAACAGCGAGCAGGTGATTGAGTTTGGGTACTTCCAGAAAGGAAAGGGAGTGCAGTTACTTAGAAAGGGAAAAGCAGATGAAGCATTGAAGCACTTTAAAGTGTCTCAAGATATTCTGAGCAGCAATCAGGATTACGCTTCATTGACGAGCGTCTATTTTTATATAGGGAAACTATATAGATCAAAGGGAAACAAAGCTGAATCGTTAAAATATTTTAATAAAGTTGATTCGCTGGTCAATAAATTTTGGTTTATTACCCCTGAGATCAGATCAAGTTACCTGTATCTGATCGGTGATGCTAAAAAAAATAGGAATTCTGAACGGAAGATTTATTACTCGGACCAGTTGTTAAAGGCCGACTCAATTATTAATGCTGACTTTGTGATGCTCACGGACAAAATTTATAGCGATTATGATACGGACAATTTAATAGAAGAGAAGAAGCAGATGATCAGAGGTCATCAAGTTATTTTATATTCTTCCATTGGTGCGGGACTGGTAATCTTGTTTTTTTTAATTTGGAGGTTCAGGAAAAGAGAAAAGGAATTGAATGCCAGGTATCAGGAAGTGCTTGAAAAATTAAATACCTCAAAAGAAACCATTAGTTTCGACGTCATACCACCCGCTTCATCTGATGAAAACAGTTTAGACTTATACAGTTCAGAAATTATCGAGGACATCAAAACAAATCTAAAGATTTTTGAAGACGAAAAACAATTTCTTCAGCAGAATTTAACACTTGACATTGTTGCCAAAATGATAGGAAGCAACCGCACCCATTTATCGCATGTACTCAATGTACACTTTGATGTAACATTTCCAACATACCTTAAAGCTTTAAGAATCAGATATATAACCAATTTGCTTGTAGAGGATACTAAATATCTTAGTTATAAAATTGAAACACTCGCAAAAATATGCGGGATGGCGAACAGGCAGATCTTCTCAGCACACTTTCTCGAGATCAACAGTATCAGGCCTAGAGATTTTATCAGAATGAGACAGGAAGAATTAAAGAAGACCTGACTTTTTTATTTTTTAGCCCGATTTTTACGTTAACAATAAATTGAAAAACGTATGAACGGACAAAATTTTAAAAAAAAAGTTGATCAACTTTGGAAAAATCTTACAACAGCAGTATATCAGATCAACAGAAGTGAGAATGATATTGTGATTCGGGCAGAAGAAATTCTGATGGAAACAGACGCTTCTATAAGACAATTGAAAGACCTATTGCGCCAATATCAATTTCCGGACTGGAGTAACGAAATATATTTCTTTAAAAATACCAAACCGCAGTTCGTAGCAGTTTATATTTACTACTCCAAAGTGTTAGCTTTAGAAGCCTCAAAACCCTATGCTGATTCGCAGTCGTTAAGATCGTATTATGAAAATGAGAGATCCAATCTTTTATATTTCTATAATGAGCAAAGAGAATTCATCAGTTATTATCGTCGTAAATCGACATACTTGGACAAAAAATATTTCGTTCGGTTCAAATTTGATTTTAAATTGAAGCTCAGTCCTGAACTGTATAGTTATGATGAGGAATTTTCCACTTCCCACGACCATATTGTGTCTCAAATAATGGCAAATGATCTTTTAGAACAATATTTAACAAATAAAATTGATTCAAACGACAGTAAAGAAAACTCTATTGACCATATTAAGAATCTGGAATGGACAGCCCCGAAAGTTGCCCTTATTGAGCTGTTGTATGCACTTCATCAAACGAAGTGTTTTAATGGAGGTCATTCAGATCTGGCGGAAATTTTCCGCTGGGCAGAAAATTCATTAAATATTAGTTTAGGGAATTATCATAAAACACTCAGCGAAATCAGGTTAAGAAAAACGGATAGAACTAAATTTTTGTCATTGCTTCAGCAAAATTTTAATCAGTATTTGGATGACTTAGACCTGTAAGGAGAACAATTAGTTTCTACACAAAATTCTCCAATTTCAAATAAGACCATCTTCTATTTCACCATTAAAAACATATAATACTTTAAGCTGCCTTAATATTGACGGACTATTAATTCAGAGTCCTTAAAGTTTATAATTTCAACAATTGACTTATGAAATAGCATATCATAGGACTTGTAATTGTAAATCTTTCGGTAGTATCGATAAGCTACCGAAAGATCTTCTGTGTGATTTATTCATAGAGCAGCTTTCTATACACCATTATCAGCGAGATTGCTACTTAGATGATCTTTAAAAGTATTTCAAGCTAATTTGAATTCGATCAAGATAATTCTTAAAAATGTCGGGAAAACTATAGTCTTAATGGCAAGAAATAAAAAATTTATATAAATATTGAATGATAATCCAATAAAAGTGTTGCTTATCGCAATGGATGGGATGTTTATTTTACAATTTCAAAAAAAATCAGTTTAATCACCATTAACCATTGATCTAAAACTCAGTATTCAAAGGATGTACAGGAGAATCTTTCGGTAGTACCGAGAAACTACCGAAAGATATAAAGCGTGATTTTGAAATTTTGTCGAACAAAATAATTGACAAATGGCAATATCTATTATCACCAAAGAAGACCTTCAGCAATTCAAAATTGAACTATTGGAAGGCATTGAAATATTACTCAAGGGTAAGACGACAGAGCAAAAATTATGGCTTCGGAGTTCTGAGGTCAAGAAGCTTCTTAATATATCTTCAGGAACCTTACAAAATCTGAGGGTCAACGGAACATTATCGTACAGCAAGATAGGGGGCTCCTTGTATTATAATTATAAAGACATCCAAAAATTACTCACGGATAAAAAACATTAATTTTTAATACGGAATTATGAAGAATAATAAAAATATCATCGGCTTTTTTGAGCGTGTTATTGAAGATGAGCGATTGTATCCCTCTCATATAAGTATGTATGTGTCTCTTTTCCAGTTCTGGAGTTTGAACCGGTTTCAGAATCCTTTTCGGATCAGCAGGGAAGATGTGATGAAGTTAAGTAAGATCAGGTCAATCGCTACCTACCATAAATGCATCAGAGAACTTTATCGCGCAGGATTTATACGTTATTCACCAAGTTATAACTCATACAAAGGAAGCTTGGTCGAGATCATTGATTTTGACACTGAAAAAGCAGGTGAAAAAAAAATATCTCAAAATCAAAATTTCTTACTACAAGATGAGATTCGGTTTTTAGTTCCGGTGTTCAATGAAGTTGAGTTATATTTTACTGAGCGGGATCTTCCATCTGCTGAAGCAGATCGTTTTTTCTCTTTTTATCGATCTAAAAACTGGAAATTGAGTAATGAGAAACCAATGAAATGCTGGCAGGCTGCTGCGAGGAATTGGATCTCTGAATTGAAAAAATCTATAAATTAAGAACAAATGAAGAATATAGATCCCAAAACTCCGATATGGCGACTAACTGTTGAAGAATTTTTGGAGGTTTCCAAAGAAATTAATTCGGAAAAAAAATATGAATATGGATTGAAAGGTCTGGCGAAAATGCTGGGATGTTCTATTTCGAAAGCCTCGGAAATAAAATCTTCAGGACTGTTAGATGACGCCATCATTCAAAAAGGAAACATTATCATAATTGATAAGGAAAAGGCATTAGCGCTTTTTGCACAAAAATAAAGATGCATTACCTTGAATTAGTGCAGCGGTTTTGGGATTTTAACCAAAAAACATCAATTGGAACAACGGGAATTTCAATGTACTTGTACCTGCTGAAAATTGGTTCTGACAATGACTCTTGTGATTTTCAAATTTCTGATGTTGTCATAAGCATAGAATTAGGAGTCACTCGAAAAACGGTAAAATCCACTAAAGAAAAACTCCGGAATTTAGGATTAATTCAATACCAAACACCAAGCGGACTTGCGTGTAAATACAGGTTAATAGAAGATTATCCTTCACATATTTCTAGCCCTGAAATTGTGCATAAAGAAGAAATTGGAAAGGACGAATCTATTCAAAAAATAGTAGAATTCGGAGTTTCATTACTTACAGGTCGTCCCGTTCAAAATCTTTCTGAAAACACCAATGATCAGGAAATTGAAAGCCATTTATCGCAATCGATACAATCCTTACAACCACAACCAACAACTCAAAAAGGTAACAATGAAAATATTCCTTCTTTGGAAGAATTTATGACGTATGCGGAAACATTAAAAATTTACGCTGCTGAGTTAGATTCTGAAATACAATCGAAATATGAAAACTGGAAAAACAATGGCTGGAAAAATAGTTCTGATAGACCCATTACCAATTGGAAATCTTCATTGAAAAGTACGTTACCTTTTATGAAAGGTCAAATGGAAAGTCATCAACTTTCACTTCAATCCATTCCGGATATAAAACGTCCAAAATCACAAAACGGCAACCTTTGAAAGCTCGGCAAATGTCTACGATAAAAATCCACTAAAAAAATTGAATTATGACACTATCAGATTTAAAACCCGGTCAAAAAGTAACCATTAACGGAATGCTTGCCGAGTACAAAGGAATTCAAAAAGTGAAGATCCCAAATTTCGGTAAAATCGAGAAAAGGGTCTTTCAAGGTGAAGGAATTAATATTTACAAATATTACAGTATTGCGGACGGTACTAAAACGCTCGAAAGCGAGATAATCAAGTTGATATAAAATTACAAATCGATTTTAATCAATTTAGAATATAAGGAAGGAAAATAAAGACTGAAATTTTAAACCAAATTGAAGCATTATTATGGCTGTACCGGAAAAGGATTTACGGTTGATCCGCAAGAATTTTGAAAGTAATAATGAAGTAAGTCCTGAGAGAATTCGGTTGGGAAACCATTTCGTGGACGATTTTATTTTCGAAGGTCACGAGGCTGCGGATATTCCCATCAATGCTCTTAGGGTGATATTTAATATTGTTTCTACCATCAGTAATGAGCAATTTCGTCCGGAAGACCGACCTAAGCAACTCTCCTTGTTTGATGAGGAGTTTGAAACCGAGAACAATATTTTCGCTTCCTTAAAAATCAGGAATAGCAAAATTTCGCCAAGCGGTTCTACTAAGCAAGTGGTAGATGCTTACGAATTTCTTACGAAATTCAAAATGAGCTGGTACAAATCCACTAATTCCAAAGGCAAGGAAATCAAAACTTTTGGAGGACTAATTTCTATACCTAGTTATGACCAGAGAGGTTACACCACGTTTTTAATCAGCAGTTATTGGCTTAAAAAACTAATGGTTATTCCGGAATATAATTACGTTTTGTACAATTTGGTGTACAATATCAGGAACAATAAGCATATTATTTTCGCTATCTGGCTTGCAAAGCTACCTGAAAACGGAGCCTTTTTAAAACTCTCAACACTGAACAAGAAATTTGGATTGAAGTATAAAACTTCCAAGGATTTTTGTTTCAAATTTTTAAAACCTGCAAGAATCAGTTTGAATAGATTTAATACGCTTTCCTTCAATTACAAGTACAGAGGCGATTCAATCTTTATTATTCCTTATTTCACTAAAACCATTTTGAACAACAATTCATCTCAAACCACAAGAGAACATTTGGAACCAAGCGAAGCGTATCTTGACCATAGGGAAAAAATTGCCCAGAGATTAAGTTACATCAGAAAAAGATATGGTCTGCACGAAAATGAAATGCTCCAGTTTTCCCATCAATACAGAAACGTTCCACAAACCAGAGTTTTGATAGAAATGGCATTCAAAGAATTTATCCGAACGGCTCGATTGAAAGAAATTAAATCTACGGAATTTCAAGGAAAATTATTTCTGAATGAAATTCAGGAACATCTCATACAAATTTATCGGCGTACAAAAATGGGAGAATTATTACCAAATGGTTATCCGATAATTATTTGAATTCGGAATTGCGCTCACCCGCAATTCGGAATTGCGGTCACTGAAGTTAAGAAAATGTTAAAATTCCGAAACTTTTGATTGAGATTTCGGAATTGCGCTCACTCCGAAATTCAAAACCCACTAGAAATATGGATAATCATAAAAAAATGTGGATAACTACGAGTATAATATTAAAAATGAATGAAAATAGAAAGTTGAATTCGGAATTGCACTCACCCGAAAACTGTTGTTTTTTCGGAATTGCGGTCACTCTACTTTCGGAATTGCGCTCACTGGAATTCGGAATTGCGCTCACCGAAAAAGTGCCTCAAAACCTTTGCTATAAGAGGATGCAATGCCTCATTAAAAGTATATTAAAAGTAGTTAAAAAGTCTTTTTTTATTAAAAAGGAAAATTTGGATAAAAAATTTGCTTTAAAAAAGAAAAAAAATGAATTGTAAAGAAGTAAAAGAAAAAGTCAATATAAGAACAGTTTTGGAATCGTTCAGCCTTTTTCCTGTTAAAGAGAATCGGAAAACTGCATTTTACTTTGCGCTCGACAGGGAAGAAAAAATACCGAGTTTTTCGGTTGATTTCGTAAAAAATAAAGCATTTGATTTCGGAACTGGGAAAAGTTATGATGTTATTTCAATTGTTCAGCAAATGAATCGATGTTCAGTTTCTGATGCTTTGAAATATCTTGAGAAATTTGACTTCTCAGTTCAAAATAATACCCAGATTGAAGATGTCGACAAAGTCAAAAGTTATCAAATCATAAAAGTAAATCAAATTCAGCACCCTGCTTTAATTCAATATTTGAAATCCCGAAAAGTGTGTGTACAAAAAGATTTGGTAAAAGAAATTGAGTACCGGTTGAATGGTAAGAAATATTTCGGGATTGGATTTTTCAATAATTCCGGAGGTGTTGAAATCCGAAGTAAGTATTCAAAAATATGTTTGGGCAAAAAAGATGTCACTTTGATGAAAAATGATTTGAATAGTTCTAATGAAATTGTGGTTTTTGAAGGTTTTTTTGATTATCTGACTTTTAAAAATTTGGAAAGTGCAGAAAGTTCAATTTCAGATTGTTTGGTTCTCAATTCTACAGCAATGCTTTTTAAAGTCGATGATAAACTTAGAGAATATGACAAAATCTCACTTTTCCTGGATAATGATGATAATGGAATTACAATCAAACAGGTTATCCGGAAAAACTATAAAAATGTTGAAGATTGCTCTTTGCTGTACAAAGATTTTAAGGATTTGAACGAGTGGTTTTGTGCAACAAAGTAAAATGTAAAAATTCTGAAAATAATTTTAACGAGAAATTATATTTTAAGAATGATAAAACTGGTTAAACCTTAAAAAAACAGATTAGCTAATGTTCGATTTTCTATTTTTCCTACTATCAAAACCGTCTATTTAATCACTTCTAACTGATGTTTGGCTTTTTACTATTGCAAATGTAGGACAGCATCATTCACCTAAAAAAATATTTTTGGGTTTCTATAAAAATTCTTTCCACGAGTTCCAATAATTTTTTCAGACACTCCTGAATCCTTCGGACAAAAATATTTCGAGCCACAATCCTCCAAAGCTTTGGAGGATTGTGGTTTTATATGCCTGATACTTTCCTATGATCATCGGCAAAGAAAAAGACGGAACCTCAGTTATACGAATCAATTAAATCGCAGACGGTCTTTGACATCAACGGAAAAAACAACAAAATAAAACAACAAATAATTCTGCTTTTCCAATTGGATATAAGCAGAAAAAAAAACGAGTGTCCTCGAAACCAAATCAATCAAATCGAAAATTTTAACAAACTCGAAAATCAATTATTAACAATCAAAAATTAACATTATGAACATCGTAGGCAGAATTACAAAAAACGCAGAAATCAACACTTTAAAAAATGACAAACAGGTCGTGAATTTTTCACTAGCCATTAATGACAGATTTAAAACCAAACAAGGCGAACTAAGAGAACAGACCACTTATTATAACTGCTCCTATTGGCTAAGTGCCAACGTAGCTAAGATTTTAACGAAGGGAACATTAGTAGAGCTTACAGGCAGAGCAAGTGCGAGTGCGTGGATTGGAAAAGATGGAGAAATAAAATCGGGGTTGAATTTCCATACTTCTAACATCAAAGTACACGGAGGCGGAAAAAAGTCTGACACAGAAGAACAACCAGCTTCACAGCCACAGAAATCCAATGCTTTTGCGGAAGATACGGACGATGATTTACCATTCTAAAAGCATTCAAAATATGGAAGCACAATATAACTTTCAAATGAAGCCGAAAAGTGATAAGAATGATTGGGAAAAGGTGGAAATCTTTTCCCAATTCTATTGCGAGAGAACGACAGCAATACGGTATGCAAAAAGTCTTTCAAGAAAATTCAAATCAGAAATCCGCCTTACAGAGGGAAAAGAACCTTTCAAAACAAGCGGAACATACATTTACGAAAACAACAATTATACAACAAATATTATGGCAAATTGGTGCAACAATAAAGTAACATTCACAGGAAATCGAGAGGTTTTGGACAAAGTCTCGAATGTATTTCAAGAAATGATAGAAAAGGAAACTAAGGGAAATATTGGGCAACTGCCCGATTTTGTCAAGAGCAAAAACGGTTACTTCTGTGAAATTTATCGAAGTGAAACAGATGAATGTTCTTTCCATTATGAGACAAGATGGAGCCCAAATATCGAAGCATTATGGATTGTTGCAAATCATTACGATGTCGGATTTGTATTGGATTACGAAGAATCTGGCTGTATGGTTTTTGGCAAGACCATATGCGAAAACCAAATCTTACAGGATTATTTTCTCAATCAATGTGACTTTCAAGACTTCATCTACAATGTAGATACAGATTGTTACGAATTCGAAGGTGAAAATTACGATTACAAAGAGGAGATTATGACAATCCTATTAGACAGGAAAATAAATAATAACAAACAAAAAATTGCATAAATGAAAACATCACTTCAACAAACAGAATATTTACTGATAAAATCAATGACCAACAGTGAATGGGATAATGGCGATTTTGCCATTATCCACATTACGGGAGAATGGAAAGAAATCCAAAAGAAAAGGCTCGAAGCCGTAAAGCCTTTGGAAAATGACTATGATTTAAAATGGCTGAATTATGCCGATACCAATGTAGAGTTTTTCAAATTTTCGGAAGAAAATTATCCCTAAGTTGAAGAATGGCTTTCGGAGAGAAGCAGGATTTTTATCGAATTGGAAAAAGAGGATTTGAAAAAATTTTTGCAACCCGAAAATAATCTGAATTGCTACCAAATGCAAGTCTATAAAAACGGAAATGCCATTTACAACGCTTTTGGAAAACAGACAGGCGAAGAATTTTGGACAGAAGAATTTTCATTATATCAATTAACTCAACAACAATGAGAGTAACAGACTTAAACGGTTGCAAGATTAAAGTAACCAATCTTGATGAAGCTATCCAAATTACAGCAGAGTAAGGAATATGAACATACAAACAAAGAATTTTCAGAATTAGATAAAAGACTGAGAAGGTTTTGGAAAGATATGTACGGAAAACTACTAAAATCAAAACAATATGAGCAATCTCGCAGACAAAACGGAGTATAAAGCATTGAACATTATTGCCAAAATGGTAAAACAATATGAAAAATTACACTATTTGGATATGACCAAAGAAGATGATTGGAATGCCACAAACGCAAGAAACCTATTACAGAGCATTATTCAAAATAATGAATATAAAATTAATTATAACAGAAATAGTAAAAAATCAATTTTAAAAACAAAATTATGCAAACCAATTTTTTCAGACAGATAGGCAAACTCAATCTTACAGGAGATTTGCAAATCACACTCCGACAAGGGGCAGAAAACAGTTTCGTTCTTTCCGTATTGCTCAACAATGAGCAATGCGGAGACGAGGCAAGGAAAACGATTCCGCCACTCAATTTAAGGGGGACAGCGGAAGAATTGGACAACGGATTTTTTGAAAGTATTTCGACACCATTGCAGACCGCATCGGGCTTAATGGTAGATATGGAAAGTTTTATGAAACAGGTCGAAGAAGCCAAGAAGAAATCGGCAATGGAAAAGGAGAAATCCGACAAGGAGAAAAAAGAAAAGGAAGGCAAAGATAAAAAGTACAAAGAAGCCTTGCAAAAAGCCGAAGAACTCGAAAAAGACGGCAAATACAAAGAAGCGTGGTCAGCTCTTCCAAAAGTATCGGAATTTCCCGATTATGCTGAAATCATCCGCAAAAAGCAGGATGAATATGAGAAACATTTTGCACCAAGCCTATTCTCTGAAACGACCAATGAAAATGTTGAATCTTAAAAATATTATAAATGTTACTTGCAACCCTATTAGACCGAGTTTTTATACTCAAAGATAACGGACAGGAAATACGTTTACCTGACCCTGAACCAAAATGGAGCGTAGAATCAGTAATGAACTTTTACGCCAACACGTACCCGATACTGACCACTTCAAAAATTTCAGCACCGAAAATCAAGGATGATGCTGTTGAATATCAATTTGAAAGTGTGATGGGAACAAAAGGATAATAAATAGTTGATGGTTTTTGGTTGACAGTTGATAGAATTACAATCTAAAAGCTAACAACCATCAACCATAAACTGACAAACAAAAATAAAATGAATGCAACGAAAAACCATATCGGGGACAATTCAACCTCCCGAAGAAAAAAAACAAAGGCAACTTCACTTACAATTGAGGGAATACGCACAATGGATGCATCAGATAAAAGACAGTTCGGAAGTTCAGAAAGACCAACGGAAATCCGTTCCAATCTCCCAACTTCCAATGCTTTTCTGAGAACCTGCTTTATGCCGAAATTAAAGGAGAATGAAATAACAATAACACAGGGCAAACGTAAGTCTGCTAAAACAGAAAGGGATTTTTATAAGTCCCTTTCTCAATTAGCAAAGCATTATGATATAACCCCAATGCCGACACAGCATTTTAATTATCCATACAATATCAGCCTTGCTTTGAGAGATATTGAAACGCAGTTGAAAACCAAGACTGAAAATTGGCAGAGTGTTAGGCTGATAGAAAAAGGGAGTAAGACTTGCTTTGCAATAGAAGAAAGATGCAACACAGGGGCAACCTTGTTTTATGTTCCCGTCGTACCGCTTTATCAATTGCTCCGCAATAAGGTACACAGAAAAGCAGCTTGCTTACTATTGTCCGTATGCACTTATCTGTATAGAAATGTAGATATTCCATATTACAGACAGGAAGATTCTTATCTCTATTGGAATTACGAAATGCTTACTGATTGGATAGAGCAGGACGAAGAAATAGAAGATAACCACATCTGCAAAAAAGAACTTCAAAGGGCGGAAATCATCGGAGATATGATGGGACAAAAAATTTCCAATGCTAAGAATCTTCTTTTTTTTGAGCAACGCTTGAAACGTTTTATACCGAAAAACAGGTTTGATAAAGAATGCCTTCAATTGGCAGAAAAAACCTTTAAACTTTATTGTGATTACCCTAATGAAAGCATTTTCAGAAATGCCCACTATAATAATGCAAACAAGCCCTCAGAAATGGAGGGAGATGACAATTATAATGAGGAAACTGTTATCGCAATGGATAAATATATTTCCTTTTTTGCCGAGAGTGACGGATTGATTTATGATAATCTAACGAGTATGGTCAATAATGAGTTCAACGAATATGCTGAAACACAGCAACCAATGATTTTTAAAACCTTTGACGGAAGTGATATATTGGATAAAAACCTTGATTTTGAAAATCAGTTGTTTAAGGTCTTAAACGAATTGTGCCGATTGCTCAACTAATCTGTGCATACACGGCGCAAATAATTCAATTATAAAAACAAGCTATGAGAAATACAGCCAATACAATTAAGAACGAAGAAACCGACATAACCAATAATTTTGGAACACTTTACTATCCTAAATCAGCACTGGTCTTTTATGAGACAGAAGATTATAATCGCGATGGTTATGTTGAACATTTTGATATTGACCCTAATGGAAACCCTGTCAATGCCCACCCTTTGACTGTAAGGGAGGCACAACGACTCTCCAAATCTTTAAATATTCAAAATAAGAAAGAAAAAGATTTTCTAAGACCAAGTGGTATTATTTCTGAAACTGTACTATTTATAGATACATCGGAAAATGGAAAAGTGGTCTGGTACACAAAAGCACAGGAACGACAGTTACTATTTACCGAAAAGCTTTCCATTCCAAATGGTTTAGCGAATGTGCCACCTTTGCTATGGTGTGCCAATAAGCAGGGAATGAAAATATTCGCATTGGAGACAGACCAACGCCCCAATACAGATACACCACTATTTCACGCTCCGTTCTTTAATGTTTACGAAAGCGGAAGTGTTTGTATGGGAACGGTCGACGTAAACATTAAAAGTTCCGCATCACTCGAAGAGTTTACTAAGAAATGGGAAAACTATTTTTTCAATTCTTATTTCAGCCATTTGGTCAACAGCCATAATCCGATTAAAGGAAACTTGGTAATCCTTTGGAAAAGCCTTATTGATTCAAAAGAGCCGTTTCCGACAGATATTCTAATCAATTCAAATCTAACTTTAAAAAATCTACTCTAATGATACAATCTGAAAAAACAAAAGTCCATTTTACCGATGATAGCCTTTTAAATCCTACCAATCCTGTAATGGTAAACCTCATAGGTGCAGGTGGTACAGGTTCTAAAGTATTGACCGCCTTGATCGAAATGAACCATTCATTGATTGAATTGGGACACGCAGGATTACAGGTGCGGTTGTGGGATGATGATATTGTCACAGAAGCGAATCAAGGCAGACAGCGTTTTGCAGAATGTGAAGTAGGATTACCAAAGGCAGTTGCACTGATAAATCGGGCAAACCGATGGTCTGGAACGAATTGGAAAGCCGAAGTCAGAAAGTTTGAAAGAGATTCTTTAGGAAGAATCCAAGAGAATATGCAGTCCGCAATTTATATGTCGTGTGTTGATAATGTCAAATCACGATTTGAAATTGCTGATATTCTGAATGAATTGAAAGAGGGTAGGAGATTATACAGAAACCAGGCTAAATATTGGATGGATTTTGGCAACAACCGATATTCTGGACAGGTTTTGCTTTCTACAGTTGAGAATATAAAACAACCTGATTCCGAAAAATATCAAACAACGTCGAATCTTCCTTATGTGACGGAAGAATTTGGAGAACTGCTTTTGCAGTCTGAAACGCAAGATGATACACCAAGTTGCAGTTTAGCAGAAGCATTAGAAAAGCAGGATTTGTTTATTAATTCTACATTAGCACAAATGGGATGTTCTCTATTGTGGAACTTGTTTCGCAACGGACTGACTGAAAACAGAGGTTTTTTCCTTAATCTAAAAAATTTCCATTCTCAACTGATAAAAATATAAAAAACCGCCTGACCAAAAGTTGGGCGGCAAAAATGCAATTCCTCCCTGCGGTCGGAAACGTATTTTTGCGGAAAGCGGAACAACCCCATTTCTAAAACAATTCCGGACTTTGGCTTTGGTTTGTTTTAGAAAAAAGGTTGTAAGTATTAACTGACTATAGAAAACTCGTTGTGCATAGTTTCAATTAAGCATTAAAATAGTTAGTTGAAACTATGCACTTTCAGTGCAAGAATTTCAGTTTCTATAAATTTTTTATTCGACACAGATGCACAGATAATAAAATGAATTTTTTAATATTTTATTATCTGTGCATCTGTGGAGTTTTTTAAACGAATTTCATTCGTTGTTCAAATCTATGGACTGAAAGTCCATAGTGGTTTAGTTATTTACAACAAGCATTTCCCTCTTGAATAGGTGGGCACTTTACTGTACCGTAACTACAAAACACGCAACAATCTCCCTTTATAGGTTTTAGAGTTGTTTTGCAACTCTCACACTGATAGAAAAATTGACAAGCATCAGTTGGCATTTCTTCGGATTTCTTATGTCCGCAGGTTGGACAAGTTATTTCGGATATTAAAATGATGTCCATTATGAAATAATTTTGCTTTTTAGTGATTTGTAACCAGTAGAGTTGATAGCTTTTTCGATTTGCTCGATGCTGGTTTGTTTGTTGTCGAACTTTACAATTGCGTTGCCTTTTTCGTAAGAAACAATAACTTCAACAATGCCTTTTAGTTTGCTAATTTCTGTCTTTACATGATGTTCACATCCTGAACAAGTCATTCCTTTAATAGTAAATTCAACTTTCTGAATTTTAGAAGTCGAAGTAACAATTGCCGTGATTTTTGTCTTCGGAACAAAGATGTGAGCATAACTCGGAAATGATAGAAGTAAAACTGATATTACGGTAATACTTCCTAACAATGATTTCGTTTGCATAAAATTTTGTTTTTGATTTGTTTCACAATTACAGTCAATTTGTTTTTGAGGTTTCAGTTTTTGATACCAAGCAAAGCCAAGAACTAAAACAGTCATACCAATAAAATAAGGTCGAAAAGGTTCGAGCCACGAAAAGGTAGAAGCAATTCCGCTTGAACCCGCAACTATAGCCAAAATTGGCGTAATACAGCACAAGGACGAAGCAATTGCTGTCAAAAGTCCTGCACCGATTAATTTTTTTTCTGTTTTCATATTGCTTCCAAAATTTTGTTTTCGTTAAGGATTTTGAAAAAAGGTTTGAGCATTTTTTCATACTCTTTTGCCAACGAATAGAAAATAGTTTGCGCTTGTCTTTCCGTTTCAATGAGTTTTCTGTCTTTGAGTTTTCGCAAGTGCTGAGAAACTGCCGAAATGGTCATACTGAGAATATCGCTTAGGTCGCAAACACAAAGTTTCTTTTCTTCATAAAGAAGAAAAAGTATTTTCAGTCTTACATTGTTACCCGCTAACTCAAGTCCGCTGGATAAATAATCAACTGTCCCTTTGATTTCACTAATCCGGTCTTTGCAACGCATTATCTGCTTAACGTCCGCCTGCTGCCTTATACAAGAAAGATTATCCATAAGTACAAAGATAAGCAAATTGTTTATTTAAGCAAATACTAAAATACAAAAACATCTTTTTATACATTTTCATAAAAGGATAAAAGATTTCCGTATAAGTCTAATGCTGCAAATTCTCTTGTGCCATAATAGGTACTTTCTATCTCTGTTTTTTCATTGTGAAGCACCTCTTTTTCTTTTAGCTCTTTATACAGCTCTTCAACTCCTTTTACTTCAATTCTGCAACTGTGTGTTCCTGCTAAAAAGCTTTCTGCCCCACTACTAATCGGTTTTAGAAATAGAAAAATGCTTTTCCATTTCCAACTATAATTGCAGGAAGCCCACAAATGCAGTTCTATGTTGCCCCGAACCAAAATTGCAAAAGTGTCTTCCTTGTGCCGACAATCAAAACCAAATTTGTCTTTGTAAAATTGAACTGCTTTGTCAATTTCCCTGACAGGAAATGCGGGTGTTGCCTTTATCAGTTCTATCATTGTCATGTGCAATTTTAAATTGTAATATTGTGGTAAATAGTTGAGACAGCTCAAACGGATTGAAAAAACGTTTTCGGTTTCCTGGCTTAGCTGTTTATCCTTTGTTTTAATAATTTAAAGATAACCCAATACCCCAGCCCATATCGCTATCATAATGTGTACGAATACCCACATTTTTATTGATAATATATTTTAGCTCTGTCATATATTCCATATCGGTGTTGACCATAAAACCAGCCCTCAATCTCTTTGTGATGGGAATATCTTCACGCATTAAAGAAAGACGTACAATTCCATCGTGATATACCTCTGCCTGAAAGTTTACTAACATTGGTAATGTGTACATAAAGCCCAAGCTAATAGCTCTACGTGTATCTTTTTCATTTTTCTGTCCGAATAAATTGGTTTCGTGTTCATCCATACCCATTTTACGATACCTCCAATCAAAACCTATAAACGGCATAAACCATTGCATTTTTCCAATGTACCTTCCTAAATGTGTTTCTACTTCATAACCGTGCATATCGTTATAGCCTAATCGCCATTCTGTCCCTAAACTCCATCTTGAATTCTGAAGCATCGCATCACCATCATTTCCATTGCTAGCAAAATCATTCTGAGCCATTAAGTGTGGCATATTGCTTTCTCTTTGCAACATATTATATGCTTGTTTTTTGTTAGGTAAATTCGGATTTTGATAATCGTCAACTGCAAATACCCTGTTCATTCCTGACATCATATGATAAAGGATATGACAGTGGAAAAACCAATCTCCTTCTTCGTTTGCTAAAAACTCAATGGTATCAGTTTCCATTGGCATTATATCTATAACATTTTTTAGTGGTGATTTTTCGCCTTTGCCATTGATTACCCTGAAATCAAAACCGTGCAAGTGCATTGGATGGCGCATCATTGAGTTATTATGAATGGTAATTCGTAGAATTTCTCCTTTTTTCACAGGTATTTTATCAACTTCTGAAAGTATTTTATTATCCATACTCCACACATAACGGTTCATATTTCCGGTAAGGGTAAATTTCAATTCTTTTACTGGCGCATCTTTAGGAAGTTCCGTATTGGAAGGAGATTGTAGCATTGCATAATTCAGCGTTTTGATTTCTCCCAAAGCATTTGCATTGTAACGGTTGGGATCATTTTCCATATTCATATTGTGTTGACTATGGTCTTCTTTTGGTTTTGCCTCTCCAGTAATTTCAGGATACATTACCACGTTCATATCCATTTGGTTCAGGCTCATTTTCATTCCCATATCGTCCAAATCTCCATTCATCTTCATCATATCGTTCATCATCTTCATCCCTTCAAAATATTTTAATTTAGGAAGTGGTGATATTAATTGTTTGATGCCATTGCCCACAAAATAACTTGCGGATTGTGTTCTGTCTTCAGTAGTAGCTAGAAACTGATAAGCAACACCATCTTCAGGAATTGTTACTACAATATCGTAAGTTTCAGAAACCGCAATGATTAATCTATCTACTTCCACAGGTTCTACATCATTACCGTCATTTGCAACTACGGTAATTTTACCGCCTGCATACCGCAACCAAAAATAGGACGAAGCACCACCGTTTGAAACTCGCAATCGTACTTTATCGCCCGCTTTTAGCGTTTTGCCGTCCACCTTTTTTAAATCGGTCGTATGGTTTCCATTGATTAAAATTTTGTCATAATACACATCGCTTACATCCATTGCCAACATCCGTTTCCATTCGTTGGTTAGTTTTGTTTTGAAATGTCCTTCTCTAATAGCTTCTGCATAAGACTGTGTTGCATTTTTTTTAATAGCTGCCCAATCGTTGGCATTATGCAGCATCCTGTTGATGTTGTCGGGATTAAGATTTGTCCACTCGCTTAAAATGATGGGTACAGTCGGCAAATCGTCAATTCCTTTTCTAAAGGTTTTATCATCATCCTTTTTCTTCATTATAAAACTGCCATACATCCCAATTTGCTCCTGCAAACCAGAATGTGAGTGATACCAATGCGTTCCGTGTTGGATAATTGGGAAGCGATAGGTATAGGTTGTGCCTGCCTTAATAGGTTTTTGTGTAAGCCAGGGCACACCATCTTCTTTGTTGGGCAGGAACACTCCGTGCCAATGCAATGAGGTACTTTCTTTTAATTGGTTATGTACAACGATTTCGGCTGTATCGCCTTCGGTAAAAGTGAGCGTTGGCATTGGTATTTGACCATTTACGGAAATGGCTCTTTTTTCTTTGCCTGCGTAGTTTACAAGCGTATCTTTTACATACAACTCGTAACGAACTACTTTTTGTGCAAAGAGAGATTGCGAACATAACAGTATAAAAACTGCTTGCAGCAACCTGATCGTAACATTTTTAGGTATATTCATTTTGATATTTTTTTTCTTGAAACTTAATCCTGCTCTTTTAGCCAATTGGTTAAAACTTTGATTTGCTCATCATTCAGTTTTGTGTTTTTATGCATCATTGTATATGATGCTAAGGGCATTTGTTTAGTTTCGATTTGTTCTTTAATTGAGTTTAATAATCTTTCCTGCTTCCTATTTGAGTATGTACCCCATTCGTTGAAATTCAAATCCTCTTTTGCGTTTTTTATGTGGTTTTCTACTAATGCTCTCATAGGTTGCACATAGTCGTACCAAACATAATTAGTATTGTTACTATGACAATCGTAGCAAGAGGTTTGAAGCATCGCTTTTACTTCAACAGGCATTTTATACGCTTGGGTAAAATCGGTTGTGTAAACCTGCCCTTTATCTACATTAAGGGCAGGCTGATAAAATTGAATAGCAATAAAAATAAACAGCACTATTGTCAACATTATCTTTAATACTCTCTTCATTTTTAGAACTCTTTTTTTACAGAGCCACAGGTAAGCATCTTGCTGCCATAATAAGGATTTTTGATAGTCTTAGCTTCGTTAATCCAAACCGCACCTTTACCATCATTGTACATTGGGCAGTAGTCCTGATATAATTTTTGGGTAGTTCCAAATAATGTGATAAGGTCAGAAACGTCTTTACTTAGCGATGCTAAATGCTCTCTCTGGTGGTCTATTTTACCAGCATTGTCACTAATATGCTCTGCATTTTCTTTGGCATTTTCCGCTATTTCCATATATTCTTTATGTTTATTCGCTGGGATAGCGTTCATATCCACATTTTTTAAGGTAGTAAACAATTGCTTTCCTGCATTAGCCGCTGCTTTGTCATTATCTTCAACAAGTGCATTTTTTAAAGCCAAATAATCCTTAATTATAGGTGCGACAGTAAACTTTTGAGCTTGCTTCACATCGGACTTTTCTGCCTCTTGAGAAGATGTATCCGTTGAAGTAACAGTTGCTACCGTATCATTGTGTGTAGGTGATTGTAACTCCGGAGTTGCAGCAATTGTTGTGCTATCATTAGCTTGCTGGTCGCTATTTTTATTTGAAGATTGATTGCAGGAAATTGTTACCGCTGCAACTGTTACTAATGTAATGATTGAGAAAATTATATTTTTCATTTTATTTATTTTTGATATTATTGAAGAAATTTGTCTTATTTATTTGTTTTCAAATTCATTTAGCTTACGCTTCATAAATTCGATTTCTTGTGCCTGTGTTTCCAGTATGTTTTTTTGTAACTGTATCAATTCGGGGTCGGTAAGCTTAGCTTTTTCAGACATCAATACTGCTGCTGCGTGATGCGGTATCATACCTTTTACAAACTCTTTATTTCCCACAAATAATTGCTCCCGAATACCAAACCAAGAAAAGATACCAATCGCAAGGGAAACCGTTATGATTGCCCAGTTGATTTTTTTGCTTTCATACATTCCTTTCATTATCAATAGTTCTATAATCAACATTGCAGAAACCATCAGCAAAGTCATATACAAATTATTGATGTTCAGGATAAGGTTCTGTAAGCCGTCAATCATAGCATACATAATGAAGTACATAGCTATGAACATAGCAACAGCCATTACAGCAAAGCGTTTGTACATTGCTAAAGAGTGATTAGTATTATGCTTTTCATTCTTATGGTTATGTTGCATTTCGTGTTGGTTTTCCATACTTTCCATAACAATAGCGTTTTATTTGTTATTAATAGTTTCCTGTACGCTACCGCAAGTAAGCATTTTGGAGCCGTAATACGGGTTTTTAATTGCTTCTTCTTTGCTTAGCCAATTTGCTCCTTTACCATTATTGTACATTGGGCAATGTTGATAATAAACAGGTGTTTCTTGTTTTGAAACTTTGGCTAATTCGTACATATTATTAGCCAGTAAAGCGAAAATTTCTCTTTGTTTGGTAACATCTTTTGCTATAGCAATTTTTTCTGCATTAGCAGTTAAATCTTTCATTACTTTCATCCAAACGGTATGTTCTTCGTTGGAAAGTTTTGTCATTTCTACTGCTTTAATGGCTTTTACCAATTCGGTAGCTTTTGCGGAAGAAGTACCTGCATCAGTTTTTACCAACGCATCTTTCACTGAAAAATAGTTATTGAAAACGGCTTTTAATTGCGGTACATTTTGTGTTTCAGTGGTAT
The DNA here is from genome assembly GCF_900114875.1 of Chryseobacterium limigenitum. Classification (GTDB taxonomy): domain Bacteria; phylum Bacteroidota; class Bacteroidia; order Flavobacteriales; family Weeksellaceae; genus Chryseobacterium; species Chryseobacterium limigenitum. The sequence continues at coordinate 121,474 of NZ_FPKW01000009.1, forward strand.
TTTTTTGAGCTATATCGCTTTGGTTATGGTTGGCGTGTTCATTTTTCATATCCATACCTGCATCTCTGGTTTTTGCAACTGGTTTTAGTTCCCTTTTATACTGGCAACAGTCGGATAATTTTGCATATACATCATCTGGAGCCAAAAATTTCTCACTGTCATAACCTGCTAAGGCAATGCGTTTCAATATTTCGTCCTGATTTGTTTTTTTACCATCATAGTTGAGTGTAGCAATCTTGGTATCTTTATTCCAATCTACCGTGGCTACATTTTTTAAATTTCCTGCTTTTTCGATGGTTGTTTTACACATTTCGCAGTTGCCATATATTTTTACAGTTTCTGTTTTTGCATTTTTGATTTGTGCAAAACTGTTTACGGCTGATAGTAATACGATGATTACCATCAATATTTTTGATATTGATTTCATTTTTATTTTTTTTAATTTAATAAGATATACGAAGAGTTTGCGAAAACTGGATTCAGCTTTCGACAAGGCACACGTATGGCTAACAAGCCATCGTTTTAGCTTATTTTAGGTGGTTGCCAAATGGAAGAGTAGCCTGAAGAATAGTAGGCTTCTTTGAAACCGAATTTTTGCTTTTTAATTTCAGCAAAAGGGTTAGCTGTTTTTAAATCTATTGGTATTGGTAAGCTTACAGAAGATGAAGAAGTGCTACATCCACATGAACTGTGCTTACAATTGCCGTCGCAGTCGTGACCATTTTTGCATTTTTTACAGGACTTGTCCTTGCAACTGCTTTTATGTTCTGCTTTTGCAGATTGATCTTTTGAGCAGGACTTTTGCTCTGTCTTAGTTGTTTTTTTTGCACAAGCATAGCTTATGCTTGGCATTAGGAAAAAGCCCAAACATAGTAAGATGACAAAGCTGATATGTTTACTCAAATTTTTCAACACTACAAAATTATGAAATTATTTCTTTTAATTGCTATATTTTGCACTTTCGTGAACTGCAAACACAGAATTATAGATAAAATATCTAAATCACTAGTCTGCATAGTCCTTTTTATGCTTATTAAAATAAATATACAGTTAATTACCTAAAGTGTTTGTTATAAGTTAAATAACTAAACAGGTTATTAGGATAAGGAAATTATCTTTGTTTAATGGTTCTATCTTAAAACCTGCTTTCTGTACAGTTTCAATTACCTGTTCTTGTGTAATTCCTTCTGATTTTACGGTAAGCACCTTGTCTTTAGTTGTATCTACTTCCCAATGGCATATTATACCATGGTATTATCCAAATGAGGTTTTACAGATGCTACACATCCACCACAGTTAATATTTGTTTTGAATCGTAAGTCTTGATTATTCTTTTCCATTTTGTTTATTGAATAATTCATTTAAAGTTTAAAACTGCGTAATCGCAATGCATTTACGATTACCGATACAGAACTTAAAGACATTGCTAAAGCTGCAATCATTGGAGATAATAAAATTCCGAAAAACGGATATAAAATACCTGCTGCAATTGGAACACCAAGCACATTGTAGAAAAAGGCAAAGAATAAATTTTGCTTGATGTTTTTCATAACAGCATGGCTCAAATTTTTTGCTTTAACGATACCTAATAAATCGCCTTTTACTAAAGTTATTTTGGCACTTTCTATGGCTACATCAGTTCCAGTTCCCATAGCTATTCCGATATTGGCTTGTGCTAATGCCGGAGCATCATTTATACCATCACCAGCCATAGCTACAATTTTCCCTTCTGCTTGTAAACGTTTAATTTCGTTGAGTTTATCTTCGGGTAAGCATCCTGCTTTATAGGAAGATAAACCTAATTCATCCGCTACTGCTTTGGCTGTATTAACATTGTCGCCAGTAAGCATAATTACTTCTACACCTTGGAGCATTAGTTCTTTTATCGCTGCTGCACTCGAAGTTTTTATCGCATCGGTAATTGAAACAAAACCAACTGTAACATCATCAACAGCAATGTAAGAAACCGTTTTACCAAGTTTTTGTTCTGCAATAATTTTGGTTTCTAAATCGTCAGAAATAGTTGCCTTAACCTGTTCCATTAGTTTTTTATTGCCTAATGCTACTTTTCTATTGGTAACCGTTCCTGTAACTCCTTTTCCTGTAACATTTTCAAAATCTTTGACTCCAATTAATGAAATAGATTTTGTTTTGGCATAATTGACTACTGCTTGTGCCAATGGATGTTCACTGTATTGGTTTAAGGAAGCTATATTTTGCAATAAATCATCCTCGTTATTAGTTGATGCGTAAATTTTTTCTACAGAAGGTTTTCCCTCAGTTAGCGTTCCTGTTTTATCTGTTATTAAAACATCCACCTTATTCATATTTTCTAAGGCTTCGGCATTTTTAATTAATACTCCAGATTGTGCTCCTTTGCCCACACCCACCATCACAGACATCGGCGTGGCTAAACCTAAAGCACAAGGACAAGCTATGATTAAAACTGCAATGGCATTTATAAATCCATAAACCTTCGCTGGTTCTGGACCAAATAGTGCCCAAACAAAAAAGGTAATTACTGAAATGATTACTACAATGGGTACAAAATATTTAGAAATACTATCGGCTAATTTTTGAATGGGTGCTCTTGAACGAGAAGCATCGTTAACCATTTGTACAATTTGAGAAAGTAATGTTTCAGAACCTACTTTTTCGGCCATCATTACAAATGATTTGTTCCCGTTGATTGTTCCCGAAATTACATTATCGTCTTTCTTTTTGTCAACGGGAATTGGTTCTCCTGTAATCATTGCTTCATCAATACTGCTTTCACCATCGGTTATTTTTCCGTCAACTGGAATTTTATCTCCTGGTTTTACGCGTAATAAATCACCTTTCTTAATATCATGAATGGAAATCACTTTATCGCCCCCTTCACCAATCAAAGTAGCTTCGGTTGGTGCTAATTGTAATAACGCTTTTATAGCTCCACTGGTTTGGCTATGTGCTCTTGCTTCTAACAATTGTCCCAACAAGACCAGTGTAATGATTACTGTTGCTGCTTCAAAATAAAGATGAATGGTTCCGTGTTCGGTTTTAAATTCTTCCGGAAAGATATTCGGAATCAGCATTCCTACAATACTAAACAAAAATGCAACTCCAGTTCCTATTCCGATAAGGGTAAACATATTTAGATTCCAAGTGATTATGGATTTCCAAGCTCGTACAAAAAACATCCAACCAGCATAGAAAACAACAGGAATTGAAAACAGAAATTGCACCCAGTTCCACATGTTGCTGTCCCTTATTTGAAATAACGGATTGTTATGTACCATTTCCATCATGGCAATAATAAAAATTGGCACCGTAAAGAGGGTTGCAATTTTCATTTTTTTAAGCAAATCCAGATAGGTTTTTTTTTCTTCGGAATCGCTTGGTTCCATGGGTACTAAATCCATTCCGCATATAGGACATGAACCCGGACTATCTTGAATAACTTCGGGATGCATTGGGCAGGTGTACATCGTTTTCTTTACATTCAATTCTGCTTCTTTTACCAAATGCATTCCACAAACAGGGCAATCGCCAGCTTTATCATAAGTTTTATCGCCTTCACAATGCATTGGACAATAGTATTTGCCTTTTATATTGCTAGTCACTTCGATTGTTTTTTTATCATCGTGAGAATGAGCAGAGCAGCAGGATTTTGCCACTGGTTCATTTGTCGTGGTATGTTGTGGGCTTTTGTTATTGCTCATTTCTATGGTATATTTTCCAACAGCGGTTAATGCTTTTTGCAATTGTGTAGTTGGAATGTGTTTATCCATTGTCAGGGTAGCTGAGTTTTCATCTTTTGAAACTTCAACATTTGTCACATTTTCAACCTTTAATAAAGCTGATTTCACCTTTGCTTCGCAACCTCCACAGGTCATACCTGTTACTTGATATTTGTGTACCATTTTGTATGAGTTTTATGATACAAAGTTCCGTATTGTTTCCATTTTTTCGTTGTGGAATTTTGGGAATGATTTGTAAGATTTACTTAGACCTTATCCAAAGGTTTTCTTTTATCCTCTCGTATTCGCTTGAAATAACTTGGGGTAAGTCCTGTTACCTTTTTGAATTGGTTGCTTAAATAGGCTACACTTGAGTAATTTAAACGGAAAGCAATTTCACTCAAAGATAGTTCATCATATACCAATAATTCTTTTACCTTCTCTATTTTTTGGGCAATAAAATATTTTTCGATAGTAGTGCCTTCAATTTCTGAAAATAAATTAGAGAGATAATTATAGTCGTGGTGTATCTTGCTATTTAAAACATCCGACAAATTGTATTTTGTTTCGCCATCCTGATGATGAACGAGGTCAATAATAATATTTTTTATTTTTTCTATAATTCGGCTTTTTTTATCATCTATTAATTCAAAACCTAATACAGTCAGTGCTTGCACTAAATTGGTTTTAACGTTTTCAGCTAATTCTTTATCCAAGGTAACTTCTCCCAGCTTTATATTTTTCACAGTCAATCCAAGCTTCTCCAATTCATTCTGCACTACCATAATACAACGGTTGCAAACCATATTTTTTATAAAGAGTGTTGTCATATATTTTGTGCTTTATTTGAAATTAGCTTAAAATAAGCTCTATAAAATTACAATTAATATTTTCTTGTAATTGTAGAACAGTTGTCAATTGATGTATTTATCCACTGCGTTGTCCAATTCTTCATTTTTAATATTGCTTAAATTTATATCTGCCAAATGGAAAACTGGTCAAGTAGTTTGCTGACTTTCTTTATATCATTTCTTTATTCAAAGCATCAATGAGCATTTTGGTCATAATATTTCTTCTTTAGCCACAAACTTGCACGTACCAATAATATCAGTACAGGAACTTCCACCAATGGGCCGATAACGCCCACAAATGCCTGTGGCGAATGAATACCGAAAACCGATATTGCTACGGCTATTGCCAATTCAAAATTGTTTCCTGTGGCTGTAAATGCGATGGATGCGTTTTTATCGTAAGGAACTTTAAGAGATTTATTGATAAAGAAGCTCACGAAAAACATAAGTATAAAATAGATGATTAACGGTATTGCTACTTTTACTACATCCATTGGCAACTCTACTATTTTATCGCCTTTCAGACTGAACATCAATACTATAGTAAACAGTAAAGCATACAATGTAATGGGCGATATTTTGGGTACAAATTTCCGGTTATACCATTCTATACCTTTTGATTTTACAAGGATGTATCGGCTTAAAAAACCTGCCAAGAAAGGAATACCTAAATATATCAATACGCTTTCGGTAACATCTTTCATTGATACGCTTACATTGAAATTGGCTAATACTAATTTTGCAGGTAATACGTTGATGAATAACCATACTAAAAAACTGTAAGTAAATATCTGGAAGATACTGTTTAATGCAACTAACATAGCTGTATATTCTCTGTTTGCTTTAGCTAAATCACTCCAAACGATTACCATTGCGATACATCTTGCCAAACCTATCAGTATCAAACCTGTCATATAATCGGGTTCATTCCTTAAAAATAAAACGGCTAACCCGAACATTAGCACTGTACCGATAACCCAATTCAGCAATAAGGATATACCAATTACTTTTTTATCCTTAAACGCCATAGGCAATAATGAATAATCAACCTTTGCTAATGGCGGATACATCATCAATATTAAACCTATTGCCAACGGAATATTTGTAGTGCCTACGGATAGCGCATTTGTAATTTTTGAAATACCGGGAAAAATATATCCCAATCCTATACCTACTGCCATTGCAAGGAATATCCATAAGGTAAGGTATCTGTCTAAGAATTTTAGTTTTGGTTGCATCGGCTACATTTTAATCATTGAAAAAACATAGAACATTTCCGTTGCTATCTGTAAACTTCTATCAGCATAGACCTTTGATTGTTCCGGTGTATTGTCTGAAATTTTAGGGTCTTCAAATGTGATAGGTATTCTCTTTTCTGCTCCTGCAATAAAAGGGCATCCGCCGTCTGCCTGTGAACAGGTCATAATAGCTGCAAACGCTGATACAGGATTGAAAGGGCTATCATATTTTTTGGAGAAACCAACAATCGGCAAAGAATTATCACTATACTTTATGGCATATACAGGATTGTCGGTATCTGCTATTTTGAAAATACTTAATCCCTGATGTGTCAATGCTTCTGCCACTTTCGGGAATAATGCCGTTTCTTCTGTACCACCCGAATAACAATGTACCTTTGGGATAACATAGTGTGCTGCTGCTACCTGTGCCCAAACCTGCGATAAATGGCTTCTTCGGGAATTGTGGGTACAAATGAAGTTGATACTTATTTCCTGACTATTGTTTACTTTTTGCTGTACAAAATCTATCAGTGGTCGTAATATATTTTTGCGTTCTTCACTGATGTTTTGAAAAGTAGTAACATTATTTATTGTTTCAACTAAATTCTTATACATTTTGATTGATTTAAAGGGTTTAACAACATCCTGAATTAGGTGTGCAGGAAGCATTATTCAACGCTGATAATTTTATTTTTTGCTTTTCGACAGGAATACCGCAAGCATCCTGAGCAAGACAAGCTGTTGTTTTACTTTTCAGTACGAATGTTTTTCCGTTGAAATCCAAATCATATTTCCCGATAGTATCAATTTGATATTCTACTTCAATTTCGGCATCTTCCATACCTAATTTTTCTTCGGATAGTTTGATGATATTTAATAGTTTGGTTGGCTTCAATCTATGTTCGTAATCGTCAGCATTCCATAATTGGAAATTGACAACTTTTTCATTGCGGATTACACCACCACAATCAATAAAAATTTTATTGATTTGCCCAACTTCGGTAACGTGGAAATGTTCGGGAACAAACGTTCCGTTCTCTAATTGAAATTCAACATGCTCTAATGTTGGTAAGATTTCTTTGATTTTTGATAGTTTCATAATTTCATTATTTAATTGTTATATTGCATTATTACGATTGATTTGGTTAAAATAAATGCTTAGCAACATTTATCTATACCTATATCGTCAACAAAGAAAGTATTGAGTTCCTTCTTAATCTGCTGCCAGACATTTTCATCAATGCAGTAGCATACACTGGTTCCCTCTATATTTCCTTTGATAATACCAATGTTTTTTAGTTCTTTCAAATGCTGCGAAATGGTAGCTTGTGCCAATCCCAATTCCTCTACCAAGTCATTACAAATACAGGCATTTTGTTTAATGATATATTGCAGGATAGCTATGCGTGCAGGATGAGCCAATGCCTTTAGCGAAGTTGCTAAACGGTTCTGCTGTTCCGTGTATATTTCAGTTTTTGTAACTCCCATTTTTATCAAAAATTATACATCGCAATATTACGATTAATATTTTAACTACCAAAATTGTTTAAAAAAATATTTAGTGAAGTTTACCCCTGTTGCACCAAATGTTGCAAATTCGGATCATTTTTTTTATCCGCTCTTTTTCATTTTCAATAATATTTACAATGTTTATTTTTATCTGGCGGTAATTCAGTAAAGATATCCTGTTGTTGATTTCCGGGCAATGATGGCGGTTGCTTTTAGGGTTGGTTTTGTTGGATGTCCTTTCAAAGCCACTTCGCTTTTTTGCAAAACGCAATTCCAAAGTCTAAAGTCCTACGTTTTTCCGAACAAAAAAGCTTTGAGGGGATGTCAGGTTCTCTTCCCTTTTTTAATTTGACGGAATGTATTGTGAACTCTGCTGTAGCTTTCCCTGCAAACTGTATAAAAAGGATTATACTAGTCATCAACCTGCATAAAATAAATACAGCTTTAAATTCATACCTGTGTAAATAAGATACAGATCATCATCATAAAATAGAATCATGCCGATCATCAAACCTGCGTAATACACATACAGCTGGAGTTCATACCTGCGTAAATCATATACAGGTCACCTGCTTAAGATAAGTACAGGTCAAAATCCTTACGATTTGATCTACAATACGATAGATAAATTATCACTTTGAAAGGATTTATTATTTACTTTCGTATGCTCAGACTTCACTTCCACACATTTCCAATAAAAACAATAAAAGAATCAAAACTGCTGATTATCAATACTATTAATCGTTTTTCAGAACTCCGAAAAATAAGCGGCTTTTTTTGAGCAAGATGTGTCTTTGTATATACAAACTTTTCAAGTTTTATATCCAAAGACGATCTTGCCTTTTTTTCAAAAAGGGGAAAAAAACTGCGGAACTTGTTTTTTTGTTTTTAATTAAATTTTGGTACAAGAATCCAAATTAATCCAAATCATTCTTTTTTAATCCTGGGAAGTTTCCAAACTAATCCAGATTATTCTTATTTAGCCCAAACCCATTGAATACTATTGTTTTAGAAGGTTTTAACGCCCAATTTTGTCACAGAATTTTTAATCAAAATACTAATGAAAAAATTGAGTCATCTTCTACTGGCATTAATAGTAGTATCAATCCAAGGTCAGGTCGGCATCAATACCGAAACTCCAGAGGCGACTTTAGAAGTGGTAGGAAAACCAAATGATGTCAATCATTATGACGGAATTATTCCTCCACGAATTACAGGAAATCAACTCGCTGCAAAGACATATTCATCTACAAAAAAAGGAACTGTCGTCTTTGTAACATCTCCGGCTAACAATTTATCAGGACAAGTCATTCAAATAACTGAACCCGGATTATATTATTTTGATGGCAATTTGTGGCAAACATTTTCAAAAGAAAAGCAACCCACTGAATATAGAATTCTATTGACGTTTGACCATACCAGTACTGCGGCTCTTAGTGCAACTTCTACATGGTCCGCTCCGGTTAATTATAATGGAAATACAAATAATTATTTAACCGCTTCTAAATACTATACCATTGGGACCAAAAATTATGGAGGCTTAAAAGGATCCGTATCATTCAGAAAAGTTAATGGTATCGTCAATGTAAAATTTCAAATATTCAGGTCGACTGATTCAGAACCAATTACTTCCGACGCACTTATAAATATTCCGGATATCTTTAGTGACATAGGGTATATTCCTAACCAGATTGTTTTTTTACATCCTGAGAATTCAACAATGCTTATTCCTGCCTTGCTTGAAAATTTCACCATAAAAATTCCTCAAGCTTCTTTAGGCGCAATATCAACATCATATTATACTTATGGAGAAGTTCAGGGCTACTCAAATTGGATCAGACCCTATCTACACTAGGACGCTAAAATTATAGCAATTAATACAAATTATACACAGTTAATACGATTCTTAAGACCAAATGAATTTTAATAAAAAATAAAATGAAAACATTAATTTATTTTTTTCTGCCTTTCATAGCAACAACAATACAGGGACAGATTGGCATCAACACCCAGACGCCCGAGGCTACTTTAGAAGTTGTAGGGAAACCAAATGACACCAATCATTATGACGGGATTATTCCTCCAAGGATTACAGGTAACCAACTCGCAGCAAAAACATATTCATCTGCAAAAAAAGGAGCTGTCGTGTTTGTAACATCTCCAGCTACTAATTTATCCGGTCAGGTTATTCATATCACAAAGTCCGGGTTGTATTATTTTGACGGTGATCTATGGAAGTCATTTATAAAAGAAGACCCACTAAATACAGTTGCACTCAAGGGCAACACTTCTACGGTTGAACTTATTGTCAAGAACAGTCTGCATCTTAATTTTGATGAGAAAGAAAATTACATACTGGGAAATTCCAGAAGTCCAATCACCGGTGACTACAATTCTATTTTTGCAACCGACTCTAATATAACCTCTGGAAAAGGAAATTCCGCTAGTGCTTATGCAATGTCTCAAGGAGAAGTTACAGGCAAACTTAATTATGCTGCAGGAGTTTCTGCTTTGAATGGCATCGCAAACGGCGTAATCTCCGGTAGTAGAAATATTGGAATTGGTCCGGGAGCTATGTCCTACATTACTTCAGGAAATGATAACATCTCTATTGGCTATCTGTCAGGAACAGGAAACCGAACAGGGTCTAACAATATTTTCATCGGCATTGGCGCTGGTAGCCCGGCCACAGGAAACAGAAGCGTAAGTAATAAACTAGCTATACATTCAACCCGCGTTACAACAAGTTCAACCAGCTTTTGGGATAGTATCACGAACAATTATACGGATTACAAATTTGCTTTGATTTCGGGGGATTTTTCTGAAAGATGGTTAAATATCAATGGCAAGCTCAGCGTTACACCTTCCCAAATGCCCAATGCAGACGGAGATTCATCCTATACGAAAAAAGTAGTTGCCAAAACAGATGGTTCATTTGGTTTTGCAACAGAGATAGTTCCAACTCCGCCTGCTACCGGAACATATATTCTAAAAAGCGTAAACGGTTTGACAAGTTGGGTAACACCTTAATCATAAACTATGAAAAACTTTTTCAAATTTTTATGCCTGATGATCACTCTTTCACTAACATCTTGTAGGTCTATTGTTTCGAATCCTGGCAAACCATTAAAAGATAATTCTTTAGCATTAAATCACAAATATGACGTTCAGGATTTCACTGCAAAAATCCACAAAATAAAAATCACATCAGTTGATGGCAACAATATTTATGGTATTTCCAAAAAAGGAGAGACGATTTCAATAGATAAAAAACAAATCAGGGAAGTGAAAAAAGTAAAAGTCGTTAGTTCTATCGTTGTAGGCATTATGGCAATTGCGGCGGTCATCTTTGTTCCAATATAGAAAACAACATTTTTAAAATCAAATTTGAATTTGAAAGATGAATATTGATGAGCAAAAAGATGAAGTTATTTTTTTCAGAATTAAGAGTGAAAAGAAGAAAGATTGGAAAAAAATCTGTTCCAATAAACAAATTTCCCTGACTAGTCTAATCATCAATTCCGTAGAGAATAGAATGATGGATGACGAGAGACGAAAAGTATTGGCGTTCATTGAAAAACAGGATAACATCTTCGGAAAAATTGAAAATAATATCAATCAGGTAGCAAAAATAGCAAATGGTCAAAAATTTATCAGCGAAAATAAACTCAGAAATTTTTCGGATAAGTTATCAGAGATCATAATTCTGAAAAAAGAACAGAACGAAATCTTTACAAAAATCTATGCAAAGCTATCAAGATGATTGTTAAGATCATGGATCCGGCAGGTCCGAGTTTTCCAGGAGTTCATTATAACGATAAGAAAATTGATAAAGGCATTGGAGAATTAATGCTGATGAAAAATTTTCCTTCATTCATTAACGAATCAAGCAGCAAGCAAGAAGTAAGAAACTATTTAAGAGCTATTTCAATCGGGAATAAAAAAGTGTTGAAGCCTCAATTTCACGCGATGATCTCTACAAAATTTCAAGGGCATTCGAAAGAAGAGCTTACTAAGATAACGGAGAATTTTATGGATGAAATGAAATATGGCGAACAGCCTTTCATTGTGGTTTTTCATAAGGATACAGATAATAATCACGTACACATTGTTTCAACCCGGGTTGATAAACAGACAGGGAAAAAGATCAATGACAGTTATGAAAGGCTTAAAGCCCAAAAAGCATTAAGCGTTACAATGGAAAAATTATATGGTCAGAAACCGGAAGAAGAACTGGAAAAGCTGCTGAACTACAAAATAAGTTCGCTTGATCAGTTGGAAACTCTACTCAGCAGAAATGGTTACAAGATAGGCAAAAACACAAGTGATGAAAATTCTTTTAACATTTTAAAAAACGGAGTAAACCAAAAATCTATTAGAGGGGATCAGATTGTTTTTGATAACAGCAAAAATGAAAAAAGGGCTAAGCAGATGAAAGCCATATTAAGCAAATACAAAGAATTGTATTCCAATAAGGTTTTTAAAGTGGTGGATAATAGAAAAAATGAAGCAGTGCTTCCAAAAGAGAAGACTACTGACGGAGGAAATGATTCAAAAATGAAGATTGCCTTTGAAAGCGAGCTCCAAAAAAAGCTGAAAGATGTTTTCGGGATCGATATGGTTTTTCATCATAAAGAAGATAAAAATCCTTTCGGCTACACCGTGATCGACCATAAAACAGGAGAAGTATACAAAGGAAGTGATATTATGAAAATGAATGAAGTATTTGAATTTACTTCTGACAAGGTGGATAAGAAGACTTTTGAAATACTGAAGGATTATAATATTCGCAGCCAGGAAACAAAAAAGATCCTGCTTGAATTTTTTAAGAAGAATAATCCGGAAGCAGAAATCAAGGACTTTATGCTTTTTGAAAACCGAGGGAAGAAAGATTTGGAAACCTACCGAAAAGTCCAGTTTGAAGTAAAGGACTTTATTAGAAATAACAAAAACACAAATGATGAAAAAAAAGATATTTCTATAACAAAAGGCGAAGATGGAAAGCTGTATGCTGTTCATACCAGATTTCATTACGTGGGTGAACTTCAACCATTAATCGGAGAAAAGGAATATCAAAAATTTCTGAATCCCATAAGCGTCAATGAAGTGCAGACAGAAAACCGGACTGAAAATAATGAAAAAACAGAATTAAACAAAGCCGTCAACGAAATGCTTTTTGAGTTGATGAAAAGTTCGGGAACTGCAAAAGACCCTGCCGAAAATGAACTCAAAAAAAGACGAAAAAAGAGACGATAAAGTTGATGGAAAAATCATCTTCAGTCCAATAAAAATCAACTAAAACCTATGATCATCACATTTGCTACCCAAAAAGGAGGAACCGGAAAAACGACATTAGCCATCGCTTTTGCCAATTACATTACCGCACTTTCAGAAAGAAAACTCAATGTTTTCGATTTTGATTATCAGAAATCATTCTATCACAAATGGAAAGAAGATGAGCTATTGGACATTCCAAAATTGTACGATGTAGAAATTATTGGCGAGGAAGAAGAGCAGCCTTTTTCAGACTTTGAAACTCTCATTAATTTAAAAGAAAGCGATGAGATCAATCTCTTTGATTTGGCCGGAACGCTCGATGCAAAATACAGTGATTTGCTCATATACAGTGATTTTATCGTAACACCTTTTGAGTATTCCGATGTTTCTGTAAAATCGACTTTGGTCTTCATCAATATGCTGGGACTACTGGAAAGTGAGGCCGAAAGAATATTTATCCGTTCCAAATATGATAAAGGCTACAAGTATCTGAATCAGGAAGCAATGGACATTGAGCTCGCAAAATATGGAATGCTGCTGCCAAGCCCGGTATTTAAAAGAAACTGCCTACAAACTATTAATACCAGAAGCCTTATAGGCAAGCAAAAATATGCAGTAGAACATACATTCGATGAACTTATAAAATATATCAATGAAACCTCAAAAATCAAAATACAAGTGATTAAAAAGAGGTAAAAAATCAAAGATTCAATACCAACAAACGACAACGATTGACTGACAACTAAATCAATAAAAAATGATAAAAATTTCACTTACTATTCTGGCTGTTTACGTGTTGTATTATGCAGGTAACATTGTATACGATCTGTTTCTGAAGAAAGAAAAAGAAACCTATAAAGAAGAGACGGAGGAATTTTCTTTGTCCGAAATTTCCGAACAGTACGAAGATCTTACTGCAACTATAGGGATTGAAGATGTAGAAAATCTCAACACTCCCAAGTCCTTTAATAAAAATGTAATCCATTCTGATATCACTGAAGGAAATGAAGAACGACAAGATCTGGAGTATTTAAGAAAACAATTTGAATCTGAACAAGATCTGGATGAATTCGATAATCCATCAAAAAAGGATTTTACCGAAATTGAAAACCAATCACATCCTGAAAATGCTGAATCAAGCGAAGAGTATTTTGAACAAAAGGAAAAAATATCAACCGAAAAGGAAAATCAGAAACCTAATGAAGTGATTAGCGAAAACCCGATCACGGTTAGTGCAGACCAGAAAACTTCCAGAATTAAAGATTGGAAGGCGATGCTGAATCTTTCTGAAACCCTGGTTCAATTGGTTGCAAATCACGATGGATATAAGGTTTATCAATCCATTATGTAGTTAGTCAACTTAAACAAAATCTAACGTACTGATTATTAGACTTAACAGCGGATTTCCATCCGTTGTCCGGGACTTCTATGCCCAAAATTTAACACTCAATTGATTATTAACCCTTTATAAATTTTTTGAATTATGATGAAAAATTTTTTCACAAAAAACGTGACAACAAAGAAAGTTCTAACCCTAGCCTTGGCAATTATGGCGATAACTCCAGCATTTGCACAAGGTGGTGCAACCGCTATTTCAAATGCCGCAAGTGATATCACTGATTATTGGGATCCGGTCAAGCTGATTTTGAAAGCAGTAGGAGGATTGGTCGGTTTTATCGGAGGTCTCCGAGTGTATAATAAATGGACGAATGGTGACCAGGACGTCAACAAAGAGATCCTTGGTTATGGGGGAGCAATGATCTTCTTGATTGTAGTTCCGGAATTCGTAACAGCATTCTTTGCCTAATATGGGATTCTACCTTTATAAGGGGCTGAAAAAGCCCCTTATATTCTTCGGACTCAAAGGGAAATATATCTTTTACGCAGTTGGTGTCATCGGAGGCGGGGTCATTTCAGCATTGGTACTCTCGAAGTTCGGTCTCTTAGGCTCTTTACTTGGTCTTGCAGTCACCGCAGGCGGAGTTTATCTTATCTTCAGAAGACAGGACAAATATGGTTTGTATGACAAAACCAAAAACTTCGATCACATCTTAATTTTTCCCAAAAGGTTAGACAGTAATAAACTTTTAAAGAATGGCAACAACAAAAAAACAGGCATTTAGCATTCCTTTTATCGGATATGATCTTGGAAAGGATTTCAATTGGGATTTTGATGTACTTTTCGGACAATACGGAAACCCTATTATCGGGATCAAGATAAAAAACATTGTCGAGCAATATTCGGCAGATCCTGACAGCTATCTCACTTTCCACACGGTTTTAAATCAGGTGGTATCAATCATTGGAGAAGGAAGAATTGTTCAGAAGCTCGATATTTTTTCAAAAAAGAAATATTCAGCCGAACAATCCAACCAATTTCTACAACAAAAATATTCGGAACATTTTGACGGCAGACTTTTCAAAACCATTGAAACGGTTCTGTTCTTTACCGATATTATTGATGACAAGCTGAAAAAGAAAAATAAGCATTACAATTTCTCTGAAAAAAGCTATAAAGAACTACGGGACAAATGTCAGAAAGTATTGATGCTTTTGAAGCAGAATGACTGTGAACCGCAGTTTTTGTTTGAGAAAGATTTTGAATATTATATATCAGGTGTTTTGTCGATGCAATTTTCCGATTCTCCCATATTTGATAATATCAAAAGCACCAACGAATTTTTGCAGATCGGAAACAGGTTTGTAAAAAATATTTCCTACGTGGATGTAGAAAATATTGATCTTCCTTCAGAAATTGAGCCTTACTCTGTTCTCGGCGGTAACGGTGCAGCAGCAGAAACAGCAGTTGATAATTTTAGTTTTATCAATGAACTAGAAGATTATGAGACCATTGTCTACAATCAGATCATTACGATTCCGCTTCAGGCACAACAGCAGAGGGAACTCGACAAAAAAAAGAAAAAGCACGAAGGAGCAGCCAACAATTCTCCGTCCAACGCCATTATAGCAGATGAAATCCAGACCCTGCTTCATAACATAGCCATTGACGGACAGCTCGTTGTCAATGCTCATTTTTCAATCCTTTTTTCAGCACAGACACTGGAGAAAATGGAAAATATTCAGTCAATGATTGAAAACAAGCTTTTTACGAAAGGAATCATTGTTTCTAAAAACGCTTATAACCAATTGGAACTCTTTCGGTCAGCTATTCCGGGCAATGGAACAGAACTTAGGGAGTATGATTTATTTATGACGACAAGCGAAGCGGCCTTGTGTTTTTTTTTTAAGGAAAGTTACCCCGTCAATGAAGAGTCCAATTTCTACCTGAGATTCACCGACAGACAAGGTGTTCCGCTAAAAGTTGACCCATCGGATCTACCGATGAAAACAGGAAGAATAAACAACAGGAACAAGTTTGTATTAGGACCGTCAGGTTCGGGGAAATCATTCCTGATGAACAATATTATTGAGCAGTATTTGACCTACAATTATGACGTGGTCATTGTTGATACAGGAGATTCGTATTCGGGAACGTGCAAATATAAGGGAGGCAGATACATCCAATACACTGAAGAAAAACCAATCACGATGAATCCTTTTCTTATGGATCAAAAAGAATTTAATATCGAAAAAATAGAATTTTTAACCAACCTGATCTTCTTGATTTGGCAAGGTCCGGATTCTTCAATGTCTTCCGCACAAAAATCCATTTTAGACAATGTGTTGATGTCGTTTTACCACGGGTATTTCAATGCTGGAACTCGATGGTATGAAAATAAAACTTCTGAAGAACTGATTCTATATCTCGGAAAATACAACATTCACGAAGATGATCTATTCACGGAATATGAGAATGAAGCAAAAGGACAGCATACTTACTATGACATTTTGGGAATTACTTTCGATGCCAGTTCCGATGAAATAAAGGAAGCGGGAAGAAAATTATTGAAATTCTATCATCCTGATAAGAACATCAATAACCCGGAATATGAAAGCGAAAATTTCTATAAAGTGTATGAAGCGTATGACACGCTGAACGATGAAGAAAGAAGGAAAATATACAATGAAACGCAGTTGATTTTAATCAAGTCGAATGACATCATCAGGCAACCCCGATCAGCAGAAGAATGGAATGAATCCTTTAGAAAAGCCATCATCAGGAAAATAAAAGAACTGGAAGAAAAGCTGGTTGTAACAGAACTTTCGTTCAATGGGTTTTATGATTATTGCGATCAATTTCTTCCTATTTACCTGAATAATAAAAAACATAATATTATAGAGAAAGAGTTTAATCTGCGCACCTTTTTATTTGTACTGAAAGATTTTTACAAAGGCGGAAGGTACGGAACAACGCTCAATGAAAGTGCAGATAATACGCTGTTCGATGAATCTTTCATCGTTTTTGAAATTGATAATGTAAAAGATAATCCCAAGCTCTTTCCGATAGTAACGCTCATTATTATGGACACTTTCATTCAGAAAATGAGACTCAGAAAAGACCGCAGAAAAGCCTTAATAATCGAAGAAGCATGGAAGGCCATTGCTAGTAAATTGATGGGTGGATACATTCTTTATTTATATAAAACGGTGAGGAAATTTTGGGGAGAAGCGGTGGTGGTAACGCAGGAACTGGATGACATTATTGGAAATGCAGTGGTTAAAGATTCCATCATCAATAATTCGGATACATTTATTTTGCTTGACCAGACGAAGTTCAAAGACAACTTTGATAAAATCGCTTCATTGCTATCGCTCAATAAAGTAGAGCAAAACAAGATTTTTACCATCAACAATCTCAACAACAAATTCGGGAGAAGCCGATTCAAAGAATTTTACTTAAAAAGAGGTTCAAAAGGAGAGGTCTATGGAAATGAAGTTTCGCTTGAACAATATCTCACCTACACTACAGAAAAACCGGAAAAATCGGCAGTTGAATATTATGTGCACCAATACGGAGACTATGATGAAGCATTGCGCAGAATAGTTGGTGATTTAAAAACCTTCGGAGACAGTCTGGAAAACTTAGTGTCACTCGTGAATTTATACCAAAATCCTTTAGATCAAAAAATCAATTCCTTTTATAGAATGATGAAAAAAGAGAACAAAGGAAAGAATGTTTTTAAAATCATTTCACAGCAACTGGAAGACCGTAATATCAGTTTTTCAGAATTAATCAGTAAACAAAATTACGCTTATGAAAACGTTTAAACCTATAAATTTCCCAAGAGGATTTCGTCACGTTTCATCTCTGGCGAACCATATTATATTGAAGGTTTTTCTACTAATTTTCTCCCTCTGGGGGACAATGGGATTCGCCCAAAACACCTACATCGACCCTACGGTAACAGCGGCAATGATTCTTTATTCTGAAAATCTAAAAGCCAAGCAGAACGAAGTCATTGAGGAAACTTCAAAATTAAAGGACGCACAGACCTGGGTGGGAACACAGATGGTAGCGGCTAATGACATTCAGAATAAAATTCTGAAGGGTTTAAAAGAGGTTTCCGGCACTTTACAAAATGGAATCCAAGCACAGGAAATCTACTCTGAGCTCAATAAATGTTATGCTTATTCATCACAAGTGGTACAACTAGCATCAGAACATCCTGAGTATGCCATTTTTGGGGTGAAAGCTTCACAAAAAACGTATGAGCAAAGTCTAAAGATTGTTACCGACGTTTCTGATATTCTCGCTTCCGGAGAGCTGAATCTTGCAACAGCAGGAGACCGCTACAAAATTCTTCATAATATTTCCGGTAATGTGAAAAATCTGAAGCTTTGGCTTTTAGCAATCAAACTGCGATTAGAAAAAGCAAACCGATTGGGATTCTGGAATTCTATTAATCCATTTGCCGGATATATCAATACAGACAAAGCTATTGTTGAAAATATAATGAACCGGTATAAACGGAATTTTTAAATTTTTCTATGATGAAATCGAAAAATGAGATTCGCCGACCTTACGGTGGCAAAAATAAAATTGTTGTCAGTTTGCTTATTCCTCTAGTTTATTTGGTATTGAGATCCTCCGGTGGTGGGTCTACCCCTGCATGGCAACAGGAAAATGTTTCATTTCCGATGATGGATATAGAAATCAATGCCACGATGAAAGAACACGACAGGCAAAAAGAAATGCGACAAAAACAAATTGCGAATGCCACCGTAGAAACGGCCAACAGAAACCAATGGAACAATTTTAAAGAAAAAATCACCAAAGTTCAGGACAGATTGCGAATTGTTTCATTTGCCATTCAAGCGATACCCACCGGAATAGCAATGAGCAGGGAAATAACCAAAATAACAAACAATCAGACTGCTATTATCAATGAAATAAACGATGCTCCCTATTCCATTATCGCTGTTTTGCCTTCTCAGGTTCAGTTTGTTGATGATCTGCAAATGGTAACACGGCTGGTAACCGGGATCATTTTGTCTTACGGAGCCATCAACCAAATGGAAAAATCAGAACGTAAAGTATTATTAGACTATGCTTTGGGTGAAGTAAAGGCGATAAGCAGAAATTCTACCCATATGCTTTTAAAGATAAGGGATATTAAAGCCAAGGTAAAACGTAACAAAAGAGCCTTTCAATATTATGTCAACAGGGATAAGCAAGTAGTTGAAAGCATCATGGATAACATTAAATCTTTCTAAAATGAAAAAAATATTTTTTTCCGGAGTTTTTTTCTTCTCTGTTGCATCTGTAAAAAGCCAGCAAATAGTGATTAACGACAAACTTCTGTCACAGATCACCGTAAACCACGGTGTTCGATTAGGAAGCGAACAGGCTTTTCTGGATTCCTATGAAAAGCAAAAAGAATTGTATGATGATATCAACAATAAAATCACGCAGATCATTGCGATTCAGGAATACATCTATCAACAACTGAAAAATGTGAATTCAGCCTTGACCCAGAGCAAAAAACTCATTTATCTCTATCAATATTTGGGTAAAATAGTAACGAACTCCAATAAAATGCTGGATCTATCAGCACAGCATCCTGAATATTCGGTACTCATTTCAAAATATTATGTTGAAATCGGGAAGCAGACGACGAAACTTCAGCAGGAAGTTACGCAGGACATTCTAAATGAGGAAAAAGATTTTCTAATGGACGCAATGGATAGGGAAATGCTGATTGAAAAGATTTTTACAAGGGTCAGAAATATCAACGGAAATATTCTGTACATCAATTTACGATTAGAGAATGCCAAGAAAATCCCTTATCTGTATCAGGTTCCGGTGCTTCGTAATTACATCAATATAGACAAAGCCATTGTTGGCGACATCATCACCAAATACCATTACCTCTTTAATTAAAAAATTATGGAAAATCTACTAAAAAAAATCAGCCTATTTCAGTTCATCTTGATTACAGGCAGTGTGTTTGGACAAGTCAGCGTCAAGAGATTAAATGATCCTTCCATTGTTGCCCAGCATAAAAGAATGGTCTTTCAAGATTGGGGAGATTGGAGACCATATCCAAAATACTTTTTAGGAATCCAAACCAATTTTGCCTACGCAACGGTGTGGGGAATTTGGGCTCCAAAAATCAACAGGGATTATAAGGATGGGGAAGACATTCGTCCATTAAAACCGACAGGAGTTCAAAATCAAAGGTTTGCCCAGCTAAAGTTTCAAGAGGAAGAAGCAAAAAAGATAAAAGCAGCTTCAGATACCATTCATAAAAGGAGCGTTCAGGATTTTGCCCATTGGACGTCCGCTACTGTCGATGCCGATCCTCTTTGGCTATTGTATTACAAACGAATGCTAAAACCTATTACTGAATTTCCCGATACACCTCAAAATTTTATCGAGTGGCGACTGAAAGACCTGCAAACGTTTGAAACACTCAGCTCAACAGGAGCATTAAAAAGACTTCAGGAAGAACTGGATCTCATCAAAGAAAAATATTCAATGTCCAGAAGTATGGATATGCCAAGGGGAAAAAGGTTCATTATGTACCACGAAACCCTTATCAAATGGCGAAAATTTGTTCAGGAATTAAGGAAGCACAACAACAAGACAACACTTCTTACAGATTACAAGAATATTCTGAAAAACCATTCAAATTTTGCTTTGCCACCTGCGTGGACACCTTCATCAGACGGGCAGATTGTTCAAAATATAATGAACCACTACAAACACCGATATTAAAAATGAATAAAACGATAACATTAACTTTTTGCCTATTAGCAATTCTTTTACCTGTAATGGGTTTCGCCCAGACAGACGGCGATTACAGTAATCTACTCCAATTTTTAAAAGGAGATGGCGCTTTTGAAAAATGGTTTATGGAGGTTTTTACCAAATTAGACAATAGTGTACAAGATAGCGCCGCCGGATCTGCTTTGGTAGGAAAAGCAATAGGCGGCTTAGGCGCTCTCATGTACCTTGGATATATGGGTTGGCAAATGGCGGCCGGAGATAGAGAATGGGAAATCACTCCAATGCTGAAACCAATTCTTATCGGATTTACGCTTGTTTATTGGAGTGGATTTGTCAGTATGATTCAAGCGCCATTTGAGGCCATTGCCGAACCCGGAATCTCAATTTTCAGCGAAATCGAATCGGAAGTCAATGATCTACGGGTTGAAAGATTTAAAAAACAGCAACAATTATTGGATGCTGTTATAAAACTGAAAGCGGAAGAAGATGCGAAGCAGGAAGTCATTGAGAATACCACTGAAGATGCTGATGATTCGTGGTTTGATATCAGTGAGGGATTGGATAAATTGATTCAGCCTATCAAAGAATGGTCAATACGAATGGAATTCCAAATGCAAAAATTAGTCGCAGAACTCATTGAGTTTTGTTGCCTTTCCATTCTTAGGATTTGTGTATATCTCATTTTCTTCATTCAAAAAATATGGTCTTACATTTTAATCATTTTAGGACCGATAGCTGTTGGAATGGCTCTTATTCCCGGATTTGAAAATTCATTATACAGTTGGGTATCAAAATTCATCAACATTAATCTTTACACTTTTGTTGCCTATACGATCATCAACATCGGTCAGCAATTGATCGCTTCCGGTTATACAATGGAGATCGAAAGGTATGATACCTTATTATCCAATGGAACCATTACCAACTTAGACGCTTTGATGGTCTATGTGAGCAACTCCGGAATGATCTACAATCAGCTTTTCACCTGTGTTGCCTATGTTGTTACGGGAATCGGAGTACTAATGACCCCAACCATTGCAGACAGTATTGTTTCTGCAGGAGGGGCGGGAGCAATGACGAAAATGAAAAGTGCAGCAGGAAAAATGGCAAGCAGTGCTAAAACAGCAATATTGGCTGCCAAAACAGGAGGAGCTTCTGTAGCAGCAAGTGCAGCAGCAGGTTCAGCATCAGGCAGAGTTCAAAGAGCGATGAAAAAAGGAAAATAAATGTTGTACGAATGACCAACAACCAAACATTATCAACCAACAACTAAAATAAAGATGCTTATCAAAAATATAGAACAAAGAATCAAGATCAACAAGGTCATTTCTTTATCCACCATTGCTTTTGCTGTTTTCATTGTCATTGCCGGATTTTTCTTTGCATACAGAATGATCGAGGATTCCAGAAAATCAATTTACATTTTAGACAATGGCGTTCCGGTTCTTGCCAAGCAGACTGATGTCCTGCTGAACCGACCTGTTGAATATAAAGCTCAAATTGAATTATTCCACAGATTGTTTTTCACACTCGCTCCCGATGATACCTATATCAAGGATAATATTCAAAAGTCATTGTATCTTATTGATGACAGCGGAAAAAAGGAATATACGAACCTAAGGGAAAAAGGATTTTACAATCAAATAATAGCTTCCAGTTCGATGGTCAGTATCCATACCGATTCGATTACGCTTAGTATGGAACAAAAGAAATTTAGCTTTTTCGGTAAGCAGATGATCACAAGAAAATCTTCTGTCATTACGAGGAAGCTCATCACCGAAGGTTTCTTTGAAGACATCATCAGAAGTCCCAATAATCCTCACGGTGTGATTCTTAAAAACTGGCGAATCATCAATAACGAGGAACTGTCCAATCAAAATAAAAATTCTTACTAAAATGGAAACTACATTAAAACAAAAGGGTCAGAAATGGCTGCAGTGGGCAGTTCAAAATCCAAAGAAATTCTTCACGTATTCAATGATTCTACTGTCGGTTTCATTTATAGGGTCTCTAATTCAAGGTATCTTTTTCCCTTCCGAAACAGCATTTAAAATAAGACCTCCGGTTCTCTATTCTAAAAATAAGTCGAGTCAAAATCTATCTGTCAACAATGATAAAGAGATGGAAAAAATAGTACAAGAACTGAAAACTTTAAAAGTGAAAAGAGACAAAAACGCACTGAAAAAAGAAGACAGTTTACGAATTGACTACTTGTTCAACCAATACCAAAAATTAAAAAATGGACATTAAAAAAATAAATTTTAAAGAAAAAAAATATGTTCTGCCTCTTTTGGCTCTGCCATTTCTTTTTCTTTTCGGCTACGTAGGAGCACAGTTTCTCAAAGAAGATACTTCTGAAAAAAATAAACCAAAAGAATTGTCACTATCACTCGGCGATACGCAAGATTCCATTATGACCAAAAATGATGCGTATGATGCTTTTTTCAAAAAAGAGGATAACAGAACGATGCTTGGTGGTTTGGATAAAGAAGAAGATAGTTTATTGAACTATGATGACCAATTGTCACTGGACCAAAAAAGAAAAATTGACTCCTTAAAAGCAGAAAACGGAAGACAAAACAGATACCAGGCAAAAGAAAATCAATCCTCGTATTACAAACCAAATCAATCACAGAGGGATGACAAAGATTACAACAGGTCTTCAGAAATCATTAAAATGCTGAATGACAAATCTTACGGGAACCAAGAAGATAAATACGCAGATACACCAAAAGAAAAGACACAAAGTGTCCAACCAGACCCTGTAAAATATCTGAAAGAACAAATGCTCGTGATGGATTCTTTAGAAAAATCCCGTGATCCTGAGTACCAAAGTAAACTCGCAGCAGAACAAAAACTGAAGTCCAATAAAGAGAAAATGGAAGATTTTCTTAATTCAACTTTCAATGTGAGCAAATCCGGAATCAACAGTGGTTTCAATGCTTTCTATAAGGAGAAAGAAAACAGCTTTATCAAAGCGGTCATTGACGAAAATAACAAAGGCTTTCTTGGAAGCAGGATTAGGTTCCGATTGTTGGAAGACATCTTTGTCGGGAACAAAAAAATAATCAAAGGTTCGATATTATACGGACAAATCTCAGGATTTTCAATGCAGAGAGTCAATCTCAACATTGTATCTGTATTCACAAAAGGAGAAATCTATCCTGTCAATCTTTCGATTTATGATGTTGACGGGATGAAGGGATTGTACGTTCCGCAAAGCGTTTTCAGAGATATGATGCGGGAAATGGGAAGTAACTCAGTACAAGGAACTCAGATGGATATGGGCGGAAAAGGATTTTTCTCAAGCATTGGATCCAGCCTGTTTACATCAACATCTAAATCTATTGCCAACCTGATCAAAGAAAATAAAGCAAAACTGAAATACAACTCATATGTCTTTTTGATCGACGAAAATCAATTGAAAGATTCACAAAACCAACAAAAAAAATAAAACAATGAGAACTTTATTATACACCCTTTTAATATTCACAGCTCAATTTTTCACGGCTCAAACTGCAACCAAAGAACAGATTGTTTCCGATTTACCTGAGATTGAAATTACCGAAGGCATCAACCTGCATATTATCTCGCCTGAGCCCATTCAGTACGTGGATTTGTCAACAGAAAAACTGACTGGAGATTTGCCTTCTACAAACATTGCCAGAATAAAGATCACAGACCATCCTGATTCTGACGAGAAAGGAAAAATCAATATACCTTCCGTTTTTGTTAATGGAAATACTATTGGGATCATTACCGTTGTCGCACAATCTTTCATTGCACAGTATAAAGTGGTGCATAGAAATCAGGATAACCTCAATACGATTACCAATATTCATATACAGCCCGAAGCGATGCAGCCTGTAGAATTTGATAAAATGGTGTTCTCTAATCTTGAACTGAGAAAATTTTCGATGGATATTATTCGAAAAAAATCTGAAAAAAATCCGATTAGAGAAGAAAAAAATCTAAAACTCAGCTTCCAGCTCAATAATGTCTATGTGATGAGTGCTTATATTTTTTTAGATATGACCATCAAGAATAATTCTAATCTGAACTATGATATTGAGGATTTGAAATTCTCCTTGGAAGACAAAAAAATACACAAAGCCACCAATAACCAAAGTGTAGATCTAACACCCATTTTACAGCTCAATCCGCAGAAACACTTCAGAAAAAATTTCAGGAATATTTATGTTTTCAAAAAATTCACTTACCCAAACAGTAAAGTGATGATGATTCGCTTGATTGAAGAACAGCTCTCGGGGCGCACCATAGAAATGAAAGTCAACTATTCAGATATTCTGAAAGCAGATACCTTTTAATATTAAGACTATGGAAAATTTTACAGTTATGCTGTGTTTTGCACTGGTGATATTACTATTTACCTACCATTCTGTTGCTATAATTATTATTTATAAAAAACGAAAAGAATTTATCATTGCCTATAAAAGGGTGTTAAACCTTAAAGATTGGTGTGATAAAATATCTGAAGAGCCAGGTCACTCATACATTATCGAGAGTGTCGAAAAAAGAGGAAATGAATTAATAAATAAATTGAATCTGTTGAATGCCAAACTTGTTAAAATACAGGAACATCATAAAAATTTGCAGGAACGGCAACAGAAGCTACACGATAGTTTACTGGAAGAACACAAATTACTGAATCAATATTTCGAAAATTATTCTTAATGCAAGAGCAACAACACCAAATAAAGATCTATGGCTTTCTACAAAAAGCGGTGTACGCAGTCGTAGCACTCGATTGTGCTTCGCTTTTCTACCTTAATGCCAATGTTCCGGTAGTATCAAACTTGTTGAAAAATTTTTCAAAGTTGAGTTTTATCTACCCTCCTATCAATGCCAAATTTGCAACATTGATTCTGATTGGATTAGTGGCTGTCGGAACAAAAGCCAAGAAAAAGAAAGACCTTAATATTAGTAAAGAGATTATTGCTCCTATGATTTTGGGATTGCTGATGATTTTTTCTTCACTGGTTTGGCAGAATGAGGCAGGAAATGAAAAACTTCCAAGAGTGTTTCCCGGATTTAATCTCTATCAGGGAATCTATGCAGTTCTTTCTTTTTTAGGGGCAGTTATTCTTCAAATGGGTGCAGATAGTATTTCAAAACTGATGCAGCAGAAAATGGGAAAAGACCGATGGAATGTTGAAGAAGAATCTTTCGACCAAAATCAGGAATTGGTAACATCGGATGTCACAATCAATATTCCATACTTGTTCCGTTACAAAAACAAAAGCAATAAAGGTTGGATGAACATCAATCCTTTTAGAGGAACGATGGTCATTGGAACACCAGGTTCTGGTAAATCTTTTGGTGTGATCAATCCTGCCATAAGACAAATGATTGCAAAAGGTTTCTGTCTCTGCATCTACGATTTTAAATTTCCTGATCTAGCACAGATTGCATACTACCATTATTTGTTGAAAAAAAGTAAGGAAGCAGACTACGATTACAATTTCCACGTCATTAATCTGAAAGAGGTTGAAAAATCAAAACGAGTCAATCCATTTCACAAAAAGTACATCCAAACTTTAGCAGAAGCCCAGGAAATGGCAGAATCAATGGTTTCATCTCTACAGAAGGGAGGTTCGAGTTCCGGAGGTGGTTCTGAAGCTTTCTTTACCCAATCCGCCATCAATTTTCTGTCTTCCTGTATTTATTTTTTTGCAACATTTGAAAATGGAAAATATTCTGATCTGCCTCATATTCTTTCCTTTATGAACCGCAGTTATAAAGAAATTTTTGACACACTTTTTACCAACGAAGAAATTTTCTCTTTGCTTTCGCCTTTCAAAACGGCGTATGACAACAAAGCGTTTGATCAGCTGGAAGGACAAATTGGAACTTTGAAAATATTCCTTTCCCGATTGGCAACTAAAGAAAGCTTTTGGGTGTTTTCGGGAGATGAAGTGGAATTGAAGATTACTGATCGTGAAAATCCATCCATTATCATATTAGCATCAGATCCGGGAACACAGGATATTAACTCAGCCCTTTATTCCTCGGTGTTAAACAGGACTTTAAGATTGATCAATTCCAAGCACAATTTACCGGGAGGAATTATCGCAGACGAATTTCCGACGATTTATATTCATAAAATTGATAACATCGTGGCCACTGCAAGAAGCAATAAAGTTGCTGTAATGCTTGGATTACAAGAAATTCCGCAGCTCAGACAGTTCTACAAAAAAGAAGTTGCAGATACTATTTCTGCGATTGTTGGAAATATTATTTCCGGTTCTGCCAGAGACAAAAATACATTGGATTGGTTGGAAAAACTATTTGGGAAAATTAAACAGAAATCATACTCACAATCAATTTCACAGCAAGGGACGACCACCAGTATTAATGAAAAGATGGACAATATGATTCCTGCCGGAAAAATTGCGGCTCTGAAAACCGGAGAAATGGTTGGAATGATCGCACAGGGAGAAGAAAATGATGCTGAGGAATATAAAACGTCTGCAATTAGTGGTAAAATTAACCTGGATATGAAAGCGATTCAAGAAGAAGAAAAAAACTATGTTAAAATGCCATCTTATTACTCTTTTGTAGATAAAAAAGGGGTTAACCGCAAAGAAGAAGTGCTGATGACCAACTTTAGAAAGATCAACAAAGAAGTGGAACTCATTGTGAATGAAAATATTAAAGCTGCGTAAAATGAAAAAACTAAAATACACATTTACATTGATGGCGCTGTTTTACAGCTGCTTATGCTTTGCCCAATTCAATACGATTACACCAACAATACCGAAAAAATCTGAAAATCCAAAGGTATCCGAAAAATCTAATATTGAAGATCCGGTAAAACAAAAGAAGGCTAAGAAATCTTGGAAGCAAGTTTTAAATATCACCACAAAATCAGATTTAAAAAATGAAACCAAAGGTTCGACGAAGTGGTTAACGAGTCAAATAGATTCACTGAAAACACTGATTAAAGAGTATAGCAGTGTAAAAGAAATACGAAAAAATGAGTTTGAAAAACTGAAAGATTCTTTGATGCTGCAAGCACAAAATAGAGTAGAAGAAACAAAGAAAGCATCAAAAAAACAAAACTTTTTTACAACGTATGATTTTGTAGACGAACCTGCAGCATCTTTTTCAAAAATTGTAATGCCTCTTAAAAACAAGATCACCATTACATCTTCTTATGGGACAAGAACTCATCCTATTTTCGGAACAAAAAAAACGCACAACGGCATCGACCTTAAAGCCAGTTATGAGAATGTCTATTCTGTAATGGATGGAATTGTTGCAGCAACCGGTTGGGATTCTAAAGGCGGAGGGAATTTCATAAAGGTAAAACATTTTAACCGTTTCGAAACTTCCTATCTACATCTTTCAGAAATGTATTATCGAGCTGGAGAAATAGTAAAAGCTGGATTTGTCATCGGAAAAAGCGGGAATACCGGAAACTCCACAGGACCACATCTGCATTTTTCGGTGAAAGAATTCGGACAAAACATCAATCCTTCTCATTTTTTAAATGACCTCATAAAAGTAAACAATTTAATAGCAACATACAATGAATAACATAACCTTACCTACCGATGAACTGAAAAAATACGGAATTATTAATGAGGATAATTCTTTCTCTAAAAAGCTAAATATAGAGGATGTTCAGAAATTTCTGCAAGGATATACCATCGTTGCAGACCACGACAAAAACAGGGCGACTTTTCAGCTGACTGATAATAATACTAAACTGAAGGTCATCTTTTTGGAAAGAGATAAAAGTATTTCTGACATCCTCGAAAACAGTAAAAATAATATTCAATATACTGATGTCAAGAATGTTTCTAAATCTGAAAATGAACTGAGTTTCGAAAAAAAAGCTTTCATTTTTGACAAAGAGACCGAAAAAGTAGTTGAATTTGATTTCATTAAAAATGCAAGAGAATTGACCGCAATTATTGCAGATAAAAAAAATACAGAAGAACTTAACCGTTACATAGCAGAACTTCTAAAACTTAAATCTTTTCTGCAAGATAAAATTGTTCAGTTCCCAGAAATGGCAAAAGAAATTACGAATGATTTGAATATTGTATCCAAAGAATTTAATACAGTTGCTGGAATCTCTGAAAAGCAAAATCACTCTCAAAAGCAGGAAAAATCAGATTTACAACTAAATGTGAACGACCCTGATGTCTATCAGGATGCCAATCGAATGAGAGATGAGGAAAGCCAAGAGCAGGACGAGGAAATACCAAAGTCAAGAGGTTTTAGAAGATAGCTTAATAGGTGGAAAAAATGGAAGACAATCTAACCTGGTTTGATAAGAATATAGTTCCCAGAACGAAGGCTTATAAAAATTTTGTGAAGGAAATTGAAAACACTTCACCTGAACAGTTTTTTCGGGACGGAGAGAGGCTGTTTACCGATAGAGAGAAAAAGTTTATGGCAATTCATCAATCTAAGGGAAAAGAATTTATTCAAGGTTCAAATTTTACATTGAAAACATTTTTCAATTCAAATCAGGGTTTCCCTATTGAGGATAAATTTAATACTACCGCTGAATTAGTCAGATTTATTGAAAAGCAGCAACTAGCCAATAAACATTTGATTTTGCAAAATAACAGGGAGTCTACTGAAATTGCTATAAGTAATGAGTCCATAAAACAGAAATTTCTCTCTGATCTCTGGGCTCAGGAATTGGAGAAAAAAACTGATTTAAGTTCCGGATTGACCTATACGCAAATTGATGAAAAGCAAGCTCATCATTATCGAAATTATGAAGTTGAAGCTGTAAAGTTATCATTAGAAGGGGTTCATCAAATTGAAATGACTGATCTGGAAGAAAATGCAGACTTTTTTTCAGATGAAGGCTTTGAAGAAAATTTAACCCCTGCATCTGACCTTCCGGACGGCTGGACCTGGAACGATTACGATGATGGGAGTGGCTCGCTGAAGAGTCCAAGCGGTCATAGGTATTACAGCTATGATCTGCAAACTCAGGAATATACATTACCGTACGGTCGGCGAGAATGGACAGGTATGAGAGATTTTTATGATGCTCCAAAAAGTTTGAACGAATTCAAAAGCTATGTCGAAAACGACTTAAAAGCAAAAGCGGTGCAAAATAATCTTTATCCGAAACTTTCCGAAGAGGAAAAAAATGATATTCTCAAATACAGGATCTTTATGAAAGAAAACGAATTCATACTGGAGAACTTGCAGATCACAGCGAGCCAAAGAAAAGCTTATTCAGAGAAAATGGAATTCGGAACAACAGATGGAGATTATTCTCTTACAAAGGCACAAATGGACACAATCCCAAATGTTATTGATGGTCATACGTTGTCAAAAAATGACAAATACGAATTGGCTTTCGGCCTATTGGAAAAACAGCTATATGGGGAATCCTACGAATTATTGGATAGCGGTGAAATTCTAAAAAATTATCTGGATGAAAATGTTTTTTCAAGAAACAGAATATTAACAATGAATGATATAAAATTTAACAATCAAACCCCAAACATTATGGAAACACAGAACGAATATGAACCATCTCAGTATCCGAAATTTCAATTAAAATATCTTGGTTTCGGAGAAGGAGAACAACTGCACAAAGATTTAGAAAACGGAATTAATGCTCCCGAAAAAGAGTTCGAAATTAAAACCACTTCCGACAAAACGATGCCCGGAAATGAAATGGAATTCACGTTAAAATTCAATAAGATAGAAAATGGAAGTGTCTTTATGAATTTTTATAATGCTAAACTCACTAAAGCAAATGGCGACGTTATCTCCCACAATTTTCCTGTTAACAGGGTGAATACATTTACTGCTAAAGAAGCAGTCAACCTTTTGGAAGGGCGTACGGTAAAAATACAATTTCACAATCCGAAAACAGAAAAAATAGAACCTGCATTTGCCAAACTGAATTTTAACGAACCCAAAACCGAAAAAGGAAATTACAATTTCCAGAATTTTTACAAAAATTATGGAGTTGATACGGCTCAGATCGTAGAAAAATCCAAACTGATCTTCGATAAGCCGGAATGGAAGGAAAGTACCATAAAATCTTTGGAAAAAGGAAATATCGTGAAGGTAAAATTTGAATTGGATGATAAAGTAATAGAAGGCAAAGCGGTGCTGAATCCGCAATACAAAAATCTGAATCTGTATGATTCTGATATGAACAGAATCAATACCAACAAGCCTTTAGAAGGTTTGGAACAAGACAACAAGCACGAAAAAAATAACGTGAAAGAACAAAGTATTAAACGATAGATAACACTTACAACCAATCATTTATTTCCCAGCGGTAAGTCAAATTAATTAGGCTGCCGCTTTTTTAAACCCTATATCTATGAAAAAACTTTTAATACTACCCAGCTTGTTTTTTCTTTTTGTAAGCACTTCCTGCCACAAAGAAATCAAATCCGAAAAAGGAGGAATCGATGTTGTCTCCAATGTATATTTTGATGTTTCCAAAAATCTGAACAATATCCAAAGTTTTCATTTGTCAAGCCTTAATTATTCAGGAGATTCCATAATAGAAAGGATTCCGGATGTTGATGCTCCCGAAATAACCCAACAGATTTATTTCATTAAAGATTCATTGTGCTATACTATTGAAAATGAAAATCCCGGCAAAATTATTCTGTCAGACATCATAAAGAAACAAAAGCCGCTTTCGGTTGAAAAGAAAAAAGGAGGAACATTGTTTTCTCAGGAAAAAATCCCCAATTACAGAAACAGAAAAAATCTGAATGATACGGTTTTGTTTAAGAAAAAATACAAACGATTTGAAATCAACTCACCTTGGATGTACACCCGGTTTTACATTTATCCAACGGATACTATTTTACCGTACTCTATTTACAAACACGCGGAAAAGGACTACCACGGAAGGCTCGAAAGGATTGATTCTTACAATAAAAAGACGGACATATTCGTGACGCTTCAATTAATATCAAGAAAAAACTGGGACAGTGAAGCCAAAGAAATTTTTGAATTTAACCACTTCATAAAAAACAGAAAAAAGTGAAAGATGAAGATTTTTTTAATGAGATAAATGATGACATTTCTGTAGTTGAAGGAAATAAAAAGGAACTTATTGTTTTCACAAACAGTAAGGATATGCTTTCATTCTTGGAGCTTCTTCAATTGAACAAGCAAGTCAATAATAGAACAATTATTACCTTAAATTCCGGTTCCAATAGCAAAAAGTTCCTCAATAGATACCAGAATTATGATGGCAAAATGTTTTTATGTCTGAGCGGGGACAGAACAGGAAATGCAATAACCAGAAAAATTCTTACAGAATTTAATGGCAAAAATATCAAAGACGTTCGTCCGTTGTATGAAATTTCTGAAAATGGGAATCAAGACCTGACCGAATATTTAGAGAATAAACTCAATTTTCAAGATAAAAATACTAATTTAGTTGAACCAAAAATTTCTGAAAATGAAAGCAATGCAATTGAATCCGGAACAACATCCGATCCTCAGCAAGTGGGAAACGGAACACCTGAACAAAACACTGGAGAACTTGGCTCAAAAATCCAATCCGAGCAAAACGGAAGTTACGAAAGCGGACAAGCAGTGGGCAGCAACAATGCTGGAAATGGACTTGCAGGCACAGAACGGAGCGATTTGGGAAACCGAAACCGAGGAAGAGGATCCAATGGAGGAACACAACCGCAAAATGATGAAAAAAATGAGGGAAGAGAATATTCCTTGGGCGGAATCGTATCCGGGAGAGCTATATCCGATAGAAGAAGATCCGATAGAAGACCTTCCGAGGTAAGTGAAAATTCAACAAATAAGGTAGAGCTAGATGTTCTCATTTCAAAATATAAAGGGCGAAAACTTAATAATGAACAAGTTGCGGAAGTAGTTTCTGCAGCTTGTTTTGTTTCTAATGACAACAGAATTCTTCTCAAAGAAAATCTGAAAGTCACGGATGATTTAAAAGAAATCTGCAATCAATTCCAAAGTGGCGGAACCGCAAAAGAAGGCAGAGGGATTTTAGATGAATATTACACACAAGATAAAATTGTCGATGCAGTCCGCAATTTAATCAAAGACCATTTCAAAACTCAAAAAGAAATTTCTGTTTTAGAACCCAGCGTTGGTACAGGAAATTTTATCTATGCCACTCGCGAATTATCTGTAAATTCTAAAATTACAGGCTTTGAAATCAACGAAACCACGGCGAAAATTGCAAAAATTCTACATCCCGAAGTCGAGATCAACCTTCGTTCGTTTGAAACTGAATTTATTGATGACAGAGGTAATAAAAAAGACTCAAAAGATTTTTCAGAAAGATATGATTTGGTCATCGGAAATCCGCCTTATGGCGAACATCGTGGGCTTTACAAAGGATTAGGCGAAGAACCTAAAATTTCAAAATACGAAGATTATTTTGTTAAACGGTCATTAGATTCTTTGAAACCCAACGGCGTTTTGGCGATGGTTCTTCCATCAGGTTGGCTCAACCGACAAAAGAATTTACAGAATGCTAGTGTTTTGGAAGGTTTCCGTTTACCCAATGGCGCTTTTGCAGGAACACAAATCGGAACGGATATTATCATTCTCAAAAAAAACAATCACCAGATTTCTGCGGATATTTCCAAATATTTTGAAAATAATCACACAAGAGTTCTCGGGGAAAACCGTGAGAAAACCAATCGTTTTGGGCGTTTGGAAAATTATATCCACGGAAATTTGGATGAAGCTCTCTTTAAGATTGAACAATTTAAAAATAAAAAAGAAACCGAGAGAATCGGAAATCTTTTTGAAGATTTGTTTTTAGAAAATACTGAGTCCAATTCTGTTACAAAAGTTCCTGTAAAAAAAGAAATTATTGCGGAGAAAATAGATGAGTTGAATTTAACAGAAACTCAAGAAAAAATTGAATTGGTACTTTCTAAACTCAATAACATCAAGTTTAAATCTCCCACCATTACGACTGAAATAAGAAAGTATGAAAAACTGCGCGAAGATTTAATCACAAAACCAGCATCGTTTTCAGAAGAAAAATTAAAAGAATTGATAGAAAAAAGTGATAGAATAATTTCTATTCACAATACGAGAACTGAGAAGGAATATAAAGTCCAAACGGAGCCTTCCATAAAGAAAGGAATTTTAAAATATCAATTCTCCAAACAGGATGAAATTGTAAATACTTCCTTGCAAAATAGTTCAAACATTACGAAAGAACAAATTGAAGCATTCAGAGATACATCTTACGATGGAACGCTCAACAATCACGAAAAACATTCCAAATTTTCAAATTATTCTGATGGAGTTTGGATTCACGATTTTTATTATGCAGAAGGAAATATTTATGCGAAGTTAGAGCAGCTCGAAAAAGATTTTGCAGATAAAAATGCTGTTGGTGGAACGGAAAATCAGTACGAAAAACAAAAAGCATTATTAGAAAATGTTCTACCAAAAGCGAAATCTTTAGATGAAATTTATATCAGTCCGAACCACGAGTTCGTGCACAAATTTGAGTTAGGCCAAATAGAAAAAGACCAATATAATCATATTACAAAACGTACCGAATCAGTCATTGTAGATTACAATCTTGCGGAAAGATTCAAAGACTTTGTAGGCACTTTGTCAAGTGAAGCCTTTGCGGGTTCTTCAGCTTGGGAAGTGCGAAGCTTTGTAGATAATGAAACGGTTACAGGAAGCGATAAAGAGCGAAATGCGTTAGTCAGAGAAAGACGAAAAGCTGCTGCGAATGATTTGTTTTACAAATTTGTACGTGAAGAATTATCAGATGACATTAGAACTCGTTTTGTAAAAGATTTTAACCGCAATTACAATAACATCCACGTTCCGGATTATTCTAAATTCCCATTGTTTTCAAAGATTCATAAGAATTTCAAAGGAAAGGAATTTAGATTAGCAGAGGTTCAGAAGGCGGGAATCGGAAGACAGACCACAAAAGGCGTAGGACTTTTAGCGCACGAAGTGGGTTATGGAAAAACATTGTCCGGAATCCTTTCAATGCACGAAGCAATGGAAAGAGGAAATGCGAAAAGACCAATCATCGTAGTTCCGAATGACAGCATTATGAAACAATGGGTGGAAACGATTTTTGAAACGATTCCCAACGCGAAAGTTAATGTTTTAGGGAATTTGGGGAAAGATTATGACCTTTCAAAATTTGATAATAAAGACGGAGAAATAACCATCGTTACTTATGAAGGTTTTAACAATATTGGATTTTCATCAGAAATAACCGAAGAACTTTCGTCAAAATTCAGTTACATCTCTGCAAGTGAAATGAAGGGCGTTACCAATACCGAAAGAGACCTCCAAATTGAGTTTCAGAAAGAAAAGGAGATTGAGGGAAAAATGAAGCGTGGTAAAATCTATGACTGGGAAGATTTTGGATTCGACCATTTGACTTACGACGAAGTTCACAATGCCAATCATATTGTAGGAAAAGTAAAAATTGAGGACCGAAGATTTGCGTCCGATTTTAGAAGTCAAAACCAACAGACTTCCAAACTGGGAATCAATACCTGGATGGCAGCTCAGTACATTCAAGACAAAAACGACGGAAGAAATGTGACCTTGCTTTCCGCAACGCCTTTTACCAACAAGCCTTTGGAATATTATTCCATTCTTTCTTTAATAGCAAATAAAAGATTAGAAGAATCGGGATATTTCAACGTCAATACTTTCTTCGAGACCTTTATGGAAGCGGATAATGATATGGAAATTGATGCAAAGGGTGATGTGAAATTTAAAGCCAACGTTCGGAGATTTAAAAATAATTCGCTGTTTCAACAATTACTTTCGGAATTCATTGATATAAAAGGAGAAGAAGACAATCCTGAATTAATTCGTCCCAACAAAATTAACAAAGAATATAAAATTGAACAGAATGATCTCACAAGAGAACAGTATGAGCTGCTCAATGAAAATTTCAGTGAGACTGAAAAAGGAGCAATTTTAACACATATTCTCAATGCCAGATTGATTGCTATTTCACCGTATTTATCGCCATTTTATGATGGCGAAGAACCTTCAATAAAAAAATTCATAGAAAATTCTCCGAAGTTAAAAGACACGATGGATTTGATAAGGCAGAACAAAAAAGATCTTCCTGACTCAGGACAAATTGTGTATTCTGAATTAGCAGTTGCTCAGTTTCCAAAAATAAAAGAATATCTCATAACAGAAATTGGTTACAAACCCGAAGAAATCGGAATCATTACCGGGGCGACCAATAAAAACCAAAGAATTTCTATTCAAAATGATTTTAATGAAGGAAAAATAAAAGTAGTTATTGGAAGTGAAGCCATTCAGGAAGGAATGAACCTTCAGGAAAACACAACCGATGTTTATATGCTTACGTTGCCATATAATTTTACGTCACTCCGACAAGTGGAAGGACGAGCCTGGAGGCAAGGAAACAAGAACGAAAATGTGCGGGTTAATTTTATGCTGACCAATGACAGTATTGATGTGTTTATGCTTCAAAAACTGCAATCCAAACAGGCAAGATATTTAGAAGCAATGAAAAAAGGAGCCGATGTTTTGGATATTTCAGACATCAGGACTCAAGAATTAAAAACCTCCATCATTACCAATCCCGAAACCAGAGCCAATATCGAAATCGAACTCATTAAAAAGAAGATTGAAAGTGAAAAAAATAAACATTTGGCCGATAGTGCATTTGTTCTGAGAAAATATGAAGATGTTTTGAAAGTAAAAGAATTGGTAACCCAAGCCGAGCATTCATATAATAGAATTGAAGGCTATTCGAAAAATGGCGATGCAAATGCTGAATATTGGGCAACCCAATTACCATCATATCAAAAAACAATTGAACTTCATAAAGTTCAAGTACAAGAAGTAATTGAAAATTTAGCTCAGAAAGGAATAGATGTTACTCAAATTGAATATCAAACCAAAATGACTGAAGATAAAATTGCGGAACTGGATAAAAAGCTGGAAGAGCTTCCAGCAGTTAGAGAAAATTTAGTAGTTCAATACAGAATAGAAAAAGAGGAACAGCTTAAAGCGAATGAAAATAGAAATTATGTGAGAGAAAGAGCGAGGGAAAATACAGTTTTATATAACAATTTAACAACAGTAGATTTTATAGATAAAGTATTAAACCAAAAAGAGAATATTTACTTAGATAATTTTCAGAATGTTGTCCGAAGAAGGTAGTTATTTATTTGTATATAGCTTAGTAAGATATATTTATATTGATTGTTTAGTACGGATTATTAAAAGAGATTTGTGCTTTGTAAGATACTGTAGTATAAATAATTTTTTTTAAAAGTCTTGTTAGTAATAAATTTTAAAAAAATAGATAAAATTTAATATATATTTATAAATGTAAAATAATTAACTTTGTCGCATGAATTTTCTAAGATTGCTTTTTACAGTCTACTTCATGGCATTATCATTAATGCCATGCATGGATGTTGCAAAAGCGCAATCAAAAAATGAAAATGTATCATATTCCTATATAAAATCTGAGCAAAACGATGCTCATTCAAAAACAGATTCTTGTTCTCCTTTTTGTTATTGTAATTGCTGCAGAATCAGCGTTACTTCGCTCAAAATAAATCCTGTTTTAGAATATCGTAAACAGATAAAAGAGTACTATTCTAAAAAAATTCTTTTCATAAAGAATGACTTTGCATATTTGGTGTACGATCAGATATGGCAACCTCCTAAAATATAATTTTTGTTAATCAGACGGAAGAATTGTCTTTCGTCAAAACAGTTATGGAAACATTGCAATAGCATTGCGTTGTATTCTTACTCATTTTTGTCGCTCGATTTTTAGAACAAATAGTTGTTCCAAAAGGTAGTTGTGACATTCAATAAAAATTATATTCTCATGTTAGATAAAATCATAAGATTTAGCATCAAGAACAAGATTGTCATTGGTATAATGACCTTGTTGTTGATTATTTGGGGAGTTTGGAGCGCAACCAAACTTCCGATCGATGCCACACCCGACATCACCAACAATCAGGTTCAAATAATCACGGTATGTCCTACTTTGGCCGGTCAGGAAGTTGAACAGTTGGTGACATTCCCTATAGAACAGAGTATTGCTAATGTTCCTGATATTGAGGAGACCAGAAGTATTTCACGATTCGGTTTGTCTGTAATCACTGTTGTATTTAAAGAAGAGGTTGACGTTTATTTTGCCCGCCAATTGATCAGTGAAAAGCTGAAGCAGGCTGCTGAAGAAATTCCAAAAGGAATTGGCACACCAGAGTTGGCTCCGGTAAGTACAGGACTTGGGGAAGTATATCAATACATCCTTCATCCAAAGAAAGGAAGTGAGAAAAAATACGATTCCAAAGAACTTCGTACAATGCAGGACTGGATCGTTCGAAGACAGCTTAATGGTACTCCCGGAGTTGCAGAGATTAACAGCTTCGGAGGACAGCTAAAACAATATGAGGTCGCTGTTAACCCTGATCGTCTACGAGCGATGGGAGTTAGTATTTCTGATATTTTTGCAGCTCTTGAAAAAAATAATCAGAACACAGGCGGAGCCTACATTGACAAAAAGCCTAATGCTTATTTTATCCGTGGAATTGGACTTGTGACCTCTCTTGAAGATGTTGGGAATGTTGTAGTTAAAAATGAAACAGGGAGTGTGCCTATATTCATTAAAGATGTTGCTGAGGTTCGTTTGGGAAGTGCGGTTCGATATGGTGCCATGACATTTAATGGTGAGGTGGATGCTGTAGGTGGAGTGGTGATGATGCTTAAAGGTGCTAATAGTAATGAGGTAGTGCAATTAATCAAAGAAAAAATACCAACTATTCAAAAATCTTTACCTACTGATGTGATTATTGAGCCTTATTTAGACAGAACTAATCTAGTTGGCAGAGCTATTGATACTGTCGAGAAAAATCTTATCGAAGGAGCGTTGATAGTGATTTTTGTGCTGGTAGTATTTCTCGGTAATTTACGAGCCGGTCTTATTGTGGCATCTGCCATTCCGTTGTCCTTACTCTTTGCTTTGGGAATGATGAACGTTTTCGGAGTAAGTGCCAACTTAATGAGTTTAGGGGCGATTGATTTTGGATTAATTGTCGACGGAGCTGTTATTATTGTTGAAGCGACTCTTCATCACTTAGGATTGCGGAAAACAACACGTCTTCTTACCCAGTCTGAGATGGATGAAGAGGTATTTCTTTCAGCTTCTAAAATCAGAAGCAGCGCAGCATTTGGGGAGATTATTATTTTGATTGTCTACATTCCTATTTTAACGTTAGTAGGTGTTGAGGGTAAGATGTTTACTCCGATGGCTAAAACTGTAGGTTTTGCAATCTTTGGTGCATTGATATTATCATTGACCTATATTCCAATGATGAGTGCACTTTTTTTATCGAAGAAAATCTCGCATAAAGAAAATTTCTCAGATAAAATGATGAACCGACTCCAAAAAATCTATCAACCTCTACTAGAGAAAGCTTTAAAAGTAAAATATTGGTTAGTAAGTGTTACTGTTGCATTATTTGCAGTTTCATTATTTATATTTGGAAGAATGGGGGGCGAGTTTATCCCTCAACTCCAAGAAGGTGATTTTGCTTTTCACTGTATTCTTCCACAGGGAAGTTCATTAAGTCAGAGTATTGAAACCTCTATGCAGGCCTCCAGGCTGATCAAGCAGTTTGACGAAGTTAAAATGGTTGTAGGGAAGACCGGTGCTGCTGAAGTGCCTACTGATCCAATGCCTCCTGAAGCTACTGATATGATGGTGATCTTAAAACCGCAAAGTGAATGGAAAACAAAAAAATCATATGATGAATTAGCAGATGAGATCTCTGAAAAGCTTGAAGCTATTCCCGGGGTATTTTTCGAAAAAAATCAACCGATCCAGATGCGTTTCAATGAGTTGATGACAGGAATCAGACAAGATGTAGCGGTTAAAATTTTCGGTGAAAATTTAGATTCTTTAGCGATATATGCGGATAAAACAGCAAAAATTATTCAGTCTGTTAATGGTGCGAGTGCTCCACAGATCGAACGTGTTAGTGGTCTTCCGCAAATTAATGTTGAATATGACCGCACAAGAATGGCTAATTACGGGCTGAATATTGAAGACGTAAATACTGCTGTAAGTACTGCTTTTGCAGGTCAGGCTGCAGGTCAGGTATTTGAGAATGAAAGAAGGTTTGATCTGGTGGTTCGTTTGGATAGTTTACATAGAACCAGTATTGATGATGTCAACAATCTGATGGTGTCTACGAAGACAGGAATACAGATCCCGCTTTCACAGGTGTCCAATATCAATTATAAACTTGGCCCCGCACAGATTAGTCGTGAGGCAGGTAAAAGGAGAATCGTCATTGGTTTTAACGTAAAAGGCCGAGATGTAGAAAGTGTAGTAGAAGAAATCCAGCAGAAGCTTAATAAAGAAAAATTACCATCAGGATATTATTATACATATGGCGGACAATTTGAGAATCTTAAAGCTGCCAGTAAACGACTGACCATTGCTGTACCTGTATCATTATTTTTGATCTTTATGCTGTTATATTTTACTTTTGGTTCGCTAAAGCAGGCTGCCTTGATCTTTACGGCAATTCCAATGAGTGCTATCGGCGGTATATTCGCGTTAATGCTTCGCGGTATGCCTTTTAGTATCAGCGCGGGAATTGGGTTTATTGCATTATTTGGTGTAGCGGTACTTAATGGTATTGTGTTGATCGGAACATTTAACGAGTTAGAGAAGGAAGGTGAAACCAATATTTTAAAACGTGTGATGGAAGGAACTAAAACTCGTCTGAGACCTGTTTTAATGACAGCCACAGTCGCATCATTAGGATTTTTACCTATGGCAATTTCAACCGGAGCCGGGGCAGAAGTTCAGAAACCTTTGGCGACCGTTGTAATCGGGGGACTGGTTACAGCAACTTTCTTGACTCTTTTTGTTTTACCGATGTTATACATTATCTTCAGTACTAAACTAAAAATCAAAAAGCCTTCAGGTAATAAGCCACTGACAGCGGTTTTAGTTTTAGGTTTTTTATTCATTGGACAGACCTTTAACGCACAACAAGGTACCCCTGTTACAGTTGAGGAAGCTACGAGCATCGCATTGACCAACAATAATTTAATGCGGTCGAAAGATTTGGATATTAAAGTAACAGAGGCACTGAAACCTACTGCTAAAGAACTTCCAAAAATGAGTTTAGATGCTCAGTTAGGCCAATACAACAGTAAAAAATTCGATCAATCTTTTTCTATATCTCAAAGTATTCCGTTTCCAACATTGTTTAAAGCAAGAAGAGAACTTATCGCTGAACAGATCAAAGGAAAGCAGATCAATAAGGAGATTTCGGTCAACGAACTTGCAAGACAGGTTAGGACCTATTACTATCAGATCGAATATCTGCAATTTAACCAGTCAAAATTAAAAAATCTGGATAGTTTATATCAGGATTTTATAAGAATTGCTACGGTCAGATTTAAATCAGGAGATATTAAAAAGATAGAGATCAATACTGCAGAAACTCAGAAAGGGGAGATCAATTTGTTGTTGAAGCAAAATGAAGTTTATTTGAATAATGCATACAAAAACTTAAAAACCTTATTGAATACTTCGGGAGACATCTCGGTTCCTTATAACACAAATTATGAGCCCCTGAAAGCTAATTATGTATTTGACAGCGCGTCAATAGCGAATCATCCAACAGTAAGGTCTTACTATCAGGAGATGACCATAGCAGAAAAAAATAAAAACGTTGAAAGGTCTCTGGGCCTACCTGATTTCAGTATAGGTTACACCAATCAGTCTTTAATCGGTACCCAGACGATCAATGGTATGGATCGGAATTTTAATGCGGGAAATAGATTTCACGCAGCAACTATTGGCGTTACGATTCCCCTGACTTTCGGTGCTACAAAAGCGAGAATGCAATCTTGGGAGTTCCAAAAGCAAGTAGCGGAATCTAATGCAAAATTACAGCAAAAACAGCTGGAAGCGCAACTGGAAAACGCTTTGAATCAATATCAGCAGGATGTAGAGCAATATAATTATTATATTAATCAGGCTATACCCAATGCTGAGAAAATAGCTAAAGCCGGACAATTGGGATATAAAACAGGAGAAATTTCCTACGTTGAATATCTTTTTGCGCTTCAGACTTCTACCAATATTCAATTAAAGTATCTCGAATCGATTCAACAGGTTAATCAATCTGTTATTACCATTAATTCTATCATAAACAAATAAAATGAAAATTAAATATAATATAGTATCTACGCTGTTAATTTCTTTTTTAGTCTTAAGCTGTGGAAAAAAAGAAGCCTCTGAGGAAACGGAAGTAAAAGCAAAAACCGAACAGGTAGAGGAGGCTCATGAAGAGGCACCGCAAACGATCGCGGCATTAACAGAAGAACAAATGAAAGCAGTCGGAATCTCCTTAGGTAAAATTGAGATGAAAGATCTGACCTCACTTGTTAAAGCCAATGGTGTATTGAGTGTTCCCAACAATAGAAAAGCTACCGTTACCTCTCTGTATGGTGGGGTGATTAAGACATTAAATGTACAGATAGGAGATCATGTGAGGAAAGGGCAGGTAATTGCATCAATCAATAATCCCGAGTATATTCAGCTTCAGGAGCAATATCTTACAGTGAACAGCAGGATCGCGTTTGCTGAACAGGAATATAGAAGGCAACGTGAACTATTTGATAATGATGCCGGAGCAAAAAAGAATCTGCAAAGCTCTGATGCTGAATTAAAAAGTTTAAGAACCCAAAGATCATCACTACAGAGACAGCTCCAGCTTATGGGGATCAGCCCGGGTAAAGTAAGCAATGGTAATCTACGATCTGGGTTGGTTATAACTTCACCGATCAGTGGAACCGTAAGCAGTATCAATGCGCAGATTGGAAGTTATGTTGATGTGGCATCACCAGTTCTTGATATTATTGATAATAGTTCTATCCATTTAGATCTTCAGGTTTTTGAAAAGGATCTACCTAAAATGAAAGTTGGACAAACTGTACAGTTTAAGCTGACCAATAATCCGGAAACTTTGTATAACGCTACCGTATTTAGTATCGGGTCGTCATTCGAAAATGAGAGTAAAACGATCTCTGTACATGCGAGTGTTACAGGAAATAAAGTGGGGTTGATCGATGGGATGAATGTTACCGGAATGGTAAGCCTTGGAAACTCAAGCACCGCTGCCGTTCCTGATGAAGCAATCGTGGAAGCTGACGGTAAATTCTATGTTTTCATACAGACTTCTAAAAAGCCTGAAGAACATGCTGAAGAGGAAGAAGGGGGTGAGAAAGAGGAAGGTACAAAAGAGGCAGCGCATACCAAGAATCAAGGAAAAACATTGAATTTTGAGAAAATAGAAATTGTTAAAGGTTCTTCAGATCTAGGTTATACTGCAATCACTCCAGTGACCAAAATTGCACCTGATACAAACATTGTGGTAAAAGGTGCATTCTTCGTCAATGCTAAATTATCTAATTCAGGAGGGCATGAAGATTAGATTTATTATTACGAAAGCCTTTATATAAAAGTTTCAGCTGTAATAAAAAATAACATTATGCTACGAATCGAATTAAATCGTGAACTACGTATCATAATGTTATATCAAATCTATAAACAAAAGTTATGTTACTAAACAAGAAAATTTCAATCTGGTATTTTATTGATCAAATTAAAAGCCAAATATTACTGATTGTTATACTTGCTGTAGGTATAGGTTTGTTGGATCTGCATCCTATTTTCAAAAAAATATCAATTCCATTAAGCATTCCCGCAATTTTAGGAACTGCTGTATCACTGCTACTTGCATTTAGGACGGCGCAGTCATACGAGAGATGGTGGGAAGCAAGAACCGTTTGGGGTGCTATTGTTAATGATTCCAGGTCTCTTATCCGATTAATTATTCAGTTCATTCCTCAGGATAGTGCGGACGTTAA
Organism: Chryseobacterium limigenitum; assembly: GCF_900114875.1. Taxonomy (GTDB): domain Bacteria; phylum Bacteroidota; class Bacteroidia; order Flavobacteriales; family Weeksellaceae; genus Chryseobacterium; species Chryseobacterium limigenitum. The sequence goes on from NZ_FPKW01000009.1 coordinate 165,137, forward strand.
AATATTTGCAGAAAGACAAATCGTATGGGTCTATGCGTTAGGCGAAGCATTAAGAAAACAGCCTTTTTCCGGTAAAGTAGGGGAGTATTTGAATATGCATCAGATTAACGCTGTTAATATACCCAATGCAATTTTGGATGAACATTCTTATCACTTAAGACAAATAGCCGAAAAAGGATTGGTATCAGATTTCAAGGAGGTTCAGCTTAACGAAGTTCTCATGAGGCTGTGTGACAATATGGGAAAATGTGAAAGATTGAAAAATACGGTATTTCCACGTGCCTATAGTATTTTACTGCATACTCTTATATATGTTTTTGCTTTTATACTCCCTTTCGGATTGGAAGATTCCCAGCTCACCTTGGAAATTATTACAACGATCACTATTCCTCTGCTATTTATAGCCATTGAGAAAACAGCAATCATCATGCAGGATCCTTTCGAGAATACTCCTGTGGATACGCCAATGACATCTATTGCACAAACTATAGAAATCAATATTTTACAGATGATCAAAGAAAATGATATTCCTGTTAAAAAAGAAAATAATACTTACTTCGAAATGTAGAGTCAATCTAGTAAATACATAAAATTATGAGCGACACAAATAAACAGACTGGATCTGCATCAAGCAGACATAAGAAAAATTTACTCATCGTCCTAGCACTAAGTGGTACTTATCTTATTGCTGAAGTCATTGGAGGAATTGCAACAAAAAGTCTTGCATTGCTTGCGGATGCTGCTCACATGCTAACAGATGTTGTCGGTTTACTCCTAGCATTTATTGCAATCAAAATTGGTGAGAGAAAGGCTAGTCCTGAAAAAACATTTGGGTACTATCGCACAGAGATTTTGGCTGCTGTGATTAATGCTGTTGTGCTATTGGGTATCTCATTATTTGTTTTATATGAGGCATTTCAAAGATTTAAAAATCCTCCTGAAGTGCAAAGTGGCTCCATGATGATCGTTGCAGGAATTGGTTTTGTGGTCAATATCATCGGTATCCTTATCATAAGAAAGGACTCCAATGAAAGTCTTAATATGAAAGGTGCTTATTTTGAGGTCTTGTCGGATATGCTGACATCCGTAGGAGTAATGATCGCAGGTGTGATAATGCTGACAACACAATGGTATTACGCAGATCCGATCATTTCTGCGGCAATAGGTCTATTAATCATTCCCAGAACCTTAAAGTTGCTTATGGAAGCGGTTAATGTCTTATTGGAAGGTACACCGAAAGATGTAGATATCAGCAAGCTTAGAGCATCACTGGAAGAACTCCCGGAAATCAAGGGACTCCACGATCTTCATGTTTGGTCTCTTACGTCAGGCGTTAATGCCATGAGTGCTCATGTGATTGCAGATGAAAATAAAAATCGCAACGAAATCCTGAAAATATTAACAGACAAAGTGACAACAGATTTTAAAATAACCCACACCACTTTTCAAATCGAATATGAAGGCTATGATGAAAGTGTAATACACTTATAGATGAACGGTAAAAATAGATTGATAATAAATAAAATCTAATGGTTAGTTCTCTATCACATAAAATTGATTTCAAAGGATAATAATGTTTTAATCACTTATAAAACTTGTTTATGAGACTAATTAAAATTAAGAGAAGCACTTATAGCCTGCTCACTAATTTTTTCTTATTATACATGATCTTGTCCTTTTTTCTTAGGATAGGGCTTTCTGTGGCCAGCATTCAAAAAGCTGATCTTAGTTTTATTTCATTGTTGAAAGTATTTGCTATGGGATTTTTGTTTGATATTGGTGTAGGGGTATTTTTTGTGCTACCATACAGCCTATATCTGCTTTTGTTTCCCCAGAAATATAATAATTCGCTTTTCAATAGAGCTATGACTTTTTTTTGTTTTACTGTAGCTGTGCTTATATTGTTGTTTTCATTTTTTGCTGAAGTAACATTCTGGCAGGAATTTGAAAGTCGGTTTAATTTTATTGCAGTTGATTATTTGGTTTATACCTATGAAGTAATCAATAATATTAATGAATCATATCCTTTGCCATTGCTCATTACAGCCATGTTACTAATGACCTCTTTGGTATTTTTACTTTTCTATAAGAGGCATTATTTCACAGATAATTTTGAAGGCAGTACACCTTTTATACAGCGATTCACTATTTTTTTAGGATTGCTTTTTATTTCAGTCTTCTACACATTTTTTATTGACAACAGTTTAGCAGAGAGCAGTGAGAACAGGTATAGGAATGAGTTGTCAAAATCAGGAATCTATTCTTTTTTTTCAGCTTATAAAAATAACGAGATCAATTATGAGCACTTCTACACACTCATCGATAATAGAGAGGCGTTTAATATTGTGAGAACTGATCTGCAGGAAACTGACTCACATTATGTATCAAAAGATTTCTCAATTGTACGTAACATTAAGGGAGATGACTCCTCTGAGAAGCCCAATGTTATTATGATCACATTGGAAAGTTTCAGTGCAGACTTTATGAAAACATTTGGCAACAATCAGAATCTGACACCTACGTTGGACTCATTGGCGAATCGAAGCATTTTATTTACCAATATGTATGCTACCGGAACAAGAACCGTGCGAGGAATGGAGGCACTTTCACTTGCCGTTCCGCCTACACCGGGGAATAGTATTGTTCGTAGGAAAGACAACGATAATCTGACCACTGTAGGATCTATCTTCGGTCAAAAGGGATATGATACTTCATTCTTATATGGTGGTGATGGATATTTTGATAATATGAATAATTATTTCGGTAATAATGGATACACAATTGTTGACAGGAAAAGAAATTCTTTTGTAGGGGAAGATTATCAGTCTCCAAGAATACCAATAGAAGACAATGAGGTCACTTTTGAAAATGCCTGGGGTATTAGTGATGAAAATCTTTATGATCAGGTGATAAAGCAAGCAGATCAAAAATTTGCAGCGGGGAAACCTTTTTACGATTTTGTAATGAACACTTCCAATCATCGTCCTTATACATATCCTGAAGGAAAGATTGATATTCCCTCGGGATCGGGAAGGGAAGGCGCCGTGAAATACACAGATTATGCGATCGGTCAGTTTTTTAAAAAGATAAAGAATAAATCCTGGTACAAAAATACCATTGTTATAATTGTTGCAGATCATTGTGCCAGCAGTGCGGGCAAGAACGATATCGATGTCGCAAAATACCATATCCCTGCAATGATTGTCAACCTGAACGACAACGAACCATTCAGAATTGAAAAAATGTGCTCTCAGATCGATTTGTATCCAACACTTTTCGCACTTTTAGGTTGGACATATCAGAGTAATCTTTATGGTAAAAATGTTTTAGGCGAAAGCTATATTCCAAGAATATTTGTAAGTACCTATCAGAAACTTGGATATATGGAAAACAACAAATTGGTTATTCTAGGTCCACAGCAAAAAACAGAGACGTATTTGTATGACAAGGAGAAAAATAAACAAAATCCAGAGATGCTGTCTGAACAGTATGTAAAAAAAGCGATAGCAAATTATCAGTCGGCCTACTATCTTTTCAAGAATGAAGGATTAAAACAGAAGCGGATTAAAAAGGGAAATATAACCACAACTAGATAAAGTGATATAAAATGGATCTAAAATTTGAACTTTTACTTGCCGGAAAATTATTATTAGCACTGTTTTTTGGCGCGATAATAGGTTTCGAAAGAGAAACTGCCCATAAAGATGCAGGGGTTCGCACTTTTGGCGTTCTCTGTATGGCTTCTTGCTTATTTGTGGCAGTTGCCTCGCATCTTACAGATGATAAATCTGCAATAGCGAGAATGTTGGCGGCGATACCTGCCGGTTTAGGATTTATCGGAGCTGGACTGGCATTTAAAGATAGTTCCAAAAGCATGCAGGGGCTTACAACATCCACTGCTTTATGGGCTGCATCGGCAATAGGATCTGCCCTTGCACTGAACATGTTTTTGTTATCTTTTTTAGCAACTGTTCTTACCTTGTTCATCTTAAGTATTAACAAATTTGGCTGGTATAAAAAAATTCTAAAAACCGGAAGACAATCAGACCAGGATATATATATAAAGTAACCTAAAAATCATAAAAATAATATTATTATGGAACATAAACACATCTACGACGAAAATGGAAAGCAGCTCTGCTGTACTCCACAGGAAGGCAAAATCTATAAAGATGCTGGAGCCAAAAAATTAGTTGAAGAAGACGGATGCTGCGCTCCAAAGAAGAAAACGGAAGATCATCAACATACAGATGATGATGGACATGATCATGCAGAAACTGATAAAACAGCGTTTCAGATGTTCTTGCCTGCGATTATTTCTTTGGTATTGTTATTAGCAGGCATTGCATTGGACAATTACATTAAGCCTGAATGGTTTAAAGACTGGGTACGTATTGTCTGGTACGGTGTTGCTTATCTACCGGTAGGCCTACCGGTTTTAAAAGAGGCATTTGAAAGTATCAAACAAGGTGATGTGTTTTCAGAATTTTTCCTTATGAGCATTGCAACGATAGGGGCTTTCATTATCGGAGAATTTCCTGAAGGAGTAGCGGTTATGTTGTTCTATGCAGTAGGAGAGGTTTTTCAGACTCTGGCTGTGTCGAGAGCTAAAACCAATATTAAGGCTCTTTTAGATCAACGTCCTGATGAGGTAACGATTATTGAAAATAATCAGCCTAAAAAAATCAAAGCTGCCGAAGCCAAAATCGGGGATACGATTCAGTTAAAATCAGGAGAAAAACTGGCATTGGACGGAGAACTGATCTCCGATTCTGCGTCTTTCAATACCGCAGCGTTAACAGGAGAGAGCAAACCTGATTCTAAAAATAAAGGTGAAACAGTTTTAGCCGGAATGATCAATATGAACAGCGTAGCTTTGATTAAGGTTAATACAGCTTATGAGGATAGCAAACTCAGTAAGATCCTTGAACTGGTACAAAATGCAACAGCTCAAAAAGCTCCGACTGAACTTTTTATCAGAAAATTTGCAAGAATTTACACCCCAATTGTGGTTGCATTAGCTGTTTTGATCTGCTTAGTACCTTATTTCTTTGTTGATGATTATGTTTTCAGAGATTGGTTGTACAGAGCATTGATTTTCTTAGTTATATCTTGTCCGTGTGCATTGGTGATCTCTATCCCGCTTGGCTATTTTGGAGGTATCGGAGCAGCGAGCCGCAATGGTATATTATTTAAAGGAAGCAACTTTTTGGATAAGATCGCTGAGATTCAGAATGTGGTAATGGATAAGACCGGAACTATGACAGAAGGTGTTTTCAAAGTTCAGGACGTTACCATTAAAGAAGGATTTGACAAAGATGAGATTCTCCAATTGGTCAATGTTGTTGAAAGTAAAAGTACCCATCCTGTGGCTACTGCTGTTCACGAGTTTGTAGGAGAGATCAACAATTCGATCAATTTAGAGGATACTGAAGAAATTGCAGGGCATGGGCTTAAAGCGAGAGCTAATGGGAAGGAAATCCTGGTGGGTAATTTTAAACTATTGGATAAATTTAAGATCGGTTATGATGTAGACCCATCCAAAATCGTATATACGGTGATAGCTATCGCATATGATGGAAAATTTGCAGGATTCATTACGATTGCCGACCGAATCAAGGACGATGCAAAGCAAGCTGTTGAAAAACTTCATAGCTTGAATGTAAAAGCGACTATGCTAAGTGGTGACAAGACAACTGTAGTAAAATATGTGGCTGAGCAGATCGGTATTGACAATGCTTTTGGAGACCTGCTTCCGGAAGATAAGGTCAACAAGGTCAAAGAAATCAAAGCAAGAAATGAAAGTGTGGCTTTTGTTGGTGATGGTGTAAATGATGCGCCTGTAGTAGCATTAAGTGATGTTGGAATAGCAATGGGTGGACTTGGCAGCGATGCGACCATCGAAACTGCCGATGTTGTGATCCAGGATGATAAACCATCAAAAATACCTATGGCGATCAATATTGGAAAGAAGACCAAAAGGATCGTCTGGCAGAATATCATTCTTGCCTTTGTTGTAAAAGCCATCGTGCTCGTACTTGGAGCTGGTGGACTGGCTACGATGTGGGAAGCTGTATTTGCTGATGTGGGAGTTGCTTTGATTGCAATACTCAATGCAGTCAGGATTCAAAGAATGAAATTTTAAAAGAGATTATCACAGATAAAAATAGAGCAAATTCTAGTATCCTGTTTCCTTAGGATATTACAATTCTAAGGAAAATTTGCCTCCACTCATATTATTAAGATTGAGTTCCCATAAAAGATGGGAACAGGGAAGTTACATCCAATTTTACGATATAAAATTGAATACTATTAATGTTAGATCCGAACAATAAAAATCAGAAATATAATTTTTATGTGGACTTATGTAAAAAAAAACTCAATACTAATCCTTTTACTGAAATTCTCTCTAAGTATTTATGCTCAGGATAGTTTGTCATTGCAAAAAACTGCTCAACAAGATTCTTTAATAATAAGAGATGATACTTTGGATTATAAAAAACTTATTGTTCCGGTTAGCTTGATATCGGCAGGTGCAATTGGTTTTACAATTCCTGAAATCAAAAAGTTTGATTATGATGTGAGAAGGGAGGTAAACGATCATACATTAAACAATTCAAAATTAGACAACTATACCTTATTTGTACCAGCTGCGCTCGTTTATGGTTTAAACATAGCGGGTGTTCGAGGGAAACATAACTTAAAAGATCGAACGATCATTTTAGCAACATCACAAGCTATCTTATTGGCAATAGTTATTCCTTCAAAATCATTGATCGGCAGGGAGCGGCCTGATCAATCAAATTATATGTCATTTCCCTCAGGTCATGCAGCGATCGCATTTTCAACTGCACAGTTTATGTTCAGAGAATATAGGGACAGCAATTATTGGATCAGTCTGTCAGGATATCCGTTTGCCATTTTTACTAGTGTGTACAGAATCATCAATAATAAGCATTGGGTTACAGATGTCCTGTCTGGTGCTGGTATCGGAATTTTTTCTACTGAGATAGCATATTGGTTATATCCAAAGATCAAAACTTTATTTAAAAGTAAGAATGAAAAAACATTATCTATGATTTCTCCTTATTTCCAGAAGAGTTATCAGCAGAAAAGTTTGGGTTTGAATTACCAGCTATTTTTTTAAATGAGAAATTATGGGATTTAAAAGACGATTTAGGAGACGAATAATCAGGAGGGGAAAGCATCGGCTTGCGTCAGAAGATATATTCTATTTGATAGTTTTTAGTATCCTGATACTATCTCTTATAACATATGGATTTAAGAAATATTTTCATCCTGTCAAAGACCATCATTTTAAATATCATCAAAGTAAAAACTAATCAATCTACTTCCTAAAACGATCAATAGTTAACTATGGACAGATAGAAATAATATTTTTTTAGAGTAATGTTTTAACATATCACGTTTTTAAAGGACATTTAAAATTATTTAGATGTTTGAAGCAATATTGTTTAAAACAATGGAAAGTATTTAAAATCAGTAGATTATAGCTTTGTTTTGGCATCTTATTTGCCTTTCACAAATAACAACATATATAAATTAATATTCACCTTTAAATTAAAATGTTATGAACAGCGAAGATCAAAAAAAAGAGACACACGACCATCCAGAACATCACGAACACAAAGAACATCATCCGCACAAGGAACATCACGAGGGTCCTGAACATGCAGATGAGCCGGAGCATCACGATGAGGCCGAGCATCATCAAGAAAAAGAACATCACGATGAGAAAGAACATCATGATGAGAATAAGAAGTAAATAGCATAGTTCTTATAAATACTGAATTTCAATACTGGAATTCAGTATATTTTTAATAATATAATGTACCGTATTTTAATCTTTCTTCATAAGTGAGCATTTTCAAATATTAATATTTAATTGAGTCGTTATGTATAAAATCTAGATTGAATTCGCTAATTCCAGTAATCCTACGAAACAGTCTTTCTTGCTTTTTGTCCCTTAACAAAAACATAAAGAATATCCACGGAGTATTAACTCAAGAATGACTTTTTGCTCAATCCTAAGATCTGCGGAGGCAAATTATTAGAAATACGTTGAAATACCAAAGCTGAAGCCTACAGTTTTTGCCGCAGGGTTCGCAAAAATGTCTTTCTGTTTCTGAAATCTATAATTAAGTCTAAAAACAGTTTGTGCATTGGGTCTAAAACTGATTGCAGGCATAATACTCCATAAATCTTCTCCAATTTTGCTGTTGTCTTCTCTGAAATGACCTACGTTCCAATCTACATACTCTAAACGGCATGCAAGATTAACGGTTGCTCTTTCCCAATCCAAAATTTTTCTTTTAATTATTGGCTGAACAATGTCTATAAATCCTCCATGCTGCCTGTCTCCATATTGTTGTGTATAAGTTTCCGGGACATCTACTTTAACCCAAGCCCATTCTGCAGTAATTAAAGTTCCAAGGTTTGGAAGTGTATTATTATAATCCAATGCAAATACCCGAACCCTTCTTTTATCGTCAACCTGAAGACCTTCATCCTGAAATTTATTATAGATTCCTCCCATATAAGAGACTCCAAATTCTCCTGCTTTTTCATGTCTTGTGGCAATTTTTGCTGTTAAAAGAGGAACACCGCTGTTAATTTCTTCAAAACGTTCAGGATTACTTTTGGCAGCAGGTAAGTACGTTTTGTTTTGATTATTGTCAATAATTGAATTATCAAAATTTCCTGATAGATATACCTCGTATCCGAACATCCACTCGGCTTTATACATTTTTCCATAAAATCCGAAACCAGCATTACTGAATGTAGCAGGCAACATTTCTGTAGCAGATATAGGACGATCGGTAAACTCCCATTTCGGACCGTCATGATTTTGGTTGAAAGCACCAATTGGATTCATAATAATTCCTCCTCTCAAATTAAGCAAGGGATTAAACTCTACATCAATGGCAGCAAATTCAATATTAATCTCTTTACCTCCTTCTTCTAATTCTATTTCACTCAGAAATTTAATTTTTGAGGAAATTGTAGAAGATACAAAAAGTGTCATCCTACGTAATTGAAATTGATGTCCATCAGATATACCATCAGTGCTGATATGCTGCCAATTGGCTTCCGCATAGCCACCAATAGAGACAGGCACTTTCCCTAATCCTAAGAAGGGACGCTTGTAAACGGCATCCATGTTCAAAGAGCGAGAACTGTCTACAGGTATTCTTTTTAGTAATTCAGAATCTATCTGTGCTGTGGCTTCCTGAAAAATTAAAATTATAATTAGATAGATAATTTTTTTCATACCGGTTTTTTTAAAGAAATTTTCAAAAAATCCGATTCTATGTATACTGGAAATTTTCTTAAGGTCTGATCAGCAGGACCGTTTTGTACTAAACCTTGGTTGGAAAATTCACTACCATGTGCAGGACACTGTAGCTTATCTCCAAATACTTGTAACTGGCTACCCTGATGGGTACATTGCATCCATAATGCTTCATACTCAGTTTCCGAAAAACGAAATACACAAATGGGATATTTGAGAGATTCATTTTGAATAATTACATAGGATAATTTTTTGTCAGGATATTTTGTATCCATAAAATCCTCCAAAGGCAATATGATATAATCGTCTTTAATCGCTCCTGAAATCATTTTATTGCTTATACACCCTGAAAGAATGGGAGGAATTGCAGTAAAGCCTAAACAGACCAAACTGCATTTTTTGAGAAATTCAAGTCTGTCCATAATTATAAGGATTTCAAAAATTTAATAATAGCTTCTTTTTCTTGGACTGGTAATTGAGTGTAATTGGTTCTGCTGGTTGCAGCCTCTCCCCCGTGAAGCTGTATTGCTTCTTCTATACTTTTTGCCCTGCCATCATGCATTAAGAAGTATTGACCGCCTTGTGATTTTGGAGATAAACCTAACCCCCACAGTGCAGGCGTACGCCATTCATAAGTTTTCGCAGTGCCTTCCGTATAGTTGTCATCCAAAGAAGCACCCATATCATGAAGTAATAAGTCTGTGTACGGATAAAACTTTTTATTGGATAATGGTGAAATTGAGGAGGATGAAGTTTTCAGTTCCGGGACATGACATTTATTACAACTTATCTGAGAAAATATAGTCTGACCTTGTTTAATGATACTATTTTCTGCGTCTCGCTGAATAGGTGTTTTCAATGTACGAAGATAAAATACAACATCTGCGATGGTCTTATCAGAAACTTCGGGATCAACATTCATTCCTGAATAAACATCGTGAGGATTAAAAGTTGAAGTAATGCCCATATCTTGATTGTAAGCATTAACGGTTTGTTGTAGTAAACTGTATGTGGATGCCTTTTTACCAAATCTTCCGATATACTTCCCTCCTTTTGTTACAGCAAAGAAGAATGGTGCTTGATATGCCGGAAGATCAATATAATTGGGGACTCCTGAGATGCCATCATTATTTGTATCAAAAGGGTCAGCCATTGCCAAAATATCCATATCAGAAACCAATTCAATAAAACCTAATCCGGTATTGGCAGGCGGAGTAAATTTAGAAAATGTTGCTCCGGGAGGAATTGCTTCCGGAGTATAACCTGGTATCGCCCTATTTTGCAATTGAGGACCACCTAAAAGCAAAAATAAATTTCCTGTTTCGTCAGTCTGTCCAAAACGTATAAGAGTAGTAAAGGGAGTCCCTTTTCCATCACCAGCATGACAGCTTCCACAACTTGTTGCCACGAAGGTTGGACCAAGACCTTTCCCGACCGTGAAGGTTTCATCGTTAAAGGCGATATCCCCTCGCAAAAATTGTTGGTTTTCAGCATATGATAACCCCACAATGGAGCCATCAAGTAATTCACTCTCATCTATCGCTTCAGGCTGAAGTTTATCACAAGCTTGTACGATCAGAAAAAGAAGATAGAAAATTATAATAATAGGTATATATCTCTTGCTCACGTTTTTTTTTCAAATATAATAAAAAGTTAGATTAATCTAACTTTTTATTTCGCTATGTCTAATTATTTTTATGACTGCTGTGCATTTATAGCAAACACTATAAATAAAGATTAGATAATTTGAAACGGAATTTAATCTCAGGATATGTGCTGTTAGGATATTTTTCTTGAAAAACAATAACCTTTATCGCATAGTAAATTAATGTGGATATTGAACAGTCCTAGTGTACAAATTTTAATAGCCAGACGAAACAGTTGGTTGCCAAGTGCTAAGGTTGACCGTCTTAATAGTAGTAGGTAATTATTTTTTGTAAATTATACAATTTTACCATCTAAACTTACCAAAGATAAAAAGGATGATAGTTCATTAATGATTTTTGGTTTGGGGATTTATATCAAAAGCGAAAAATGATTAGGGCAGGGTATATTTGTTATTTGAAAATCTGTGGATTATGGAAGAGATAGAAAAAAGATCTACATTTATTTGTGAAAAATAAAAAAAAACATATCTTTGCACCAGTAAAAACGACGCACTCTATTTTTGTTTATTAAAGTGACCTATTCGGTGACCTAAAAATAAGAGAACGACATAAAGCTTATGGATAGGGAGTTTTTCAAATAAGAACAAGTCCCGTCCGGATCGCCCGAGTGAAATAGTCGCCAATTGGCGACTATTTTCGTTTATAACTATTTTATAAACAAAGCTATATCCGCTTACAAACGGGTTCGAGAAGTCCAAAATAAAATTATGGGATTTTTGGGGCAATTCTCGAACCGTATTATTAATAATCAAACAGTTACAATGTCGGGTAAGAATTAGATATTTCTTGTAATACTTAGTCTTAAATATTTTTTCTCATTACCGCCCTCCTCTTCTTTAATATGAAAACAAAAAACTCCCAAATTAATCAAGAGTCAGTGTTTATGAATTAGAAAGTTATATTATTTGTTTACTCTAGTCTTAAGTTCTTTACCTGCTTTGAAAGAAGCAACATTCGTAGCTTTTATTTGAATTGATTCTCCGGTTCTTGGATTAATTCCCTTTCTAGCGGCTCTATTAGATACTTTAAAAGTACCGAATCCTTTCTTTACCTTTAGCAAGAGAAGACGTGACAGCATCAAGGTGGAGTTGCTAACTTTGTTAGGACACAATTCTTATACTCTTTATCTTTAAGAGTATGAAAAAGATCAGAAAAAATTACAGTCTAGAGTTTAAGA
>NZ_FPKW01000031.1 GCF_900114875.1 Chryseobacterium limigenitum
CATCTTCTGCGTTTGATGTGTAGTTTTACTGTTTTTCCACGAAGAGGAAAATCGTCAACGCTAATTTCCGGAACAAAACCTTTTGACTGCAATAACAGAGACGAAAACTCTTTCGGAGCTGTATTTTTCTCGTCAAAATAGATGTGGAGGATTTTATTTTCTTCCTCAAATTTTACAATCTCAAAATGCTCAATCAAGAGTTCAGGTAAAAATAATTTGAGGAGTTCGGCATCGTTTAACATTCCACAAAATTAGCAATATTTTTTTCCTCCCCAACTTTTGAGATTGATCCGATACTATTCATTTTTTCTGAATCTCGTTAGTTCTTTGTAGACTTCATTGATAAGTTTTTATGGATCAATCCGTTTTGCGTCAATGGCAATGCTTGTGATGATTGATTTATGGCGCTGCAAATGAGCCGTTTACCGTAAGCCTGCTTCCGGGAGTAGATGTACTGATGCCTACGTTACCTGCTTGTGAGAAAAATAATACACTGTTTAAAATGGTTATTAAAACCAAAAATGAATTTCTTTTCACAAAAAATGGATTGATAAATATTGGTAAATTTTACAATTAAAAATTCATTCTATTAATTCTGGAATTTTACGAAATCTAAGTAAAATGAAGGGTTACCCATATTGAATGCCGTTGGTACAACTGCATTTGTTTTAACAGCCAAAATCGGATATGTGCCGGGAGTAGAAAAATAAAGCACCCGGTTTTGATCTCGTGGAGACATCATTTGAACATCTGCAACATTACAATAAGTTCTCCAAATGTCACCTATTCCACTAATGTAAAATCCAAAATCATTGCAATTTGATTGTATTGTTATTCCACAACGAAAAAAATACCATCCTTTTACAGGAATAGTTACTGAAATGCCTGTTGGAAGACCGCCTCCTTGATTCCCAGTAAAAGGATTGATTAAAGTACCGCTATACGGTGTCCAGTTATTAGCAAATGCAGTTGTAGTTGTAGACGACCAGGTAGCTAAGCCATTGGCATCGCTGGTTAATACGTAACCCAATTGCTGTGTGCCATCCTTGATTTGTAATGCGCCATTTGTTGTGCCATTATCAATGATAAGTTTAGCATTTGGAGCTCCTGCAGGGGGAACATTGGTGCCTACCAGAAGTTTTCCTGCTCCGTTGAGACTTAGAATATTTCCTGCTGTATCAATATTTGTAGGCTGAGATAATGTACCGCCTAATTTCACGTCATCACCCGAAAGAGTAGTACCGTTACTAGCTGTTATATTATTGGTATTGATGGTAGTACTAGAGGTGAGAGCTTCCCAGGTAGAATTAGCTCCTGTAAGACCTGTATTAATCAGTTGTACACTTTGGTTTGCAGGGACTGAAACGCTTGTATTTCCGTTGATCGTTTCCGGGGCTGTAGAATTTACCGTTATGGTGAAGTTGGTATTATTCTTAACGGTGTACATTCTTCCTTTAAAATTACCCACGCCGCTAATGGCAGCAGGAAGATTGAATATGGCATTCGATGTACCGCTGTAGGATACATAGAAATTTGTTGAGGTGAGATTGTAAGGTGTTGTATTTACTGTGCCGTAATTGGCGGCTACAGATCCATTGATATCCATTGTTGAACCTGGGTTTGGAGTATTTATTCCTACATTCCCGACTTGAGAAAAGGCGATACAAGAACTGAAAAGTCCCATTATCTTCCATGCTTTTGTAAAATTTTTAGTCATTTATTTCGTTTTTTAATACCTTAATTTTTTATTCGATTAATTATATAGATGTGTAAATCATGCAAAAGCATTATAGTTAAATAATACCTGGGTTTGTCTCTAATTATAATGTAAAATTACAGGTTTAGCCCTTCAAAGAAGAAGGTGGCTTGTAGAATGAAATAAAGGCCTTTGTAGAAAATTTTCTACAAAGTATGAATGAAAGTAAAAAGAGTGAAAATTAAGCTATGTGAGTTTGATATAGTTTAATAAGATCCGCCAGATTGCTGGTTTTTAATTTGGTGTGAATTCTTTTTTTGTAGGTACTGATAGTAGGCATTTGAATTCCCATTTTATTTGAAATTTCTAGGTTACCATTGCCATTGACCATTAAAATGAAAATTTCATATTCTCTTGCGGATAAATTTTTTATAGAATCCAAAGGAGACTCCCGAAACAATTGATCGACAATGTTAGAAGGATAATAGTATCCATCGGAAAATATCTTTTTTACAGCATCTGAAATTTCATCAGATTTGCTAAGTTTACTGATGTATCCATTGGCACCTTCTTTTATGTATTGTACTGCGACGTCTTCTTCATAGGCTGAGAAGATTAGTATTTTAATGTCGGGATCTGCCGCTTTGATTTCAGTAATCATTTTTTTGTTTTTGCTTTCCGGCATATTGATATCCAGAATCACAAGATCATATTTTTGCTGGGAGATTTTTTCCAGCGCTTTTGGATAATCTTCAGCCAGATCGGTCACCACATTCGGAATTCTTGATTCTAAAATGATACTGGTTCCCACAAGTACGATATCGTGGTCGTCTGCAATAAGAATATTTTTAGTCATCTTTTTTATTTTTTAAAACGAGTTTGAAGGAAGTTCCCTGTAATTTATTTTTTGTGAAAATAATTTTTCCCTGAATCATTTGTAGTAGCTGCAAAACAAGATGGAGTCCCATTCCGTATTTTTGCAATAATAGCTTTTCGTTTTCAATATTGTCCTGAAGTCTGGTATAATATTCTATTTTCTTTTCATCCATGCCAATGCCGGTATCTTTTATGAGCAAGGTAATATCTTCTTCTACTATTTCACTTTTTATTGTTATAGTACCATTTTCAGTATATTTTACAGAATTATCAATCAGGTTATGAATAATGGCGGAGAGTATATTTTTGCTGATCCAAATTAATAGTGATGGATCTACATTATTAATGATGACAGTATTATTGTTTTCTGCTATTTCACTGAAAAGTATTTTTTTATCTTCTATGAGCATATATAAAGAATAAAGTTCAGTTTTATCTGATCTGTAATGGGAGTATATATCGGCATATTCCTTTAAAGTAATGGTAAAATTATATAATTGGTCAGAAGATTTATAAACAGAATTAAGAATTTTTTTCATTCGCTGTTCATTAAAATCATTTTTATCCAAAACTTCTTTTGCTGTCATTGCGATGAATTTCACAGGAGTTGTAATGTCATGAGAAATCGTGCCAATGAGTTTTTTTTGCTGTTCAATCTCTTTATGAAGTTGTGTTTTTGTGATCTCTAATTTTTCTACTGTATCAGAAAGGCTTTTAGTACGAGAATTTACAATTTCTTCCAGTTCATTATTTTTCTTTTTTAGAAAATTAATCCTCCATCTTATCAGGAAATATAATAGCAATAGTATAATCGTAAAAGCTAATATTTTAAACCATAAAGTCTGATAAAAATAAGGCGAAATAATAATATTGATCTTTTTATAGATAAATTTTCCCTTATCGGAAACAAGCATTTTGACCACAAAAGTATGATTGCCATAGCCAAGATTTGAAATAGAAAATTTTCCGTCTTTCCCGACTGTCTCCCATTTTGCAGTGGGCATCCCGCTGAGTTTTGCTTCGATCACAAGATTATCCGGGTTGGAGTAATAAGGAACATCAATAAAAATATCTACACGATTGGATTCCTGATTTAAATATAAATTTTCTGTAAAACGTTGTTCTTTATTGTCAATTGCAGCTCGTTCAACGTACATGTTTTTAGGATAATAAGTGTTTACTTTTAAAGGATTAAAAAAAACCAACCCATTTAAAGAAGGGAGCACAAATTCGCCATTTTCTAATCTGCTGCCACAAATATTACTTCCGCCATTGAATTCATTCGTATTAAAACCTGAATTTTTCGAAAAACGATAGTAGTTAACCTTTGATGCATTGTCTTTAGCATATTGTAAAAGGTGGCTTTCCAAAACCTTATATAATCCGTTATTGGTGGGAATCCAGAAAAATCCCCTTGGATCTTCTAAAATGGTATGTGATGAGGAAATATTATTGTTGATATCATAAGGCATTTTGATCAGTCGATCATTTTTCAACAAATAGAATCCTTTTCCTAAGGTCATGATCCAAAAATTTCCATCTTTTGATTGGATTATATTTCTGATAAATACCTCATTTTTACCAATTAAGTTACGGATTTCATTCGTTTTTAGTGATACTTTATAGAGTGCTTTCGCTGTTCCGACGAGTACGTGATTCTGGTCAAATTTTATAAATTTTCTTGGTTCACTGTTAATGAAAATTTTTCTTTCCGGATGTTTGAATGATTTGTCCTTGTAAACAGTAAGTACACCTTTAAATTCCGGAAACTGGTTAATTTTAAGTATTGAAAATAGCGCGTAATATTTATTTTGGTCAAAAAAGAAATCTTTTAAGGAAAAATTTTTTAAAAGGACAGAGTCTTGGTAAGAAGTTGCTTTTTGATAAATCATTACATCATTTGTTTTTTGTGTAATAATGTTTCCAGAATGATCATAAGCCATAATAAATGGGCTTATATCTTTAAACTTCTTGTCTGTCACAAAACTGTTTCGATCGTAGATTTCTCCAAAAGCAGTGATAACGGAAGAGTTGTTGTAGGGTAAGATAGAATAAAAATTAGACTCAGGCTTGGAAAGTGGTCTTGTGATGGTTGTAAAATCTGATAAACTGATAATCTGCAATCCATTAATGCTGCTTCCTAAATAGAATTTCTTGTAGGACTTATCATAATAAGCACTGATGAAATTTTCATCTTTAACGTTATTTAGTTGGAAAAGTCTGGAGATTTTCAATTCTCCTTTTTCATAATTACAGTAATAGATTGTATTTTTATTCACAATAAAAACCTGATTATTGACCTGGCTCCAGAGAATTTTAGTTTTAGGATCAATAAATAGAGGAGAGCGGTAGGAACCGGTTATTTTTCCTTTTTCAATTTTGATCACTTTTTTTGACTGAAAATCTATGTAAAATAATATTTCATTAATTGCAAAAACTCTCGGAGCATTATTATAAATTGGTTTGATCTGTAAATTTTCTTCTGCTTTTGACTGAGAATCAACATACGTTAAAGCATTTTCCTTTATATAATACCTGCCCTCTTTAAAATTTATGTAAAAATTGACAGAAGTTGCGCCATAGCTAAAATTAGAACAATACAGAAAGTAGTGACTATTTTCTTTAGTCAGAAAAGTCGTGAAATCTTTTAAAGGCTTTGCTACTTTCGGGAATTTTGCGTGCAATAAAACCGCTTTTTCGAAATCTCCTGTAGTGTAAATACTGTCTTTTTCAGGATGCCCATAAAAATAGGTGAATCGTTGGCTTGTAAGAGGGAAGTTTTTATATACTAAGAAATTGTTACCATCATATCTTACAATTCCGTTTTCTGTGGTAATCCAGATAAAACCATATTTATCTTTAATAATATCTTTTACACTGTTTTGCGGAAGCCCATTGTCTGTATTATATAATTGGATAGTATATCTCTGACAGTAAATATTAGAAGATATTAATAGCAAGAACAATAATATATTTTTGTACAAATCTTATCGTTTTTAATAATAGTACAAAGAAATGAAAAAACGGATAATTGAAGATTTGAACCTGCAACTATTTTTAAGATAGGATTTATATACTCTTTAAAGTTATAAAAGCTGTATTGTTGATTATATACTGGTATTTAAGTACGTTTTTAATTTGTATTATTTACTATAGAAGTACTATTATCATTTCTGCACAATTGTTTGTGCGCTAATATCAAAAAATTCAGCTATTGGAGATAAAATAAGACTACCTCAATTTTCTTTTCAGGTGATAGTAACGAAATAATAATCTGTCGTACCATAAGATAAATAATAATAAACCTGCGGGGATAAGAAGGGTTTTCAATTGAAAATGTTGATATACAAGTGCTCCAAGTATTCCTCCCAAAAAGAAACAATTAATGATCATGAGTTTTAAGAAAATACTTTTGTTTAATTGTATTTTTCTTCCTTTTTCCAAATGAAAAAGCAGCTGAGACAATTCAATTCCCAGATCTGTAAACAATCCTGTGAGATGGGTGGTTCTTACGACAGACTGTGAAACACGGGTAACAAGAGCATTTTGCAGCCCCATGGCAAAAAGCAGAGCCAAAGAAATGATTAGTGGTAGAGAAGGGCAATCAGGTAATAATTCAGGTGAAAAGCCAATCATAAGCATGATCACAATTTCAACAGACAGAGGAATGATATAGGAAGTATGGGATTTATGTTTTGAGGCCCATTCCATAATAACTCCTGAAACAAAGGCTCCCAGCAAGAAAAACAGAATGTACAGCAAATAAATGAATGCCATTTTGTAATTCCTTACAAATAGCTGTTCAGAGAAATAAGCAAAATGTCCCGTTACATTGGTGGTAAGTGTGCTTACGGAGAGAACTCCTGTGATATTCACCATCCCCGCAACGCACGATAAAATAGAGGCTAGTTTTAAATTATGGGAATATGTCCGTCCTTTTCCTTTGTGTCTAAACATGAGTAATTCCTTTAGGTCAAATTTTAAACTATAAATGATTATGAAATAAAATTATTATTGTGCAGCCTATTAGTTATAGAACCTTTGAAAGTGTTTAAAAGGCAGATATGATTACCTGTAAATATTTGCGATACGGGTGAGGCTTTCCAAATCGGTTAACTGTATTTTTCTTCCTTCCATTACAATAAAATGATCTTCCCGGAAATCATGAAGAATACGGGCTAATGTTTCGTTGGCTGTTCCTACCATATTGGCAAGATCTGTCCTGGAAAGGGTAATAAATATTTTATCTTCCACAATATCCGATTTATATTTTTTATGCAGGATTAATAAACTAAGTGCCACACGCTCCCTGACTGTTCGTTGGGATAAAACTGTCATCAGATTAGCCATTACACTGAATTCATGACTAAGGCTTTTGAGAAGCAATTTGGAAAATGCCTTCGACTGATCAAGAATATTTAAAAAATCCTCTTTTGAGATAAAAGCGATAACAGAACTTTCTATGGCCTGGGTTGTATCCCCATAGGAATCATTGCTTAATATCGCTGAATATCCAAAAAACTCTCCTGCATTGTAGATGTAAATAATCTGTTCCCTGCCGTCATTATCCACCTTATACTTTTTTACCTTACCTTCTTTTAAAAAAAATATCCCATTAGGAATAGTCCCTTCAGTAAATATGGCTTCATTTTTACGGTAATTTTTAACCTGCATTACCTTTTGAAGCATTTCCTTATCATATGAGGAAAGCTCCTCAAAAAGATATTGACTATTAAAAATAAACTTTGAAATCATGGATTACTAAATTAAGCAATTTTCCATCAATATAAATTTGACTTAAATCAAGTTTAGAAAAGGTGTACATCATTTATTTTTCGTTGTAAAGCCCCTACTTTTGTGACCATAGCAAATCTGCATTGATTTATGGAATATTTAGAATCTCTAAGAAATATTGGAATTACATCCAATAAAGAAGTCTATTGGAATTTATCCGAGCCTCAGCTTATATCCCAGACTCTAAAAAAAGGTCAGGGGATTATTACAAGATCAGGTGCTTTGGCTTGTGATACCGGTGAATTCACAGGACGTTCTCCTAAGGATAAGTATATTGTGATGGATGGTAAGACCAAAGATTCAATTTGGTGGGGCGATATTAATCATCCTTTTTCTCCGGAAGATTTTGAACGATTGTACGATAGCGTTACAGCCCATCTTTCAGGCACAGATATTTATGTTAGGGATGTTTATGCTTGTGCAAAGCCGGAATATAGGCTGAATATAAAAGTTATTACTGAGACTCCATGGTCAAATCTATTTGTTAACAATCTTTTTCTAAGACCTACGGAACAGGAATTGGAAACCTTTCAGCATGAATGGCTGATCCTTAATGCTCCTGATTTTAAAGCAATTTCCGAAATCCATAAAACCCGGCAGCATAATTTTACGATTATCAATTTCACCAGGAAAATAATTCTTATTGGGGGAAGCGGATATACAGGGGAAATCAAAAAAGGGGTTTTTACGGTATTGAACTATATCCTGCCATTTGAAAAAAATGTACTCTCGATGCACTGTTCAGCTAATATAGGGGCTAATGGAGATACGTCTGTGTTTTTTGGTCTTTCCGGAACAGGAAAAACTACACTGTCAGCAGATCCTTCAAGAAAGTTAATAGGTGATGATGAACATGGGTGGGATGATGAAAGTGTCTTTAATTTTGAAGGTGGATGCTATGCTAAATGTATAGGCCTGAGCAAGGAAAAAGAACCGCAAATATTTTCAGCAGTCCGTTCCGGAACTTTGCTTGAGAATGTGCGCTTTTTTGAGGGAACCGATATTGTTGATTATGATAACGTCTCGGTTACAGAAAATACCAGAGCAGCTTATCCTATCGATTTTATCAATAATGCAGTGCATCCTTCCATCGGGAAAACTCCTAATAATATTTTCTTTTTAACCTGTGATGCTTTTGGAGTTCTTCCTCCGATATCAAAATTGTCGGTAGGGCAGGCTATGTATCATTTTATCTCAGGATATACTGCAAAAGTGGCGGGAACAGAAGCTGGAATTACAGAACCTCAGACCACATTTTCAGCATGTTTTGGAAAACCTTTTTTACCGCTTCATCCAACACAATATGCAGAACTGCTGGGGAAAAAATTAAAAGAAAATAATATCAAGGTATGGCTTATTAATACCGGTTGGTCAAAAGGAGCGTACGGTACAGGGGAACGTATAAAGCTGTCGTATACCAGAGCGATGATATCTGCAGTACTCGAAAATAAACTTGAAAATGTGGATTTTGTACGGGATGCTGTATTTGGACTTCAAATGCCTGTAGAATGTGAAGGTGTCCCATCTGAAATTTTAAATCCTAAAAATACGTGGGATGACCAGTCGGCATATGATGAAAAAGCATTGCATCTTGCTGCGCAGTTTGTACAGAATTTTAAGTCTTTTGAGTCTTTTGCGGATGAAGAAATCCTAAGTGGAGGACCCTTAGTTGGAAATGAGATTAAATGATCGAATAATCATATAAATTAATAAAAGAACAATAATAATGAAGATCCCTAAAAATCTCTTGTACACTGAAGATCACGAGTGGGTTAGATTAGAAAATGATACGGCCTATATCGGAATTACCGATTTTGCCCAGCGTGAATTAGGAGATATAGTATATGTCGAAATTGAAACCCTTGGGGAAGTTGTAAAACAACATGGGATATTTGGAACTGTTGAAGCTGTCAAGACAGTATCCGACCTTTTCCTGCCAATTGCCGGAAAAATACTGGAGATTAACCCCAAATTAGAAACAAACCCTGAGTTGGTAAATACTGATCCTTATGGAGAAGGGTGGATGATCAAGATTAAAGTTGAGAATATTTTCGATGTTGAATGGCTGTTGCGACCTGATACATATACTTGTTTAATAGGATTATAATATGGGATCTATAAAAACAAAGAAAACAGCATTTAATGCTATACATCATATCCTTGGTGGAAAAATGGTTGAATTTGCCGGATATGAAATGCCTCTTCAGTATAAAGGAGTAAACCACGAGCATGAAACGGTAAGAAACGGTATCGGAGTTTTTGATGTTTCGCATATGGGTGAGATTTCAATACAGGGAAAGGGCTCTTTGGAATTAATCCAGAAAATAACGACCAATGATGCATTAAAACTTTATCCCGGAAAAGTACAGTATAGCTGTATACCCAATGATATTGGCGGACTTATTGATGATTTGCTGGTATATAAAATAAGCAAAAACGACTACCTGCTTGTTGTTAATGCTTCAAACATACAAAAAGATCTGGATTGGATCAAAAGACATAATTCTTTTGGAGCAGAAGTAACCAATATTTCAGATTCAGTTTCTTTATTGGCTGTTCAGGGACCAAAATCAGTAAAAGTTTTACAGAAACTGACAGATATTAATTTAAAAGAACTGGAATCCTATACTTTCACCATTGGTGAATTCGCCCATATTCCGAATGTTCTGATATCAGCAACAGGATATACAGGAGAATCAGGGTTTGAAATTTATGTAGAAAACAAATATGCAGCTCATTTATGGGAAGCTATATTTGAGGCGGGAAAAGATGAAGGTATTGAACCGGTTGGGCTGGCTGCAAGAGATACATTGCGTTTGGAAATGGGGTACTGCCTTTATGGAAATGATATTAACGATTCTACTTCACCGTTGGAAGCGGGGCTGGGATGGATAACAAAATTTACCAAAGATTTTGTTTATAGCGGATTTTTAAAAATCCAAAAAGAAAAGGGAGTTACTAAAAAGCTGGTTGGTTTTGAAATTGAAGGCAAAGGAATTCCCCGCCATGGCTATGAAATTTGGGATCATCATCATCAAATTATTGGAATGGTTACCTCAGGAACTCTTTCCCCTACACTCAAAAAAGGCATAGGGATGGGATATGTATGTGTTGAAAATGCTAAGTCTGGAACTGACGTTTTTATTAATATCAGAAATAAACCCGTTAAGGCTGTCGTTGTTACAACTCCCTTTATTAAAAAATAGATTAGTACCTAAAAATTAGATTAACTCATTTATGCTTGTTCCAAAAAACCTTCATTATACTGAAAATCATTTGTGGTTAAGAAAAATAGGATTATATGATTTCTGTATCGGGATCACAGATTTTGCTCAAAAGGAAATAGGAGAAATTCACCTGATTGAATTTATCAGGCAAGAAATTACTGTAAAGAAAGGAGATTCTTGGGGAGTTGTTTATGGAATTAATAAAACATTTCAGCTCATAGCTCCCTGTGATTGTAAAATTATGGAAGTAAATCAAAATGTTGCCATAAAGGCGTCCCTTATCAATACAGATCCCTATAACTGCTGGTTTTTTATTCTTTCAACTAATATCTCAACGGATGAATTCTTAACTTATAATGATTATATAAAAATAACAAAATGATTTTTAAACAGCTTAGGCAAAATATTGATGTAAAGGATGCCGTTTTTAATGAAATATATCCTCCAGGTATACAGGCTGCAGCAGAAAAACACTGGACTCCTGTTGCTGTTGCCAGAATGGCTGCAGAATACCTGGTGGAAAGTCCGGGTAAGAAAGTGCTTGATATTGGTGCGGGAGCAGGAAAGCTTTGTCTGGTAGGAGCTGCTTCTACAAAAGGATTCTTCTATGGGGTAGAGCAAAGAACTTCCCTTACTAAAATATCAAAAAAATTGGCAGACAGGCATAATATCACCAATGTAGCATTCATCAATTCCAATATCAATGAAATTAGCTTTTCTGATTATGAAGCGTTCTACTTTTTTAATTCCTTTTTTGAAAATATAGATACTTCATCCCCGATTGATCATACAATACTTCCTGATAGTGATTTATACCATGCTTATTCAGATTATGTAAAAGAGCAATTAAATAAAACTCCTGTTGGAACCCGCTTAGTTACTTATTGGAGTAAGTGGGACGAAATTCCGAGTAGCTTTGATTTGGTGGATTCTGCCTGCAATGGATTTTTAAGTTTTTGGAAAAAGGTGTCCTAGCTTATTTAATAGAAAAAAAACTGGTTTGGAGCCTGAATAATTATTTTATCATTAATTCTTACTGCTGTGCATACTTTGGAAGATGTAGAAACGGCAATTATCGTATTTAAAGAAATCAGAGCTAACTTAAATTCCGGTTATTATCAACAGCAACTTGGAAATAGTAATACATTAGAAGTGAAAACAATTTAAGGAAACGCCTGTATATTACAATCTTTACTAAAAGGATTACTTTATAAACTGAAATACATGGTCTGAATATTATGTATATTTTTTTTTTGGAGGTATTACTACATTTTGTAGTAATACCTTTTTTAAAAAATGATTTTGTAATTAATTTTTAAAGGAAACTACTACTTTTATTATGGAT
Source organism: Chryseobacterium limigenitum (assembly GCF_900114875.1). GTDB lineage: Bacteria > Bacteroidota > Bacteroidia > Flavobacteriales > Weeksellaceae > Chryseobacterium > Chryseobacterium limigenitum. The sequence goes on from NZ_FPKW01000031.1 coordinate 11,939, forward strand.
AATGCCGTAATGAAATCAGTGTATCTGGCATTAGAAGATGCTTCTGAAAAATTGACTATACCTATTCAAAATTGGGGTATATTTTTAATCAATTTATCCTTATTTTTGAAAAAAAACTCAGATCATAAAAATTTAAGCCTAACTTTTTAACTTACACACTTCGTGGGATAGTGTCAAAATAGAAAATAATTAAATTCTCTATTAAAACTGATATTTGCAAATATAGAACCAAAAAAACTTCTAGATCCATGAATAGAAAATTACTTTTAAAAGATAACATCATTAATATCTATGTTCTCAATACCATAATTATAACCTGTTTTATTCTAGGATTTAGCGAATGTGTTTATCATTTCCTGATTGATAGGAGCGCTATAATGTATTTTAAAATTATCTTATCTTTATTTTATGGGATTTCTTTTTTTCTGAAGATCAAAACAGATAAGAGGTTTATTTTCTTCATTATGACGGTAACGTCAATTTCTCTTACTTTTTTCATTGCATATACAGGTACTCCAAAACTCCTGACCGAATTGTTTTATGTTCCTATATTATTTTCGCTCCTTTTTTTCTTTGATATTAGTGTCAGGAAAGAACTGCTGGCAATATTCATTATTTTTTTAGTTAGTGTTGTTGGATATATTATCAATCAAATCACAGGTTATGCCTCTCCATTTGAAAATCAAGTTCCCTGTTATAAACTAAAAACTATTGGACTTCAGACGTTACAGTATCTGAATATTATTCGGTTCTCGGTTTTGATGATGATAATATTCTATTTTATTGGTGTAAAATTCATCTTACTGAAAGTATATCATCAGTCTTTAAAGAAATATGAAAAAAAAATTGTTGAAAATATCTATAACGAAACAGACTATGTAAGTGATGAGCAACTAGAAGAACTTCATGTGCTTACAAAAAAAGGCACTCTGATATTCAGTGAAAAGTTCAGGCAGTATTTCCCGAATTTCACTAAAAAGATTATTGAAAAAAGCAATAACCAGTTTACTCAGTCTGAAATGGATGTCTGTTTTTTATTAAAACTTAATTATTCTACAAAAGAAATAGCTGCTCTTACTAATTCTACCATAAGAGCCATCGAAGCAAAAAAATACAGAATAAGAAAAAAATTTAATATTCCAAAAGAGTGTACTATTTCTGCTTTTCTTGCTGAATTGTAATTATACTTTTTCTATCTATTATTTTTCAAAATTCTGATTTCATTTCATTCAGTTTTCAAATTCGTATGGAAATGACAATTAAAAATGATGTTTTTTTTTAGCCCAAAATATAAAACTCAAAAATTTACTTTCAAAAATCATGATTTCTGAAAGTGGATAAATGCAGGAAATGAAAGTATCAGCTAAAATTTGCACAACAAAAAGCATATGAAAATACGGTAAATACAAGAGTGTGTAGAAATGAGTATTCTCTCTGTGTATATATAAATCCCTCTACTGCAAGTTCTTACTAGCTGAGAGTATAAATTTGACAAAAAAACCTATGAGAAATAAATTATCCGCAGCTATTTGTTGCATTGCTTTTTTTAACACATTTACCGCGCAAGTTGGCATTAATACGAGTGCGCCTCAAGGCACATTCCATGTAGATGGTAACAAAGATAACTCTGCTTCCCCTACAGCTACACAACAACAAAATGATTTTATCGTAAATGCATCAGGAGCTACTGGGATAGGAATTACCACTTTAGATTCTTCTGCCAAACTTCAGATTGAAAGCACTGATAAAGGCGTACTGATTCCTCGGGTTACGTTAACTAGCACAACAGATGCTACAACTATTTCTTCTCCTGCCAAAGGACTTATGGTATACAATACCACTTCAAATGCAGCAATAGAAGAAGGCTTCTATGTCAACTACGGAACCTCTTTGTCTCCTAGCTGGAGGACATATGAAAAGAGAGATAAAACTTTGTGGAAATTCGAGAATTTTTATGATATTTCAGCTACAGCTACAGTAGATGAAAATGTTTCAAGCGGTACAACTGTTAACAATATAGATCTGGGTCTAAGTATAACTGTAACGATACCAGCATTTACTCAGGCAAAATTAGTAACCACTTACAGTGTTCCAACCGGTACCACTACTGCTGCGTCAACATTAGCAGGATATTATGGAATACGCTTTTTAAAAGGAGGAGCAGAATTACCGGAAGGATCCAGAAAATATACTATTCCCAATACTTCTACCGGAGTTACATCCAGAATGGTTTCTGTTGGAGCCACTATAGGAGATACTATTGTAAATAATACAGCGTCATCTGTTACGGTAACTTATGCATTAAATGGCTATGTAGAACCAAGTAGTGGTAGTGGAACCATCAGATTTAATATGTGGCAGACACCTGGCGCAAATTTCAACTGGGGGAAATCTTATATGTCCATACAAATGTATACTAAACCAACAAATTAATTTTATCTTTTTTATTATGATTGAAATATAAAGAAATAGAAATATTAATGTTATTTCTTAGGCTAAGAAAATTTATTCAAATTACTTACACAACACAAATGTCAAATATATCTCAATGTTCCAAGAAACTTAGTGAAATATTTGCCTAAAGAAATTCAATTATAATGAATCACATTATTTGGAACTAATATATTAAAAAGAGAAGGAGGAATTTTATCCTTCTCTTTTCTTTGGTATTGTAATAAAAGGTTAGTAATTCCCGGATTTGCCCCTTCAGCTGTAATGTTAAAATCATTACTGATAAACTCAAATTATCAATATCTCATCAAGCCTGAAATTCATTCTGAGAAATTTAGAGGTATTAATCATATCTGAAATTCCCGGAATCAAAACCAGCATTTGCATTAACAAATAATCTTTCTACAGCAATATTTGCTTTTTCTAGCGTTTGAATGATTTGATCAAAATAAGACTCAACATGGTAAAGGTCATTATGATTTCCTTAAATAGGATCAGACATGGCCAAAGGCAATCCTTGTCTGTCCGTAAAATAAAGTGCAGTACTTGTACAAAATATGATTTCAAAAATCGAATTTCTAAATGGTACTATAGATTTTGACACTTCAATAGGGAAAGGGACTCTACCTGTTATTTATTTGCCTCTTTCTGATTAATACTCAAATTTTATAGATTGTACAGTCTTTGGTCAGGAATTTATTTGGTAAAACCCGTTTTTCACGGCAAAAATAATCAGATCACTGGTTCTGTTAACATTAAATTTCTTCATAATATTTTTATAATAGCTTTTAACTGTATGTACGCTCAGATTCATTTTATAAGCCGCCTCCTTAATTGTATTTCCTGAGCAGATAAGCTGTAAAACATCTTTTTCCCTTGGAGATAAATGATAGACAATTTGCTCATCAGAAATAAAATTATTGATAATATTTGTTCGAAGTTTTGTCCCGATATATTTATTTCCTTTTGTACATTCCTGTATTGCTTCTATAAGTTCCTCTATTGTGGATTCTTTTGATAGATAGGCATCTGCACCATAACGCATTGCCATTTTTACGGTTTGAGGATCTGAAATGGTAGATAAAACAATTAACTTATAATCTTCCTTATTTTTACTTTTAAAAAATTCCTGATACGCCTTTAGTAACTCAACACCGTTTATCCCGGGCATTAATAAATCAGTGATGATCATTCCGGGTAAGTTACTGGTTTCAATTCCGTCAAAAAAAAGCTGAGCACTGTTAAAAGTAAAGATTTCGGAGGCCACATTCTGCGACAGTAAGCTGCTTTTTATTGCCTCAGCAATCATTTTATGATCGTCAATTATTACGGTAACCATCTTTATGTATATATGTTACAAAACTATCATAAATTTATCAGAATATAATACCCCCAATTGGAGGTGGTGGATTTTATTACAATTAAGGTGAATGACATAATCAATTAAGTATTAATTTGCACAAAAATCAACTGATGAATGATATTCTGCTGGACAGTGTTTTCCCTTACATTACAATGGGTGCTATTGTAATCGTAATATTATTTTTCTCATTCTATCTTTATTATGTAGAGGAGCCTATATTTCGGAAATATCGTAATTATCTAGGGTTCTGCTTTTTATATCTTGTTATGAAGGAAATGGTACTGGTTCCTAAATATACGCAAAACCCTTTATCTCTTTACTTATTGAGTGAATGTTTCATTTGGGGCAGCTTTGTATATTATGTAAGGTTTATTTACAGCACTGTGGATTTTAAAGATAAAAAACCTTTTTTTGAACATATTGTAAAAATTTCTCAGATTATTTTGATTTTGGGTTTTATACTGTACGTTATTACACAGGTTTTCTTTAAAGAATATAAAGATTTGTTCAGCTTTATTTATATTTTTATCTCGCTGTATATGCTTCTTGTTGCAGTTATTTTTATTGTTTTTTTATACAAAAGCAGAACCTTCCTCTATTACAAATATTTATACTTAGGAAGTGTATTTTTGCTTATTTTTAACATTATTGCCTCATTTTTTGACGATCCTTCTAAAAATTTTTTCGGATTTACTAATCTTTCCATAATATGTATAGGCTGGTTTTTAGAATTAATAATGTTCTTAATAGCATTAGGAATTAAGGTGAAAAATGAGTGGGAAGAAAAGCACCGTATCATGCGGGAGAATCTTGAGCATGAAAAGAAAATATTGCTTCAGGAAATCGATAGTCAAAAATTAGCTTATCAAAGTAGGCAATCTGAAAGATTACGCATTTCAATTGACATCCATGACGGAATCAGCAACGCCATTACCGGGCTTAAGTTTTATATCAGTGATAAAAGACTTCAGACTAAAGAAAATTCTGAAAAAATTCTGCTTCAGGATATTGAACAGGAACTTAACAGTATTTACATACAGGTAAGAGACTACATTCAAAAATTATATGGAGGACAGGATGAAGAAAAATATGATATTTTACTATTCTTATCTTCTTTACAAAAGCAGTATAATAACTCTAATTTGAATTTCATTACCGACATAGAAGAAGTAGAAATAAATAGGAATTTGAATATATATCAGCAAAATGAACTTTATTTTATTCTGAATGAGTGTATAGGAAACTCCATAAAACATGCCCGTTGTAATACAATAAAAGTTTCCATCTATTTTGAAAATCATATTTGCTATTTTAAAATAAAAGATAATGGAAAAGGATTTGATTTTGCAGAGAAATTAAATTCAGATTCAGGTCTTGGCCTTTCTAATATTTTACAAAGAATTAAAAAATTAGAAGGAAATATTACTTTTGAAAATTCCGGAGGAACATTAATCTCAGGGAATTTCCCTTACCCCGAATTCTAACAAATACCCCCTTTTGGGGGGCGAAAAAACACTCCCATTTAGTAGGATTATAGTATTGATCCTGCTTATACCTTTGTAGCATCATATTTTATATTTTTTAAACACTTTAATAATGAAAAAAAATATTATTCTTTTAGGTGCTTTACTGGTAAGTTCCTTGGCTTACTCTCAGGTTGGTATTAATACTCCAACTCCCAACGCAACGTTCGATATTACAGGTAAACCAACCGATCCTAATGCGACGGATGGGTTGTTGGCTCCAAGAATAGCAGGAAATGAATTAAAAGTAAAAGATCCGCTGTATGGTACCGACCAAACTGGAGCTTTGGTATATGTAACGGCAGCAGCAAGTCCCACAAGTCTAAAAACAGCGAATGTAACGGAGGCTGGATACTACTATTTTGATGGTGCCGAATGGACAAAAGGAGATTTCTGGAAACTTAAAGGAAATCTGGGCACCTCTGCAGGAACAAACTATTTAGGAACAAATGATCAGCAAAACCTTGTTTTTAAAGTTAATAGTGAACGAGTTGGTTACATACAAGGAGATGGTGTTTTCGATTCTTTAAATAATTTTGAAGGTACTACCGCAATAGGATATGGAGCTTTAGGAGCTCTTACGGACGGACAAAATAACACCGCATTTGGAATTAATGCAGCAAAATCGCAAACCACAGGATTGCAAACTACCGCTATAGGAGAATATGCTCTTGAAGATAATACTGCAGGTGACTATAATACTGCCATTGGAGCTAATGCATTAAATAATACCAATGGATCTGGCAGTACTACAGGTACACGCAATGTAGCTTTGGGATACAGTGCAGGAAGTGTAAATGTAACAGGTAAAGACAATACTTTTATTGGAGCTCAATCAAATGCTGACGCAAATAATTTAAACAATGCTACAGCAATTGGATTTAATGCAAAAGTGGGCATCAGCAATGCGTTAGTTTTAGGAAACGGTGCTAATGTGGGAATAGGAACTTCTTCGCCTGCAAACAAGCTCCATGTAATAGCCACCGCAGATCCTGTAAAATTAGAAGGCTTACAAACTGGTGCTGCCACAGATAATCTTGTTACTGTAGATGCAAATGGTGTACTTACAAAAAATACTGTGACCTCCATTACTGGCAACGCCGGTAATATTGGGATAGGGACAACAAATCCAAATACAAAGCTACAGGTAAAAAACGGAGATGTCTATTTGGAAACTGTAGGAAATGGAGTGATAATGAAAGCTCCTGATGGCAACTGTTGGAGAGTGAGGGTTAACAATGGCGGAACGTTTGCCTCTGATCTTATTGCCTGCCCATAAAATAAAACTAAGATCAACCAACGATGATGGAAATCGTCGTTGAATTAATTCTAAAAACAAAAAAAATAACAAATAATGAAAAAAAGTATTATTCTCTTAGGAGCTTTAATGGTAAGTTCCTTGGCTTACTCTCAGGTTGGTATTAATACTCCATCTCCCAACGCAACGTTCGATATTACAGGTAAACCAACCGATCCTAATGCGACGGATGGGTTGTTGGCTCCAAGAATAGCAGGAAATGAATTAAAAGCAAAAGATTTGCTGTATGGTACTAGCCAAACTGGAGCTTTGGTATATGTAACGGCAGCAGCAAGTCCTACAAGTCTAAAAACAGCGAATGTAACGGAGGCTGGATACTATTATTTTGATGGTGCGGTTTGGGTAAAACAAGCCGTAGGAAATGGAAATTTCTGGAGTCTTACTGGTAATACAGCGACTAATCCGGCTCCTTCAGGAACCAACTTTTTAGGAACTACCGATGCACAGGATTTTCAGGTAAAAGTGGGTACTTCTGCTAATAATAACATTATGCGTGTGAAAAACAGCAACGGTCACGTGCAGTTTGGAAATCTTTTGGATACAGCTGTTACACCAAATGCGCAAAATCCAGATCGATTAAATAGTGGAACTGCGATGTCAGATGCTCCCTCCAATTTTACAGTGGCAAACTCTTTAAGCAATGCTGACTTCGGACTAAGTGGCTCACAAGTCAACGGATCACGATTTCTTAACTATGTAAATGGAGTTACAAGTCCTTCCAAAACATTCTACGGAGCAAATTTTTACAATAATTTTACAACCAAATTTGATTCAAGCATCAAAGGAATCAACAATGTATTATTCTTAGGAGGTAATCAAACATATACAGTTACGGGCGCTTCTACCATTGCAGGCACAGCAAATACAATACAAGTTACTTCAGGTTCTACATTAAATGCTTCCACCACCGCCGTTCAGGGTGGGTTTGTTGGAGTGGATCTCTCTATTTCTAATTTTGGAACTGTTACAGGAAACACTTTTGGATTAAAATCCCAGCTTACAGGTAATGGTGTTTTTAATTCAAATGCATCTACCATCAGTGGAATTCTTTCATTTAATAATATCATAGGAACCATAAGCGCAGCAAATACCATAGGTGTAGATTCGCGTATTGTGGGAGGCAGCTATGACGCAGGAACAAATACTATTGGTCTTCGTTCGGAAGTATCAGCTTCTTCTGCTGCAAACGGTTTTGGTTTATACATCGACGATATTGCCGGTACCCAATCTCAACACGGGATCTACCAAGTGGGTGATGATCGTAATAATTTTGTCGGAAGCACGATGATAGGAGCTATAACAGCACCCACCAATCAGTTACACGTAATAGATGCCGCGAATCCAGTACGTTTTGAAGGGTTGCAAACAGGTGCTGTTACAGACGAAGTGGTAACCACAGATACCAACGGGGTTTTGCGTAAGCTTTCTACCTCTACACTCGCAGCCGCAACAGAACCATGGTACAACATGGTAACAGATACAGGTGCTACAGACAATACCCAGGATATTTACCAAATGGGAAAGGTGGGTATCGGAACCAATGCACCACAGAGTGCTTTGACAGTGGTAAAGACAGCAGCAGACATCACCCCAGTTATAATACAAGGCTTACCAAGCTATGCCACAGAAGCAGACGGTGCAACTGATGCTGCATTACCAAACGGTGGTTTGTATAAAGTGACAGGGAGTAATGTATTATATGTGAAGCCGTAAAAATATATCTAATTTTTAATCAGCACATTTTTAATTCTAACAATAAAAAAATAACAAATGATGAGAAAAACTCTTTTTTTAGTTGCATTTATTGCCGTAAACGAAATTATTTTCGCACAAACCAACACTGGAAGTATAGGTGTAAATACAAAAGATCCGAGTGCTACTTTAGACATCGTATCGAAGGGTATAGATGCTACTACAAAAGCACTGGAAATTAATAATTCTACTGCAACTCCGGAAATGGTGACCGTTCTTAATAACGGGAATATGGGACTGGGTATTGCAAATCCTGTAGATCATTTACATCTCAGATATGGAAGTATCAGGATAGATGATGATGATGATACTTCTGATAACGGGATCAAATTTTCTGCTGCAGGGGGAATTTATCATCGTTTGGGAAGCAATCTTGGGATTTCTGGCACTGGGAAGTATATTAGTATGAACTCCAATTCTAATGGAGTAGCATTGGAAACAAGCAACGGAGATCCAAGCAAGAACGGACTTCTGATGTTACGCAATGGTACAGGAAACGTAGGTATTGGTACTGCAAATCCGGATTCTAAATTAACCGTAAACGGATCTTCAACTAGATTTGAATACAATAACGGTTCAGAATCCAATAATATGCATTTCGTAAATGACGGTAGCAGAAATGAAATCTATTTTTCAACTACCAGCGATCCAGTTTCTGGTGGACAATGGTCTATTAAAAGTGCTAACGGACAATTTCAGGTTCTTGATCGACCTGGATCTGGCGCAGCAGCTCTTACAATCACACACGGAACAGGAACGGACTCTGGTAATATTGGGATAGGAACCGACACTCCTAATACAAAACTAGATATAGTGGCACCTACACCTGCTGGTGGATTTCGTTTGGCGGACGGATCTCAGGCTGACCAAAAGGTATTAACATCCGATGCCAATGGTAACGCAAAATGGGCATATCCAAAAGATACACAATATCTGGAACTTAGTCCAACCTATTCTGGATATGACATTACCATTACAAAAGGAATAAATAACCATACAATTGTACCCGGTCTTGAAGGATTTACACCAACATCTACAGGGAAATATATGATCGTATACCATTGTTTCTTGCGTGGGGATTCTACAAGCTCTCAAAAGGCTGTTTATTTTATTATTAAAAAAAATGGTAGTATTATCAAAAACCCTGAAACTTATGGATATGTAGTTGGAGATAGCTATCTGGCACAAACGGTAACTGTTATTATAGATGTTAATGCAGGAGATAACATTGCTTTTGAGTTTGGTGATGGTCAACCTCTTCCCCAAACGTTAACTTTTGTAGACCCTAATTCTAACGCTCAGTTTCAAGGGAGAAACAAAGTTGAGGTAGCCTATATGGGAAGGTAAAATAATCCCCTAAACACTCAATATATAACAAAAAAGGGTGTAGATTTTTCTGCTACCACAGATTCTAAATACACAATGATCAATTAAAATTGCCACAGAAATCCCTTTTGTGGCAATTTCCTACCATTGCTTACACAAAAAATACTGGGAGTTTCTTTGGAGTTTCCGTTTATTATCGTTTACACAAAGAAACACTCTTCCTAATCATAAAATCTGACAGAGGAAAATACTTAACTTTCAGTTACAGGCTGTTCGGACTTAGTCCCAATCAGTATACAATCCTGAAAAAATCTCTTCAGTATTCTAAAATAAAGATCAGCAAAAATGAATTTTAAAGATATACATATTGGAAGCTTAATCAGTCAACATGCAGAGAAATACAGCATAGAAATATCCCGTATATGTAAGTTTTTTAAATGTTCTGAAAGAGAAATAGAAGCCATGTATGAATCCGAAAATCTTGGTACGGATATTCTTTTGAAGTGGAGCAAGTTATTGGAATATGATTTTTTCAGGATATATTCCCAGCATCTGGTTCTGTATTCCCCTCCCAAAAGCCAAAACCTCAATCAGAGAAGAGATGCAGGCAATCCCAAATCGGTTGAATTCCGGAAGAGTGTCTACACAAAAGAAATCATAGATTTTATACTCGATCTTGTTGCTTCCGGAGAAAAAAGTAAAGCACAGATTATTGAAGAATATAAAATACCAAAAACCACCTTATACAAATGGATAAAAAAGCATCCGAGATAAATATAGATTTTCCCGATTATATTAAGATATATTCTGATCTCATCATGATGAAGCATCCTGAAAAAACAGGGGAATGTCAATATTATCTTTCCAAAAAAAAGCTATCTACTCTGGAAGTCATCAAACTGAATGAGATTATTTTCGGAAAGGTATATACCAGTCAAAAATACCGTTCTTATGATCATTCAACAATAATAGCCATACTGGATTACCAGAAAGTAAATAGGCTGAATGATACGGAGTTAGCCAATTATTATAGCCTGAGCAGAAATACGATAAAAAAATGGAAAGATAAATTCAGCAGAAAATAATTTATCTATCAACATAAAATGTAACTTTTTATCCTTATTCTGAGGCTTATGGGAAAACGATTTTTTGTGAATTTTCAGACATAAAAAAGTTTATTGAAACAAAGTGAAATAAACTTTCTATATCATCAGTAATAATCGGCGGCGTTTCAAACAATTTTATCTGAACATAGAAGTTTATTAATCAAATGAAGTTATCTCATAATCCGAAAACTTCGCTAATCTCTTCTATAGCAGCTCCTTTATAATCTGCATAAATATGAGCGTGAAATTCGTTCAGGTTTTTTAGTATTCTAAAAAGCTCAGTTTTCTCTTCATCCATTAATTTTCCAGATAAGATATTGGATGTCATATTTACTTTATTAACAGACTTATGAAACATTTCTTCACCTTTTTTTGTGATGTTCAGCCTTTTGCTTCTTTTGTCTTCGCTGTCATTTTTTTCTTCTATCAGTCCATATTCCAGCAGTCTTTTTATGATTTGAGTTCCGGTTTGTTTTTCGTGCCCGTTTCGTTCGATAAGCTGAATTTTTGTTAGATCTGGCTCATCTTTTAAGCGGTACAGATAAGTGAATTCTTCATTGGCGAGCTCAGGAAAATCTCCCAGGCCTTTCCTTATCAATTGTTTGGAATATCTGCTCAGAAGCAAAACCTGTTTGCAGATTTCGTTTTCGGTAAAAAAAACGGTATGCTTTTCATTTTTAAAGAGCTTTGTGGGGCTTTCTTCTGTATATTTTTTGTCGTTCAGCCACATCCGGAAATCTTCCACATTACAATTGGGCTTATAGGCTTTCGAGTTTTCAAAATCCTTTACCTTAAGAAGAAGATCAATAAAAAAATCAGTGTGCATAGTTTAATTTATGTAAAGATATAAGTTTTATTTATTGTGAATCAATCAAAGTTTAATACTTCCCATTCCGCCGTCAATCCCAATGATTTGTCCCGTTATCCAGGAAGAATCTGCTGACAGTAAAAACTCGGTTATTTTTGCCATTTCCACTGCGCAACCGATAATTACTATATTTTTCATCGTTTAGAAATTTTATTGTGACTTATTGTTCTTTGTCTGCTGCATTTGAATCTGTCAATTTCCGGATTTCTTTTCATCAGATGTTTTTTACTGATTCCGGAATTCACTCTTTTTCTCCAAAGCTTAAAGCTTGATGATTTCAGTTCGGTTCTCATCAATTCAATCACTTCTGATTCAGCTATTTTAAATTGAAATTCGATGGCCTCAAAAGGCGTTCTGTCTTCCCAAGCCATTTCGATAATTCGGTCTGTTTGTTCGGGACTAAATTTTTTCAGCATTTTTGTTCAGATTTTTATTTCTTCGGCATTTTTCACTGCAATATTTTACGTCTTCCCAGTTTTTCTTCCATTTTTTTCGCCAGTTAAATGGCAATCCGCAAACTTCGCAGATTTTTGAAGGCAAATCAGCGGGCATTTTACAGGATGAATTTTTTATAATGATTAATTTCAATATTCTTCGCTTTCAAATCGTGCATCATATTATACAATCCGAAAAACGTTCGGTTCAGATAAATGAAATGCTTTGAACCTCGGTTGGTATTCATTCCTTTCATATCACTCATTTTAGCATAACGCTGTCCAAGGTCGGCAATTTCCTGAAAGAAGTTTTCATCAGAAAAATCAAAATTATCAGCATTAAATGGTCTGGTAAACAATTCTAAAAGCTCGTAGAATAATTTGGTAAAAAACTCCTGTTCCTGAACTGAATCATCAGATCTCAGAATCTCAAGCTGATATAATTTTTCCCTGAAAATCTCAGGATTATTCAAATTCTCATTTTTAGCTAATTCAAAATAGGGTTGATAGAAATCGTTCGGAATTTCTTTGATACATCCAAAATCAATGACCAAAAGTTTATTATCATCAGAAATCAAGAAATTTCCGGGATGCGGATCTGCGTGAACCTGCTTTAGAATATGCATCTGGAACATATAAAAATCCCAAAGTGTCTGCCCGATTTTGTTGAGGTTTTCCTGAGAATTATTTTGTTTGGTGAATTCAGAAAAATGTTTTCCGGTCATCCAATCCATTGTGATGATTCTTTCGCAGGAAAATTCAGGGTAATATTTCGGAAACTGAAGATTCGGGAGATGGCTGCATTTTTCAGAAATTTCCTGACTTCTTTTCAGTTCAAGATCATAATCGGTTTCCTCAAACAGTTTATTTTCTACTTCCTGAAAATAAGATTCGGAACCTTCTTTTTTGATGTTGAACATTTTCATCGCAATCGGCTTTACCATTTTCAGATCGCTGGAAATGCTTTCTCTCACTCCCGGATATTGGATTTTTACCGCAAAGTTTTTATTGCCTTTCTTAGCTTTATGAACCTGACCGATGCTTGCCGCATTTACAGATTCTGGAGTAAATTCATCAAAAATATCTTCCGGATTTTTGCCGAAATATTTTCTGAAAGTCTTCTTTACCAAAGCTCCGGAAAGTGGCGGAACGGAAAACTGTGACAGGGAAAATTTCTCCACATAAGCCTGCGGAAGAATGTTTTTTTCCATACTCAGCATTTGAGCAACCTTTAAAGCAGAGCCTTTCAGTTCTTTCAGAGAGTCATAAATGTCTGTTGCATTATCTTCATTTAATGTTTTCAGCGCTTCGTCTTCGTTTTTGTCTTTCGTGATCTTGTTTCCGTAATATTTGATGTAGTTAACGCCTACTTTTGCACCTGCTTTCAGCAAACTGCTTGTTCTTTCAAGTTTTCCGGTCGGAATTTTATTAAGTGTTTTCATCTGTAAATTTCTTATTGATTAAGGTCAGATGGAACTTCCATCATTGGAAGTTTCATTTAATTTTTTTTGAAATTTTCTTTAAATAAAAATTTTCCGAGATCCAAAACTTTTCGTAACGGTTCGTTATCCATTAATTCAAATCCTGTATCAATTGTTTTTTCGATATAGATATCCGTTTTTTCGAATGAAGGCGAAGTATCTTTTTTCCAAAACTCGATGGCAGAAACCAAATGTAGCCATAAAGCTTCTTCTCTAGCTTTTTCGTGAAAGTTTTTTATATTATCCTTAGCTTTTTCTATCATTTCCCAGTCGTTGAAGTCTAAGGTTTTGATGAAATTCCGGTGTGTTTCCTTCAGCTGATTTGAGATTTTCGCAGCGCGTAATCTATCATTTCCTAAAATCATTAATACTAAAGATCTGTTCATCGTCATATTTTCAAAAAAGATAAAATAGACATTCAGTAATTTTTCTTTCGAAGTTACTTCGTCGGAATTATTGACTTCCGAAGCCAGTTCTACAGACTTATTAAAAAGATTGGCCAGCATGAGCTTTTCTATCTGCTCAAAACTTGAAAAGTAATCATAAAAATATTTTTCTTCGAAATCATTGTCTTTGGCAAATCTGTAAATGTTTTTTGGTCTTTCACCATGATTCAGTATATAATCGCCATACAGTTCGAATATTTTTTCTTCTGTTATCAAATTTTCTTTTTCCATTATAGATTTTATTTATGACAAATTTAGTAATTAATTTTACCAATTAAATAAATAAAGTATAAATTTGTACTATAACAATCATTCAAATTATAACTCATGTTGAAAATACAAGCTCAATCTAATATACCTACAGATTTTGGAATGTTTAAAGTTTATGCTTTTTCCGAAAATGAAAATGACTGGAATCCTCATTTGGTTTGGGTTGCGGAGAAAACAGATTTTAATGATATTGTGAATGTGCGTTTCCATTCAGAATGCATTACGGGAGAAGTTTTTCATTCCAGAAAATGCGAATGCGGACAGCAATTGGATGCCGCAATGAAATTTGTTTCGGAAAACGGAGGAATTATTATCTACCTAAGACAGGAAGGAAGAAATATTGGAATTATAAACAAATTGAAAGCGTACGCCCTTCAGGAAGAAGGTCTTGATACGGTGGAAGCGAATCTGAGATTAGGTCTTCCCGCAGACGGAAGAGATTTTGGTGTAGCCATTGAAATGCTTAAAATACTTACTGTTTCAAGGGTAAATTTATTAACCAATAATCCTGAAAAATTAAAATCTCTTGACAATAGCGGTATTTTGCTTAATAAAAGAATTCCTCTGGAAATTGATTCTAACGCAACGAATGAATCTTATCTTATTAAAAAGAAAAATTATTTTGGGCATCTTTTGGAAAAAATATAACTGTCTTCATTGTTTCAGGATAATTTCTGATATCAGGTAAAAATCGATCTATGATGATCTTTAATTCTCTCGGATAGAAGATAATAGAGTAGGGGTATTCTCTGATTTATGATTTGTTAGAATATAGTGTCCATACGGATTTGAGGAAAGAATTCGAATCCTTCTTTCCTTAACTATTAATAAAAATAGTAAAAATGCTGTAAAATAAATGTTTTACAGCATTTTTTGTTTTATGCGGTTCCAAAAAGAGCTAAATAATCACAATCTGAAAGAGACTTGCTGCAACCCTTTTGTTGTCAATACAAAAGTTTTTATTTGTGTATTCTAAAGACCATCCTGTTTTAAAGATCTTAAGACTTTATATTAAATTTGTATTTTTATAGTACTACAGTTTTTGTAAAATATTAATTAAATTATTTTCATAAATTTATAGGTGCAAATGTAAAACCACTGAGCTGAAAAACCCTTACTGTAAATTCACTTAAAGAGTGTAGTTAGCTGTAATTCAGTTGTTTGAAATGGGTGTGTGAGTAAAATTAAGTAGAAGGAATTCACAAAAAATAAATTTAAAATAGTGGAGTTATTATATCTGGAGATCATTTAAATAAAATTGGTGCTATCAAAAATGTGATAATGTTAATAATCAAAGAATATTAAAAGCATAAAAATCGAACGATTTTATTACCTCTAAGAACTGCTTTTTCCCAAACGGAGTTACTCCTCTAAAGTTGGAAAATCGCATTTTAAATATAAGGAAATTGAAAACAGATCATACTAAAGATCGGGAGCAGATCCTTAGAACTGCGGCTACAGTAAGACTTAGGCATACCAAATCTTCAGTATTATTAAAAAGGCTTAATTATTATGCCTGGCAAAATTTATTATATCAATCGTGTAGAGATTTGGGAAGGTTTTTCGGAACAAAATTTTTACTGGATTTACTTTTTCGATGAGAGTAAAAAAAAGAGACTGCCCTTTTGAGACAGCCTCTTTCTAAACTATTTTTAATATTAAATTCTTTTACTGTAATTTTAAAATGCTTATTATGGAGCAACTGTTCTCAAGCCTATATATATTATAGAAGTTGTATCCGCAGTAAGTCTAATCTCATCGAACCATACTCCTTTATGGCTTACCCAATGCATCCTTGGATTAGGATCACCAACGCAATTTTCAACATAATCCCAATGCTTTGTAGGAAATACTTGTACTCCGTTTCTCCAGAAAGTAGGAATACTAGTACTTGCATTTCCTTGCCTAGTATAAATCGCCATATTTGAATAACCTATAAGTTTATTGAATTTCCATGTATTAGTTGTACCTGCTGATATTTGATTAAGAATGTTATCAATATATACACATGAGACTTTTGCAACAGGAGTTCTTTGGCTGACAGTTCCTGTAACTCCCAAAAGTGAAACTTGAAAATTTGTATTAGTATCACTGTTATATATAATCCAATCATAAGGTCCATCTGGAGGAGGAGGCGTCGATGGCAATTGAGCAGCCTTGGAAACAGTACAAGTAGTTGCACCATTAAATGATACTGGGATATTCATTGTTGTGACTGTAGTAGGTGTACCCGTTACCGAATAAACTAAGTTTCCACTTCCTATATTAAGTGTACCAGCCTGAAGTATAAAAGTTAATCTGAACTTGCAACTATTTTTGAGACAAAATTTATATACTCTTTATGCTACATTTTTAGATTGATTAGACATTAAATTTTGATACTCTTTTATGGT
>NZ_FPKW01000023.1 GCF_900114875.1 Chryseobacterium limigenitum
TAGAGGGATACAATATGCGTGTACAGAATTTACATCAATAGTCGGAAAAAACATTACTCGAAGCATGAGCGGAAAAGGAAATTGTTATGACAATGCTGTAGCTGAGAGCTTTTTCAAAACTCTGAAAACCGAACTTGTCTATCAAAATAAATATGAAACTAGAGATCATGCTAAAAACTCTGTGTTTGAATATATAGAAACATTTTACAACACTCACAGAAGGCATTCGGCTTTAGGAAATTTAACCATAAAAGAGTATCAAAATTTAATGTCTAATCAATCTAAAAATGTAGCATAAAGAGTATATAAATTTTGTCTCAAAAATAGTTGCAAGTTCACTATAGACAGGATACCCATTATACGTTTGCTGAAATTTTACAACATTTCCATTTAATGATTTTGAATCATCAACATTTTCAATTATAAAATTAGCGAGATCAGATTTTTGATATTCTCTGATTTTATTTTGAGAAATGTAATCTTTTATCAATTTCTCATTATCCTGTGAGAATAAATGGACAGACGGAAGAACTGCAAATGCAGTAATCATAATAGATAGTTTTGTATTTTTCATATTTGATTGATATGAATGCTAATTTACAAGTATTTACTATTGAAAATGCATTTATATTAAATATTCAATAAAATAACAGAGTGGTTTTAAATTATTCTTTAATTATTATGTAATAAATTATTTATTCCCTAATATTTTAAATTTTAGTTATTGTTTTTTAATACAGATTTGAAGATTAAGGACTCAATCTAAGACTTTTAACTCTTACAATATGTGATATATCGTTTGGAATTACTTTTTTTTAATTTAGTAATAACTTGCGGAGTTGCTACCTTTGTTCTGAAACTATTCTTATAATCTTAAACTCTTCAATGTATTTTGAAGAGTTTTTTGTTTTATATAGCTTGATGTTTTTAAACAGAAAAAATGTTTACTGTTCCAGCCATTTTTTGAATTCTGCGACTCTGTTTTTACTAATAAGTATTACTTCATCACTTTCAGGTTTTACCACAAGTTTTAACTGGTTTTTGCCATACACAAGAATATTATTAATCGCTTTTACATTAATAATAAACTGACGATTGGCTCTGTAAAATATTTGTTGATCCAAAGTTTTAATTAATTCATCAAGACTCGAGTTGATTGAATATTGATTTCCTGAGCATGTTTTAATGTAAACAATATTGTTCTCAAGAAAGAAGTAAGCAATATCTGAGGTTTCTAAAGAGATTAATTCATCTTTATAATAAGTAATAATTCTTTTCTTTGAATTTTCAGAAGATTCTTCACTTGTGAAATTGTTACTATCTTTTCTATGTTTTTCATGAATTAAATGAAGCTGTGTATTGATTGCTGTTAAAGAATTGACTTCATCATTAAGGTTTTTAATTTCATCATTTTTCTGATTTTCATATTTTTTATAAATCATTCGGATCAGAAAAAAACTTATTCCGAGAATTAATAAACTGGTTATTAGGAATACAACTGAAAAAGTTAAATATAAATCAGAAATCTGCTTTTCGATTACATCAATATTGGCATGTGAAGCTACCATCCAGTTGCTGCCTTCTACCGGATAAAAACTTGCAATTTCAGAGGTGCGGTTTGAGTTTCTATTAAAATTGTGTATTCCTGTACTAGCTTTCCCGGAATTTAGAATTTCAAGAAAATCAAACTGTTTGTCATTATTTAAAATAAATTCTGAGCTGTTTTTCTCAACCTTGCGACCGATTAAAGCGGGGTTGGGATGACAAAGTTCAATTCCATTTTGATTGTACATACAAATAAATCCGCTTTGAGTATCTGTATTGACAATACTGCTTTGAAGATTCTGAATAACGGTTTCTTTTGAAAGACCTTGCTTAAGCTGTAGCTCCAGCAATTTACCAATTTCACGTGCTTCTCTTTTTCCTGCCTCAAATGTACTGTCGAAAACATCTTTTTTAGAAGATGAATATAAATATCGGAAAGAAAAAAAGCTGATAAGTAAAATCACAATACTTATTGCGAGAAAAGTAAGGGTATAAAGATTGATCTTTTTCATTGATGATGGCAGAATTTCTAATTCGCTCCAAAATTACTCATTTATTCATAAGGAAATATTCGCTTTTAAGGTCTTGTTTTTCCCTTTTATTAATAATTTAATAAGGTAAGGTGTTGATTTTGTATAGCTTTGATTTCAGAATTTAAATAAACTATAAAATGATTATCTCATGAAAAATAGAAATAAACTGATCTTGTTTTTGCTTGTCGGATTTGCCGGCCTACAGTTTTTTCGACCTGAAAAAATTGATCACGGAACAAAAATGCAAAACCTTACCAACGTTCCAAAGGAAGTTAATGCGATTTTGAGAAGCTCGTGTTTTGACTGTCATTCCTCAGAAACGAATTTAAGATGGTATGATAAAATTACTCCTGCCAATTTTCTGGTTACGTCTCATATTAAAGAAGCTCGTGAGGTTTTAAATTTTTCAAAATGGGATTCCTTGCCAAAAGCGCAACAGAATTCAACGATTTATTATGCGATCAACAAAGTGTTGTCTGGTGAAATGCCTCTTCCGAGTTATGCCGCTGTTCATTCATCTGCAAAATTAAGTCAGGAGCAGGTTCAAACGTTGAAAAATTATGCTTTATCACTTGCATCGCGTAAAGTTTCTGATGATTCTCAAATAAAAGAGGCGGAAAAGCAATACAATTCTTGGGTTAATGGTGAGTTGAAAAAACCTCATATAAAAGATGCACCGAATGGGATACACTATTTCCCGGATTATCGAAACTGGAAAGCCATCAGTACAACAGACCGTTTTGATAACGGAACGATGCGAATTATTTTTGGAAATGAGATTGCGGTGAAAGCAATTCGGGAGCATAAAGTAAATCCGTGGCCGGATGGAGCAGTCTTTGCAAAAACGGTTTGGAAACAGCAGGCGCAAAAAGATGGAAATATTTCTTCAGGTGAATTTTTAGCAGTAGAATTTATGATTAAAAATACCGAAAAGTATTCTAAAACAAAAGGCTGGGGCTGGGCGAGATGGAAAGGAAGTGATTTGAAACCTTATGGAGGAGATATTCCAAATTTTGAGCAGGAATGCATCGAATGTCATAAGCCTGTTGCAGATCGGGATTATGTTTTTACTCCACCGTTATATTTAATTTCTCAACTTAAAAAAATTAATACTAAATGAAAAATTGTAGTTTTTATTTAATTTTCGGATTTATATTATTGGTTTCTTGTCAACAGAATTCTAAAAATGTTCTTAACGAAGAAGCGTCCATTCAGCGAAGTGATGAGCTTAAAGAAAATCCGCTTTTAATGCATCCTATCACATCTACTATTCAGCCGAAAGAAAAAACGATGTCGACTTTATATGGAAATGATATTGCTTTTAATTATGCTAAAACCAGTTTTAATTCCAATTATCCCCAAAATGCAGTTCTTTACGAAGTAACCTGGAAACAAAAACCCGATGAGTTGTGGTTTGGTGCCAATATCCCCAAAGAGGTTGTTTCTGTTGAAAAAATTACTTTTCTTGATAAAGGAATTAATGTATACGAAATATTCCAAGGAAAGGCTTTAAAAAAGGCAAAAATGAATGATAAAACTGATGATCAAAGGAAAAATTTAATCCTTTCTCAAAAAATGGCAGTCTCACCGTAGCGCTTACCACCGTATTTTTACGGTATTTTCATTAAGGATAATTATTATTCCATTTTTAGGTCTGATATTTGTATTGAGTAGAAAAACTAAAAAAGACCAATCTTATTATAATGAACATATTTGTGAAAAGATCATTCCTATACAGCTGTATAATCGCGTTATTCTTAATTTCATGTAAGAAAGAAATTGAAAAAATTAATGACAATTTAAAAGATACTTCAAGTTCTACATCAGAAACTCCTGCGGTAAAAACAGATTCTTTAAAGAAAGATTCTGTGGTAATGAAAGAATCTGTACCTCCAACCATGCAGGAAACAGGCTTTTATAATGCTTTTATTCTTCCAAAGGATAAAAAAATGAGAGATTCTATATACTCTGAATTCAGCAAGAAGTATAGTGAGAGAGAGCGTTATGCAATTTTAGCTTTAAACAGATTAGATTCAAAAAATAAATGGAATGCCGATACCTTGGTTGTTCCTGCAAAAATAGATACGACGTTGATGTCTTATTCGCCTTTCCCAATGCAGATGGATGTACTGAGTGGTGTGAAAAAGTTTGTTATTTTTTCTTACCCGATTCAGGCATATGGTGTTTATTCAAATGGAACTTTAGTGAAATGGGGACCGACGAGTATGGGAAAAAAAGCAGCACAGACAACAAGAGGACTTACGTTTGCCAACTGGAAAAAGAAATTATCTACTTCTACGGTAAGCAGCGAATGGAAATTACCTTATAATTTCAATATTTTCAATACCGGCGGAATTGGATGGCATCAATATGACCTTCCCGGTTATCCTGCATCGCATTCATGCTTAAGATTGTTAATGAAAGATGCACAATGGTTGTATTCTTACGCTGATACTTGGGTTCTTAATCCCGGAGGCGCCACTACAAAAGCAAAAGGAACTGCCGTAATGGTTTTCGGAGATTACAAGTGGGGTGCAAGAAAACCATGGAGAAAATTACTGGATGATCCTAATTCCAATAATATTTCTGTAGAAGAAATGAGCAAACTTATTGAACCGAATATTGAAAAGATCTTAAAAGAACAAGCCAACAGAGAAAAGGTAGTGGATTCTATGAAAATGGCAAAAGCTCAAATTGAGCAAATGCCGGAGAATCCTAAGACTCTTGCTCCTTAATTATCCTGAATTTTTTCAAACTGCAATGTAGATTCTTCGGCAAATCGTCTGAGTTTCTGCATTTCGTCTTTGCCCTTGCTTTGTCCGAATCTTGCTGCTGCATACGTTAAAAGTATCAAGAAAATCATCACAAATGAAGCGGGTAGTGCCCACGGGTATTCAAAGGTTTTGATTTGTTTTTCTACATAATACATTGTGAAGAAAACCATCCAAAAGATCGAAAAAGAGAAATATAAGAACATGAAAAATGTCCAGACTGCTGAACTGGGGCCAAAAACCCCTCGGATGGCAGTCTGTTCGTCTTCTATCTCTATTCTTAATGATAATCGGGGTTTCCAGTAATTATCGTATTCGGTTTCAACGCATATGGTTGCAACTTCTTTGTTGATGTTTCCGGAAAATTCATCTTTGTGTTCTGCAAGATATTTTTTTAGATTTTCGGCATATTCTTCCTTGGTCAAATGGGTAAACATTTTGAATCTCGGCCGGGTTCTTATTTTATCTAATGTTGTTTCTTCGGTTTGCATATTTTTTATTCTTGATAGGGGATAGGGTCTTCCAGCTCAAAGCTCAACGTTAACTTCTCCGTTTTTCTCTGTATAACAATGTTGATGGTTCTGCCTTCGTAAGATTTCATTAGCTCCATCATGCTTTCTAAGGTCATTTCTGATGTTTTATTTCCATTGATGGTCAATACCTGATCGTCTTTTCTAAAGCCTGCTTTATCGCCGGGAGAATCTTTTCTCACTCCGGAAATTGAAAATATAGGTTTTAAAGCAAACTTATATTGAAATTTATCGCCTCCCGGGTTAAATTCACTTACCGAGTTTGTCGTTTTAGTCGTTTCAATTTTTACAAGATCTTGCTGCCATTGAAGCCCGTCCTGTTTGAAATCGAGTCCGCTCATATTAAAATGGAAAGGGTCGTCAAAACTCTTGTTTTTTCTTAAATATAATTTCTGATTAGGATAATCAAAAGCAACCGTAAAACGACGCATGATCTCACCTCCGACAGAACCTTTTCTATCCGCAACCAAATGAACATGCTGGATAGAATACTCATCAGGCATTGCGGTAAGCGGTTTTTCAAACTTAAAATCTCCAAGATAAAAGTTGTGAATTCTACTTCTTTTCCCAAAAATGTCTCCGTTAAATCCTCTGCCCAAAAAATCCTCAATATTAGGTCTGTTATACACAAAATCTTTAATTAGTGCCGGAAAAAGCCAGATAGGATCACTGTTTCCCAGATCGATTAATAATTTTGAACTTTTCTTTTCGTTGGTCATTTCTATATCTGCGTAAACATAAGGCTTGCTTTTTTCAATGGTTATGGGAAGTTCTTCTGATTTTCTAACCTTTTTTTGAAACAGATTTCGATCACCGTAAATCGTTATTTTCTTTGAAGCATAATCTATTGAAATAGGATTGTCCTTAAATAAATGATAGCCAATAACTCCATTTACAGG
Source organism: Chryseobacterium limigenitum (assembly GCF_900114875.1). Taxonomy (GTDB): domain Bacteria; phylum Bacteroidota; class Bacteroidia; order Flavobacteriales; family Weeksellaceae; genus Chryseobacterium; species Chryseobacterium limigenitum. The sequence goes on from NZ_FPKW01000023.1 coordinate 6,279, forward strand.
AATTCCTACATGAGAAGAAATATTGAACTCTTCATTCACGATAATATAAATGGTCATCGATTTATTAATGCAGTTTTTCCCGATTACACCAATATTATTGTCAGATTTTAAGCCGTCAATACTGAGATCCCCGCCCAATCCTGAAAATTTTATTTTCTCGATATTGGTGAGTTTCATTTCCTTGTTTTCTAAACTGAAAAGTAAGGTCTCAGCCACACCTGTATCGAGTAAAAAAGTAAGTTCAACACCATTTATCGTAACCGGAATAAAGATCAGGTTATTAATAAATTTAAAAGGGATGACGGTTTTTTTTGCATCTTTTATTTCAAAACTATTCTGGGCATTTACAAAAATGCTTAAGAATAAAATCATAATAAAATGCAGTGTTTTCATTTACTGAATTTAGTAAAATTATCCGTACGGGAAATAAAAAACATTCCCAATTTTGAGAATGTTTGAATATTTTATAATGAATGTTTGTAAACGGTTTGTTTTTTGTAAAAATGATTTACTTTGAGAAAAACTCCATCAGATCCATATAATTTTTCTGATTCACGCCATGTCCGCTCATATATTCTCTGAAAGTAAAGTAACAACTCAGATCATACAACAGATCGGCAGCTTTTCTTCCCCATTCTAAAGGAATGACAGCGTCATCACTTCCATGCGAAATAAAAAATCTAAGGTGTTCCAGCTTTTTTTTGTCTTTTACAATGTTGTCCAGAAGTTTTTCCTCGGGAAAACTGCTTAAACATGCTACATAATTGAACATTTCAGGATATTTTAAGGCTAAAGAATAACAAAGAATACCACCCTGACTGAAACCGCAAAGATGAGTTTTGCTTTCCGTTAATCCGTAATGGTTAACGATTTTCAGAATATTTTCCAATACATTGTTTAATGATTCTTTAGCTTGGTCTGTATCGATGAAATTTTCAGGATTATTAAAATCTATATCAAACCAAGAATATCCTTCAAACTGAGTGTCTCTCGGCGCTCTGAAACTTACGATGATCCAGTCTGCGGGAAGCGTTTCTCTGAAACTGAAAAGGTCTTGTTCGTTGCTTCCATAACCGTGAAGCATAAAAAGAATAGGAGTATTTGATGAAATGTTCTCAGGTTCTCTTACGATGTAATCTAAATTCATATAACAAAGATAAATAATAAATTATATTATGAAATCCTATATTTTCATTATTTTGTTTAAAAATTAAGTGTTAGAATAGATGTTTTATTATTTGATAATGAGCATTTTGAGCAATATTTGAATAGTAATGAATATAATAAAAAGGTTGTAAGTTGTCTTTTTATTGATTTGATATTATTTAGAAATCTTTGTTAGAAATTTTTCATAAAAGTTATTTTTATATTGATAAAAAACCTATATTTGAAACATTAAAAAATCTATTTGGAGAAATGAAGCAATTTTACAACCTTAAAAGTTTACTTAGACTTTCTTTTTTATTCATCGTATTATTTTCCACAATTTCTGTAGTTAATTCATGTAAAAAAGATGACGATGGCGAAGAGTTTACTGATCACATTGTTCAGTTTGAAGCAAAAATAGTTCATGGTGGTACAACTGCACCTCCGCCTATCAGTTATTTCAAGACTGTAGTTACTCAGGTAGGAACAAATCAGCAAAATACTTTTAATCCTACAGGTCTGGTGTGGTCTAGCGGAGAGTTTTTCGTAAACTCAAGCCAGTCACAATTAAACTTAGGAGCTAATGCAGAACTTTTAAACACTGATTCTAAGCTTATCATAAGTATTTGGATTGACGGAGCAGTTGCAAAAACTGATACTGTGGTAGGACAGGGAACAAAAAGTGCTACTATTGCACACAGTTTCTTAGAACTTTAGAAAAAAAAGTAATTAAATTATATTAAAACCACCCTTTTTGGGGTGGTTTTTTTATTTTCCGATTATATCATCGTTTTTCCGAGATAAATACCCGTGATTGTTATAAATATTATCTGGCTTTAAGTTTATGAAAAAATTAACATTAAAATTAAAATAAATGCAAATTGAAATTGTAGTGTGTTATTTTTTAATAATATGGAAATAATTATAATTTAATTAATTAATAAGTATACCAAGATTGAATTTTATTTTTTTATGATAGATCTAAATGGCTGAAAAATAAATAGGTAGATGTAATAAAATAATTATTTAGTCCGTTACTTGGATGTTATTAATCAAAAATGAAACAAACACAATGACAAAACAAACAAACACAATGACAAAACAAAAAAAATTAGTAAGAAATGCTATTAAAGGATTTTTATCTTTAGTTGTATTGAGCCTATTTACCACATTTATTTCATGTGATCACGATCGTGATGATGAATCTCCAAAAAAATCAACACCTACTACAGCACACAATGTAGTTTTTAAAGCGGAGGTATCTGCTGGTTCTACTATCAACAGTGCTATGTACGGTTTTAATGGCGAAGCAAACGTACAAGCTACAGGAGTAAGTGGTACTGTGTGGACAAGCCCGGAAACCAAGATAGATGGAGGAGGTATTTTGGTGGTTAAAGTAAATGCAACGGGAGCCAATGCTTCTTCTAACCTAAAAGTACAGATATTGGTGGACGGAGTCGTGAAAAAGGAGGTAACATCTACCGGACAAGCTCTTACTGCTCAATCTGCTGTTCAGCTGTAGATGAGCGTATAAAATATAGAATCATTATTCTTATATCATAAAAAGGAATCCTGATTTCAGGATTCCTTTTTATATTTTTTAATTAATAAAACTAACTTACTTTTACAATAAAATAGCTTTTCTTTCCTTTTTGAAGTAATAAAAATTTACCATCAATTAAGTCAGTTTCATTAGCGGTGTAAACCTCGTTTACTTTTTCTTTATTGACAGAGATCGAATTTCCTTTCAATTCCCTTGTAGCCTCGCTTTTAGACTTCAAAAAACCTGATTTTTCAGAAAGTAAATCAACGATATTGATTCCCAAAACATCAGCCTTTGCTACTTCTTTTTTGGGAACTCCTTCAAAAACTTCCAAAAAAGTTTCCTCATCAAGACTTACCAGATCTTCAGCGGTAGAACGTCCGAAAAGTATTTCAGAAGCTTTCAATGCTTTTTCGAATTCTTCTCTTCCATGAACCCAAACCGTTACTTCTTCTGCCAATCTCTTTTGAAGTTTTCTTTCGTGTGGGGCTGTTTTGTGATCTTCAATTAAAGCATCAATTTCTTCTTTGCTTAAGAAAGTATAGAATTTAATGAATCTTTCAGCATCACTATCTGTAGCATTCAACCAGAATTGGTAGAATTTATAAGGAGAAGTTTTCTTCTTGTCTAGCCAGTAATTTTCACCGCTTTCAGACTTTCCGAATTTAGAACCGTCAGCTTTAGTGATCAATGGAACTGTTAATGCAAACGCTTCACCCTGAGCTTTTCTACGAATCAATTCTGTTCCTGTCGTGATATTTCCCCACTGATCTGAACCTCCCATTTGAAGCTTCACATTATTATTTTGGTATAAATGAAGAAAATCATATCCCTGAATCAATTGGTAAGTAAATTCCGTAAAACTCATTCCGTCAACACCTGCGTCTCCGGAAAGTCTTTTCTTCACAGAATCTTTTGCCATCATGTAATTTACTGTAATGTTTTTCCCAACATTTTTAGCGAAATCAAGGAATGAGATATTCTTCATCCAATCATAGTTATTCACCAATTCAGCTTGGTTAGGCTCGTTTCCTTCAAAATTCAAAAATCTCGAAAGTTGGTTTTTCAGACAGTCAACATAATGCAAAAGAGTTTCTTCGTCCAAAAGATTTCTCTCAGCAGATTTTCCTGAAGGATCTCCAATCATACCTGTAGCACCGCCCACCAAAGCAATCGGCTTATGACCATGCTGTTGAAAGTGTGCTAAAATTTTTATCTGAATAAGACTTCCGATATGCAAAGAATCAGCAGTTGGATCAAAACCAATATATGCAGTAGTTACCTCTTTATTCAGCTGTTCATCGGTTCCGGGCATCATATCGGCAAAAAGACCACGCCATTTTAGTTCTTCTATAAAGGAATTCATTGATTTTTTTCTTTAAAATTTAATGTGCAAAGATAATAAATTCGATGGTAAGTAGATAATCATTCATCATTCATAACTTATCATTTATAATTATTAGGAGCAATTTCCAGCTTTCCGCTATATCTTTTGGGTTACGGGCTTCGCTTCGCTCCGCCCGCAACCCAAAAGGATGCCGCTGCAATCTGGGCTAGGGCTGCGGTTGCTCTTTTCAAATTATCATTTTTGCAACAAAATTTGTCATTCTGTACAAAATGAAATTTGCCTTTTTACTCAAAATAAATTATATTTGTTAGTAATGAACGACGAACAATTATTCCTTCTCATCAACAAAGCCAAGGAAAAAGATCAGAAAGCTCAAACCAAACTCATTAATGTTTTTTGGGTGGATGTTTTCTCTTTTGTGATGAAAAAAGTAGGGGATGAAAATGATGCAGACGAAATTACGGTAAATGTTTTCTCAAAAGTACTGTCAAAACTCGATATGTACGATCCGCATTTTCAGTTTAAAACCTGGATTTTAACGATTGCTCAAAATACAATCATCGATTTCTGGAGAAAGAAAAGCAGAGAAAACCAAGATCCAACCGAAAATCTGGATGAAGTAAAAAATCAATACGCAAAATCTCCCGAAGAGCTAATGATCTCTAATGAGGAGCAAAAAAAGATCATCAAAACCATAGAATCTTTAGATGCCAATTATCAGGATATTATCAAGCTAAGATTTTTCGAGGAAAAAAGTATCAAAGAAATCGCAGAAGAACTCGGAATTTCCGTTGCTAACACAAAAGTTCGAGTGATGCGCGCCAAAAAAGTCTTAGCAGAGCTATTGAAAAATAATGAGTTTGAGGATAATTAATTCTTTCTTTCTTTAAAAACAATCTAACGCTCTGTTTGTCATCCTGAAAAGATCTCAATCATGCTTCAACAGTTTAGATTCTTCCTTCGTCAGAATGACAATTTTTGCGGATAATTTTAATGATTAGAAATAAACATCCTCCTTCGTTTTAGGAAGTGTAATCTTTCTTTGCTCTTTCAGATTTCTATTTTGAAGATTAATTTTCACTCCTTTTTTAATAAAAGTTTCCTTTTTAGATTTTCCATACTCGGCAGTATTTTCAACCTCTTTTTCGAAATGAAGCTGTCCGGTTGAAAGGTTAAACTCTACACTTGAAAAATATTCTTCAGGTTTCCCGTAGGTAGAATCATATCCAATCAATTCAAACTGACCGTTCTGAAACCTGTATTTATCCGTATAGCCCCATTTCCAGCTGCTTCCTCCCGCCTGAGTGATCATCAAAATTCCCTTTTTTATTTCCATATCTTGGTAAGGATCTCCCATCATTCCGCCACCTCTGCTTTCAAGAATTGCGTTTCTTGATTTTTCCAGGATGTTCCATTTTCCATTAACTTTTTTCAGAATCTGAAGTTCACGGATATTTCCAAAATCGGTTGTATCTTTTGTGTTGTATACAATCACCTTTTCAGGGATTTTATCGCCATCCAGATCACCGTCAATAGCTTGAATGACTTCTGAACTTTTCGGCTGAAATTCTTTTTGAGCAAAACAAAATGTACTGAAAATAATGGATAGAAAGCAAAATGTTGTCTTCATAGGAAATAGTAAGGTTTAAATTTACGAAATTATCTGTTCTATCAATGCCGGTCTTTGATTGTTTCGATAAAAAAATCCTTAACTTTGAACCTTCAATTTGAGAAATAAATGGAAAATTTAGTTCAAGATACTACCGTTCAAAAACCAAAATGGATTCGTGTAAAACTTCCTACCGGAAAAAATTACAGAGAATTAAGAACTTTGGTTGATAAATATAAATTAAATACGATTTGCCAGAGTGGAAGCTGCCCAAATATGGGTGAATGTTGGGGAGAAGGAACAGCAACTTTCATGATCTTAGGAAACATCTGTACAAGAAGTTGTGGATTTTGCGGGGTAAAAACGGGAAAACCAATGGATGTAAACTGGGATGAACCTGAAAAAGTAGCCCGTTCCATCAAATTAATGAAGATTAAGCATGCCGTTTTAACTTCTGTAGACCGTGATGATTTGAAAGATATGGGTTCAATCCTTTGGGGTGAAACCGTAAATGCTGTAAGAAGAATTTCTCCCGGAACAACAATGGAAACTTTAATTCCTGATTTTCAGGGATTAACAAAACATATTGACAGATTAGTTGATGTAGCTCCCGAAGTGATCTCTCACAACATGGAAACCGTAAAACGTCTGACGAGAGAAGTAAGAATTCAGGCAAAATACGAAAGAAGCCTTGAAGTTTTAAGATACTTGAAAGAAGCCGGACAAAGAAGAACCAAAACAGGGATGATGCTTGGTTTAGGGGAAACAAAAGATGAGGTTTTCCAAACGATTGAAGACATCAGAAACGCAAATGTAGACGTAATTACTTTAGGTCAGTATTTACAGCCTACTAAGAAACATTTGCCTGTTAAACAATTCATTACACCGGAAGAGTTTGATGAATACGGGGATTTTGCAAGAAGTTTAGGTTTCAGACATGTTGAAAGTTCGCCTCTTGTAAGAAGTTCTTATCACGCAGAAAAACATATTCACTAAAAATATAAATCGCTTCGTTTTCGGAGCGATTTTCTTTTGTCATTGCGAGGAGCGAAGCGAGCCTGTACTGAGCCTGTCGAAGTAAAGCAATCTCATCAAAAAATTAAATCATCCCTTCAACCTTATTCAAATGCTTCTTTTTAAATTCCGAAGGCGTTTTTCCAACATGCTGTTTGAATAATTTATTAAAATAAGAAAGACTTTCAAAACCCACCTGAAAACAAATTTCCGTGATACAGGAATTTTGCAGCAATAATAATTTAGCCTGATTAATTCTGTAATTATTCACAAAATCGGTGAAAGTCATATTGGTTTGCTTTTTAAAATAGCGACAAAAAGCAGGAGTACTCAAGCTTACGATTTGTGCAATTTCATTGACGTTGGTTTTCTTATCATAATTTTCATTGATGTAGTCATAAATAGTTCCCATCCTGATTTTATCGTTTAAAAACCACTTTATTCGGGTATCTTCATTATTAAGTTCCTTTACTTCATCCGAATGAGCGAGAATATTTAAAATTTCAATTAAACCAATTAAAGATTCGAAAGAATTTTCATCTTTTATACGATGAAGTTTTTCGACAACAATTTTTTTTGTTTCCCCTGAAAAAGATAATCCAAGGTAAGAACGGTCTAAAAGATGTTTGATATTTTCAAATTCAGGAACGGGAAAAATAAGGTCTTGCAGGAAATTTTCGCGCATTTGCAGAACCAACTGTTTGCACTCCGTCTGTATTTTATAATCAAAATTAAGATGGGGGACATTGGAACCTATTAAAAGCAGTTCACTTTCCTTAAAATCAGAAATATTTTTCCCGACATGACGGATTCCGTTTGAAGCTTCTACATAAACAAGTTCTATTTCAGGGTGATAATGCCAGAAAAAACAGTTTTTCAGGGATGGTGAAAACAGCTTAAAAGATCTTCCGTCTTCAAATTCAATAATTTCTTTCTGGATTTTCATTAGGTTCTGTTTTGATTGATTATGATTTTTAAATTAACTAAAAAGGTTAATACAGAGCAAATTTATATCATTTCAGTTAAAGTATAAAAGATTATTTCTTGCGAATTTTGCATCTTTAAAATAGTAAAATAGTATCGGGATGATTGATAAAAGGATAATTCCACTGGCAATAGGTGGATTGGGAATCGGAACTACAGAGTTTACGGTGATGGGGTTGCTGCCTGATATTGCAAAGACGTTGCAGATTACAATTCCTGAAACAGGACATTTAATATCTGCTTATGCGTTGGGAGTGGTGATCGGAGCGCCAATATTAATTGGGTATTCCGTAAAATTTCCGCCTAAAAAAGTATTGATGACACTGATGATCATCTTTACCATATTCAATGCTTTATCGGCTATTGCGCCAAATTACACATCGATGTTGATCATCAGATTCTTGTCTGGTCTGCCACACGGGGCGTTTTTCGGAGTGGGAACTGTTGTAGCATCAAGGCTTGCCGGAAAAGGGAAGGAGGCATTTTATATATCATTAATGTTTACAGGACTTACGGTGGCCAATCTCGCGATGGTTCCGTTGGTGACTTATATTGGGCATACTTTTCACTGGAGATGGTACTTTGCGATTGTCGCTGTAATTGGTTTGATCGCTTTAGTTTCATTAAAACTATGGCTTCCTGCAATGGATAGAAATGAAGACACTCACTTCCTTGAAGAATTGAAATTCCTAAAAGGAAAACAGGCCTGGTTGGTATTAATGATCACTGCGATTGGTTTTGGAGGACTTTTCACATGGTTCAGTTACATTACTCCTTTAATGACCATTGTTGCAGGGATTAAAAGCAGTCAGATGGCTTATGTAATGATTCTTGCCGGAGCCGGAATGGTTGTCGGGAATCTAGCGGGCGGATTTTTATCGGATAAATTAGGTCATGAGAAAACCTGTTCGTTACTGCTTTTCTTAATGATGACTTCATTGGCAGGTGTATTTTTCCTTTCTGAATATCAAAGTCTGGCGTTGACTTTAACCTTTATCTGCGGAGCTTTATCAATGTCTGTCGCTGCACCAATTAACATTATGATGATGAAAGCAGCGCCTAAAAGTGAAATGATGGCGGCCGCTTTTATGCAGGCCGCTTTTAATATAGCGAATGCGATGGGCGCTTTCTTTGGCGGAATTCCTTTGGAGCATGGATTATCATTCAATTATCCTTCATTGGTCGGCGTTGGAATGACGTTGATCGGATTGATCATCAGCATACGTTACATGTATCTGTACCGATCATCAAAATCAGAAGAACTGAATGTGGAATGCGTTCCATGTGATAAATAACGAAAAAGAGAAGCAATTGCTTCTCTTCTTTATTTTGGATTTAATCTTTGAAATATTTTCTGAGCTTCCAAGCCATTTTTTCATGCTCTTGCATCAGTTCTGTTAAGAAATCAGAGGTTCCGGCATCTTTATATTTTTCGTCCGTGTCATCTACAAATTTTCTTAATGCTCTTACAATTGATTCGTGATCACTTACCAGTTCTTTCAGCATTTCCTGATTAGTAGGGACTTTCCCCGGAGTTTCCTTTAGTTGAGATTGGCTTGCAAATTCGGAAGTTGTCCCGATTGCAGTTCCTCCCAATGTACTGATTCTTTCAGCAACATCATCTATGCCCTGAGCAACCGCAGTATATTGTGATTCAAAAAGTAAATGAAGTTCCATGAAATTATCACCCGATAAATTCCAGTGGAATTTCCTCAATTTGATGTAAAGAATGTTCCCGTCCGCAAGAACGTTATTTAAAATACCATGAATAGCTTTCAGGTTTTTGTCTGTGATGCCTAAATTGGGTTTCATATTATTTATTTTTTATGAGTGTTGATGATTAAATGAAAGAAAATTGAAATTAAACCTCTACTTCATTACCGTTTTTACACCAGTATAAAGCATTATATAAATTTTCTTTCGGGAAAGATTTGAATTCGCCCGGCATCAGAACACTGAAAATATCAGTAAAATTCTGTACGCCTTCATTGTCGGTTACAATGGCAGCTCTGTTCCATTTTGTGAGATTTTTTAAACCTAACAACATATCCTGCAACCATGCTCCCGCCGTAAAATTACCAAGATCTGTGTCGAGATAGAGGAGATAATTAAGCTCGTCGAACTCTTCAACTTTCTTTTTTACGTGTGGAATTACAAGATTTTCAAAATTTTCTTTTGTCACTTCGCCGGTGGCACTAAAAGCCGCAACATTTTCCGGAGCTTCTGGAATAATCGTTATCATAGTATATATTTTAGTGTGGTTTTAGATTATGTTAAATAACAATAATTAAACCATAAATATTGATTTGGCGTTAAAAAAGTCATAATTATTGCTATAATTGATTTAAAATATTAATATGAATTTAAAATCTAATGAACCTTTTTGGCTTTTGAAAAACGGATTGATGACGTCATATCCATCCTTGAAATCCGAAGAAGAATGTGATGTTTTAATTATCGGAGGCGGAATTACAGGAAGTTTAATTGCCCATCAAATGATAGAAGACGGCTACAAAACAATACTTATTGATAAACGTGAAATTTGCAACGGAAGTACCTCAGCAACGACATCAATGCTACAATATGAAATAGATGTTCCTCTTTATGAATTGATCAAAAAAATAGGAGAGAAGGGGGCAGTTGCAAGTTATAAAGCCTGTTCAGATTCAATTGATATTATTGAAAAACTGACTAAAAAGATTAATTCCAAAGCAGGTTTTAAGCGAAAAAAATCTTTATACTTTGCATCAAAAAAGAAAGATATTTCTTGGTTAAAAAAGGAATTTGAAGCCCGAAAAGAAGCCGGATTTGATGTAAAATGGCTTGAAGCTAAAGAAATATTAGATAAATTCGGTTTTGAAAATACTTTCGGAGGTATTGTGTCAAAACAGGGAGCAAGTATCGATGCTTTTAAATTTGCCCATGAATTATTTGATTTAAATGTAAAAAAAGGGTTGAAAATTTTCGATAAAACGGAAATGAAATCAGTTAAATATTTGAAAGGATATAATTTGGTTTCCACAACAAACGGTCCTCAGATAAAAACGAAAAAAATTATTTATTGTATTGGTTACGAAAGTAAGGATTTAATTAAAGAAGACTTTGTTGATTTAAAAAGTACTTTCGCAGTCGTTTCTGAAATTGATCATGATAAGTTTAAAAATATAACAGACACATTGGTCTGGAATACCGATGAACCTTATATCTACATGCGTACAACCGATGATGGCAGAATGCTGATCGGTGGCGGAGATGAAGACTTCCAAGATCCAGAAAAACGTGATGCTTTACTCGACAAAAAGGAAAAGGAGATTTTAAAAGTTTTAAAGAAAATAAAGCCCGATTATCATTTTTATACCGATTTTGTATGGGCCGGAACTTTCGGAGAAACGAAAGACGGGCTTCCGTACATTGGTGAACATCCAAAATTTAAAAATTCTTATTTTGTTCTTGGTTTCGGAGGAAACGGAATCACTTTTTCAGTCACCGGAATGGAAATGGCTTCTCAGTTTATGAAAAGTAAGAAACATCTTTTGTCCAGATATTTTAAGTTTGGAAGGTAGAATTTTCGGGCTTCGGCGAAGCCGAAGCCCGAAAATTCTAATAGAAAAGCTGCCCAGTTCAGGCAGCTTTTCCAACAATTAATAACTATATCCATTTCTTTTAGCCAATTCAAGAATAGATTTCTCAATAGCTTTTCCAAGATCATCGGAATCTGTACTGCCTCGTTTTTTCATTTCGAGATCAATGAAATCCTGACGTTTTTTAGATAATTCTTCAATTTCCTTTTGAATTTTATCACGGGCAGCAGATTTTACGGCAACAGCTTTTTTCACTTCTTCCTTGCTTTTTCCTTTTAATTCGGCGGGAAGCTCATCTTCTTTTACGGTCGTGATAAAATTAACGTCTTTTTCCGCGCGGTCTACCAAATCCCAATGTTCATTGTTGTAAGCATTCTTTTTAGATTTTGCTACCGTTCTTTCAACAGCATTGGAAGCGGACTGAACCTCAGCGTTTTTATCCTGAGTAATCTGTTTGGTCTTGTATTCCGAGCCTCTGCTTCCATAATAAATATAAGTGTCATTCAGTTTTGCGTTGCATTCTGAAATTCTAGCATCGTAAGGAGTTTCAATATAGATCACTTTTCTGTCGCTGTCGATATTGAAATATTTTCCGTCACCCAAAGAAGCTCCGTTTTGCCAGAATGATTGAATTCCTTCATCTCTGTTTCCACAGAAGATCGTGTTCGTATAGATTTTCTTTGTTTTTGCGGTAGAAATTACCTCTTTATAATTGATTTTTCCCTGATCAAATGGTTCATTTCCTGCAATATAGATCAACTTCATGCTTTTATCATTTTTGTCCCAATTCAGATTCATCGATGCATCACGAATAACGGCTCCACAGTATTCGCTTCCGCCGTTGGTTCTCAAAGCAAATAATTTTTCTGAAACTAAGTCAAGATCCTGTGTTAAAGGAGTGACTTGTCTGATATAATTTTCATCTTTCAATCCATCATTTCCGTATTCGTAAAGGGCAATTTCTATTTGTGGAGCCTGTCCGCTGTATTTTAAAGTCGTCAACGTATTCACGATATTCCAAAGTCTTGATTTTGCCTGATCGATCAATCCGTCCATACTGTTTGAAGTATCCAACAACAATGCAACCTGAATTTTATTGTCTTTACTAATAATTGAAGGTTTCGGATCTTCATTCTGAACGAAATTCCTTTGTGCTGTAGCTGCAGGATTTCTTTTGATGCAGCCAACTTGTGAAGGATTTTGAGCACTTAAAAATGCTGTTCCTATTGCTAATGTTAAAATTTTAAAAGTTGTCATAATGAATATTTTATGGGGTTATCTGCTGTAATATTGAACTTGCAGGTCTTTTGGATAATTCACTTCGTAGGATAAATTAATTTTATCTGACTTCAATGTTTCATAGTGTATTACCTTAAATTCCTACAGTAAAATTATCTGAAATAAAAGCTGAAAATCCGGAGACTTGGTGAAATGGCATTTTCGCTTGGTGAATTTTGGAATTGACTGAAAAAAGAAAGACAGCCCTTTCGAACTGTCTCTTAAATCTGTTAATTAAAGAATCTCATATCTGGTTTTGATGCTGTATTTCAGCTTGATATTTTCAATGTTGTCGAAAGAATAATCTACTCCGGCATCGGCAGCTTCCAACTGTACATTACTTCTCATGCTTTTGTACGCTACGGGAAGAACAGAATCGCTCATATAATCTTCAATTTCTACGATCTCTAGCGGAGTTCCGGTCTTTTTACCGATGCTTTCCAACAGATAATCTGCTTTTTCTCTGGCAGCTTTTAAAGCATTTATTTTAACCGTTTTTCTGAAATCTGCAATTTTTGTATTTTTGACTTCCGCGATATTCAAATTGCTTACCCATTTCTGGTTAAGGTCTTCAAAAAGCTTACTCACATTGGTTTTTGCATTTACTTTAAACTGAAAACTTTTCGTAAACTTGGTTGTTTTAGAATAAAGATTTTGATACATCGATTTGAATTTGATATCTTCATTCTTCACGCCGTCATTTTTCAGTGTTTCAAATAAAAGTTTTTCGTTATCTGCGAGCTGGTTTTTGTTATCAGCTTTGATGCCGATGTTAAAGATGATCTCATCAGGCTCTACTTCCATTTCAGCAACTCCTGTTACTTCGATTGCGTTTTTCTTGATTTCCTGTGCGTTGATCAGACTTCCAAATGTTAATAATCCGATCATTAAAAAATGTCCTAATTTCATAATTTCCTGTTTTAAATTTTAAACTTCTAGAGTAAAATTAGGCATATTTAAAGCGTGAAATCGGAAGACTTGGTGAAATTAGGCTTTCACTTGGTGAAGTATTTAGTAAGGCTATTTTTTATTGTTCTTCAGATCATATTTTACGGTAAGACTTAGGATATACTGAATTCCAATTTCAGGTTTGCTTTCATTGATCACCTTATCAAAACCGGAATAATCTGTTCCTTCATAATAGTAAGTTTTTGCTTTCCTTTCTTCTTTTCTAATGTATGAAACATCGTATCTGTTATTCATATAGCTTATATCCGAGCTTTCAAAAGCAGAATAATTCTGATATTGGCTTTTTGGAAATATGTAAGAGAATCCTGAATTTGCTGTCGGGCTTCCGATAATCTCTTTTTTAAATAAATTGAAATAATTGTCTTTCTTTTTATCTAAAACAGAGTAAGCTTCTTTTAAAAGATTTTCCTGAATCTTATCGATATCCGTATTCATATAATCTACTTTAATAACATCGTAGATCTTAAAGTCAGAAGCCTCATAAATGATTTTTTCGATCAATGCATATTTATCTACTGTAATAATGATGTTTTTCTTGGTTTCAAATCCTTTATTTTTTTGTGTCACCGTGTTTTGATTAGAGTTAACATCGTAATCGTAAATTTTAGTCTGTGAAATAAAATCAATAAAGACATTATTTTCTTTAATACCTAAAGATGATATTTTCTTTATAAAACCATTGATTCTTTGATTAATTCCTTCAATTGACTGTTTAGGTGTTAAAGCTTCCTCATTTACTCCAAGAATGATTTTGTATTTATCCGCAGTCTGATTCATCAATACTTTTACGCTGATCACCAAGGTGGAATCTGTAGTGTAATAGTTGTTGTTGGTTTCAGTAAAAACTTTTATAGGACGATCATATTGATTAGGGTTTCTGTAGATTTGATTTCCTCCGACCTGAGCTTTTGTATTCGGGAAAGTAAAAGCTGTCAGAATTACAATAAATAGTAGGTTTTTGTTTACAATAAAAATGTTTTTCATAATGATTAAGTTTAAATTATGCCACAAACTTAATCACGTAATCATTTGTGAAAACTTGATAAACGGTGAACAGAGCGTCTCACTTGGTGAATATTCCTGTTCAATAGTAAACAGCTTTTACCTGTTGGTCAAGATAATAGATCTGCCATTTCGGGTAATGAGTTTCTTTTCTTCAGAAAACAATTGATTTCTTATAATAATCTCATGTCGATTCTGTGAAATCCTATAAGGATTCGAATTGAATAAAGCTTCACTAACGAAATGACCAAACAATTTTGTAGAATCTGATTTATTAACAGAATAAAAATCAACCTTGTAATTATTGATTCCGGTATGGTAAAATTTGTAGATAATTTGCTCATTGAGATCACTTGAAATCACTTTTGTTTCAATAAATTCATTTTGCTCAAGAAACGAACAGCTTTGAAGAAATAAAATTGATAACAAGCTGAAAATAAAGATATTTTTCATAATAATTGGGTGTATTACAAAGGTAATGAATGTGTTTTCTGTTAATGTTAACACAGTTTCAACTTTGTTTTACTAAATGACTTTATATCAGATTTTTAATGATCGAAACTTGGTGAGTGGCCAATTTCACTTGGTGAATAGTTTTTGAGCAAACTATATATATGTATATCTTTGTTTTATGAAAATGCTTCGACTTTTTGTGCTTCTTTTTTTTATCTGTTTTGGGAATGAAATCTATTCTCAAACCACAAATGTTGCACAGGAAGTTGTGACCGAAAGTAAAAAGCTAAAGAAAGCAGTTGATAATAAAGACATCTCTGCACAAGCGGATTCTTATTACAATATCGGGGAATCATTTTTCAATAATGGAAATTTTGCGAAAGGCGAAGAGTATTTTATTAAATCTAAAAACATCTACGAACAGCTCAACGATAAACCCAACATTGAAAAAGTAACCAGAAAACTGGCTCAGTCACAGGAAAAACAGAATAAAATTACTCCTGCAATCAGCAATTACAGCCGTGCTGCGGAAGTTAATTATTCATCAAAAAGCAAGGCGGTTAATTCTAATGATGCGGCAAGACTTTCTGCACCGTCGCAAGATATGAAAGCGGAAGCAATTCAGAATAATATTGATCTCAGCCAAAAGGAAAATGAAAAAGAAGATCTCGCGGCGAGTTACAGCCAAATGGCGGATGTAAATATTCAGCAGAAGGATATTCCGAGAGCTGAGGAAAACCTGAACAATGCCTATAAGGTTTCTAAAAAAGGCGCACCTCAGCAAGCGCTGGAAATCAATCAAAAATTAACGAATTTTTATGTTGAAAATAAAAACTTCGATAAAGCGATTGAAGCTAAAAAGAAAGTTCTGAAAGAAGATTTCGTTAAGGATAATTCTCAGGAGAAAGTCAATCAAATTCAGGAATTAGCAGATATTTATATCAAAAAAGATGATGCAGGAGAAGCTATAAAATTATTAAAGAACGCCTACGAAATTGCCTTGGAAAAAGGTCATACTTTGGAGGCACAGAAAAGCGTAAAAAGGTTAGACAGTCTTTATAATACTGCAAATAACACGGATGCTTCAGTTCAATTGTACAGAGATTTTCTTGGAAAATTGCCGGACTTGGTTTCTAAAGACCGAAGTCTGGTAGATAATAAAGTTTTGGAAGATACCGAACAGAGAATTTCTCAATTAGAAAAAGAACGAGAATTAAAAGACGAGTTAATTCGCAAGAAAAATGTCTTTAATTACAGCCTGATTGGAGTTTTGGTTTTGTTGACAATATTGATAATTTTTATTTTCAGAACATTGAAAAAAGTTCAGATAAAGAATAAAAAAATTGCGTTACAATCGCTTCGTAGAGAAATGAATCCGCATTTTATTTTTAATAGTTTAAACAGTGTAAATCATTTCATTGCTACAAATAATGAATTGGAAGCCAACCAATATTTAACCAAATTTTCAAAACTGATGCGTGGCGTGATGGAAAATTCCACTGAAGATTTTATTCCGTTTCAGCAGGAATTGGATCTCCTTCAAAATTATCTCGCGTTGGAAAAAACCCGTTTTTCAGACAAATTTGATTATGAAATTGAGGTTGATGACAACTTAAATATGCAAAGCCTAAAAATCCCCGGAATGTTGGTTCAACCATTTTTAGAGAATGCAATCTGGCACGGATTACGCTACAGAACAGAAAAAGGATTTTTAAAATTAAGTTTTGAAAAGAACAATCAACATCTAAAAATTACTATCGAAGATAATGGAATCGGAATTGAAGAAAGTAAAAAGCAAAAAACAGAACACCAGAAAAATAGAGAAGGCCGCGGGATGAAAAATACACTGGAAAGAATCACTTTGTTGAATGATTTGTACAATCAGGATATTCAGTGTAAAATCACAGATAAAAAAACTGAGCACGGAGTTTTGGTAGAAGTGAGCTATAAATTGTGAAAAAGTGAGTAGCCAATTGTGAATTTTAATACCTGAGACCTAACCCTAAAAACATGAAAATAAAAGCCATAATCGTAGACGACGAGCTTATCGCAAGAGAAGTTTTGAGGAACTACATCACTAAATACTGTCCACAAGTTGAAATTTTAGGTGAAGCCGAAAATATAAAACAAGCAGTTCCTTTGATCGCTGAAAAGCAACCTCAGCTGGTTTTCCTTGATGTGGAAATGCCTTTCGGAAATGCTTTTGATGTGTTGGAAGCAACAAAAGAATTTTCCTATGAAACGATTTTTATTACCGCATTTTCTCAATATTCTTTACAGGCTTTGAATAAATCGGCGAGTTATTACATTCTTAAACCGATTGATATTCAAGAGCTTATTGTGGCGGTGAATAAAGTTGCCGAAAATATCGAAAATAAAGATGAACTTAACCGTAATAAAATTCTTCTTGAAAATTTAAAATTAAAACCTGAAAAGCAACAATTGATTCTTCCGACATTACAAGGCTTTGATGTCGTAAAAACGGAAGATATTGTAAGACTTCAGGCGGATGGGAATTTCACACAGGTTTATCTTACGGATGGTTCTAAAAAGATGGTGTGCAGATTTCTAAAGCATTTTGACGATTTGCTGGAAAATCCTTTTGTAAGAGTTCACCGTTCCCATATTATCAACACCAATTTTGTAAAATCTTACCATAAAAGCGGAACGGCAACGCTTTCAGACACTACGGAAATTGAGGTTTCCGGAAGTTTTAAAGATAACTTTTTGAAGGTTTTTTCTTAACTAATAATTATTTAAATTTTGTGATCTTCGCTGAGTGAGACGCCTTTGCGATCTTAAAAGTATTTAGTAGTTAAAAAAAACTTTGCGAACTTTGCGTTAAAATTAATAGCATTTCACAAATTAGCAATAAAATTTTTCAGGCATTATTTTTGAAGCTTCCATAGTAACCACGAAATTTATATTATTATGAAAAATATTCAGAAAATTGCCATTCCCGTCTCGTTGGGGATTTTGGGTTTCATTATTCTTAATTCATGTTCAACAGGAATTCCTAAAGGCGCAACAGCAGTTACCCATTTTAATGCAGAAAAATATTTAGGAAAGTGGTACGAGATTGCCCGTTTCGATTATAGATTCGAGAAAAATATGGATAACGTGACAGCGACTTATTCTCAAAATCCGAACGGAACAATTAGGGTAGATAATAAAGGCTACGATTACATCAAAAAAGAATGGAAAGAGTCAATTGGGGAAGCAAAATTTGTAAAAGACAAAACCGAAGCCAGATTAAAAGTTTCATTTTTTAAACCAATCTGGGCTGGATATAACGTCATTGATATTGACGAAAATTATCAATATGCATTGGTTGCCGGAAGCAGTTTAAAATATATCTGGATTCTATCCCGAACTAAAGAAATTCCTGAAAGTATAAAGCAACGTTTTCTAGAAAAAGCTAAGAAAATTGGGTACAATACAGATGAATTAATCTGGGTAAAACATGATTAATCGTTATTGCGAGGAGCGAAGCGACGAAGCAATCTCTTAATAATTTTAACAACTTAAATACAACTTAATGTTTCAGATTTTTAACCATTAAGTTGTATTTAGAGTTTAAGAAAAATTAAGTTTAACTCTATTTTAGGGAGATTGCTTCGTCGCTTCGCTCCTCGCAATGACAAAAAAAATTAATTCAAACTTTTATACTCCTTCCATTCCTCAAAACGATGATCAATGGCAAGTTTCATTAAGTCATAATTTTCATACGTATCTTCAATGTGATAGAAAGTTTCATATTCATAATCGCTTTCTTCTGCTTTACTGTCGAAAATATTGATATAATCTGTGGCAAAAGAACTGAATTTATCGGCAAAATCTGTTTCATCCACATAATAATCTTTTGCGAAGCTGTTTCCGAGATCATTAAGCTCATGTTCGGTGAATTTTCCATCGCATACTTCAAGGAGAAACTCTGCTCCGGTAATCTCTCTTCTTTTTAAACTTTCAATTTCATCTTTGAAATCTTCTTTCATTTCCTCGGAATGCAAGTTGTTGTGAATGCACCAGTTCAGAAACATTCCTGTATGAGTTGCACTGTTTTTCGAAGGAAGCCCTTCTGGAAAATCTCCTCCATAATGCCATGAAGCATCATCATATTTAGACATAATTTTTAATTATAGTTTTAAACAGTTCAAACCAAAGATATAAAAAATCGTTTTCTTTTGTTCACTACACAGAATTTTCCGTCATTTGCAGCAGAATTTTTTTCAAGAATTAAAATATGGAAAAAGCTGTTCTTATTACTATTGGAGACGAGATCCTTTCGGGAAATACCGTTGATACCAATTCTAATTTTATTGCTACTGAACTTAAAAATATAGGAGTACAAGTCTCACAAATTTTCACTATTTCAGATGAAATTGAAACCATTAAAAATACCTTGAATGAGGCGTTTAAGATTGGAGATTTGATTATTACAACCGGTGGTCTGGGCCCAACCAGAGATGATAAAACCAAAAAAGCACTTGCCGAATTTTTTAATGATGAAATTGCGCTGGATGAGGTTACTTTTGAGCATTTGAGAGCATATATGGAAAAACGTGGCCGACTGGAAATTCTGGAAAGAAACCGCGAACAAGCCTTTGTTCCTACAAAATCTACGGTTTTTCAAAATAATTTCGGAACGGCACCTTGTATGATGATGGAGCAGGACGGGAAATTGTGTTTCAGTCTTCCGGGCGTTCCTTATGAAGTAAAACCTTTGATTAAAGATCAGATTGTTCCTTATTTAAAAGAAAAATATAGCCTTAATTATATCACCACAAGAATTATTTCCGTAGTTGGAATTCCTGAAAGTATTTTGGCAGATACCATTGAAGATTGGGAACTGGCTCTTCCCGAAAACTTAGCTTTATCTTATCTTCCGATTGGAACCAGAGTGAAGTTAAGACTGACTGCAACAGGGGAAAATGAAGCTCATTTAAAGCAACAATTAGAAGAAGAAATTCAGAAATTACTTCCTTTAATTAAGGATAATGTGATTGCAACGACTGAGGATAAAATTGAAAAAATTCTTGGCGAACTTTTAATTGAAAGGAAATTAACGATTTCAACGGCTGAAAGCTGTACCGGAGGAGAATTGGCAAAAATGATCACTTCAAATTCCGGAAGTTCAAAATATTTCTTAGGCGGAATTATTCCTTATGCCACTGAAAAGAAAATTGAGATTTTAAAGGTTAAAAAAGAAACCGTTGACGAATTCACTGTTGTAAGCGAGCAGGTTGCTCAGGAAATGGCAAAAGGCTGTCAGAAATTATTTGACACCAATATTTCACTTTCTACAACAGGAGTTGCAGGCCCGGGAAAAGGTGAGGATGGTAAAGATATTGGGACGGTTTTCTATTCAATCAGGGTGAATGATAAAGAGCATAGTTCAAAATTATACATGCCACATCTGGAAAGGCTGGATTTTATGAATTTTGTATCACAGAAAATTCTGCAGGATTTGGTAGGAATACTTATAAATGAGTAAGAACTCGTTAATTTTTAATTTTATTTTAATTAAATTTTATATACTTTTTCACGCTTTTTGACATTGAATCAAAAAAATGTAAAAACGTGGAAAAATCAAACCAAATTTTTCAAACCAATAACAAGAAGCGCTGGAGAAATGTGCAGTGGGGAACTCGTATTTTTATCTTCATTGCCATACTGCTTTTTTTGGCGTTAGGGGTGATGATGAAATTGGATAAAAGTCCGAAAATTCCTTTCAAAGAAGATTATAAATCTATTATTACAGCGGCTAAACCGTATCTTCAGGAAAATAAAATATCGAAAGAATATAAAGGATTCAGAAGTTTTATTTCAGAAAAAACAATTCATACCAATCTTTCTAAAATTGAAAAAGCAAGAGCGGAGAGACTTAAAAATCAAAACAGAAGCTGGTCACAATTTCCGGGAGGGATTCGTTCTGCGTTTTATGTAGCGTGGGATCCGCAGTCTTTGATGTCTTTAAAGAGAAATATTAAACATATCAATTTAGTTTTTCCGGAATGGTTTTTCTTAGATCCTAAAACAGGAGATCTGAAAACAAATGTTGATACTGAAGGCTATAAGATTATTAAAAGAACAGGCGTTGCAGCGATGCCGATTCTAAGTAATAACTCTGATCGTGAATTCCGCTCTGAAGGATTGGGAAAAGTTCTGAAAAGTCCGCAACTCAGAACAAAGCTTATTCAAAAATTAGCGCAAGAGTGCGTTAAGCTTCATTTCAAGGGAATCAACATTGACTTTGAAGACATGAATCTGGATTCTGACGAATTTCTTATTGATTTTATGCAGGAACTTTCATTGACGTTCAAACAGAACAATCTTTTGGTAGCAATGGATGTAATGACGGATAATGATGATTATAATATCGAAAAGCTAAATCCTTACGTAGATTATTTTGTATTGATGGCTTATGATGAATACTCTTCTGACAGCGATGCCGGACCTATATCTTCTCAAAAATGGATCGAAGCACAAACCGGAAAAATTTTAAAGAAAACAACACCTAATAAAGTTATTTTAGGGTTGGGAGCCTATGGATATGACTGGAGTACCAACAAGGATGACAATACTTCCGTTACTTACATGCAGGCAATCACAAAGGCACACGCCAGTAAGTCTTACATCAATTTTAATGATGATACTTTTAACTTAAATTATTCTTATACCGACTCTAATAAAAACGTACATACCGTATTTTTTAACGATGCCACTTCTATTTTTAATACGATGCGTTTTTCTTCTGAATATCCATTGGCAGGAACCGCGATTTGGAGACTGGGAAGTGAAGACAGCAGAGTTTGGAGTTTCTATGATAAAGACCTTTCTTCAGCAGGAATGCAGAAATTTAGTTTTAAAACATTGGAAAATGTGAAAGGACAAACCATGGTTGATTATATCGGGGACGGTGAGGTTCTGGATGTTTTAAATACACCGCATGACGGAAAAATTTCCCTGGAAGTAGATCCCAAAGAAAAGATCATTACTGATGAAAATTATGTGACCTATCCAAGTTCTTATGAGGTTAAAAAATATGGAAGCGCTCCGCAGAAAGAGCTTGTTCTGACATTTGATGACGGGCCCGATGAGACTTACACACCTCAGGTTTTAGATGTTTTATCAAAATACCACGTACCCGCAGCCTTTTTTTTAATAGGCTTAAATGCTGAAAAAAACCTTCCGCTTGTAAAAAGAATTTACAGAGAAGGGCACGAGATCGGAAACCATACATTTACGCACGAAAACGTTGCAAAAGTAAGTCCTCAGAGAGCATTATTGGAGCTAAAACTCACAAGACTATTGATAGAATGTATCACGGGACACAGTACGATTTTATTCAGAGCGCCTTATAATGCAGATTCAGAGCCTACAACTTCCGAGGAGATCATTCCTGTGGCATTGGCAAGACAGCAAAATTATTTGGATATCGGGGAAAGTATAGATCCCGAAGACTGGCAACCCGGAATAAAAGCCGATCAGATCGTACAGCGCGTTTTGGCAGGAATCAAACAGGAAAGAGGAAATATCATTTTGCTTCATGATGCGGGCGGAGATACGAGAGAAGAAACGATCAAAGCGCTTAAAATTTTGATTCCGATGCTTCAGAAACAGGGATATCATTTCACCAACCTTGCAAGCATTTTACATAAAAGTAAAAACGAATTAATGCCTGAAATTCCCAAAACGAGATCATATTACGTAATGCAGCTTAATTTGGTGTTGGCAACGGTGATTTATGGAATCAGTCATTTTCTGGTAGCACTTTTCACTATTTTCATCGGATTGGGACTGATCAGATTATTGTTGATGGCTTATTGGGCGATTAAAGAAAGGAAAAAAGAAAAAAAATTAGGCAATTTCCCTGTGTTGGAATCTTATCCAAAAGTTTCAATTATCGTTCCTGCTTACAATGAAGAGGTGAATATTGTTTCTTCATTAAAAAATTTATTAAAACAAACTTATCCCAATTTTGATATCATCATGGTGGATGATGGGAGTAAAGATTTGACGTATGAAAAAGCAAATACAGAGTTTTCTGATCATCCGAAACTGAAAATTTTCAGTAAGACTAATGGCGGAAAAGCAACTGCTTTAAATTTCGGGATCTCTCAAACTGATGCCGAGTATGTTGTCTGCATCGATGCGGATACAAAATTAGAGCAAGACGCTGTAAAACATCTTATCGGAAGATTTTTAAATGCAGATCCAGAAGAGAAAATTGCTGCTGTAGCCGGAAACGTAAAAGTAGGAAATCAGGTAAATTGGTTAACAAAATGGCAGGCTATAGAATACACGACCAGTCAGAATTTTGATAGATTGGCCTATGCCAATATTAATGCAATTACCGTAATTCCGGGAGCGATCGGAGCGTTTAAAAAAGCGGTGATTCATGAAGTTGGAGGATATTCATCAGATACTTTGGCGGAAGACTGCGACATAACAGTGAAAATTTTAAGAGAAGGCTACACTGTTGCGAATGAAAACAGAGCAGTTGCCGTAACGGAAGCTCCGGAAACCGTGAAACAGTTTCTAAAACAGCGTTTTCGCTGGACATACGGAATTATGCAGATGTTCTGGAAACAGAGACAGACATTTTTTAATCCGAAATATAAAGGCTTAGGACTTTGGGCAATGCCGAATATTTTATTGTTTCAGTATATTATTCCGTTTTTCTCACCGCTTGCCGATGTCATTATGTTTTTTGGAATTTTATCAGGAAACGGAGAAAAAATATTCAGTTATTATTTACTGTTTCTTTTGGTGGACGCATCATTGGCGATCGTTGCTTTTATGATGCAGAGAGAGAAATTAGTGAATTTACTGTATGTCATTCCGCAAAGATTTGGGTACAGATGGCTGATGTATATTGTGTTATTCAGAAGCTTAAGAAAGGCTTTGAAGGGAGAAATGCAGTCTTGGGGATTCCTGAAAAGAACCGGCAACGTTAAAGAAATTACAACTTCATGATATTTGTTTAAATTTGTTCAAATAAAAGTAACAAATAATTAAAAGAACATACATATTGTATAAATTGTTATCATAATGAAAAAATTAACGCTTTCTTTGTTTTTACTGGCAGGAGTTTGCTCACTAAATACAGTGAGTGCCCAGACTAAGGCTACTAAAACAGCAGTAAATACAACAGATAAAGGTTTAGACCTTAGTTTGATGGATACATCTGTACGTCCACAAGACGACTTCTATAACTACGTAAGCGGAACTTGGATGAAAACTGCCAAGATCCCTTCTGACAAACCGACATGGGGTAGTTTCAACAAATTGGCTGATGATACTGATAATCACTCAATGACGATCCTGAACTCTCTTTTGAAAGACAAATTTGCTGACGGAAGCGAAGGTAAAAAAATCCAGGACTTGTACGCAACGTACATGAACATGGATAAGAGAAATGCAGACGGAATCAAGCCTATTCAGGAAAACATCAACAAAATTGATGCAATTAAAAATCTTGCAGACCTTCAAAACTACTTTATTTCTGTAACGAAAGACGGAGAAAATACGTTGTACGGATGGGGAGTTGATGCAGATTTGAAAGATTCTAAAATGAACGCTGTTTACTTAGGTAACGCTTCTTTAGGATTAGGAAGAGATTATTACCAGAAAGTAAACGAAAAAAACACAGAAGCTATTGCTGAATATCAGAAATATGTAGCTTCTATGTTGAAAGAATTAGGATATAAAAATGCTGATGCTGCCGCAAAAGGAATCGTTGATTACGAAAAAAGCATTGCAAAAACATATTTAACGAACGAGCAGAGCCGTGATAACACGCTGCAGTATAACCCAAGAACAATGGCTGAACTTTCAACATTGGTAAAAGGTGTTGATATTCCTGCTTACCTTAAAAAAGTTGGTGTAAATACTGATAAAGTAATCATCGGAGAAATCGGGTATTACAAAAACTTCGATCAGTTGGTGAATGCTAAAAATCTTCCTGTAATTAAGGATTATTTGAAGTTCCACATGATTCACGGAAGTGCTTCTTACCTTAGCGAAAACCTTGGAAATATGAAATTTGCTTTCTATGGTAAATATTTAAGAGGTCAGCAAGAACAAAGAGCGCTTAACAAAAGAGGATATGAGTTGATCAATGGTTCTCTTGGGGAAGCTTTCGGTAAATTATATGTTGAGAAATATTTCCCGGCTGAAGCAAAAGCTCAGATGGTTGAGTTGATCGATTATTTAAAGAAAAGTTTTGCAGTTCACATCAATGGTTTAACTTGGATGTCTGCTACAACGAAGGTTAAAGCAATGGAGAAACTTAATAAATTCACTGTGAAAGTTGCTTACCCTGACAAATGGAAAGATTACTCTAAATTAGAGATCGTTCCTGAATCTAAAGGTGGAAATTTATATTCAAACCTTCAGAACCTTTCAGAATGGCAGTACAACAAAGATTTAGCTAAAATCGGAAAACCGGTAGACAAATCAGAATGGGGAATGACTCCACAAACTGTAAATGCTTACTACAACCCGGTAAACAACGAAATCGTGTTCCCTGCAGCTATTCTTCAACCTCCATTCTTCAACCCACAAGCTGATGCTGCCGTAAACTTCGGTGGAATTGGTGCGGTTATCGGTCACGAAATGAGCCACGGATTTGATGATTCAGGAGCGCAATTCGATGCAGATGGTAACTTGGTGGACTGGTGGACTCCGGCAGACAAAGCTAACTTCGAAAAAGCGACTAAAGCTCTTGCTTCTCAATATGACAAGTATGAGCCTGTAAAAGGAACTTTCGTTAACGGTACTTTCACAAACGGTGAAAATATCGCTGACTTAGGTGGAGTAAACATCGCTTACGATGCATTACAAATGTATTTGAAAGATAAAGGGAACCCTGGATCAATCAGCGGATTTACACAAGATCAGAGATTCTTCCTAAGCTGGGCAACAGTTTGGAGAACGTTATCAAGTGAGAAATACATGGTTAACCAAGTGAAAACAGACCCACACTCTCCTGGATATTTCAGAAGTTTCGGTCCGCTTATCAACGTGGATGCCTTCTACAAAGCATTTGACGTAAAAGCTGGAGATAAATTATACAAAGCTCCTGCAGACAGAATCAAAATCTGGTAATAATCAGATCATAATATTACAAGCCGTTCAGAAATGAGCGGTTTTTTTATTGGTGGCTGAGGTTCTCGAAGCCACTATTATTAATCAAGAGTCCTTCGACTCCGCTCAGGATGACATCTCTAAAAAAAGTACTTTACAATAAGAACGGATAGTATTAGGAATGTCATCCTGAGCGGAGTCGAAGGATTTCCACATAATTAATAAACAGTTTTTTATCAATAGGAACGGGCTTTAGCCCGTTTTCAACTTCAAAAATTTCAAAAAAGGCTTTAGCCAAAACCTAAACTTGCCCACATACACACTTTTTTACTTATAATCACAACTTATGACTAATAACTCAAGATCATTTATCAATTATGATTAATCATTTATAACTTAATTCGTATATTTGGTAAGTTTGTGTAAAATCAAAAATTATCTTTAATGAAAAAGCTAAATATTGGGATACTTGCTCTTTCGGGTATCGTATTTTTAAATTCGTGTGGTACAGCAAAAACTGCCGAAACAAGTACAAAAACAGAGCCTAAAGTGGTTGCTGTAGAACCGGTGAAGAAAGAAGCAAAAGAAGAGGGGATCAACTTATCTTATATGGATAAAAGTGTGCGTCCACAGGATGACTTTTTTAGCTATGTTAACGGAAATTGGGTGAAAACCACTCAGATTCCTTCTGATAAAGCGAGCTGGGGATCTTTCAATGCATTAAGAGAAAATGTAGATGATGCTTCTTTGGATATTTTAAACAAAATTTTATCTGAGAAATATGAAGCGGGTTCAGAGGGTCAAAAGATTCAGAATTTGTATGCATCTTTCATGGATACGGCGAAAAGAAATGCAGAGGGTCTGGCTCCGATCAAAGGAGACTTAGCAAAGATCGATGCTATCAAAAATATTAATGATCTTCAGAAATATTTGTTGGATGCTACAAAATTAGGCGACAATTCTTTCTACGGATGGAGAGTAGGCGCGGATATGAAGAATTCTGTCATGAATGCAGTATATCTTGGCGGTCCGGATCTTGGTTTAGGAAGAGATTACTATCAAAAAGTAAATGAAGCTAATACGAAAACGTTAGCTGAATATCAAGTGTATGTTGGAAAATTATTCGGAGTTTTAGGATATAAAAATTCTGATGCTGCGGCAAAAAATGTAGTTGATTTTGAAAAACAACTGGCCAATTATTTATTGACTCTTGAGCAAAACAGAGATGCCAATTTAAGATACAACCCTAAAAATGTATCTGAATTATCTGGTTTGGTTAAAAATGTTAACCTTGCCAAATATTTAACCGATGCAGGAGTAAAAACCGACAAGGTGATTGTTGGTGAATTGAAATATTACCAAAATATGGATCAGTTCATCACGCAGAAAAACCTTCCGTTACTGAAAGATTATCTGAAATATCATTTAGTGAATGGAAATGCTTCTAATTTAGATGAAAACTTAGAGCAGATAAGATTTGATTTCTATTCAAAATATCTTCAAGGCCAAAAAGAGCAGCGTCCGATGAATAAAAGAGGACTGACTCTTGTAAACGGAGTTCTTGGTGAAGCTTTCGGTAAATTATATGTTGAAAAATATTTCACGCCTGAAGCAAAAGCTCAGATGGAGACATATATTCAGTATATATTAAGATCATTTAAGACTCACATCAATGATATGGATTGGATGTCTCCTGAAACTAAAGTAAAAGCTCAGGAAAAATTATCCAAATTCACTGTAAAAATTGCATATCCGGACAAATGGAAAGATTATTCATTATTAAAAGTAGAATCTCCAAAAGCGGGCGGGACTTTATATTCTAATCTTCAAAATGTTGCTGAATGGCAATATCAGAAAAGTTTAGACAAAGTAGGAAAGCCTGTTGACAAAACAGAATGGGGAATGACTCCGCAGACTGTAAATGCTTACTACAGCGGTTCAAACAACGAGATCGTATTCCCTGCAGCGATCCTTCAGTCACCTTTCTACAATCCAAAAGCTGACGCAGCAGTAAACTTCGGTGGAATTGGAGCAGTAATCGGTCACGAAATCTCCCACGGATTCGATGACAGTGGTTCTCGTTTTGACGGTGATGGAAACCTTAATAATTGGTGGACAGATACCGACCGTAAAAACTTTGACGCTAAAGTGGGTCAGTTGGCAGCACAATACAGCGCTTACGAACCCGTAAAAGGAAGTTTTGTGAACGGAAAATTCACAAGCGGTGAAAATATCGGTGATTTGGGTGGAGTAGCAGTGGCTTACGATGCGCTTCAAATGTACCTTAAAGACAAAGGAAATCCGGGATTGATCAGCGGATTTACGCAGGATCAGAGATTCTTCATGAGCTGGGCAACAGTATGGAGAACCAAATCTACAGATCAGTATATGACGAATCAGGTTAAAACAGATCCGCACTCGCCTGGAGTTTTCAGAGCATTCGGACCTTTGGTTAATCAGGATTCTTTCATCAAAGCTTTCGATATTAAGCCTGGAGACAAAATGTATAAAGCTCCTCAGGACAGAATAAAAATTTGGTAACATAGCCAAAAATTGTTAGAAAAGAAAAACGCGTCAGAAATGATGCGTTTTTTTTATTTATTTTTCATAGTTTAGTGACATCGTAAAATCGTAACTTTAGGTTATTAATGATACGTATAATTAAATATTTCAAGAAAAATCTTAACAAAATTTTGTATGTTACAGTTTTTTTTTAAATTTAAACATTGGATTGGTCAGCTATTTGATGCAGATAAAACCAATTCACACCAAAATCTAAAATCTCAAAATAATAATAATATGGCAATGTTTAATTATGGTGTTGGCGGCAACGAGGTAAAAGTAGACGCTAATGAAGCTATTCAGGAAATACAGGAGAATAAGTCGCTGATTGTGAGTCAGCTTACGACCGACGAATCTTACGTACCTGAAATTGTAACAGGATTAAAGACTGTGGATGACGTCTTCAAACATTTCCAACCTTCTGTTTCTGTACAGCACGAAACACAGGACGGCAGTGTGGTAGAAGAAGAATTCCGTTTTCAAAATCTTGCGGACTTCACTCCCAAAAATCTTACTCAGAAATCAAATTACTTACAAGAACTTAGCATGGAACAGGAGCAATACAATAAAATTGTCCGTCAGCTGAAAACAAATAAGATTCTGCGTAATATGCTGGAAAACGATCAGACAAGAGCTGCGTTTGTGGAAGTATTGAAAGAAGTGGCACAAGAACTTGAAAAATAATCTAAAGACTTTACATTAATCATGGATAGTAAATTACAAGCGGCAGAAAACCAGCAACAAGGTCAACAGCAACAACAGGGAGGTCAGCCGAAAGGTAACCCAATCGCCGAACTCAATAAAATTGGAGGTTTCGGATTTGTTGAATCAGTTGTGGATGGCATCGCCAACATGAACCCTACAAGAAAAGCCAGGAAAGAAATTTTCCTTACCGATAATAATAAGACAGATGAAAGAAAAGAGTTGCTTCAAAAAATTAATCTTTGGGTTAATCTTTTAGAAGGAAACGAATCTGCTGATAAAATGGCTGACACCTGCAAAACAAAAGCACTGCAGGCAGACCAGAGTTTAAAAACAAACTTAAAAAATACGCTGGACGCAGTTCGTCAGCTGGAAGTAAACTACAGAACAGTCGCTCAGTTTTACAAAAATACAGAACTTGATAAAGTTGACAACGTAAGCATCGTTAATGCAACTTTAGAGCAGGTTTCAGATCTTGATAATCCGCTTTTCATTGATGCGGTTTCAGAAGAGTTTAAGAATTACTACGATCGTTTGGATCTTAGAGATAACTATTCTATTTTGGCGATCCCGGGATATTTAGGATCAAATAAAGTGATAGAAAAATGGGCTAAAATCTGTAATGAAAACAAAGTAATGTTGGTTACGGATTTTGCTAACCTTGATAAGCCGGATGATGTGGTGGATTTATTCCATTCTGCGAATCTTACAGGTGGCGAATTACACAGAAGTAATGTAATTATGACGTGTAACTGGCTTGTTGGCCGTGGAAGAGCTGAAGAAGTAGGTGAAGAGGAAAACGTAGAGCTTCCGCCTTCAACTTCATTAGCAGGGAAAATTCATAAAACATTGATGTCTCAGGTTGCTGCCGGTAAAAAACACGGTAACATTAACGAGGTGGATGCCGTAAAATTCGAATTGAAGAAAAGCGAAATTTCTCAATTGGAAAAAATGGGATTGGTTCCTATGGTTAACGAATATGGTAAGATAATGGCTTTCTCCGCAAAAACATTGTTTACAGGAGATAACATCGGACTTCAAACATATTCTGTTGTTCGTGTATTCGATTATGTAACTAAAGTTTTATTGGATTTCTTAAACAGAAGAGCCTTCGAAAACTGGAATTCTAAAAATGAAGATGATCTTAGAAGACAGATCGTTACGTTCTTAGACGGTATCAAAGGTGCTGATAAATTGATCGAGAAGTTCAAGATTGTGCGTTTTGAGCAGGATAAAGTAAACAAAGACAGAGTATGGCTTGATATTCGTTTAACACCTTATTTTCCTACAAAAAGTTTTGTTATTAAATTAGACGGACACAAAGGAGATGACGGTAACGAATGGGAGTCTCAATACACTCAGGATTAGACTCAATCAAATTTTTATACTAAAAAACCGATGCATTTTTTTACATCGGTTTTTTTCTACCAAATCTCAAAATTAGTAATATGAAAGGCAGGTCAATATATCTTTTGCCGATTTTTCTTATGGTTTTTGCAGTAAGCTGTGAAGACAAAAAACTTCAGGGTCCGGAGCATACAATAGATCTTTTTAAAGACCAGCGCCAGGAAGGCAAGGCATATGTAATGAGCGCGGAAGAATCTAGCGCAGCAAGTGCAATGGTGATTGCAAGTTCAAATGTGAAGCTTGTGGACAGCTATTCGGGACGTGGAAGACCTATTTTTATTTATAAAGTTAATTCCGGAGAAGTCATAAAAACAACAAGAGATTCCATAGTGAGTTTTCCTTTTCAGTTTCTTTCCAATCAAAAACTGGATTTGAAAAAAGATGCGATGTATGTTTATCTTCAAAAGCTTGAAGGCTACCGTTTTATCGCAAAAGATAAAAATCTTAGATATCAATGGTTAAAAGATGCTCCGGTTTATTCCGTGAAAGCTGATCAATAAAATTTTATCTTTGCAAATATTAAAAGATGCTTATAAGCTCTGTGTGAAGAAAAGTAGATTTTGAATTATAGATTTTAAATTTTGAATGTTTAATATTCATCATTTATCAATTATCATTTATCAATTATTTTTTGTGTCATGCTGAGCGGAGTCGAAGCATCTAAAATAATGAAGAAGAAAACCTTTGGAAAAAATAGAAAACTCAGACTTCAAACACATCGGAACCAAGCTCCTGAACTGGTACAAACAAAACGCTAGGGATTTACCTTTCAGACAGACAAAAGATCCTTATAAAATCTGGATCTGCGAGATCGTTTTTCAGCAGACGAGGATCAATCAGGGACTTAATCATTACAACAATTTTATCAAACGATTTCCGGATGTAAAAACTTTGGCCAATGCTGAAGAAGATGAGGTTTTGCTCTATTGGAAGGGGTTGGGTTATTATTCCAGAGCGATAAATATCCATAAAGCAGCCCAGCAGATCATGAATGATTATCAGGGAACTTTTCCTTCCGATTATGATGAGATCTTAAAACTGAAAGGTGTCGGAAAATATACTGCTGCTGCGGTTTCAAGCATCTGTTTTAATGGGAAAATGCCGGCAGTTGATGGGAATTTTTATCGTGTTTTAAGCCGAATCTTTGCGGATGATTTTGATAGCTCTAATTCCAGAGCTTTTAATTATTTTTCCGAATTGGCGACTTTAGTTTTGCCCGAAAATGTAGGCGATTTCAATCAAGCGATGATGGATTTAGGTTCAGAAATCTGCAAACCTAGAAACCCATTTTGTGGAGAATGTCCTTTAAATGAAGACTGTTTAGCTTTTTCATTAAATAAAATCTCTGAATTTCCTGTTAAGACGAAAACAGTTAAAGCAGAACATTTAGGTTTGAAATATTATTTCGTTCACAGAAACGGACAGTTTTTAATTCAACAAAGAAAAGATGATTTTATCTGGAAAAAATTATTTGAATTTCCACATGAGATTTCTGAAGAATTAATGCCTTTTATTAAAAGTGCGAAAACGGTTAATCACAAACTGACACACAAGAATTTAAGCATAGAAATTTTTAATGTAGAAGTTGATTCTGAAATTGTCTGGACAGATTTTATTGCTGAAAATCAATATCTCATCACAGATTTTGAAGGTTCTCATGAAAAATCATTCCCGAAACCTTTGGAAACTTATATTCAAAATTACCATACAGCCTATAAAATTCTGTGATGTCATTGCGAGGAGCGAAGCGACGAAGCAATCTTTAAAAAGTAACTTGAGATTCTTTCACTACACTTCGTTCCGTTCAGAATGACAGCAGCGTGATTAAAGCGTATTTTGCGTTTAAAACAAATAAAAATAATATTCAAATAAAATTCAATTTCAAAACTCATTGAAATCCTGAAATTTGTCTTCCTATATCTGAAATCTAATTTGTACTTTTGCAAAATGATTAAAAAGGTCATTTTTATATTTGCTTCATTGCTTTTAATATCATGTGGAAAAGATCCCGTTCTCAAACCTTATGGAGAACTGAGATTAGAGTACCCCACACCAACATATCAGAAATTTGAAAACAACTGTGCTTACACATTTGAATACTCGGATTTTGCTACAATTACGAATGCCAAAAAGCCATGTTGGTATTATCTGAATTATCCGAAAATGAAGGCAAAACTGTTCGTAACCTATTATCCAATTAATAATGACTTTGCTGAACACATCAAAGAAGCTGAAAAAATGGTGTACGAGCATACCATTAAAGCGAGTTCAATAGATACAAAATCTTTCGAATATCCTGAAAAAAAGGTATACGGGAATTTTTATGAGCTGAAAGGGCAGAGTGCTTCGAATCTTCAATTTTACATTACAGACAGTACAAAACACTTTGTGACTGCTTATTTATACTTTAATACAAGACCGAAACCGGATTCATTGGCTCCCGCTGTGGATTATATCAAAAAAGATATGAAACATCTGCTGGATACTTTCGAATGGAAAAAATAATTACTTTAAAAAATACATTGAAAAATATATGAAACTTTTAGTTGTTGGAAGCGTTGCGTTTGATGCAATCGAAACACCATTTGGTAAAACAGATAAAATTTTAGGAGGTGCTGCCACTTATATCGGGATCACTTCATCTATTTTGGGCGTAAAATCCGGAATTGTTTCTGTAGTAGGAGGAGATTTCCCGCAAGAACACCTTGACATGTTTACAAAAAGAGACATCAATATCGAGGGACTTGAGATCGTAAAAGAAGGAAAAACTTTCTTCTGGTCAGGAAAATACCACAACGATTTAAATACAAGAGATACTTTAGCGACTGAAGTGAACGTTTTGGAAAATTTCGATCCAAAAATTCCTGCTTCTATGCAGGATTCTGAGATCTTATTATTAGGAAACCTACACCCGGGCGTTCAGCTGTCTGTTCTTGAAAAAATGAACCAGCGTCCGAAACTGGTTATTTTAGATACAATGAATTTCTGGATGGATTCTGCTTTGGATATCTTAATGGAAATGATTGCTAAAACTGATGTAATCACCATTAATGATGAAGAAGCAAGACAGCTTTCAGGAGAATATTCTCTTGTAAAAGCAGCTAAAAAGATCCACACAATGGGTCCTAAATATGTTATCATTAAAAAAGGGGAACACGGAGCGTTACTTTTCCACGAGGGTAAAGTGTTTGCGATCCCGGCTCTTCCGTTAGAAGATGTGTTCGATCCTACCGGAGCAGGAGACACTTTCGCGGGAGGTTTTGCAGCATATTTGGCTAAAAAAGGGAAGATAGATTTCGAAACAATGAAGTCTGCTTTAATCGTTGGTTCTGCAATGGCATCGTTCACGGTTGAAAAATTCGGAACGGAGAGAATCGAGGAAGTAACCGAAGCTGATATGTTCAGTAGATTAAGACAATTCAAGGAATTGACGACATTTGATGTAGAACTACAATAAATACGTCTTTTTAAGAAATATTTATAATAAAAAATTTAGCATAATTCATTAAGAATTCTAAATTTGCAACTTGTTTAAAATAGTAAAATGACAAATAAACTAAAGATCACTTTTCTTTTTGGAATTTTCATGATTTTGTTCTCAGCAAATATGATGAAAGCTCAACTAAAACCTGGAGAACTAGTGGATGGTATTGCTGCGGTAATTGGAGATGAAATTGTTCTCGAGTCTGATGTGAACGAACAAATGAATTATGCCAAACAGCAGGGAGCTTCTAATACAGATAAATGTGAGTTTTTGGAAAACTTGATCAACAACAAACTTCTTGTTTACGAAGCAAAAAAAGATACTTTAATTGAAAACCGCTCTGCTGCGATCAAAGAACAGGCAAATGGGAAATATGCTCAGCTACTTTCTCAGTTTCCTGACGAAAAGACGATGCTGGCAGCTTATAAATTCAGAACGGGATACGAAATGAAGAATGCTATCGAAAAGATCGATACGGATACTTATTACGGTCAGGCAAAATACCAGAGAATTACAGAGAAAGCAGATGTTACTCCTAACGAGGTTACGGATTTCTTTAACCTGTATAAAATGCAGTTGCCGGAGATCAAAGACGAAGTTTCTTTGGCTCAGATTGTTATGAATCCTAAATTGACAGAAGCTCACAAGCAGGAAATTATCAACAGGCTTAATAAAATCAAAAAGGATATTTTAGGAGGAGAAAGTTTTGAAAGTCAGGCAAGAATTTATTCTGAAGACCCAGGTTCTGCGCCTAATGGTGGTTTAATGAAGAATATTACTAAAGGACAGATGGTAAAACCATTTGAAGCTGCAGCTTTGAATCTTCAGGAAGGAGATATCTCAGATCCTATTGAATCTGAATTCGGATATCACATCATTCAGTTAGTAAGAAAAGCCGGAAAGGTTTACGATGCAAGACACATTCTTTTGATGGCAACGCCTACTGAAGCTGAAATTAAAACGGCTAAAGTAAAATTAGACAGTATCAGAACGCTGATCATTGATGGAAAAACTACATTTAAAGATGCTTCTTTCAGATTTTCAGATGACAAAAGAACTAAATTTAATGCAGGGATCATTCCTGGAGCAGATGGTTCAAACAAAATTGAAAGAGAAAGTATTCCGGGATCAATAAGCTACGAATTGGCAGGTTTAAATAAAGGAGATATTACTACTGCTTTTGAAGATGAAGACGAGAGAAAGAGAAAGGTTGTAAAGATCGTGAAAATGGAAGATGTAATTCCTGCTCACAAAATTACAATGGAGACGGATTACGACAGAATAAAGCAGATGGCGCTTAATAAAAAGAAGAATGAACTGATTGAGAAGTTTGTAAGTTCAAAATTACCAACGACATTCATATCAATAAATGGCCGTTATGATTCTTGTAACTTCAAAGGAGCTTGGAAGAAACAGACAACCAAAAAATAAAATCAAAACCTTCAGAATTTCTGGAGGTTTTTTTTTGCCTTAATTCCCGAAATGTTTTTAATTTTAATTCAGAAACAATACAGATGGATTATCATTTTTATCAAAAAAAATTTCAGGAAGCACTTGATCAGATTTCTCAAAAAGAATTTAATGATTTAGGTTTAAAATTTTCAGTTGAGACAATTCTGGAATCTGTTGTATTAAAAATATACAAACCCGAATGGTCAAGCGATCCTCAATCTTCATTAGATGCTTCAAGCAGAATATTTTTTTCAATCTGGATCAGCGATAAAACAATTAAAGAGGGTAGATTATACTATAATATTCATGCTTTGAAATTAAGGGAATTAAAAGGCTATAAAATACAAAGTAGAAATTTTGCAGAGAATTTTAGAAATAGATTTACAAAATATCAAAAAGACTGGGATAATGTAAGTGTAAAATTTGGTCCGCTGACATTAATGGAAGGATGGATTGAACTTAAAACAGACAATCTTCAAAAAGATATTATTAAACTAAGCAACAGCTTTTTAAAAATAAGTTCTCTCATTGATGAAACTTTACATCTTTTTAAATCTAAATAATTACTGTATTTAAGCTAATTTTTAAAGTTTTTTATTCACTGAAAACCTTTGTTTTTATTATTTTTACACATGAGCAATTTTATAGATTTTAATTCAGCTAAAAAACTTCATGAGATGCAGCAAAGTCAGAATAGAATTTCAGAACTTTTTAATATACAATATCCGATTATTCAGGCGGGAATGATCTGGCATTCGGGTTGGAAATTGGCTTCTGCTGTTTCTAATTGTGGCGGATTAGGTTTAATCGGTGCAGGAAGCATGTATCCTGACGTTTTAAGAGAGAATATTCAAAAATGCAAGCTAGCTACCAATAAACCTTTTGGTGTGAATGTACCTATGCTATATCCGAATTTGGATGAAGTGATCCAGATTATCTTGGAAGAAGGCGTAAAAATCGTTTTTACCTCTGCCGGAAATCCTAAAACTTATACTGAAACTCTTCAAAAAGAAGGGTTGAAAGTGGCTCACGTAGTTTCCTCCACAAAATTTGCAGTGAAATGTGAAGATGCCGGAGTTGACGCGATAGTAGCAGAGGGTTTTGAAGCAGGCGGACATAACGGAAGAGATGAAACTACAACCTTTTGTTTAATTCCAAATGTTAAGCAACATATTTCTAAACCCTTGATTGCAGCTGGTGGAATTGCGTTAGGCTCACAAATGAAAGCAGCCATGATTCTTGGCGCAGACGGAGTTCAGATTGGATCTCGTTTTGCCGCAACCGTTGAAGCAAGCGCGCACGAAAACTGGAAAAAGAAAATCACAGAACTTAATGAAGGCGACACTCATCTTACGTTAAAGGAATTAGCACCTGTAAGAATGGTCAAAAACAAGTTCTTTAACGAATTGGAGGGGATTTATCAAACCGGAAGAAATACAGAGGCTTTGGTCGCTTCATTAGGCCGTGCAAGAGCCAAACGCGGAATGTTTGAAGGCGATATGGAAGATGGCGAATTGGAAATCGGTCAGGTTTCAGCGTTGATTCATGATATTTTACCGGTAGAAACAGTTTTCAATAATTTGTTGAGAGAATTTGAAGAAGCAAAAACTCCGGGCTTTTAATTAAAGTTGATCGGAATGGAAGGAAAGATAATAGACGTACAGGGTAAAAAACTTTATATAGAGTACAATAATTCGTTTGAAAATAAGCCTACAATCGTCTTTTTACACGATTCTTTAGGCTGTACAAAACTTTGGAGGAATTTTCCAACTCAACTTTCGGAAGCAACTCAATGTAATGTTTTAGTGTATGATCGTTTGGGTTATGGTAAATCTTTTCCTATGTTTTCTCATGAAAGGGAAAATAACTATATGGAATTGGAAGCCGACCTGTTGAATGAATTATTAGAAGAATTAAACATCAATAGCGCAATTCTTTTTGGTCATAGCGATGGCGGAACCATTGTGTTGATCGCCGCGTCAAAATATCCTGAAAAAGTAAAAGCTGTAATCTGTGAAGCAGGACATATTTTCGTTGAAGATATTACGATTAAAGGTGTTTCTGATGCTTTTGAAGTATATAAAACAACCGATTTACCGGAACGTTTAGCAAAATATCACGGTGATAAAGTTCCGATGATGGTTAAAGCGTGGACGGAAATTTGGTTAAGTGGCAGGTTCAAAAGCTGGAATATCGAATATCTTTTAAAAAATATTACAAGTCCATTGCTTTTTATTCAGGGAGAAACCGATGAGTATGGAACGTTGGAGCAGGTTGAAAAAACAATTAATCAGGTGAGTGGAAGTTCAGAGAAGTATATTATTCCTGATGTTGGACATACACCGCATAAGGAAGTTCCTAAATTAGTATTGAATAAATCGGTTGAGTTTATCAATAAAATAGTGGAAAATTAAGATTACTAAATATCAGTTTTATCAATAGGAGCGGACTTTAGTCCGCTTTTCAATTTTAATCTGTCCAATTGGCTTTAGCCAAAACTTATAAAAGATTAATTTCAAACTCAATATTTTCTTTCGCCTGAACTTCATATTTTTCTCGGAAATAATCAGTTTTAAAAATATTTTCCAATGCTGAAAAATGTTGTAAAACCTTTTTTCTTCCCGGTTTGTAAAGAAAATCGGGATAAATAGAATATTCTTTTCTGATTTTTTTGGTATACTCAAGATAGGTTTCAACATCTTTTCCAAGGATTGAAAGATCTGCATCCAAAAGATAATTGATGTCTTGATCATCAGATTTTTGATGCGATTTTGTGGCAATAATTTGGTTGAAAATTGTCTCAATTGATTGTTTGTCAATATTTAAGTTTTCAAGCTTTGTTTTAGCGAACTCTGCACTTTTTTCTTCATTGGATTTTGAAGAAGCGTCATAAATTACGTCATGATAAAAAACCGAAAAAGAAATAATATTAAAGTCTGCAATCTTATCTTTCACAGATTCAAGTTCAGAAAACATATTTTGAAGATGCTCCAGATTATGATAATGTCTGCTTTTTTCGGAATATTTTTTTTCAATTTCTTTCCACAAATTTTCAATTAGGTTTTGATCTTGAGTGAATTGTAAAAAAAGCTGATTGAATACGTCTTTAAGTTCCATTACAAAATATTTTAAATAAAAAAAGGAACTTAAAAAGTTCCTTGATTTGCTTCAATAGTTGCTTTTAGGTCTGCCCAGCCACCGCCATTGTAACCGTCTTTCAAGCCTTGAGAATTTAGATATTCCAGTGCTTTTCCGCTTCTGTTTCCACTTCTGCAGAAGATGATTACGGGCTTTTCAATAGATAAAAATTCTTCTTTTCTATCTTCTACTTCACCTAACGGGATATTTTTTGCCCCTTCTATATTTCCGTCCATTTCCAATTCCATTGGCTCACGAACGTCGATTAATTCATAGTTTCCTGATTTTAATACTTCTGTTAAAGACATAATTGTATTTGTATTTAAAGTTAAAATATAGACTGTGGATTTTTGAAAAAAAAAATACTGTTTTAATTCATTGATCCAAAGCCTAAACAAATTTATAAAATAATCTTAGTTTTGCAATGTAAAAATCATGAATTCGAATGCCGAAAAATATTCGCAATTAATTAAATCCAAAGCCGAGCGTTTTGGGTTTCAAAGCTGTGGTATTTCGAAGGCTGATTTTTTAGAAGAAGATGCCAGAAATCTGGAAAAATGGCTCAAAAATAATTTTCATGGCGAAATGAAATATATGGAAAATTATTTTGATAAAAGACTAGATCCAAGATTGTTGGTTGAAGGCTCAAAATCAGTGATTTCGCTTTCCTATAATTACTTTCCCAAAGAAAAAATTTCAACATTAGAAAACTATAAAATCTCAAAATATGCCTATGCAGAAGATTATCATGAAGTTGTAAAAGAAATTCTTCGTGAAATGGTTGATGAATTAAGAGAAGAGATCGGAGATTTTGACTGTAGAGTTTTTGTAGATTCTGCGCCGGTTTTAGAAAGAAGCTGGGCCAGAAAATCAGGAATTGGCTGGGTTGGGAAGAATGCAAACCTGATCACGAAACAAAATGGTTCCTTTTATTTTTTGGCAGAAATCATTTGTGATCTAGAATTAATTCCGGATCATGAAACGACGGATCACTGCGGAACGTGCAGAAAATGTATTGATGCCTGTCCTACAGAAGCTATTGTTTCTGAGAAACTTATCGACGGAAGCAAATGCATTTCTTACGCGACAATAGAATTGAAAAACGAAATTCCCGATTCTTTTAAAGATAAAATGGAAGACTGGATGTTTGGCTGCGATATCTGTCAGGATGTTTGTCCGTGGAATCGATTTTCAGTACCTAATCTTCAATCCAGATTTGCACCGAATGAAGCGCTCAAAAATTTTAAAAAAGGAGATTGGAAAGAACTTACCCAGGAATTATTTTCAGAAATTTTCAGAAAATCTCCTGTAAAGAGAACAAAATTTGCAGGTTTGAAAAGAAATATTGAATTTCTGGAAAAGACTTCAGATAAAAAATAGTTCAAATTTTTGGTGATAAATCCTCGTCTGGAATTTTTCGGTTCCAAAACAAAAGTGGTTAATCAGCCATTCCTTATACTTTTTGTGGTAAAGGAGGGTAAGATATAAGTAAGTAAAAACTCAATAAAAGGCTTTCCTAAAAAGAAAAAATGACTTTCAAAAAGATAAAATCTCTTAGAAAATCAACGTTTTTTTTGTACTCTTTTTGGAGCAGTTTTTACTCTTACTTTAAATCTTTTCTGAGATTTGATGTTTTTACGCATATTTGTGTATATTTCGTAACTAAATTTAATCATTTTTCCGATTAAAACAAATACTTTTACGAAAAATTATTAATTAAATTTTATTCAAATACATGAGTGTGAAGATGGTATTATTGTCTGTCCTTAAAATTTTAGGTGTTATTGTAGGGATTATTGTTCTGTATATTTTAATGGCTTATTTACTGCCGTTTATTGAGATCTCAGCAAAAGATGACGGAGAGAAAAAAGAAATTCCTATTTATATTTATACAAACGGAGTACATACCGATATTGTAATGCCTGTGAAAAACGATATGCAGGATTGGAGCACGAAAATCCCTTTTGCCAATACGAAATCAAAGAAAACAGATTACAATTACGTTGGAGTCGGGTGGGGCGATAAAGGTTTCTATCTGGATACTCCGACTTGGGCTGATCTGAAATTTTCAACAGCTTTCAAAGCTGCATTTTGGTTGGGAGAATCTGCCATGCACTGTACGTATTACAAAAAAATGAAAGAGGGAGGCGATTGTAAAATAATTATGATCAGCAGATCTCAATATAAGGATCTCACAAAGTTTGTTGAAGATAAATTCGACAAAGATCAAAACGGAAATTTTATTTTGATTCCTACCAATGCGGTTTACAGTGATAATGATGCATTTTATGATGCTCAGGGAAAATATAGTTTTCTGTATACCTGCAACACTTGGTCTAATGATGCTTTAAAAGCAGCCGGACAAAAAGCAGCATTCTGGACGCCTACAGATTCCGGAATTTTTCAGCATTATAAATAACTTTAAAATAAAAAAAATTATATAGAATTAATAATCTATAATTAAAAGAAGGAGCTGTGAGGGATACAGCTCCTTTTTGTGTTTTTAGAATCGTATATTATTTAAATGATATTCAAATAAAATCATTGATTGTGGGATATTAAATTGTTATTGTCCTAGATATATAAAAATATTTAAAGCAATATTTTTGGGGTCTATTGATACGGGCGTACTTGATCCTCCTGTAGTTACACTGAAACTATGGCTATGGTCTCCTGCTGCACTTGTAGTGTATATTCCAGCGCTATCATCAGCCTGGTTATTTACAATAGCACCGATATTTCCTGCGTTAGCAATTATATTTCCTCTATCAGTATAAGTATGGGTATGACTCCCCGACGAAAGAGCAGTTCCATTAAAGGTTACTGATGGTAAATTTGCTTGTGCAACAATAAATGTAGTATTTCCTCCTAATGCGCCTAAAGCTTCGGCTCCTGTTTTTGCTTTTAAATATCTGCCGGTAGCATTTGGAATATTGGTCGTAAAGCCAATAGATGTAGCATTGGATTGTACAGAAGCGGGTAAAGATGAAACTGCTCTTCCGTCTAACAAATACCATCCGTTGTGATCGGTTGTCTGAACACCATATTTCACATTTCCTATAGGTGTATCTGAAGTCGATAACCGAAGCCATTCAGTACCATTATTCAGATAAAGTCCTTCTGATAGAGTTGCATTATTCGTTGTATTATAAACCATCATACCTTTAACATGTTGTGGGAGAGGAGCTGCATTGGTTCCGTTTACTAAAGATAATCTTACAGGTAAAAATCCTGTATTGGTAGAATATAGTTCTAATAGAGATTCCTGGTTAGGATCAGACGTATTGATTCCTGTTTGACCGTTTAGAATAATACAACTAAGTAGAGTAATAATTAATATAATTATATTGTTTAACTTTTTCATAATTAATTTCCTAGATAAATAAATACATTAGTTACCAAATAACTTGGAGTTACATTAATGGGCTGAGAACTTCCGCCCGAGGAAAATGAAACTGTATGGGTATGTGCACCACTAGCTTCGGTAGTATATGTTCCCGCAGTATCATCAGCTTCAGGATTTACATTTACAGCTCCATTTGAACTATTTGTAGTTGTGCCTGCGCCTCTGTCAGTGTAAGTATGTGAATGGTCTCCCGCAGAGTTAGTACTACCTGTAAAAACAACGCTTGGAAGATTGTTTTGTGCTAAAGCGATTGTAGAACTTCCCGATAATAAAGCTAAAGCTTCAGAAGTATCTTTAGTTTTAATAAATCGATCGTCTGTATTGGGTAAATTTGCTGTAAATCCCAAGCTTACTGCTCTTGCCTGAACATTTGCAGGAAGAGAAGAAACAGCTCTTCCGTTCAGTAAATACCATCCGTTATTATCTGCCGTTGCAAAACTGTTTGAGATTGT
The DNA here is from genome assembly GCF_900114875.1 of Chryseobacterium limigenitum. Classification (GTDB taxonomy): domain Bacteria; phylum Bacteroidota; class Bacteroidia; order Flavobacteriales; family Weeksellaceae; genus Chryseobacterium; species Chryseobacterium limigenitum. Next base: position 48,900 of record NZ_FPKW01000023.1, read on the forward strand.
GCCGTAAGGATAATCGTAAGAAACTTTATCCCATCTGATTCCGTTGTTCTGATATAAACCTTCTGAAACATCGTTTGAGTTTGAAAGGTTATAAGTAATAATCCCTTTTACATGTGTAGATAATGGTGCAGGAGAGATAATATTAATAATATTATTTCTCATCAGTAATACACCCTTATTGGTTGAAGAAACTTCCAGAACAGAATTTGTACTCGGATTAGGTGTGCCTATTCCGACCTGTGCCTTAATCTTATTAGATATTCCTAAGATTAGTATGATATAAAGTAATAAATTTTTCATTGTACAATTTTAAAATTAGAACCCTAAATAAATAAATGCATTCGCAGCTAGATTTTTAGGTTCAATGGTTATTGGTGCGCTTGAACCTCCTGAAGATACCTGAACACTGTGAGTATGTGCCCCGGCTAGACTGGTGACTTGATTAGCCAAACTTGCCGTACTGGCAAACTGAGACGCTCCTATTTTATGATCCCATGGTATATGACCTCTATCTGTGTATTGGTGAGTATGACTACCGTTAGTACTTGTAGTTCCCGTATAAGTAATATTGGGTAGATTGTTTGGATAAAGGCTAACAGCTTGAAATCCGGTAGCAGATAACATTGCAGATGCTCCCTTTTGCTTCAGATATCTGTCTGTTGCATTGGGTAATGTTGAAATTATTGCAAGCTTGGCAGCATTTGCCTGTGCTCCTGTTGGTAAAGAGGTTAAAGCTCTGCCATCTAATTTGTACCATCCTTGAGAATCTGCTGTTGCAAAACTATAATTTACATCGCCAATATTTGGTTTTGATGTATAGAGTCTCTGCCATTTGGATCCATCATTAATGTATAATCCTTCTACAACATCGTTCATTACAGATATGTTATAGACAATCATCCCTTTTTCATGATTGGCAAGCGGAGTAGATAGAGCTGTACTCGAAAGTTGTATTCGAGGCAACAATAATCCTTTTGAAGCAGATGACAATTCTAAGGCAGAGTTAGGATTAGGACTTGCAGTTCCAAAGCCTATCTGTGATTTTAGAATACTCGAAAAACATATTGCAATTAATAATAAGTTATTTTTCATCCTTTTGATTTTTTTTCTTAATTAGGTTTTTTTTGATTTTACTGTAAAATATTTTATACGTACTGAAATTTCAGCTACAAATCTAATTACGCACCTATTTTAAAAAAAATAATCACATGTTACATAGATGTTACATGAGTTTAATTATTTGATTACCAATTAATTAAATTATTTGTATGTTTTGCTTTTATTTTTCATAAGAAGATAATCTATAAAATAATTTGTAACTAAATAGCTTCAATAGAAATTGACTTATTACTTTTTAAGGACAAATAATTGTGGAAATTTTGAAAATAATAGTGCGAATTTTTTATCAAAAAATAGAATTTCAATAAAAAATTACTGTTGAATATGAATTGATAATTTTGATGGAATAAGACTTTTTCGCATTAGAAATTTTGATTAGACAGGTTTGGCTATGACTTTTCCTCATTTTCCAAAAGGTGATACTTTTTTGTTTATAGATTAATATAACCATCACTTTCGAGTAGTGTTTGCAGATAAATTAATGCCTGAGAATGTTTTATCATTGAAGATGGTGGGTGAAAACATGAAAAAAAAATGAAATAATTATCAAAATTTTGATTTTTTTTAAAAGACAGTATCTGTGAAAATTAATTACAGAAATATTTTTATGTAATTGATTATTTATTAAAACACGTCAAGTTTTGGCGTTGGCGATGGTTAGATTTGTATTAGAATATTCAACGATTGATCAATCACAAAATTAAATTACTAAAACTTTAATACAAATTAAATTATGATTTACGCAGACGATTTTTTTAAACCGACAAATACTTTACCATTAGATCCTTTGGTACAGTTAATAGATAATGAAACTGGTGAAAATGCTTTCTATGTAAAGTGTGGTACATCAACAAACCTTGTTGACGATGGAGTTATCTATAGAAAAAGTGTCAATACATTTTATAAAAGACAAATTGATAATGGAGTTAACGTAAAATGGTTTGGTGCAAAAGGAGATGGGATTATTGATGATACTTATGCATTAAAGGAGGCCATGCAGAAAGTGTATAATTTATCAGTGCCAATTTCTCCTACTTTAGGATGGAGAAATCCCATGAAGTTAGTTATTCCCGCAGGGAAATATAAGATTACCGCAAATCTTCTCGATACTTCTATGGATTCTGCAAGATTTATTTTTGAAGGCGATGGATGGCAAAATACAGAGATTATTTATGAGCCGTTGAATAGTAACGAGTTTATGTTCAATAATGATAAGATAATTGGTTTTACAACATTTGAAGGCATTCAATTTACCTCTAAAAATAAAGGAAAATTTATGAATCTTGTTGGGGGTGCACCAGGAAATGCTCAGGCTATAATATTTGAAAAGTGTTTTTTTGAAGGCTTTAATCAAATTATCAGCTGTAATGGACTTGATATGACTTCTGAGGTTACTTTCACAGATTGTAAGATTAAAGGAGGAGATACTTCAGCTGTTTATTTTAATCTTGCTAATGACCAAGGAGTAAACTGGAGATTTTATGGTACAGATATAGAAGGTTTTACTGGCGTTTTATTTGATTTTATAGAAGGGCAAACTATCTATTATTATCAAGGTTCTATTATGCCTGGTGAAGGTGGTACGGTTATTAGAATTAATAGTGCTGCTAATCCGGATACTTTTGGAGGCGGAACTCAGCCACATATTTCATTTTGGGGTCCAAGGTTTGAATTACTGAATGGTGCAAAACTAATCCAAGTCTTTAACAAAAGCGTTAATTTTGTATTTAAATTTGATTCTTGTGGTATGGGGGGATCTACTATTAAGAATGGTTTGCCAGTGATCGAGACTAAAGGCAAAGGAACTATTATTTTTGATACCTGTTCGAATTGGTATAATTATAAAATCTCACATGATATTGATAACGGCGAAGATTATCTATCGCCATTGAGGATTATTTTCAGAAATATTGCACCTACACTTGATCAAATTAATCAGTCTGTTTGTAATGTAGTAGGAAATATTTCTTCTTATCCTATCTATATTTTCGAAAACTGTAATACAAATTCATGGTATAGACCTTGGAAAAAAGCAGCTCAGAATAGTCCTTATGGTTGGAATATTTCAAAACATATTTCAGGAGTAAATGCAAATTCTGATGGAGTTTATTTGCCATCAGTTTCATTACAGACTACAGTTAAAATTAACTTAAATATACCTGATCAATATATTACTGCGAAAAAAATTATTTTCAAAAAAGCTGCAGATATTGGGGAGTATTATGATCAAGTTCATCATATAAAGATTTATGATAAAACAGAAACAATACTTTTGGCTGAAGGTGATTTTGATACTAATAAAGGATTGATTCTAAACGACCCAAGGCCTCCAATGTTACATACTGCTGATAACTATGTAATTTACCTTACACCAACTATTTTTTATGGTGATACTTTATTAATTGGAATAAATCTTATTTCTGAATATTAAATTAGCGTAGCTATAAAAGTGACACGATAATAAAAATAAAAACCTCCGAAATCATTGATTTCGGAGGTTTTAGTACCCAGTACCAGAATCGAACTGGTACATCTTTCGATACTAGAGTTTGAGTCTAGCGCGTCTACCAATTCCGCCAACTGGGCTTGATGTTTGTTTTAAATTGGTGTGCAAATATAGAAACTTTTTTTTATGTTCAAAAGTTTTTACAGAAAAAATTTTAAAAATTTATCTCCAAACCATCGTAGGCAAGGTGCATTCCGGCCGGAAGTTGTTTATCTTCAACATTATGTAAACCTAAATGATGGCTGATATGAGTTAAAAATAATTTCTTAGGTTTTAGTTCTTCAAACAATTTAATAACGTCAGGAAGAATAAAATGTGCAGGATGCGGATCAAATTTCCGAATACAGTTCAATACTAAGACATCCAAATTCTTCAGTTTTTCCTTTTCTGTGTCTGAAATAAAGCCGGCATCTGTTATGTAAGCAAGATTTTTAAATTTATATCCAAAAACAGAAATTTTATAATGAATAACCTCGACCGGAGTAATTTCTGTGTCTAAAACAGTGAACGGTTCATTTTCAATTTCATGAAGATCAAAAGCGGGTGCGCCGGGATATCTTTCGTCCGCAAAAGCATAAGGAAAACGATTTTTTATCTCGTGCCCGACTCTTGGATAGCAATAAATAGGCATATTTTTTCCGCTTTTAAAAATAAGAGGTCGCATATCGTCAAGCCCGATCACATGATCATTGTGTTCGTGAGTGATAAGAGCAACATCAACTGTATTTTCATGATTTAGAAGCATTTGCTGTCTGAAATCCGGACCGCAATCGATCAGGATTTTTTTATTTTCTTCTGTAGAAATCATCACAGAAGATCGAAAACGATTGTCTTTGGGATTTTGTGATGTACACACCTCACAGGTGCAGCCAATAACGGGTACGCCTTGGGAAGTTCCCGTTCCTAAAAATTTCAACTTCATTTTCTTTTGAGGTTGGTTTAATTTTGGTAAATTTACGAAAAATTTAATGTCCTAATGTATCAGAAACTAACTCCTAAACAAAAAGCATTAACAATTAATCTAGATCCTACTATTTATGGTACTTTCGCAGAAATTGGAGCAGGGCAGGAGACTGTTCGACACTTTTTTAGAGCAGGAGGGGCTTCAGGTACAATTGCTAAGGCGATGTCTGCTTACGACAAAGATTTTAGTGATGCCATCTACGGAAAAGAGGTTAAAAACAGGTATGTTACTCAAAACAGACTTCGTAAAATGCTTCGTTATGAAGTAGCCTTGATCGAGGAAAGAATTTCCAGAGATAACAACCCGAACAGAAAGTTTTTTTCTTACGCCAATACCGTTACAACAATTAATTTTGATAAAACTGTCAGAGGTCACGGTTGGGTAGGAATCCGTTTTCAGGTGAAGGAAAATGAAGATTACAACGAGATCGTTATCCACGTAAAATTCAAAGAGAATGATGCTACTTTACAGCAGGAAACTCTTGGAAATTTGGGAGTAAATCTTATTTTCGGTGCATTCACATATTATGATAACCCGAGAAGATTAATTGAATCTCTTTTCGACGACGTTGCAACCGATAACCTGGAAATTGATATGATTGATTTCAGCGGTCCGGCTTTCGCTTATGTTGATAACAGACTAATGTCTTTACAGTTGGTTAAAAACAACATGACAGACGCGGTTATCTTCAATTCTCAAGGGAGCAATATGCTTCCGGCAGATAGCTTATATAAGAAAAATATTTTTGCGATAAGAGGAAGTTTCAGACCTGTAACCAAGGTAAATATTGATATGCTTCAAAACGGTATTGATATGTTTTTGAAGGATGCGGTCTGTACCCATGAAGAAACGGAAATTTTAATTGAAATTACCATTTCCAACCTTCGAGCAGACGGAGATATTGACGAAAGAGATTTCTTAGATAGAGTAGACGTTCTTGGGAAATTAGGTTACACTGTTATTATCTCAAACTTCTCAGAGTATTATCGATTGATTGATTATTTTGCATCTTACACCACTGGAAATATTGGAGTAGCAATGGGCGTAAATAACCTATTGATGGTATTTGACGAGAAATATTATAAAAATTTATCAGGTGGAATTTTGGAAGCTTTCGGTAAATTTTTCAGAAACGGAATGAGAGTGTATCTGTATCCTTACAAAGATCCTGAAACTCATGAGTTATTAGATTCTGAAAATCTTAAAGTAGAAGAAAATCTTAAAGAACTTTATAAATATTTTAAACTCAATAACCGTATTGTAGATATTAAAAACTATAATCCCGAGTTTTTGGAAATTTATTCCAGAGAAATATTACGAAAAATTGCCGGGAACATCAAAGGTTGGGAAACTCAACTTCCTGAAGGTGTTGCTGAAATGATAAAAGAGCGCGGAATGTTCGGTTATAAACAAGAACTTTCATTAAAACAATTCTCCTAAAAAACAAAATATAATGTCAGAACTAAAGAAAAGACTTTCTTCCATTCTTGAAAGTCCAAAACATAATACTGAAGAAAAGCTTCAGAAAGTTTGCCATCTTTTGGATCAGGAAATCTCTTATTTCAACTGGACTGGTTTCTATTTTAAAAATGGAGATAAGGATGAACTGAAATTAGGCCCTTATGTTGGAGCTCCTACAGATCACGAGATTATTCCTTATGGAAAAGGAATCTGTGGTCAGGTTGCGGTTTCTAATGAAACATTTGTTGTTCCGGATGTTCACCAACAGGATAATTATTTAAGCTGTTCAATTGATACGAAAGCTGAAATTGTAGTTCCTATCTTCAAAGACGGACAAAACATTGGTCAGATTGATATTGATTCTCATAAAATAGATCCTTTCACGGATGAAGACAGAGAATTATTAGAATGGCTTTGTAAAGAAGTTTCTAAGATTCTATAATTGAAAAAATACAAACTCCGATCTTCTGGTCGGAGTTTTTTATTATGCTATTATGATTTTTTCTAGTTTAAAAATTGTGTCATTTGTGAAAAGTATCCGTGAAATTTGTGTTTAAACAAAATTTACCTCAGAAATCAATTCCTTAAAATAATTCCCACTTTTCGCAATATGCGTTCCATACCAGGAAAAAGCTTCTCCATCAACGATTATAATTTTTTTATCTGGATAGAATTCCTTGAATTCCTCAATATGTTTCTCTTTAAATGGAAATGGTTCGGAAGAAAGCATGATAATATCAGCTTCCGCCAGATCTTTGGTTTCAATTACGGGATAGCGGGTTTTATTTTTAAATATATTTTCAAAACCAATTTCAGATAAGATACGATGAATAAAAGTATCAGAGCCGATTGTCATATAAGGATTTTTCCAGATCAGATAGGCAACTTTTATTGGAAATTCAATTTTAGCCTGGCTCAGAACCTCGTAGGTTTTAAGATTGAATTGCTGTGCTTTTTCTTCTTTATTAAAAAGCAATCCAAGGTTTTTTAAGAGATAATAATTGTCTTCGATGGTTTCGATGTTGGTCACCACGACTTTAAAATCTTCCATCAAAGCCTCAACCTGTTCTTTGATATTTTCTTCTTTATTTGCAAGGATTATATCGGGTTGTAAAGCTTTAATTTTTTCAATATTAATATTTTTTGTTCCGCCAATAACAGCTACATTTTTTACTTTTTCTTCGGGATGGATACAGAATTTGGTTCTTCCGATGACTTCATTTTCAGTTAAACCCAAATCAAATAAAGCCTCAGTAATTGAGGGAACTAGAGATATAACTTTCATTTTTAGACTTTCTTTAATAACGAATAAATATATCAATTTAAGTTAAAGTCTGTCTTATTATTTGGTATGTTTTTTTTATTGAAACTCAGCTTATCTCTCAAATTGGTTATTGGCAATTCGTAAAGCTTATAAATTGTAATTGAAAATATAAATGTAAGTGACCAATATAAAAAATAGAATGTAGGGATTATAATATGGTAATTGGTTGTGAAGTTCGTCCAAGGAATATTTTTTAAAATCATCCCTTTAATTAACGTCATGTGAGTGAGATACATGGAGTAGGAAATCAAGCTTATAATGGTGATTATGCTGCCGATTTTATATTTTGATTTTTTTACATTTGAAAGATAAGGAAGTAATAATAATGTTGCTAAAGATGTTAAGCTGTACTCTAAAACAATATTATAAAAATCTCCTACAGTCGCAAGAATATTAGTTATACTACATAACTTCTGGATAAGAAAAATTAATATTCCGGTTATAAATAAAGCGAGAGGAAATTTATTCCAATATTTTGAGTAATAATAATTAATGTAAGCACCCACAACACCATACATAATACTGTCTAATCTAAAAATTACCTGATGATGAAAGTCTATATCTTTCTTCTCAGAATACAGGTTATACCTCAAAAGAGTGACCGAAAATAAGACCATTAAAGCAATAAAAAGAATGGAATTTTTAGGTTTTAATTTAAAAAAAATAATGAGAATGAAAATTAGCAAAGGAACAGTTAAATAAAACCACTCTTCAACACTCAGGCTCCAGGATTCTCCAAAATATACGTCTGTAGGGTAAAATAAATTCTGACTAAAATAATAGTATTTGCTGATCTTTTCAAAACTAAATGAAGGATCTTGAATGCTGTAACAAATGGTAAGTATTGAAAGAATTAAAATATAGGTAGGAAGGGTTCTAAACCACCTTTTTATCCAGAAATCCAGCAGTAACCTGAAACTTGGAGTGTTTTTTTCCAGTTGTTTTATTAAAATACCCCCAATTAAAAAACCGCTTAATACAAAAAAAATCGTTACACCGTCAATCCTGATATAATTATGAAATTGTATTATTTTTTTAGGAAATATAAATTTACCATGATCTATAACTACAGTAATGATTGCAATAAATCTTAGTATATCTAATCCAAAAATTCTATTATTTTTTAACTCTGTAGAGAATAATGAATAAATATTAATTAAAGGCATGTTTTTTAAAAACTTATGCATCACTTGGGTCTTCTTGGTTAATAATGCAAAGGAAGTAAAAAAAATATAAATTACTCATTGTCACCGCTTGAGGATATATATGTAATCTAATAAAACATGCTTTTTTTTATTTATATATTGCTCTTTTTTCAGAATATTATCTTACATAAACATTTATGTTGATGTATTTATTTAATTTTTCAGAAATTTTTATAAAAGTTTTCCTGTTAAGAAAAGTCCGGCTACAGAAAAGTAAATAATAAGTCCGGTAACGTCTACCAAAGTTGCTACAAATGGAGCAGAAGAGGTTGCCGGGTCGAGTTTTAATTTTTTAAGAATAAAGGGAACCATAGATCCTGAAAGTGTTCCCCAAAGTACGATTAATACTAAAGAAACAGCAACGCTTAAGCCTACAAAAGCCCAGTGAATTCCGTAGTTGAAAAGACCAATCTTATGCCAAATCATGATTCGTAAAAATCCGATGATCCCAAGAACTCCACCAAGAAGCAATCCTGTGAAAATCTCTTTTTTCATCACATACCACCAATCTTTCAACCCGATTTCCTGAAGCGCCATTGCTCTAATGATCAACGTTGCAGCCTGTGAACCGGAATTTCCGCCACTGGAAATAATTAGAGGAACAAATAATGCTAAAACAACCGCTTTTTGAATTTCATCTTCAAAATAACCCATTGCGGAAGCAGTTAACATTTCGGAGAAAAATAATATAACAAGCCACATTCCTCTTTTTTTTACCATTTCGATAAGAGAAGTCTGGGTGTATGGCAGATCTAGGGCTTCAAGACCCCCAAATTTTTGGATGTCTTCCGTATTTTGCTGCTCGATTTGGTCTAAGATATCATCAATTGTTACAATTCCTACCAAAACTCCGGCTTCTGTAATGATGGGAAGTGCAGTTCTGTCGTATTTTTCGAAATAAGTTACCGCATCTTCTTTTGAAGTCATTGTTGTAATGGCAACGAAGTGATTATCAGTTAATTCTGATACTAATGTGTCTTCTTCCGCCAATAATAAACTTCCTAATGCTAAGTCATCAATCAAACGATTTCTTTCGTCCACTACATACAGGTGGTTCATTGTTTCAACCCTTTTTCCGACTTTTTTGATCTGTTGAAGACATTTCTTTACCGTCCATTCCTTACGGATCTGGATATAATAAGGTGTCATCAAACGCGCAATAGAATCAGAATGATAACCTAATAGTTTTAAGGCAATTCTTCTTTCCTGCGGATTAAGATGATTGATCGAATATTTAATAAGCTCATCCGGAAAGTCCTCAAACAGGGCAGTCCTGTCATCCGGAGTCATTGAATTTAAGATCTCGGAAACATCATCACTTCCGATACTTCGGATGGTTTCTTCCTGAAAATCCGGATCTAGGTGTGAGAAAACTTCAGCTTTGTATTGTTTCGGAACTTTTAAAAATGCCAGGAGCCTCTCATCAGCGTGAAGTTCACTTAGAGTTTCGGCAATATCGGCAGGATTAAAGATAAGTTCGTCATTATAATTCAAAACGTGCAATTTTTAGGATATGCAAAAATAATTCAATTTTTTAGAACTGACCAATGATGTGCGAAATTTAAGAATTAATTAAAGCTTTATTCTTTTTCAGGCTAGGAATGAGGTCGTAAAAATGAAAAACACCCGCGAAACGGGTGCGACAATATAGTTTATTTAAGTGATGATCAATTTATTTTACACTTCAGGGCAGTTATAGACCACACATGTGTTTTGGCAGCATGACCCACCCGGACATTGATAATGTTCTGTGCATCTTTTAAATATGCCTCCTTGAATTTCTTTTAGTTGTGCTTTGTTGAGCTTTTTTAAGTTTTTCATAGTATTTAGGTTTTAAATGCAACACTAAATTAATGAAAATATTTTAATTATTCACGTTAAAAGGAGTTATTTTAATATAAACTTAAAGAAAATTATAAAATAAGTGTGATTAAATCAGTGTATTACAAACTTAAAAGCCAGCTTCTGTGGATGGTTTTAATCTCCTCAATTCTTTCAGAATACCTTTTATTGCTCCGTTTGTACCGATTTTAATGGAGTTTTCTGCAGAGCCTAAAAGACGCATATTTTTGCGATAAGTGTCGTAATCTGATTCTGTAATAAAATTTCCTTCTGCATCAAAAAGTTTCATACTTACAACAACCTGGTTGGAAAAAACATATTTCCCCAGACCTACTTTGAAGTATCTTACCTTGGGAACAATGGCGAAATCTGCATCATTATTAATACAGTAATCGGCGATAGTTTGCTTGTCAACACTGTCGAATGGAACCTGAGTTTCGGTTCTGAGCATTTTATTCCTCTTGTATCTGCTTAAATGATCAGAAACTGCACTGAAAAATGCATGATTAGTGGGTTCTTTGATTTCCTCAAGGTCGGGTTCTACCTCGGGATTGAAGTATAAGACCTTTTTTATTTTATCTTCGGAAGCATTTCTTTGTGCCTTTACTGAAGCAATGCCGATCAATAAAAAAGTGAAAACCGTACTAAAAGTTAAAATTTTTCTCATTTGTAATTCGTTTGCAAAATTACTGTCTTTTAATGGTATGGCATAATTTTTTTAAGAAATTTTTAACATTTTTTTCTATCAAATTTGATACATGAAATCAATAATGTTTTGCTCAATAAAAAAATAGTCGTACTTTTGCACCCGTTACATAATAATCATTAAACAATATTGGAATGTACTTAACAACAGAAAAAAAGCAGGAAATTTTCTCTAAACACGGGAAATCTGCAGCAGACACAGGAAGTGCTGAAGGACAAGTAGCTCTTTTCACTTTCAGAATCAACCATTTATCTCAACACTTAAAGGCTAACCGTCACGATTTCGCAACGGAAAGATCTTTGGTTAAATTGGTAGGTAAAAGAAAAAGTTTACTAGATTACCTTAAAAATAAAGATATCGCAAGATACAGAGCAATTATTGCTGAACTAGGTTTAAGAAAATAATCTACAAAGATTTTCAGATAAAAAGCAACTTCGAAAGAGGTTGCTTTTTTGTTTTCAAAACTTTCATCTCCGAGCTTCGAGACTTCCGTCTTATTTATTCGGATCAATCTCAAAAGTTGGGGAGGAAAAAAATATTGCTAATTTTGTGGAATGTTAAACGATGCCGAACTCCTCAAATTATTTTTACCTGAACTCTTGATTGAGCATTTTGAGATTGTAAAATTTGAGGAAGAAAATAAAATCCTCCACATCTATTTTGACGAGAAAAATACAGCTCCGAAAGAGTTTTCGTCTCTGTTATTGCAGTCAAAAGGTTTTGTTCCGGAAATTAGCGTTGACGATTTTCCTCTTCGTGGAAAAACAGTAAAACTCCACATCAAACGCAGAAGATGGACCGATACGAAAACCGGTAATATCATCCA
>NZ_FPKW01000004.1 GCF_900114875.1 Chryseobacterium limigenitum
CATTACCTTATGATGCAGCAAGTTTTACCAATTATACTTTAGTGCCTTTTGGAGGTACCACAGGTGAGGTTGTAATTCCAAATGATGGAAATTATATTACAACTGTACGTTGGTGGGGCATAACAGATATTGCATCGGGTTGGACGAGTGCTTATATAAGATTGGTAAAAAAAGATGGAGTGACCAATGCATTATCAACATTGGATGAAATTGAATACTATACACCAGTGAAAGGTACAGCAAATTCAGATGCTTTTACATTTTCGGTTAATTTGGTAGGAGTTGGTTTAAAAGCCGGTGATAAGATAATAATATACATACGCCCTTCAGTTGGTAATGGAAATTGGAAAACCGGATCGGTGGGAACAACCACAGTATGGAATCCTAGTCTGCTGGTAAGTCAGCAATAATGTTATTTTATCATATGATAAGAAAATTTAGTAGACATTTAAATTTTTCGAGGTGTGATTAAATAATTCGAAAAATATTACTAAGACAAAATTCTTAAAATAAATCAAATATTATGTATGCAATTAATCATGCGGCAACAGCCTTGCTCATAAAGAAAAAACAACCGACCGCGCCAATGTTTTTATTACTGGTATCCGTTCAGCTAATGGAAATATTTTGGGTGATTTTTAATTATTTTGGCTGGGAACATTTTTCAGTTTTAAATGGTAAAATGCATCTTGATTTTTTGCCCTATTCACACTCTTTGTTTTCTGGCGTGGCGGTAGCTTTAATTTCATTTGCGATTATCAATTGGGGATATAATAACCGGAAACTTGCAATTGCTTTTTCAATTGGAGTCTTATCACATGTTATTATTGATATGGTATTTCACGAAAAAGATATTCGTCTTTCACCGTTTTCGGACAAACCTGTTTGGGGATTAGGAATTATAGATTATCCACTTTTGAATTTTGTGCTTGAGTTAATGTACGGAATATTCTGTTGGTGGTATTTCAAAGGAAGCAAAGCGTTGCTGATAGTCATTTTGGTATTTAATATTACAGATTTACCAATGATGCTGGGGCATGGCGATGCACTGAAATCTTTTGAGAAATACCCATTTATTCTTCCTTCCTTCATTCTTTTTCAAATTTTAATTACTTGGTATTTTGTATGGAGATATAGTAGAAAACTAAAAGGAAGGCTATAATAATTTCTGTTAGTTGGTAAAAACAGATTTTTTTTAGGAAGAATCCAGCTCATATTTAATTATGGGCTGGATTTATTTATATTACAATTTGTCTTTTTTGATCTACCATCCTAAATAATAATCAGGGCTCAACCAAATCGGACGATGCATTCCAAAATGTTCCTGAAGCATTTTTTCGGCCTCACAGAAAGCGCCTTCTACCCAGCCTTGCTGATCGGAATATGCTTCTCCGATAATATGAATCTGCTCATCAGCAACAGGTTTTCTCATGTATGGCATCACATTTTCAACCGAATATCCTGCTTTCCATGCGTGATATCCTGCGCCGAAAGGTTCATCTGTCCAGTCTTTAAAATAGGTTACGTAAGGATCTGGAATCGTTATATCCGGGCCATGCAATTCTCTAAGCTGATTCATTAATTCATCCACCATTAATTGAGTAGCCTGAACATCATCCAATTGATGCAATTCTTTCAATGATGCAGATTTGGCAGGTTTTACTTCAAAAAGTAGCTTGTCATCAGTCAGTGCTTTCCAGAAAGTCTCGGTTTCCATATCTCCGTAACTTCCCAACAGCATTGAGTTATTAGTTTCAGGATCTGTACCGAAATAATAACATTGTCTCATCGGTAAATCGGTGATAGAATGTCCGGAATCAATTTTTAATTCTTTCCACCAAGGATATTGGAAGCCCATTAATATTTTAAACGCAGGTTCCATAATCACCGAACGAATATTTTTATTGATCACAGAATTTTCATTAATATCAAAAAAGAAATTATTCTGATCTAAAAGCTCCAGAGATTTTCTAGGCATCGCAAGAATCAGCTTGTTTGCATAGACATTCCATGTCGTGTTGGTTTTCAGATTAAGAAAAGTCAGTTGGTATTTATGAGTATTTTTTAAGGCATGCTCTTTGGTGAAAGTAAGTAGCTTATTTTCAGACCAAATACAGGCTCCATCATGCTCCATATAAGAATTGGCGACTGCATACGCAATGCTGTCATAACCTTCTTCAATGGTTTTATAAATAGTTCCGGCAGAGAAATCCCCAACCATGTAAGGAAACGCTTCCGCAGAGTTCCAATTGATGGTGTTTGAGTAATATCCGCCCGCATTGGCTACAAATTCATATCCTTCCTGCGAAATTTGATCTTTAATTAAATTCCAGAATCCTAGATCATTCACTTTACGCTGATCGTAAGGAGAATTAGGAAAATTATAGACCAATTTGGGTTTGATATCATCCCAGTCTTTGCTTGTTAATTTAAAACTGTAATCGTAAACACTATTTCCTTTGATGATTTTATCTGCGTATTTTTTAGCTACCCACGGATCTGCCATTAAAACATCATAAATAATCTTGTTAAAAAGCTGATCTGAACTAAAACCATCATCATCATCATTCAGATAATAACGGGTTTCCAGTTTTTTACCTTCTTTCTGAGCCACATCCCACGCATCTTGTTTGAATCGTTCTTTTCTGAGATACATTAATAGCTTTGTAGGATCGCCCATCGGAAATGGAACGGGAGTCATTTTATCTTTCAGAACGGGAATACGTTTGTCCGGATCTGCTTCAGAAAGAGGGTAGCCTTCAATTAATGTCGTTACAATTTCCTGAGAGGTCAGGTAGCGCATACCTCCCAGTTCGCCCCAGAAATTCATTCCGGGCATCACTACAGATTCTAATCTTCCGCCAAGCTTATTATTCATATCGAAAATTTGTACCTGGTCGGCAGTATATTTTTTATCGGTTACTAAACGGTAAGCGGTGTATAATCCGGAAGTTCCGGCACCGATAATAGCGACTTCAATTTTTAAATCAGGATGCATTCCTGGATTTAATGGGGTGTTTTTATTCATGATGTAATAGTTTTAAATGGCTTTAAAGAATTTGCGTCCTAATTGGAAATGAGAAATATCGAAATCCGTATGTCCGTCCAAGGCAAGATCAGACATGATTTTTCCTAAAAATGGGGTGAATTTTGCAGCCCATCCGGTGGCATATACTACAATGTTTTTATAATTGGGGACATATTTTGGAGCAAAATCAATCAACAGTTCTTTGTTGGGTATGGTACTCAGGGCAATAAGGCACGTTGAGGTATATTCAGGTTCTGTATTCAGGCCTGTCATGTGTTCTTTTATCCATTCAGAAGTATAGGCAAGTTCTTGCGGATTTGGAATTAAAGTTCTGTCACTAGGCTCTTCTAAAGGATTAATAACAAAGTCCGGCGCCACACGAATATATTCCGGATGATCCCACTCAACCGATGGAAAACCATAAAATTCGTTCCCGTTTTTTCCTACAGGATTCTGGAAAACAAACCATGTCGGATATTGAATAGATGGATCAGTTTTTTTGAAATAAGCCGAAGACATATTCCAATACGTAGCTTCTATTTTAAAATCTAATAAATTGATTACACTGTTGATATACGGCCCAGGAATAATTGCCAGTTTTTTAGCAATGTAAATTCCGTTAGGAGTTGTGATTTCAAAGAGTTCACCATTTTGTTTGATGTCAAGTACGGGTGAATCCTCTCTCAATTCAACAGTTTCCTGCTTTTTGCATAAACTTAAAAGCGTTTCAATTGTTGCTTTAAAATTAATACTGGCTCCATCCGGCTGAAAAAGTCCGGTATAGTTTTCAGGTAAATTTCTAAAATGATATTGATCTTCAATTTCCTTTGCAGTTAAGGTTGTGTAAGGAACATTTAAAGCTTTGAGGGCTTTTTCCGCTTCAGCAATATTTCCTTCGGTGGAATGTACTTCTGGATCTCCAAACCAGAGGGTGCCTACTTTATCAAGCAGTGATGTTTCGGTTTCTTTTTCTAATTCATCCCAATAAGGCTGTGCATCCAAGGCCATCTGTACCATATATTCTTCAGGATATGGGATTCGGAATTGGCGCGATACTCCTGCTGAACTTCCAAGTTGATTCACAAAAGTAAACTGCTCAAGAACTAAAGTCTTTGCTTTGCGTTTGCCTAGATGGTACGCAGTGGCCAGACCAATTGCTCCTCCGCCAATAACAATTACGTCGTAGTTTTCAGTATTCATGGTTATTTGTTTTTAGGTTTTATGCTGTTTTGAGACAAGTAAAGAATACAATATTTGAAAGATTAAATTTTAATCCTTATGTACAGGGATTTTCAAGCACATTATTGTTGTCTTTACTGTGTATTTCAAAGTAACAAAGAAGACGGAAAATGTGGTAGAGTAGAAATAATGAATTACAGCTTTAAGTAGAAATACTTAATGAAGTTTGGTAGAAAGAGCGCATGAGAGAAGATGAAAAAGGAATTTTTTTTTGTTGGGACATCGCAAAGGCGCAAAGGTTTTTAATCTTTATGCAGATGTTAAGGCGCGAGAAAATCGAAGATTTTCGACAAGCATTAGATGTAAACAGTACAAATTTTATCGCAGATAAAATCCTTGCGTCTTAAAACAATATTTTATTTATAATTTGCGCCTTTGCGATGTACCAACTCTTCAAAATATAAATTTTAATTAAATATTCAATTTTTACTCCAATTGATTATCAAATTTTCTGAGAGTCTGAATTGTAGGCAGTGGCTTTATGTTGATTTTCCTTTCGTTTTTCTTAATGGTTTTATCTGAACCTAATAATTGGGCTATTTCGGTTCTTGTTCCTTTTATAAGATCAAATTCGGTTTCTGTGGTTGTATTTTTGCCATCCCAACTAACTTTTGCAAGATTGATTAATTCAAATTTTCCGTTATTGAAAAGGAATTTATGTTGATTTTTAACATCTTTAATTTCAGAATAGAGAATGAAATAACCATCTTCAATAAAAACGTCCGGAACTTGATCTCCGCCATATTTGCCGTTCGGATATTGAGGATTCATTATTTCTGTTGAAGAAACTATTAATTTAAATTTTTTATTCGGCTGTTGGAAAAATATTTCCAGTTTTAAAGGCTGTTCAGCATCAATAGTATCCATCGAAATAGTTACTTTATCCTTCAAACCATCTTTATTAAGGTCGCCCAATTCTTCTCGTACTTGCACAAAATGATGCTGTATTTCTTTTTGCTGCGAATAGGTAAGAATTCCGGCAAGAACTGAAATAATCAATACTATATTTTTCATGCTTTTAAAATACATGAAATTATTTCATCATTTTGTGCTTTCTGAATAAATTTGTTAAAGTTGATCTTTAAATCAATTTTGTTCTGGGAACAGAATTTTTTCTTCTTCTGTTCTCTGTACAGCATTAACATACTACAGAAAATGTATTACCCTATACTGTTACGAAATAAAATAGTATTTAATTAAGATCATAATTAGCGATCACTAAACCTAAAATGAAATGAACGTAGTCCTGTTCTGCATCTTTTCTGTTGATCAGTCTGTTTTTATAATCGTAAGAATTTAATACATTTATCAATTTCTGGTAAGTTTCAAAATTATTATCTTTAATTTTTACCCTTACATTCCCGTCCCTTGTTTCGATGATTTCATTCTCCAAAGTTCTGATTTTAAACAGAGCATGACATAATTTTGGAGCGAAACGCATCTTTCCGACATACCTTTCAACTACGTTTACCTTGAATGACTCGAATACGATTGTATTGAAAACAATATTAGAGTTAGGTTCCTGCGTATTGAGCTCAAGTTTATAATTCATTAAATTTATTTTTTACAAATTTAGGTAGAAGTAAAAAAAAAACAAAATAAAATTTTCAATTTAAATAATTGAAAATTTGTATGGGCTTTACAATAAATACAAACTAAATTCTATAATAGCAATTATAGATATCTCTCAGGTTATATTTTAAAAGTGAATAATGAAGTAATTATTTTTATTAAAATCTTTGAAAAGCACCATCAATAAAGAGATTTTAAAGATACTGTTTTTATGTCTGTCTATCATAATATTGAAAATATTCATTAAAATTTGAAATAGGATGTATATATTTTGTCACGATTTTGAACATTTTAAATAGCCTTTTTGATAGTAATAAGATTTTCATTGTTATAATTTTACACTTATAATGATGAAAAGAAAAAATAGAATCTTACTGCTTCATATCGCGTTCCTTTTTGCGGTATTATGTACAGGTTTTCACCTTTTTAAAAGTGAAAAGCATTCTTTTTCTATCAACAATAATCAAGGTAAATTTTTACAGAAAGCAAATACACAAGCTGAGGTTGATGTTTATAATTTATCAGATATACAGGATGAATTTGCGTTGGAGGATCGCGATAAATCATTTATTGATGTTGAGATCTTTTTAGAAAGATGGATTGCGAATATATTTAGAATTCATAATTCTTCTTCCCAGCCTGTTATTGCTCATAACTATTCATTTATTACTTTACCCAGGTATATACTTTACCATTCTTTGCAGATACCTGGCTGTTAATTTCTTTTTATATCCATAACTAATTCCGATTAGTCCGTATTCAATAACGGATAAGGGATTCGTACGTCCAATTTCAATTTTTCTGATACTTTGATTTGCCTTTTCTATGAGGCAGAGAAGATAAGATATGTCCAATTTTAAATAAAAACATTTATGCATTTAACACCAAGAGAAACAGAGAAGCTGATGCTTTATATGGCAGGCGAACTTGCTCTGAAAAGAAAAGCAAGAGGTCTTAAATTAAATTACCCCGAATCCATTGCTCTGATCAGCCATTTTTTACTGGAAGGCGCAAGAGACGGTAAAAGAGTGGCGGAACTCATGCAGGAAGGCGCGCAGATTCTTACGATAGATGATGTAATGCCGGGAGTGGCAGATATGATCCATGATGTTCAGATCGAGGCAACTTTTCCGGATGGAACCAAATTAGTAACCGTGCACAACCCAATTCGTTAATCCAAATTATTATGAAAGAAAAAAATAAAAAAAGTACCATCTCTAATGAAAGTGTAGAGACGGTAGATATAAAAGTAATTAATGCAGAAGATCTTCTTGTTCAGAAAACTGTGATACCGGGAGAAATTTTTGTCAAGGAGGGAATTATTATCTGCAATGAAGGCAGAGAAACCGTAAAAATAAAAGTGATCAATACGGGAGACCGTCCTATTCAGGTAGGTTCGCATTTTCATTTTTTTGAAATAAATAAGGCTATGAGCTTTGACCGGGAAAAGGCTTTCGGAAAGAGACTGAATATTGTTGCAAGTACAGCCGTACGATTCGAGCCGGGAGAAGAAAAGGAAGTTGAGCTTGTAGAAATAGGAGGAAATAAAAAGGCAATGGGCTTCAATAATCTTGTTGATGGGTCTGTAGATTCAGCGACTCAAAAAGAAGAAAGCCTAGCTAAAGCCAATCAATTAAATTTTAAAAATCTGTAACATGAGTTTAAACGTAGACAGAAAACAATATGCCAATATATTAGGTCCAACCGCAGGAGACAGAATCAGATTGGGCGATACAGAACTAATTATTGAGATCGAAAAAGATTTCACCCATTATGGTGATGAAGCCGTTTTTGGAGGTGGAAAAACGGTTCGTGACGGAATGGGACAAAACGTTACTGCCAAAAGAACTGAAGGTGTTTTGGATCTTTGTATCACCGGCGCAACAATTATCGACCATTGGGGAATTGTAAAGGCAGATATCGGAATTAAGGACGGCAAAATTGTAGGAATTGGCAAAGCCGGAAATCCCGACACAATGGATGGTGTAACTCCAAATATGATCATCGGAGCTTCTACGGAAGTTCATGGCGGAAAAGGATATATCGTAACAGCGGGAGGAATTGACACCCATATTCATTTTATCTGCCCTCAACAAATTGAAACATCTCTTTACAGCGGAATTACAACAATGATCGGTGGCGGAACAGGCCCAAATGACGGAACCAACGCAACAACCGTTACTCCCGGAAAATTCAATATGCAGAAAATGTTGGAAGCTGCAGAAGAATATCCTATGAATTTAGGTTTCTTCGGAAAAGGAAACTGTTCTGCAGAAGAACCGATTGAAGAACAGGTAGAAGCAGGAGCATTAGGTGTAAAAATTCATGAAGACTGGGGAGCGACCCCTGCAACGATTGACGCTGCTTTAAAAGTTGCAGATAAATATGATGTTCAGGTGGCAATACACACAGATACCTTAAATGAAGGCGGCTTTTTGGAAGACACGATGAGAGCGATCAACGGAAGAGTAATTCACACTTTCCATACAGAAGGCGCAGGAGGGGGGCATGCTCCGGATATCATCAAGGCAGCGATGTATCCAAACGTTTTACCGGCTTCCACGAATCCTACACGTCCTTATACGATCAATACAATTGATGAGCATTTGGATATGTTGATGGTTTGCCACCATTTAAGTAAAAATATTCCTGAAGATGTAGCGTTTGCAGATTCACGTATTCGTCCGGAAACGATTGCTGCTGAAGATATTTTGCATGATATCGGAGTGTTCAGTATTATGAGTTCCGATTCTCAGGCGATGGGAAGACCGGGAGAAGTGATTACCAGAACATGGCAGACGGCGAGCAAAATGAAAGATCAGCGCGGACAGTTGGAAGAAGATGAAAATACTGCTCATGATAACTTCCGTGCAAAGCGTTATGTGGCGAAATATACCATCAATCCGGCTATTGCTCACGGTATTTCAGAATATGTGGGTTCAATTGAAGCTGGAAAATTAGCTGATTTAGTGATCTGGAAACCTGCATTATTCGGAGTAAAACCTGAAATGATCGTAAAAGGAGGTTTCGTAATTGCTGCAAAAATGGGAGATCCAAACGCTTCGATTCCGACGCCGCAACCTGTTATCTACAGAAATATGTTTGGAGCCCACGGTCGTGCAAAGTATGGAACCTGTGCCAATTTTGTTTCTCAAATTTCAATTGATAACGGAACAATTGCTGAATATAAATTAGAAAAAATGATTCTTCCTGTGAAAAACTGTAGAAATATTTCAAAAAAGGATCTTATTCATAATGATAAAACTCCGGTAATTGAGGTGAATCCTGAAAATTATAAAGTAACAGTTGATGGCGTGCATATTACTTGTGAGCCGGCAGAAAAGTTACCATTAACACAATTGTATTATTTATTTTAAGAACAAACCCTGCCTTATAGGTTGCTAAAGCCTATAAGGTTTATCTCAAAAAAAAAAATTAAATAATAACAGAATTAAAATTAAGAATGAGAAACTTTAATAAAACTATTTTTTCTTTTGCAATAGCAGGAATATCGATGTTATCAGGGAAAATGAACGGACAGTTTTTAGGGGGAATGAGGTTGAAAAGCGATGAAGCAGGCCCAAAAGGACAATTCATGGTTTACGGTTCATTGGATTATTCAAAAATTACAACGCCTTCAAGCACAAGTAGTACAGTTTCAAGTGCGCCAATCGGATTGGGGTATTTTATCAATAACAATGACGTTATCGGGGTAAATTATGCTTACTCACAAAATGCTGTAAATCATAACGTTGTATATAAACAGAATGAAACCGGAATTTGGTACAGTCCATCATTAGCGCTTGGAAAATATTTTTTACTGATTGCTCAGATTGATGCTCACTACGTTTGGGGACAACAAGTTTCAACAACTGTAGAATCAATGGAAAACTTTAATGGATACCGTCTTCGTGCTTATCCTTTGATTGGAGTTGTTCTAGGCGGAGGTTGGGCACTCAAGTTCAAGTTTGCAGAGCTCTCTATGTTGCAGACCAAGGCAAAAGAAGGCTGGACAAAAACTTATGTGGCAGGAATTAGCGGTTCAACATTCGGAGTAGGAATTTCCAAAAATCTTGACTTCAGAAAAAAAGCTAAAAAGGATGATAATTAACGAAACTTTAGGTAACATTTCAGAGAAGACTGTTGTCGAAAAATTAATAGATTATCTTGATCTTGAATGGTTTGAATCCACAAAAAGAATTCAACGTAAAAAAACACGTCAGGGAAAAGATATTGCGATTAAATTTCTTAGAGAGGGTCAGCGCCTCAGAGAAGGCGATATTCTTTATGAAAGTGAAGAAGAGCTCATTGTTGTCAATATTTTGGAGACAGAAGCAATTGTAATTTCTCCGGATTCTATGTTGGAAATGGGAACAGTCTGTTATGAAATTGGAAACAAACATATTCCACTTTTTATACAGGAAAATAAAGTCCTGTTGCCTTTTGAAATGCCGATGTACAGATGGCTGGAAGTAAGTGGTTTTAAACCTGAAAAACAAACTGTAAAGCTGTTGAATCTTCTCAAATCGAATGTAGAACCTCACGGACACGGAAGTTTAGGCTCATCAATTTTTACTAAAATTTTAAAAATGGCAGCTCCAAAAGATGAATAACATGAAATTTTTAGCCAGCTTATTACATATTTCGGATCCAACTTTACCGATCGGAGGGTACACCCATTCCAACGGACTGGAAACGTATGTACAAAAAAGAATTGTACACAACAGAGAAACCGCGCAGGAATTTGTAGAAAATATGCTCAAATATAACCTGAAATACAACGACGGAGCTTTTGTAAAATTGGCGTTTGAAGCTACAGAATCTAAAGATTTAAAAACAATTTTAAGTCTGGATCAGGAATGTAACGCGTTGAAATGTCCGAAAGAAATTCGTCAGGCGAGTCAGAAATTAGGGTTGCGTTTAATCAAAATATTCAAAAGACATGAAAATTTTGAATTTATGGAAGCTTATGAAAAAGCCGTTCAAAATCGTGAAGCGAATTCTCACTACAGCATCGTCTTCGGAATGTATGCGAGTTTATTGAAAATTCCTCTTCAGGAAGCGCTTTTCGGGTTTTACTATACTTCTTCTGCAGGAATAATTACGAATGCAGTAAAGTTAGTTCCTCTTGGACAGCTTGACGGACAAGATATTCTGTTCAAACTATATCCGATAATGGAAGAAACAGCGCAGGAAACGATAGAACTCGACAGAGATTTAGTCGGTCTTTGCAACACCTCTTTCGATATTCGTTGTATGCAACATGAAAGGCTATATTCAAGGCTTTACATGTCTTAAAAAGTGAATTGTCAATCGTCAATTGTCAATGTATGTAAAATTCACTTATTGACCATTCACAATTGACTTCTTCGCTGAGTAAAACGCCCTTGCGAACTTAAAAATATTCATAACTAAAATCAAAAAAATCCTTGCGGACTTTGCGATAAAAATAAAAAACAGAAACAATTTAAAATGGAAAATAGAAAATATATAAAAGTAGGAGTAGCCGGACCTGTAGGTTCAGGAAAAACAGCTTTATTGGAAAGATTAAGCAGAAAATTATACGGAACGTATGATCTTGGAGTAATTACCAATGACATTTATACCAAAGAAGATGCGGAATTTATGGCTAAAAACAGTCTTCTTCCTCATGATAGAATTATCGGGGTAGAAACGGGTGGTTGCCCTCACACAGCGATTCGTGAAGATGCAAGTATGAATCTGGAAGCGGTAGATGAATTGGCAGCCCGTTTTCCGGAGATCGAACTAATTTTTATCGAAAGTGGAGGTGACAACCTATCGGCTACGTTCAGTCCGGATCTTGCAGATGTTACCATTTTCATTATTGATGTGGCAGAAGGTGAAAAAATTCCAAGAAAAGGAGGTCCCGGTATTACGAGATCTGATTTGTTG
This sequence comes from Chryseobacterium limigenitum, assembly GCF_900114875.1. GTDB lineage: Bacteria > Bacteroidota > Bacteroidia > Flavobacteriales > Weeksellaceae > Chryseobacterium > Chryseobacterium limigenitum. The sequence continues at coordinate 11,753 of NZ_FPKW01000004.1, forward strand.
ATTATCAATAAAATAGATTTGGCGCCTCACGTTGGAGCAAGCCTTGAAGTAATGGAAAACGATGCCAGAAGAATGAGAAGCGGAACTCCATTCGTATTTACCAATCTTAAAACTGATGAAGGACTTGATAAAGTGATCGGTTGGGTAAAAAAATACGCCTTATTGGAAGAAATCGAAGAACCGAATCTTGTAAGATAAATGGATAGTCGCTTACATATCATAGCCGGACACAAGGCCGGGAAATCCTACGTGAAAGATCTTTTTGTATCGCCTCCTTTCCGTGTAGTTTCTGTGGGACAGCGGAAAAATGATAACAAACTATATCAGATCATAATGAGTTCTTCCCCCGGAATTCTGGATGGCGACCGCTATCAGCTGGATATTGAGTTGGAAAAAGGTTCTGCCTTACAGCTTCAGTCGCAGTCTTATCAAAGATTATTCAATATGAAGGATGAAGCCGTTCAGCAGTTGAATATTTCTATGGAAGATAATACTTCTTTTGCCTATGTTCCACACCCTGTGGTTCCGCATGAAGATTCGAATTTTAAAAGTAAAGCAAACATCAATATTGGTGAAAACAGTCAGGTAATTATGGCTGAGATCATCACTTGTGGACGAAAGCATTACGGAGAACTTTTCAAGCTTAAAAAATTTCAGAATCTCACAGAAATTTACCATAAAGATAAATTAATGGTGAAAGATAATGTATTGATTCAGCCTGATTTGATTCCTATTAAAAGCATCGGAAATCTGGAAGAATATACCCATCAGGGAACTCTTATTTTTTATACAACTAAAAAGAATGTCGATAAAAACGAACTGATCGAGATCATCTATACTCAAATAGAATCCCAACATGAAATGGAAATTGGTATTTCAGCAATGGAAGATAACGGATTTATCATCAGAGCATTGGGAAATGGCGGAGAAGTAATGTATAATTTTTTCCGTAAAGTTCAGGAAATCCTTTGGGAATTAGAATAAATAAAATTAAAAAATGAATGCAACTATTTGGGCATTAATGCTGAGTGCCATATCCATAAGTTTTATCCATACCGCAACGGGACCGGATCATTATTTGCCATTTATTGTTTTATCAAAATCAAAAAAATGGAGTAGAAGCAGAACTATTCTGTTAACGATTGCCTGTGGTTTTGGTCATGTTCTGAGTTCTCTTGTTATAGGCGCGATCGGAGTTTTTCTTGGATGGCAGCTTAATCAGTTTGCATGGTTTCAGGATATTAGAGGGAACATTTCGGGATGGGCATTACTTATTTTTGGGATCGCTTACCTTATTTATGGATTGATTCAGGCAGCTAGAAATAAACCTCACAAACATTTCGATGTATTGGGAGACGATGTTTACGTTTATGAGCACAATCACACCGAAATGGTAATGCCGCAAAGCAGAATAAAAGTGACGCCTTTTGTCTTGTTCATGATCTTTGTAATGGGACCGAGCGAACCGCTTACTCCGCTTCTTTTTTATTCAGGATTAAACCGTTCTGTAACTGAAATTCTGGCATTGGTACTTCCGTTTACATTAACAACAGTTGCTACAATGTTGGGGATGGTTTTACTCGGCAGATATGGATATTCAACTTTATTCAATACCGAAAAACTGGAACGTTATATGGGCGTAATAAGTGGAGCAGTAGTTACGATATGCGGCGTAGGAATGGTCTTTTTAGGCTGGTAGCGAATGGGGTAATAGTCAAAAGTCAATAGTGAATTTGCTTCGCTTGTCAATACAAGGATCAAATTTACTGGCAACGCCAAATTGACTATTCAACATTCACAATTTTCGTCTAAATCATTTATCATTTATCATCTATCAATTATCATTTATAAATTAAATTATGGATAAATTTTTTGAAAAAATCCCTTTTATAGATAATATTTTAAAAGGAATCGGGCAGATCATGCTTCAGGAAAACAGATGGACAGGCATCCTGTTCCTTATCGGGATCTTTATGGGAAGCTGGGAAGGCGGCATCGCTGTTCTTTTGTCTACAAGTGTCGGAACATTCACCGCAATGAAGCTGAATTACGATAAATCTGAAATAAATGCAGGATTATACGGTTTCAGTGCAGCTTTGGTGGGCGTTGCTTTGTCTTTCATCTTTCAGACAACGATTTTAATATGGATTCTTATTATTTTGGGTGGAGCATTGGCAACAATTATTCAGCATTTTTTTATTGCTAAAAAGATTCCGGTGTTTACTTTTCCATTCATCATTATCATCTGGGCAAGTGTTTTTGTGTTGCATCATTTTACGCATATTCCGCCATCAGAATTGATCAGTGCAAAAGCCGAAAACCTTGATTATGATGAGGTAATAACTCCAATTAATGGTTTTGGAGAAGTTATTTTCCAAGGTGGAATATTATCTGGAATAATTTTCTTTTTAGCCGTTTTCATCAGCTCACCCGCAGCAGCTTTATATGGCTTTGCCGGCTCTGTTTTGGGAGCTTATGTTTCTCATATCAACGGAGAACCTGTTGCGGAGGTTCATATGGGATTATTCGGTTTTAATGCCGTGCTTTCTGCCATTGTTTTTTCGGGTTTCAAAAAAACGGACGGATTTTGGGTGTTGATATCTGTATTAATTACGGTAGGAATCGATGATTTATTGATTGATAATCATGTTCTTACTGAGTTCGGCGGAGTGCTTACCTTCCCTTTTGTTGCAGGAACATGGATTACTTTATTAATTCAGAAAATTTTTATCTCTAAAAAAGAAAATTAAAATATCTAATAATGAGCTTGTTTAAATTTTTATTAACCACAAAAGATACAAAAGATTAACACATTAGTATTTTAAGTTAATTAATAGACCGTAAATAAAGAACACATTAGTTTTAAAAATCTTTGATTTTTATTCTTTTGAGAACTTTGTTTTATGATAATTAAAAAGAAGTTATGTATTCTAATAGCTTTTGTCCCTTTTGTGGTTAAAAATATAAAAGTTTAAGCATGTTTTTAAATCATTCAAAAAGAATATCAATGAAGAGAACTCAAACAATAGTTGCTTTTCTGGCCTTAATGATGAACGGAATTGTTCTGGCGCAGGAAAAAAGCTCAGAAAAGCAACTATTTATTAAAGATACAGACGATAAATTTCCTATTAATGATGCCTTGATAAAATATAATCATGGGAATGACCATACGCATTCGGGATCTGACGGATCATTTAAATTTAATGTTCAGTCATTTCCGGATACTTTGGTGATTAGTCATAGCGGATATGATGAGATTAAATTGTTGGTTAATAGTGATGAAGATAAAAATAAAGTTATTTTTCTTCAACATAAACCTTTTCAGATCTCCGAGGTAGAGATCAGTCACAGTTCGTTTCTTTCGGCAATCACAAAGGTTGATCTGAATAAATTTCCTGTAAATTCTGCTCAGGATCTGTTGCGAAAAGTTCCTGGATTGTTCATTGCCCAACATGCAGGAGGAGGAAAAGCAGAACAGCTTTTTTTAAGAGGTTTTGATGCTGATCACGGCACTGATATCAGCGTAAATGTAGACGGAATGCCTGTGAATATTGTCTCCCATGCTCATGGACAGGGATATTCGGATCTCCATTTTATCATTCCTGAAACGGTTAATAATATTGATTTCGGAAAAGGAGCGTATTACATGGATCGCGGAGATTTTGATACGGCAGGATATGTAGATTTTCAGACATATGATAAACTGAAAAACAGCATGGTAAAGCTGGAAGGAGGTTCTTTTAATTCAAAAAGGATGTTGGGAATGTTCAATATCATCAATGATCCGAATAAAAGACAAAACGCTTATGTTGCCGCAGAATACAATTATACTGATGGCCCGTTTGATGTAAAACAAAACTTCAACAGGGTAAATATTTTCGCAAAATACAACCAATGGATTACCGATAAAGATTATTTTAATATTCAGTTTTCTACATTCAATTCTTCATGGAATGCTTCAGGACAGATCCCTGAATGTGCCATAAATGAAGGTATTATTGACCGATGGGGAAGCATTGATCCTACGGAAGGCGGAAGTACCTCGCGCACCAATCTTCAGATGAATTACAAACATATCATTTCTCCATCTGAACAGATTGAAGCGATGGCTTGGTATTCCAAGTATAATTTTAATCTGTATTCTGACTTTACTTTTTATTTGAAAGATAAAGATCACGGCGATGAAATCGAGCAGAAAGACGGCAGAAATATATACGGAACTGAAATTAAATATACCAAAAGTTTTTCTTTGCCAAACAGCTCATTAAACTGGATATCGGGAGTAGGATTCCGAAGTGATGACATTAATACATTACAGCTTAATCATGTGTATCACAGAGATCTATTATTAGATAAAATGGCTGATGTGAACGGAACAGAAACCAATCTCCATGCTTATTCCGGATTAATCTGGAAAACAGGAAAATGGACGATTAATCCTGCCTTGAGAGTAGATCATTTCATATTCAATATGCATAATTTATTGGATTATGAGCAGCTGCCTTCGGGACAGTCATCTGAGGGAACAAGATTAAGTCCAAAACTTAATTTTTCCTACGCTTCTAATGACAAGATTATGTGGTTCCTTAAAACAGGAATGGGATTCCATTCCAATGATATGAGAGTGGTTGTTCAGAAAAAAGATGCGAAGACTTTACCATATTCTATCGGCGGAGATCTTGGAGTTAGATTACATCCTTTCAAATCATTAATTATTACGCCAACGATATGGTATCTGGCTTTACAACAGGAATTTGTATATGTAGGAGATGATGCGGTTGTAGAACCTTCCGGAAGATCAAGACGGTATGGAGCAGATTTGGGAATCCGCTTTCAACCGTTGGAAAATTTATATTTGAATGCTGATATCAATTATTCTCATGCCCGATTTGTTGACGAGAAAAAAGGAGAAGATTATGTTCCGCTAGCTCCAATAGTAACAAGCACAGGATCTATAAACTGGGATTTTCTGGATGGATTTTCTTTGGGATTACAATACCGTTATTTGGGAGGTCGACCGGCAGTTGAAGATAACAGCCTTCGTACGAAAGCCTATTTTGTGAATGATCTTGTACTTTCTTACAATCGTGCAAAATGGGGTGCCAGTCTGCAGATCAATAACCTGCTTAACGTAAAATGGAATGAAGCACAATTTGCCACAGAAACCCAACTGAAAAATGAAGCCGAACCAATCACGGACATTACCTACACTCCCGGGATTCCTTTCGGAATAAAAATGGGTGTGTTTTATAAGTTTTAAATAGGATTTCAGGAGTAAATTTGTATAACGATAGATATGATAATTAACTGATATGGAGGTACTTTCCAATTTTCAATATAAAAAGCTTTTTCTCCCGAATATTACAGAGAAAATATTGTCTAACAACGCAGATATACAGCTTTACAGGCTTGAGGATTATCTTAAAGGTATTCTCATGCCTGTAATCCCTTACCGGACCACTTTTAATTTTATCATTTTTATTACAAATGGTCATATTAAGCAGTATTTGGACAATCAGGAATTTCAGGCGGAGAAAGGTGGAGTTATTTTTATCAAGCAAGGGACAATTACCGCAACCATAGAATTGTCTGATGATGCTGAAGGTTTTTTCCTGGCGTATGAAAATAATATTGTATCCGAGCAGGAATTGCCCAAGCATAAAACAAGCATTTTTTTCATACCTCCTTTCCTGAATTTGGATACACTTACGTATGTGACAGTCACCCAGCTTCTTACCATTATGGAGCAGGAGTTGTGGCTTAACGGATTAAATCTGAATGAAATAATTATCACGATGCTCCATCTTATTTTAGTTAAAATTTTAAGTACAGATTCCAGTAGCCATCATAGATCCGCCAGCCGTCCAATGGAATTATCTCTTCAGTTTCGGGAGATTCTGTTTAAATATCATGTGGGTGAAAAAAGAGTTGCTTTTTACGCAGATAAACTGTCTGTTACAGAAAATTATCTCACTAAATGTATAAAAAATGTAACCCAAAAGTCACCCAAACAATGGATTAACGAAATGGATATTAATTACAGCAAAGCATTATTGCATTCACGTAAAGATATAGCGGAGATTGCGTATGAACTTAATTTCCATACAGCTTCCCATTTTACACAACTTTTTAAGAAAATTACAGGAATTACACCTAAAGAATACAGAACGCAATTCTTGAGAAATAAAATGATCATCTCCTAAGTTAATTCTAATTAATATTCTTCTTTTTCGAAAATTGATGAGTTTAAGATATAAAGTCTTTAAATAGTAGTATTTAAGGTTTTTTTTATTTGTGAACAATCAATAAAAGATCCAAAAATTGAAGAAAAGATATCATTACAGAATTAATATTCAGTTTTTTATTTATATCAAGGCAATAATTTCGACATCAAAATGTTTTTATTCCAAGTTGATATTTATCTTTGCGGTGAAATATTCTGAAATATGATTGTTAATGAGAAAAACTGACAGTTTTTTGCTCGATTGATTTCCTATTTCATCTATTTAATTAATACCAAGAAACTTTATTAATATTAAAAAAATCTACTACATTAAAAAATAATAAACTGAATGCAAACATCTTTTTTTAAAATCGCGGCTGCTTCGGCTGCGCTCTGTTTCAGTACTTTAGCTGTTGCGCAGCAGAAATATTCGGTAAGCGGAACCGTAAAAGACAAAAAAAACGGAGAATTACTGATCGGAGTGACCGTAAAAGTAGCTGAGGATCCATCAATAAACGTTGTAGCCAATGAATACGGATTCTATTCTTTATCCCTGCCGGAGGGTAATTACAGAATGATCATTTCTTATCCGGGTTACAAAGATTTTGAACAGAATATAAAAGTTGATCAGAATATCAAGCTCGATCTTCCTTTAATTCAGGAAGAAAAACAGGAAAGAACAGCCAATATCGATGAGGTTATTATTTCCGGGGTTAAAAAGGATAAAAACCTTTCGACCGCTCAGATGGGTACGGAAACTTTAAGTATCAAAAATATAGAAAAACTGCCTGTTTTATTTGGTGAAAAAGATGTGATGAAGACGATCCAGCTTTTACCGGGAATTAAAAGTAACGGTGAAGGAAGCAGCGGATTCAGTGTAAGAGGAGGTGCGACAGACCAAAACTTAATATTATTGGATGAAGCGCCTGTTTATAATGCTTCGCATTTGCTTGGATTTTTCAGTACATTTAACAGTGATGCGCTGAAAGATGCAAGTATTATTAAAGGAAACAGTCCTGCACAATATGGGGGACGTCTTTCTTCGGTGATGGATGTTAAAATGAAGGACGGAAATAATAAAGATTATAACGTTAACGGAGGAATTGGTTTAATTAGCAGCAGACTGAGTGTGGAAGGGCCAATTCAAAAGGAAAAATCGTCGTTCATTGTTTCCGGAAGAAGAACGTATGCTGATTTATTTTTGAAATCAACCGACGATTTTAAAGACAGTAAACTATATTTTTATGATTTAAATCTAAAAGCAAATTATCAGGTTAATGAAAACAACCGTCTTTATTTATCGGGATATTTTGGAAGAGATGTGTTGGGAATAGGAAAGACCTTTGCAACAGATTGGGGAAATACGACGGCAACACTTCGTTGGAACAGCATTATTAATAGTAAATTATTTTCCAACACCTCTTTAATTTACAGTAACTATAATTATAAAGTAAGCTTACAAAGCAACGACAATACATTCGGACTGGATTCTCAGATTGAAGACTGGAATCTTAAACAGGATTTCACATGGTTTGCAGGGAATAAACATTCGGTTCGTTTTGGCTTACAGTCTATCTATCATACGATTACGCCAAGCAGTGCTTCAGGGACGAGTGTGAGTAGTTTTCCGAGAAATCCGAGATCTTCATGGGAAAATGCAGTCTATATCAATGATGACTTTAAGGCAACCGAAAAACTGACCGTTAATTATGGTTTAAGACTTTCAAGTTTCAGCGTTTTAGGTGGTGATACATTTAATAGTTATGAAAACGGAGTTCTTACAGACAGCAGATTTTTAGAAAAAGGAAAATTCGGGAAAACATATGTAAATCTTGAACCAAGAATTACAGCAAATTACAGAATCAATGAAGTAAGCAGTGTAAAAGGAGGATACGCCCGCAATACTCAAAATCTGCACCTTTTGAGTAACAGTACCAGCGGAAATCCTACCGATCAATGGATTGGAAGCAGCTACAGCGTAAAACCTGAAATTGCAGATCAGGTGAGTTTAGGATACAGCAGGAATTTCAAAAACAATAATTATGAGATTAATGCGGAGGTGTATTATAAATCAATGCAAAATCAGATCGACTTTAAAAATGGGGCACAGATCTCATTTGATACCGCAGCAGACGTTGAAAGCGAATTGCTGTTTGGTAAAGGAAGAGCCTATGGTTTAGAACTAATTGCTAAAAAGAAAAGCGGTAAACTTACAGGCTGGATTTCCTACACTTTATCAAAAACAGAAAGGAAAATAGACGGTATCAACGATAATGAATGGTATAACGCCAGAATGGATAAAACCCACGATCTTTCTATTGTTGCAACGTATGAACTGAATAAAAAATGGTCTCTTTCAGGATTATTTGTTTACAGTACAGGAAATGCAGTGACTTTCCCAACAGGAAAATATGAGCTGAACGGGCAGACTATATTTCAGTACAGCAGCCGTAATGCTGACAGAATGCCGGCTTATCACAGAATTGATCTGAGCGCAACGTACGAACCGGAATCTACAAAGCGTTTCAAAGGTTCTTGGTCATTCGGAATTTATAATGTTTATGGTCGTGAGAATGCCTACACGATTACTTTTGAAGATAATCCGAACAATCCGGGTACGACTCGCGCTATGCAGACGTCATTATTCCGTTGGGTACCAAACATCACTTACAATTTCAAATTTTAAATCATGAAGAATACATTTTTTATCATATTATCCCTGTTTTTATTAACGTCTTGCGAAAAAGAGATCGATTTAGACCTTGATAACAAAGGCGGAAACATAGTCATAGAAGCCAATATAACCAATCAGCCCGGCCCCTATTTTGTGAGAATAACAAAATCTGTGGCCTTTACAGAAAATAATCAGTATCCTGCAGTTACCAATGCTCAGGTTGTTTTAAGTGATAATACTGGTCAGACAGAAACTTTACAATATGTTGGCGACGGAAAATATAAAACCACAGCTTTCAACGGTGTCGTGGGAAGAACTTATACATTGAAAATTCAGGCAGAAGGAAAAGAATATACTGCCCAAAGCACGATGCCTCAAGAGGTAAATTTCGAAGGTCTAGAGCAGGATTCTTTTGTGTTTGGAGGGACAACAACCTATACACTTTTACCTGTTTTTACCGATCCTCAGGCATTAGGGAACCGCTATCTTTTTAATTTTACAGTTAATGATAAGCCTAAAAAGACATTCGAAGTTTTTTCTGATAACGTGAATAACGGATTGCCAAATCAGCGTCCTCTGTTTCTTCCTAACGATGACGGTGATGAACCGGATGATGTTTTAGTCGTGGCCGGAGATACAATTCATGTTGAAATGCAGAGTATTGACAATAATATTTTCACGTATTACAGCGCTCTTCTTCAGATCTCGGGAGATGGCGGTCCCGGTGGGGGTGTTACGCCTTCCAATCCTCCGAGCAATATTAATAACGGAGCTTTGGGATATTTTTCAGCGCATACGGTTAGTAAGAGAAGTGTTGTGATTGAGTAGTAATATTTTGAGAAAAATTTAATGAGATCCTGACGAAAGTCGGGATTTTTTTATTGAACTTGTTTAAACCACAAAAGGCACAAAAGACTGAACATATTACTTATTTAAGTTCATGATGAACTGCAAACAAGAACACATAAGTTTTTAAAAATCTTTGATTTTTATCTTTTGAGGGCTTTTGTTTTCAAAACGGTTAAATTTTAAAATGTTCAATCATGGCTTTTGTATCTTTTGTGGTTTAAGTAAAAAGTTTAAACGGGCTTATTTTAATCTGAATTAAAAGTTCTAAAACAAAAAATGCCTCCAAATTAATGAAGGCAATTTCTTTTATAATGTTTTTAAAACCTTTGTGGCATTTTCATTTTTAGGATTTATTTCCAATACTTTTTGATAATTCTGTTTGGCTTTTTCCTTTTGTCCGGCTCCCAGATAAGCTTCTCCTAGACTGTCGTATACATTTTCGCTTTTAGGATAGAGTAGAGTATTCACCCGGAAGACATCGATGGCTTTTGTAACTTCTTTTTGTTGAAGCAGAGCGTAACCGACACCATTTAAATAACCTTCGGAAAGCAGATTGTGATCGGTATCTTCAGTTTTTGCTTTTTGATATAATTGTAAACCTTTATCAAAATTTCCTTCCAAAATAAGCTCTAAAGGAGTCTTTTCATCACTGCTCATTTGTGGATTTTTCGACCGGATGGTCTTGTCCCCCAGAATTTGTATCAATTCTCTCTTTCCGGTTTTCCTATTTTTTATAAATTTAAATTGAAAATCCCAATCCCGAATTGCAAAAGTGTCTTCACCTACTTTAATAAGTTCTGTTGGAGTTTCTGTATTATTGATCGCCATTAGCTTTTTATTCTCCTGATAAACTTTATAAAAACCATACTTATCAGATCGGTAACGACCAATATTATTGCTAAAATCTTTTTCAGTTGTAGGCAGTATTTTATTGATTGAATTCACGTAATTCGGCCACTGATAAACGTTTGCAACCGAGCGTACAAGCTCTTCAATAAATGCAGGCTTGTTGGTATTCGTTAAAACGACAATTCCGTCACCGCTGGTTTTATTTCCTATAGATTTGCTGGAAAATCCCTCATTCCAGCCACCGTGACTGAAGTAGACCTTGCCGTTTCTATTTTCCAGAAAAATACCTAATCCCATGTATGGATCAATAAACGGAGTTGTAAATTCGGCAGCTGTTTTTTTAGAAATAACTGTCTGGCTTTTATTGCCCAGCGTATTTTGAATATCAATCACAAACTTTGCATAATCTTCTGCAGTTGTCCACAAACCTGCAGCGGCCAATTCAGGATAAATGTGATATTTTCCTTGAACTCTGGCTCCTTTTTCATCATAAGCTGTAGCCGCAAATTGAGCTTGAGCTTCCGATAAAGGTTGAGAGAAAGTACTGTTTTTCATATTTAGAGGTGAAAGTACTTTTTCAGTCAATATTGATGCAAAATCTTTTCCTTCAAGGTCTATCAAGATTTGTTGCAAGACGCAATATCCACCGCCGGCGTAACGAAAAGGTGTTCCGGGAAGTTTATTGACAACAACTGCCTGAGAATTGGCCGGAGCTTGTCCATTCAAGACCTGTACTAATGTCGGAATAGGTTGGCCAACTTGGTAACCAGCAAATCCGCTTACGGTAAAACCTGCAGTATGACTGACAATATTTTTGAGACTTACTTTCTTTTGCTTTGTGAATTCATTTTCAGGAACTTTCCATGATTTCAGATAAGAATTCACATCTGCATTTGGATCCAGTTTTCCCATTTCCACTTCTTTTAGCGCAGCGTAAGCACTTACCGGTTTACTCATAGATGCCGCCTGAAATAACGTGTTGGAACTCACAGGGGTTTTTGATTCTACATCTGCAAATCCGTATGTTTTGCTCCAGATCACTTTAGAATTTTTAATGACAGCGATGCTTACTCCCGGAACATTGTAATATTTCATACGAGACTCTAAAGTCCAGAGAGGTTCACCCTGAAACCGCACAACAGGCATCAATCCTGATTCTACTTTAGCAATTTCATTTTTTAATTGAGAGTCTGTTTGTGCCGAAAAAGGACTTGCCATCATTCCGAAAACGAGAACAGTATAAAAAGGAGTTTTAGCCTTCATTCTATTTTTAATTTGATTGGCTAAAAATAGATAAGTTTTACGAATATTAAATAAAATGTTTTCTGTGTTATTTTAATAATTGATAATTATTTACTATCATGGAGGTTATCCGAGAAGAATTGTTGCTATTAAAGTTGATTATAAAAGAAAATATTGATAAATCAGGATAATTAACACAACTTTAACTTCTGTTGTCAATTTTCCCGACATCTATATCCGTGCAGAAAGCCGTACTTTGCAATATAATAAAAGAACGATAAAATGGGGTTATTTGATATGTTTACGCAGGAGATCGCAATGGATCTCGGAACCGCTAATACATTAATCATACATAATAACAAGATTGTTATTGATCAACCCTCCATTGTTGCTATAGACAGAACAACAGGAAAGCCCATTGCAGTTGGCGAACAAGCCAAATTAATGCAGGGGAAGACCCACGAAAATATTAAAACAATCCGCCCTTTAAAAGATGGAGTTATTGCCGATTTTCATGCTTCGGAGCATATGATCAAGGAATTTATCAAACAAATTCCGGGGATCAGAGGAAGGTTTATTCAGCCTGCACTTAGAATTGTTATCTGTATTCCTTCCGGAATCACCGAAGTTGAAAAAAGAGCTGTTAAAGACTCTGCATTAAAGGTAAATGCCAAGGAAGTAAAGTTGATCTATGAACCAATGGCAGCCGCTATTGGAGCAGGTATTGACGTACAGAGTCCTGAGGGAAATATGATTGTTGATATAGGTGGCGGAACTACCGAAATAGCTGTTGTTGCGCTTGGAGGAATTGTTTGTGACAAGTCTTTAAAAATTGCCGGTGATGTGTTTACCAATGATATTTCTTACTTTTTAAGATCATATCATAACTTATATATTGGAGAGCGAACTGCCGAAAGAATTAAAATTGAAATAGGTTCTGCACTGGAGGAACTGGATTATCCTTTAGAAGACATTCCTGTACAGGGAAGAGATCTAATTACGGGTAAGCCAAAAGAGATCATGATTAATTATAAAGAGATCTTCAAAGCTTTGGATAAATCTATCATGAGGATTGAAGATGCCGTAATGGAAACACTTTCTCTTACTCCGCCGGAACTGGCTGCAGATATCTACAAAACAGGTATTTATCTTGCCGGAGGTGGTGCTTTGTTAAACGGATTGGCGGACAGACTGCACAAAAAAACAGGACTTCCTGTATGTGTTGCAGAAGATCCTTTGAGAGCCGTTGTTCGTGGAACAGGAATCGCACTTAAAAATATCAATAAGTTTAGATTTTTAATGAGCAGTTAATTTTTTAATAACTTATTTTCGATTTGTACTGTTTTTATTTGATTAGTAACAGGTGTCAACGCGATATTAAAGGTTTATTTTAACTATAATAGAAAATATAAATCCTGACTAAAGTTGGGGTTTATATTCATATGTCTTCTAGCTGAGTGAAATCGAAGATTCGACGTAGTCAAACGCCCTTGCGAACTTAAAAACAGTTAGTAGTCAAAGAAAACATTGCGCTCTTTGCGTTAAAAAAAGCAGATAGAATGATTTTAAGCATATTTTCAAGAAATTCAGTTATTATTTAATGCATAATTAATCGTAAACTCATATTTTTACAGTGAATTAGTTGATGGGAATTTAGAGGCCAAGAATTATTTTAATGAATATAAAAATGATCAAAAAACCTTTACACAATTTCCATATTCCTGTGATGGGATTAGCGTATACGATAGACAGTCCTATTCGTGTCGCGCAATACGGAATTTCTTCCGTTGTTTCTATAATTGATGATGAAATTATAGAGAAAATGAAAAACTTTTATAATGAAAAATTCAATTTAAATTATTCAAGTATTTCAACAAAAATAGACGACTACCGTGCCAAAAGAATTACTGCTTATCTGGACATGGTGGACGACATCGTTAATGAAAAGTTTGACGCTTTCAAAGAAGAGATTGCAAAAAACAAAACAGCTTTGAAGAACTTTGTGGATATGCTTCCCAATACTTCAGAGCTGAAAAACGGGTTACAGAATCTTCTGAATCAAAAAGAAAGTTTTACATCTTCGATCAAACATTTTATTGAAAAAAATCTTGCTCCCGGGAGTATAGATGTCAATATCATGACGAAAGTTGATAAGGATAACTTCAAAAAAAATGAGCAGTTACCTGTCATATACAACGATGCTCATGCTTCTTTGCGCGGTTTTGCCAACAGTAAATTATCTTCTTCCGTGGTGCTTTCCGCGGGAATGAATCCTCGTTTGTACAGTTATATTGAAGAATTTAACGACTTTTTTCCTGATGAAAATGGTTTTCTGAAAAAGAAAATTATCTTGAAGGTGAGCGATTTTCGTTCTGCGATGATTCAGGGGAATTTTTTGGCTAAAAAAGGACTTTGGGTTTCTGAATACAGAATAGAATCCGGTTTAAACTGTGGTGGTCATGCTTTTGCAACAGAAGGTCTCTTGCTTGGCCCGATCATGGAAGAATTTAAACAGAAAAAAAACGAACTGATAGATTCTGCCCATGCTTTAATGCTCAATGCTTTACAGCAAAAAGGGAAAATTACAGTTTCTGAGCCTTTGGAAATGAAAATCACCGTTCAGGGTGGAGTAGGAACATCGGAAGAACATGATTTTTTACTTAAAACCTATGATGTAAACAGTGTCGGTTGGGGCTCCCCGTTTCTACTCGTTCCGGAAGCTACTTCAGTTGATCAGGAAACGCGGGAATTACTTTTAAATTCTAAAGAAAATGATTTTTATTTAAGTAATCTTTCGCCTTTGGGAGTGCCTTTTAATACCGTAAGAGGAACGTCCAACGAGATTTTTAGACAAAACAAAAACAATAAAAAACGTTATGGAAGTTCATGTCCTAAAAAATTATTGGCTTTAAGTAAAGAATTTTCGGCTGAAGGAATTTGTACAGCTTCAAAAAAATATCAGGATATTAAACTTGAAATTTTAGAAGCAGAAAAACATCAAATAACAAAGGAACAATTCAAAAAAAGAAAGGAAGACATTACTGAAAAAGCGTGTTTATGTGTAGGTTTGGTAAACGCTGCCTACATGGAGCAAAAGTTGGAAATAAAAGGAGAAAAGCAGGGCGTGGTGATCTGTCCGGGGCCAAATCTTGCTTTTTTTGATAAAGAAGTTTCTCTTTCGCAGATGGTACAGCATATTTACGGAAATACCAATATCCTTCCCGATAATGCCCGTCCAAATATGTTCATCAACGAATTGAAAATGTATATTGATCACTTGAAAAAAGAAGTTTCAGATTTCTCAGGAACAGTGACAAAATCACAGGATAAAAAATGGAAAACCTTTAAAGAAAATCTGTTTGAGGGAATTTCGTATTATGAAAGTCTGTTTACTCGATCAAATTTCTTTCAATCAGAATTAAATACAATTAATAATCAGCTTCAACACTATAAAATGATGCTTTCGGGGATTGAACTTCCAATATTTGAAAAATAATATAAAATCTTATACTTTAAGTCTGTTTAAACTTTTTGTTTTAACCACAAAAGAGACAAAAGTTATTATTAAACCATTCAAAGTTTAGATATGTTGAAAACAAAAGCCCTCAAAAGAATAAAAATCCAAGATTTTTAAAAACTTATGTGTTCTTATTTACTGTTAATTATGAACTTAAATAAAATAATATGTTTAATCTTTTGCTTCTTTTGTGGTTAAAATAAAAAGTTTAGACAAGTTTTTTATCAAAAAGCAAAACCTTCAAATTAAGATTTGAAGGTTTTTGAATTTCCCATTTAAAGTTCTTATCATTGCACTTATGAAAAAGATGATGTGTATACTGCTGTTTTTTGCGTCTATGTGCGTGTTTTCTCAAATCAAGGCGAAAATTATCGGTATAAAAGATGGAGATACTGTTGTCGCTTTACTGGCAGACAAAACTCAGGAAATTTTACGTTTGGCAGAGGTAGATTGTCCCGAAAAGAAGCAGCCTTTTGGGAATAATGCCAAACAATTTACAAGTTCTGAAGTCTTTGGAAAAGAGGTTATATTTTACAGAATTAAAAAAGACAGATACCGAAGAACAATTGCTAAAATATTTTATGATGACGACAAATATCTTTCTGCTGAAATCATCAAATCAGGCTATGGATGGTGGTATTTTAAAGCTTCAAAAAATAGTAAGCTGAAGGAATATGAAATTTTAGCAAAGAAACAGAAACGAGGTTTATGGTCAGATAAAAATGCAATATCACCGTGGGATTTTAGGAAAATAAAGATAGAAAAATCGAAAGCTGCTAAATTAAAAATAAAAACCTCCGAATTAAATTCAGAGGTTTAGTATTTAAAAATTAACTTTCTTTAAGTCCTTGCGTCACATCTAATCCTTCCATCACATCTAAACTTTGAAACTTTTGTTGCAGTTGCATGGTTTCAGGTACTTTTACCATAGAATTAACCGTAACGTGAGGCCAGTTAACAGGCTGTGCAGATCCTGTAGCCGGGAAAACCAGATTAATCGTCTGAGAATACTGTAATATCTGACTTGGATTTCCTGCGCTGTCTACAATATCTTCAATCCAGAAGGTTGCATCCATTTTTGTAGCGTTTACATTGGTCTGGATAAACGGGATATTCAAAATTCCTCCGTTGGCATCGGGTGTGTCGGTAGACATTTGAATAACAGTCATATTGCTCACTCCGCCTGTTCCTACTAAAGCTTCCAATGTAGATTCAAGGAAAGCATTTGGATTAACTTGATTGAACGGCGCAAACTGCGGATTTCCGATAATCTGATCCGAATAACCAAGCTGAGTGATTCTGTCACCATTCAGTAAAGTTGGAATTGAAGAAGCCGGACTAAAAAAATCTGTTCCCGGATTACCCACCTCAACTGAGCTTCCAAGCGCCAACAATGAATTTCCGTGAGGAATGGTCGACATACGGGCAATCGTGTATCCTCCGTTTGGCTGACCTAAGTTTAAAAATAATCCCGTCTCAACATGAATCGTTGATCCTGCAGGAAAACCACGCTCGTTGCAAAAGCTACTGTCGCAAGCACTTACGATTTGCTGTTCATACAAAAGACCGAAGATCATTTGTTCTACTTGCTGTCCGTTTACGACAGGACCACGATTTCCGGCCTGTACGACAACAGGATTAAAGGTCAGTGTTTCTGTGTAAGGAATGACTTCAAAAACAAATCCTTTATCCTGTCCGGGAACAGAAATAGTATTCCAACCCGCTGAAATAGCTGTTGCAGGAACGTCGACGTTTTTCCAGGTTCCTACCAATGGTGCCAAAGCGCCAAGATCCGAGGCAGAAACTTTTTCAAGAGGAAGGACTTGCGCCCCTAAGGTTAAGCCTCTCATTTTGCTTTCTAGATTCATAATTTTTAGTTTTTAAGGTTAAAAGTTTTTAGTTTACATTAAATATAATAAGCTCTCGTCTGGATTGCAGCCGGAGCCGACATACTCGTACGAACAGCAAAAGCAGGCGTATCTCCGATTAGGAACTCAATATCGGTTTTCATTGGATGATCAGAATTTCCGTAGGTCATTTGTACACGTTTTTTGCTTTCTTCTGAGTTTAAAAAATGAAGATTGGTTGGCTGAAGAATATTCCAGCGGCAGCCGATTAATTTTCCTTCAAACTTTCCATATTCTGTGATAGGAGAGAAAGCTGATATTTCAGGAATTAGATTCGCAACATCTGCAACACAAGTGAAAATTGATTCTTTACTGTCAGTTGGATCATTACAGGTTACTGTCCATGTATTTTGGCCGGGAACGTTTAATGAAGGGAGATTGGTGGTAAATGTAGTTTTGAATTTCGGCTCGCCAAATAATTCGATTCCGGCTTTGATGGCCATATCAGCGTCACAAGGAACCCAAACACGTTTGTGTCCCATTAGCTTTGTCTGTTCTTCACCACGAAGGTATTCTTCTGCAGTTACAAAGGCAACGGCATCTTTTTGAGATTCAGGATAAGAAACGATGTTCAATTCAATTTCCTGAGTGGTGCTTGATCCGTTGGGAAATTGCCCTGTATAATTTTGAAAATTAAAACTTACCAAAGCTTTTCCATCGAAATCTGCGGCGATGAGTCCTGTGTTTTCAAGGTATTTTAAAACTTTTTCGCGGTCAATAAGAAAGGCAACCTCAATATTAAAAAGGGTTGCGTAATAGAATGGTAATCCAAATCCTGATGGAATTGGAGGTAATTGATTGCTCATGATAAATTGGGTTTTTAGTTTTTTAGTTTTAAAATTTAAAAACCTTATAGGTTTCTGAAACCTATAAGGTTGAGTAGTGTTTATTTGAATTAATAATACTAAATCAAAATTTTATTCTTTATGATATGGACATCCTGAAGGTGGATTGGCAATGCGCTCAGAAACTGCAGCAGTTGTTGTCATGCTCATTGCAGGAGGCGCATTGAAAAATTCCTGTTCGATTATTTTTCTCTGATCCGCAGGAATATCCTCGATTTTACGAAGCGTATTCACCTGAATGTGCGGCCAGCTTGTTGTACCGCCATCATTTCCAAAATCAAACTCGAAAAATATAATTTGTTCATATTGTAGCTGAAGAATTTCTTTTCCATCTTCAATTACAGTTTCGATCCAAAGATTAAAATCTATTTCAACTGTCGGTACAAAACGATTAACAAAAGGAACGTTTAAAATTCCACCTTGCGCTCCAGTTTTCATTTTTGATGATAACTGAACAAGTACATAATTGGCGACATTTTGTCCGCTCAATGTGTCTCTTAATCTCATATCCGGTCTTACGCAATAAGGATATAGCTCATCTGCCAATATTCTCTGCGTATAAATTTTGTTTGAGCCCGGGTCATTTTCATCATTTAAAGTCTCGTGAACCCATGCCGGAGCCGGTTCGTCAAGGTTAATAGCACCTCCGGCACCTCCCATTGTCGGGGAAATAGCAAGATGAGGAGGATCCCAAGTTGCAATACCGGTAGGAAATTGCGGAGCGCCGTTTCTAAGGTAATATACTTTATTATCTTTACTTTCAGGGGTAATATCTCCCAATACCGTAATCGTGCTTCCGTGAGGGATAACTCCACTTCTTGAGATCGAATAATCAGGAATAAAATAAGGTCCTGTAATTCCATCCATTGGCTTTATTTCTTGTGCCGGAATAATTTCATAATATTGCTGTCCTTCTTTTAATTGGCTCAAAAGAATGTATGAAGAGTTACCGTTTTCGTCTCTTACTTCAACCAAAGGTTCGTTTCTGTATTCTCCTTTATATCCGTATTTTTCAAAATCTTCATTAGAAAAGGCATGAATTCCACGGTCTCTTTTGATGGTTTCTTCAGTTGCAGCATAATTATAAACGTCGCTTAACCAAAGATACATTCCGTTTTCTTCGTGAATTCCGGCGTATTGTAAATTCGGATTTCCTTCTACTTTATTTACGCTTTTAATGGTTTGATCGTATTTTACAGCACCACAAAATAATTCCGTTGCACCACCACGATTACGAACACCACCGGGAACGATTTCGAATGTTAATTTTTCGATATATTCTTCCGTATCAAAACTGAATTTTCCTGGAATTGTATTTTGGTTGGTTCCCGGAGAAGGCATAATTGTTGTGTGAATTCCACTTCCTAATGATGGACGGTCGATATTTTTATTGTAATTAGCATTATAGCTTACCCACGTTCCATTTAATGCTTCTAAAACACCATACTTTACATTATTCGCAATATCCTGTAAATTTTCTTCTCTAAAAGGCGTAACCGGATCGTCAATCAAAAGTTTCGAGTATCCTTCCATTAAATTGGCAAGATAACCTTGCTGATCCTGACTTGGTTGTGGTGCTCTTAAAAATTCACTTCCTTTTTCAAGACTTTCCTTTTTTCTTTTTAACATGATATATTGTTTTTATGGTTATTAATTAAGTTGTTTAAAACTCGTAAGATTTAACCGCAAAAGAAGCAAAAGCTCTTATTGATTTATTAAAACTGTTATTTAGAAATCAAAAGTTCATCAAAGCATAAAAATCAATGATTTTTAGAAACTTATGTGTTCTTATATACGCTTTAATGATTAACTTAAAATAACTAAAGTGTTAATCTTTTGTTTCTTTTGACTCCGTCGAATCTTCGATTTGTGGTTAAAAATTTTAATAAATTTAAGTTGTTGGATATTCAAAAGTTGGTCCTGCATTGTATTGAGAATCCAATGGTTGGCTCATCAATCCGATAGCCTGCTCTTTCAAAGCATACATATACATAATTGATTTTTCTAACTCTTTGGCGTCGCCTTCCACAGCAGCCTGAATCGCATCCAATAAATTTTTATAGGTTTGATTAAATGCTTTTCCTTGCGCATACAATTGTGGATTCGACTGATAATCTGCCATTTTAGGGTTTGGTTTCATCGGATAGGCAGCGTTCCAATCTACTGGCAGTGCTTTTCCGACAGGTGGAGTAGTGACAGGCATCATTCCGTTTTCGTCCATAAAGGGTTTATAGTTTCCATCCAAATAATAATGTTCATGGAAAATTTCTTTAAATCTGAAATAATGTGCCAATTCCATCCCTTCTTCAAACTGAGAAGGATCAACATCAAAAATGGTATCATCTGCGCCTTCACCCTGACCTTTAATTTCCTGAAAAACAGCAATGACTCCTGATAAAGCTTCAACAGCATGTAATTTTCCGCCACTTCCGTAATACTGCTCCGGACGGATCTGTTTTGCCGGATTTCCTGTGAAAATTCCTCCTGTATTTAATTCTTCAAATGTTTGAGGTAATTTTCCGTTGGCTTTGTAATAAGCAATGATTTGAAAAACAACGATATAAAAGAATAAAACATCATAATATTCACCAATCGTATGAACATTTTCCATGATGAAACCTTTCATATTTTCTAAAGTCCAGAAGTTATTTTCCTCTACTGATGCACTTTTAAGCAAGGATTGATTTTCTTCAATATGATCATATACCGGAGCTTTTACCAATGGGCTGCTCGGACTTTCAATGGCGATAAATGTCGCGATACTGTTTGTAGAAAACGTTTCCAATCCTACGAAGAAATCAACATTCATAGGTAATTTCATTGGATAAGTAGGGTAGTTTTGAGGCTTGTTTACGGATGGCTGAATATTCACGGCATTCATCACGTTACAAACCATGATCATATGAAGCATTTCTTCCACGGCAACACTTCTGATGATTTGTGAAGCTAATAGATTCGTCCCATCTTTAATGGAATACAAAGCCGTAAGATAAGGTGGAATTGTTGAATGCTCAATAAGAATCGCTGTTTGTAAAAGGTCTTGTAAAACAGAACGGTAATTCATGTTTTCTAGACTACTTTTTTTAGATGAGGGAGCTATTTTTGCATCTAATTTGTCGACGCTGATCTCCTGCAAAACTGATCCGAACTGAGAACTCAAATAATCATTAAATTCTTTGGTCTGATTATTCAGTAATAAATTGGTTAATGTTTTACTGTGATATTTTAGTCCTTCCAGCCAATCTTCTTTGCTGATTTTTGTGTCGAATAATAAAGAATGTAAAGAAATTGCTTCTTCAACAATGGTATTTTTGTCGAAAGCACCTTTTAATAAAATTTGTTCAGGTTCTGCTTTATTGATTAATCTTTGTCTCATGGTTTCAGTTTTTAAATTTGTTTTCTAAATCACTCAGAATAGATTCTACCGAACGAATCGTGAATGCTGATAAGGTTAAAGTAGGGTTCGAAGTTCCCAAAGTCGTCATATTTCCTGCACCAACGATGTATAAATTCGGGTGATCCCAAGATTTACAATAGCTGTTGGTTACAGAATCATCTGCATTGTCGCCCATTCTGTGAGTTCCTACGATGTGGCCGGCTCCGTTGTAAGAATACCTTACGTTGTTGTAGATAAAAGTGTTTTTGTCTGCTTCGGTATATTTGGTGAAATCATCGATATTCAACCTTTTAAACATTTGATCGGAAGCTAATTTTGCCTGTTCCATTGCTTTCATTTCATATTCCGTCAGTTCATAATTAATGACAGGACGGGGAATTCCCAAAGCATCCAGATATTGATCATTGATGGTCACTCTATTATTCGGATTGGGTAATTGTTCGATCTCAAAATGAAATAAAACCTGTCTTGAAAGTCTGTAAGTCAAAGCTTCTTTCAATTCAGCTCCAAAAAGACCTTGTCCCAAAAACTCTGAAAGATCTGATCCCGGAGAAAATGCAGGCCAGCTCCATCCCCAATTGTCAAGTGGAGAAATCCACGCTGAGAATTCACTTCTGAAATTCCCGTCACGGAAAGACGAAATATTGGTCGTAGAACCCGGCCCTCTGTATGAATATATCGGCTCTGGAAATAATCCCCAAGTCAGCATCACCATATGATCCATCAAGTTTCTTCCTACCTGATCGCTTCTGTTGGCAACGGTTTTTTCAATTTTTTGTCCGTTTTCGATAACCGTATATTTTGAATTCAGTAAAATTTTCGGATTTTCAAAAGCATTGGCTGCAAGAATCACAATTGAATCTGAGGTGTCAACAACTTCTTCCACAAAATCTGTTTTCTCTTTAGAAATATATCTTCTCAAATGAATTTTTGAAATTTTCTCCCGGTCTGCCTGATCAACACTCAATTTGTACACAACACTCTGTGCCTGAACGCTGATGAATTTGTGTTTTTGAAGATTTTCGTTTTTATTGAACTTATACAATGCTTTTTTCAAGGTTTTCAACGCATTATATTTTGCCTGAACGGGGCAGATTGGAACACATGAAGCATTTCCTTCGCAACGTTCTCCCATGTATGGATTCCAGACAGAGCCCAGTGCTTTATATTCTTCGTTTTCAATATTATTTAATGATAATTTATATCCCGAATCTGTAGAATTGGCTTTAATGATTTTTGCTTTTCCGTAAGCCGGATTGGGCGTAGAATTTCTTCCCTGAGGAGATGGAACCATCGTTAACGGAAACTCTTCAAAATTTAATTGAACACTGGTTCCTGCAAGACCATTGATGATCTTTTGATCCATATAACTCTGAGGAATTTCGTCCATCGGAAAAACATAATCTTTACCGTAATAATCTTCCATACTTTCCGAAATCGGATATTCCTGAGCTGAGACATTTCCTGAAACACCAATCTCAAATTCGGCCATTTCATAGTACGGTTTTAGAGCATCGTAATCGATTGGCCAGTTGATAGGTGTTTTAACCTCAGAATCAGGTTTATTGATTTCAATGCCATATTTTTCAGTCAGTCTGAAATCATTCGGAAGCATTCTTGGAGTGGTTCCCAACCAGTGAAGCGTTGTTCCGCCACCAATTCTGATGGCATCACTTGCAAACGGCATCGGACCAAACTGAACCAAGTATCCTTTTTTATCCGGAAACGGAGGAATAATTTTTTCCATGTCCAAAACATCCGGTGATGGAGCCTGTTTTAAATTTGGATAAGGAGAATTCGGAACTTTGGCTTCCTCCATATAAAATTTACGGATGTACTCGTTGTAGGTTGTCAATGATGACGATGAGTCCAGTTCTAATCCGGCTTCCAGTCCGGCTTCGTACATTAAAATTGATAATTCTCTTACGTTTTCAGGATTGTCAATTTCTGCACGGTAAACCATTTTGCCTTTTTCTGTATCAAAAACATGATCGGTCAGAAGTTTAGCGATCAATGATCCTGCGATCCCCGTTCCTACGATGACCACATCTTTTTTGAATTCTATATTGCTCATGAGTTGCTGTTTACAGGTTGAACGGCCCAAGATTTGAAACCAGGTTGTTTTGCTCCCGGTGGATGGGCGTGCATAACAGTCCAGACCAGACTTTCTTTGTAGGATAATTCATTCACATAAGCGCCTTCCCAAGTTCCCAGATACCACATCGTGATGATATTGTTCGACATATCCTGCATTCCCGGATCTGCCATAATTTCGGATTGGATAGCGTTTCTCAATTGATCCTGACTGAAAGAATTTTCAAGGATAGATTTTGAAACGTTCAGAAATTCTAGGAATGTTGCGGTTTCTATTTGACCTAAAATATGTTTGTAATAGGTCTCCGCCAAACCGGTGGATTGCAGCTCGTTCGCAGAAAATCCGGTGAGAGTTCCTGAAATCGACATAAACACGTCGTAGTAGTAATCATCGACGTTGAGGATTTTGTTAATAATCATTTCGTTTAAATTTTGATGGTTAAAGTTTTTTAAATGACAGTTATCATTTTATATTTTGAAGCATTGCTTATTTGCCATAATTATCAGTTTTTGTTTATTCAAATGTAAAGAGTTGGAATTGTTTTAATTTCAGTATTTCTACTTAATTTGTATCTCCTTAATGTTATTTAAAATCAGTCTAGATAAGGCTTGAATTGAATTTTTCTGTATTAAAATTACATAATTTATCACTTAGTAGAGATAAAAATATTTAACATAATAAATTTTGTTTTTAGACTAAATAAAATTTATTTTCAATTAAGATTTTATGAAAATTAATTAAATTGACCTTAATTTCATAAAAAATGACTTTACATAAAATATCTATTACATTTTTCACAATATTAAGTGATGCAGTTACAGCGCAAAGCAGTAAAAAGCAAATGTGAAAGTTGATTCGGGACGAATTTCAATTTGATGAAAGACCCTATAAATATTTAATGAAAGGCATTTTGCGTCGGGTACTTTTATTTCTTAAAACTTGTTTGTTATGGTAAATTTTTAGTTTTCAAAACTTGCTGAATATATCCGGAAATTATTTTCGTATTTCCACTATAATGATGGTTTCCCGGAATATGTTTCATGTGATAATTATTACTCAAATTGATTTCATGATAAGGAAAATGAGCATATTCAAAATCACTTAGAATCAATGTTACAGGAGCATCAGTCATTTTATTAATCTCAGGAGTGACGAGCATACTGCCTTTTGGCTCCATCCCGAAATATTCATTAAGATGGATTTTAAAATCGGTGGTTTTTGAAGGGCCAATGATAAAAACATGCTGAATTTTATTTTTAAGATCATCCGTAAAGTAGTTGTAAACAAAAGGCGTGACATCGGCTCCAAAAGAGTAGCCTATCAAAATGACCTTTTGATTTTTTCGTCCCTGAAGCTGTTTATCGATGTAGCTTTCAATCGCAGAAGAAGTCTGTTCCGGAGTTTTTTTGTTCCAGAAATAGTTTTTTGTATTTAAACCGAAAACATCATATCCCATCATATAAAAATCATTGGCAAGTCCTTTTGAAAAAGAGTTGAAACCCGCATCACCACTGAGATAAAAGATAATCGGTTTATCCGTATTTGAATTCCATGAAGTGATGTTGAAATCATCTTTGGACATACAGGAGTTCAATAAAAAAAATCCCGCAAAAGAAAGTATTCTCAAAATAAACTTGAATGCATCTTTCATGGTTTCATAACTTTATTAAGAGAAGCAGGAATTTGTATTAAATCGAAATCACTGTTGTACACCAGATATTTATTTTCCCATGTATTGGCATACTTTTCCTTAAAATTTCTAAGGGTCTGATATGATTTAAAGCTTCCAACTCTCTGGTAAACAAATTGTAAGGCATCTTCTGCCGCATTGCTCGGTTCCTGCATTCCCGCCATGGGAGTCATTCCCATATTTATATATTTCAGGTCTTTGATTTTGGCGTATTCCACCAATTTTACGATAAGTAAATCTACGCTGCCACTTGGAGCATCTTCCGTTTTTCGGATCATATCGTAACTGCATTCGTCTGGAGCACAGTAAGGTATGATGTTGAGAAAAGCAACACACTTACGATCAGTATCAAAAATAAGGATAAGGTCCTGAAATTTTGCTGTTTCGGAGTCAAACATTCCTTCCGCAAAAACAATTTCTTTTTTATCGGATTCTGTTAACCAAAGATCAGATACTTTTTTTATTTGCTCAACAATATTTTCGGAGTGGGGAGCATATAATATTTCGGCTTTGTAACCTGCTTTTTCCAAACCATTAATGCCGTTTCGTATTGATTTTCTGTCTTTTCCGGTCAGGCTGAATTTTTCTGCATCCAATATAGCATCCTGCCCGATAAAAAGTTTTTGTTTTTTTAATGGATTAAAATGAATCAATCCGCTTTCATCAACCCGATAATAGCAGGTTTTTAAATTATTTTTCTGGCAGTAATGATCAAACTCATTGATAAGGTCTGTTTTATCGTTTTCGGGGCATACAGGTTCTTCCAGCACAACAGCAAATCCGTTGGCAGTTCTGAAAGCCACAAATCCGTGGATATCTTCCGAAAAATAAAACTGCTTTTCCTGAGTAAGTTTAAAATAATCCAACGAAGAGTTTCCGTATTCTTTAACCAGATTTTCCGCATTACTGGAATTTTCGGAATCGTCTTGTTCTTTATGAATATTCATCCTGTAAAATGAAAAAATAAGGATCAACCAGAAAGCAGCACCTAGAATATAATTAAGATTTTGAAAATCTCTTGCAAATGGAGTGTTTGAAATAAGCCCCGAATCTTTAAATAATAAAAATGTATGTAAAGTATAATAAACAGCTTGTTCTTTGGTGAAATTAATTCCAAAATGATTTTCACTGATAAAATAGAATGCGAGACAGTCAAAAATAAAAATAATGGCAAAAATCCCTAAAAACCTGCTGAAACCTCTATGTATCGACATTCTTTTTGCTCTTAATATATATTCCTTTCGGCTGTATAATAAAAGTCCCAACGTGAGTAGTGCAAATAAAGCTTCTTCATAATCCAGTGCTTTTGTCAGGTTGAAAACTACCGATGTAATTGTAAGAACAACAGCAAAATACCATGCTCTTTTAGATCCACGGAAAAGATTAGCCGAAGTCACCAGAAGCAGAATTCCGGAAATAAGCGTCAGTATTTTGGAAAGATGAATCGCTTCCAGTGGAAGATAGTTTTTAAGAATATGAATCCTGTCTGCAAGAGCCGGAGTGATCACAGAAAGAATATTGATGATTCCTAATAAAAAAATCATAAACACAGGCAATACCCTCGCAAAAAGCTTTCTTCCGCTCCAGAGATAGGAAATAATTCCCAACACAAGAGGAAGCCAGAATTCAAAAAAACGGTATACCAACGTAACGCCCAACCCATCGGAATGACTGTATCCAAAATTAGCGAGGATAAAAGTTAAAGAAAATTCTACCGCTCCCAATCCGCGGAGAAACGGAGAAACGATCATAAGCAATACAGAAACCACATACGAAATCGCCGCCGCAGAAAATGAAGCAGGAACACCAAACGCATACATCGCAATCAAAAGGTGAAAAACACCACAACATTCGATCGCTATTGAAACAAGAACTGTGAGCCAGAAATATTTTTTATCAACTTCACTGTTAAATATTTCTTCCGCAGAATTGATTATTTTAGGAAATTTTTTCTCAAAAAATCTATACGCAGCGTTTTTTCTTCGGAATGAAATAAAAATAAAATAACAAAGTACAAGAACGCCTGTCAGCACTGCAATACCGATCCAGCTGTCTCCGAAATTTTTATTGATAAACACAGCATAAGCAATAAGAGGAATTCCGACGATGAGAACAGTTAACAATCCCACAAAGCCATAAACAACACTCGCCTGATGAATTTTAGAGGATTTATAACCTTTGGTTCGTATATTTCTCGGAAGATAAGCCAGAGAACTCACGCCGCCGGCTGGCAAAAAGATGCTCAGAAAATTTCGTTTTAAAAATAAACCAATGGCGTCAGGTAATTTTACATCCAATCCAGTGCTCCGGAAACTTGTGACATACATTAATCCCTGAAGAGCAATATATATTAATGTTAATGCAGCTCCGGATAATATCCAGTAGAGATCAGCATTACGAAGTTCAGGACCAATAGATGCCATTTCATGTCTTTCACTCCTGAAAAATACGAATGCCAGAAGTAAGATAATAACAGCCAAAGCTTCTTTCCAGCCGACTTGCTTAATGATTTTTGATATTTTATTAATCTTCATAAATGTGTTGGAGTAACGTATGTAAAAACCCTTTAATAAAAATAAATAAAAAATCTTTTAATAATCAATTATCTTTTAATAATATATGCTACTGTTTAGTAATCTTTCATTTTAATTCTAAAATAATAATAATAATAAATTGAATTAACGAACTGTGAAACAGTAATATGTGGCGATTTTATTGTGAGATGAGAAACTATTTATGGATATGATAATTTAATATCAGCATTTTATCAATTATTTTCTCATTTTGATAAAATTCTATGCTTTAGTCATTAAAATGGTGAAAAAAAAATATTGTTTAATGTCATTTTTATACTAAAAAGCATATTATTTTAAAAACATTTTCAAAAAAAATAAAATAATTTCTTGATTTTCTTATCATATTTTTAATGATAATATCAATTTATTTTAGTCTTAATTTATTTTAATCTAAATGTCTATTTATTAATCTCTTTGTAAAAATATATCATCGTTTTTATGATAACCTTATCATATTTTTAATGGTATTGTTATCATAAAAAATAGATATGTAATATGTTGATAAGCAGTAGGTAGTGATAATTTTATTTTTTTATCTCGATTGAATTTTTATATTTGTCATGTTACGTAAATGTTAACATAGAAATGATTCCGAATTTTATTCATACGTATGTTTCTGTCGACTGTGTTGTTTTTGGTTTCGACCTTGAAAATCGACTGAACATTTTATTGGTACAGCGTCGCATGGACGATGTGCCTGCAGAAAGACAAAGAAAATTGCCGGGTAGTTTAATACTCAGCGATGAAGATGTAGACGATGCAGCTCAACGAGTGCTTCATGAATTAACGGGTATTAAGAAAATGGTTCTTAAACAGTTTAAATGTTTTGCAGATCCGTTACGGGCAAGTAATCAGGATGATATAAAGTGGATGGATACAGAGTATAAACATCACATAGACAGGATCATTACGGTGGCTTATCTTTCTCTCTGTAAGATCGACCACAAGATTAACAGTACGAAATACGATACGGTAGACTGGCATCCGATCGATGAAGTTCCGTCGTTGCCGTTTGACCATAATAAAATCATCAGTGAATCTTTAATTGAGATCAGAAAATGGATAGAATCCGACTTCTCAATTATTTTCGAATTGTTACCGAAAAGATTCACGATAAGACAATTGTATCAATTGTATAGCGCTTTAAGTGAAAAACGGATCGACATTAAAAATTTTCACAAGAAGATTTCATCGTTCAGCTACATTATCCCGTTGGAGGAGATAGAAACCAATGTTTCGCATCGCGCTGCAAGATATTACAGATTTGATGCTAAAATTTATAAGAAAAATAATACCAGACTAATAAAATAATACCTTTTTTGAAATTATGTATTTACTAGGATACGACATTGGCAGTTCTTCTGTAAAAGTTTGTCTCATTGAGGCATCCAGCGGAAAAATTATAGCATCAGACTTTTCGCCTAAAAAAGAGATGAAAATCACTGCTGTAAATCCCGGTTGGGCAGAACAAAACCCTGCTGACTGGTGGTTGAATTTAAAGCTGGCTCACGAAGCTGTCATGCATGAATCCGGCATCAATGCAGAAGATATTAAAGGAATTGGTATTACCTGGCAGATGCACGGTTTGATTTTAGTAGATAAAGATCAGAACCTTTTAAGACCTTCAATTATCTGGTGCGACAGCCGTGCTGTTCCGTATGGTGAAAAGGCTTTCAAAGAAATTGGAGAAGAGAAATGTTTATCGCATTTACTGAATTCTCCGGGAAATTTTACCGCATCAAAATTAGCCTGGGTTAAAGAAAATGAACCTGAAATTTTCGAAAAAATTGACAAAATAATGCTTCCGGGAGATTACATCGCGATGAGACTTTCAGGGGAAATCGGAATGACCATTGAAGGTTTGTCAGAAGGAATTTTCTGGGATTTTAAAAACAATCGTATTTCAGAAGACGTAATTAATTACTACGGAATTCCAAAAAGCTTTTTCCCTGAAATTATCCCAACTTTCGGAATTCAGTCAACCGTTTCTGCGACGGCGGCAAAGGAATTAGGTTTAAAAGAAGGAACTCCTATTTCTTACAGGGCAGGTGATCAGCCGAATAATGCATTGTCATTAAATGTTTTCAATCCGGGCGAGATCGCTTCAACAGCCGGAACTTCAGGCGTTGTTTATGGTGTTTTAGATCAGCTTGAATATGATAAATTATCGAGAGTAAATACGTTTGCACACGTTAATTACACGCCGGAACAGACCAGATTAGGCGTTTTATTGTGCATCAACGGAACAGGAATTCTAAATTCTTGGTTAAAACATAATTTTGCGACTTCACTTTCTTCTTATGGAGATATGAACGACTTGGCATCGCTTTCACCGATCGGTTCTAAAGGTTTAAGTATCATTCCTTTCGGAAACGGAGCCGAAAGAGTGCTTGAAAATAAAGATACAAGCTGTTCGATGCACGGAATTAATTTTAATATTCATTCAAAAGGAGATATTCTGCGCGCAGCCCAGGAAGGAATCGTATTTTCCTACGAATACGGAATGGATATCATGCGAAATATCGGCATGGATATTCAGGTGATTCGTGCAGGAAACGCCAATATGTTTTTAAGTTCGATTTTCCGTCAGACACTTTCGAGTGTGAGCAATGCGGTGATTGAGCTTTACGATACTGACGGAGCGGTAGGTGCAGCAAGAGCTGCAGGAATGGGAATTGGTTTCTACGCCGATTCTAAAGAAGCCTTTTCATCCCTTGAAAAAATTGCTGTCATCGAGCCGGAACACGAAAAAAGAGATCAATATTTAGAAGCCTACTCAAGATGGATGAGACATCTTAACGAAATAGTATAATCCACGTTACAACGGAGTTTTCCATTGTACTTACTGACCTTTTCCAGATCAGTGAGCGGGGAATTTCTACGCAAAATTTTAAAACTAAACTAAAAATTAAAACAAAATATATGAGCACTTTAACAGGTACAAAGGAATATTTTCCGGGAATAGATCAAATCAAATTTGAAGGTAAAGAAAGCAGAAATCCAATGGCATTTCGCTATTATGATGCCGAAAAAATCATAATGGGAAAACCGATGAAAGACTGGACGCGTTTTGCAATGGCTTGGTGGCATACGCTATGTGCCAACGGAAGTGATCCATTTGGAGGGTCAACCATTCACCATCCTTGGGACGCAGGAAGTGATGCGGTTTCCAGAGCTATGCAAAAGATGGATGCCGGTTTTGAATTTATGTCTAAAATAGGCTTTCAATACTATTGTTTCCACGATATCGATCTGGTAGATCCTGCCAATAACTGGAAGGATTATGAAAAAAATCTTCAAACTATCGTTAAATACGCAAAGCAAAAGCAACAGGAAACAGGAATTAAGCTTTTATGGGGAACAGCCAACGTTTTTACGCATGAAAGATACATGAACGGAGCTTCTACCAACCCAAACTTTGACGTAGTTGCTTGTGCCGGAACTCAGGTTAAAAATTCTATTGACGCAACGATTGCTCTTGGCGGAGAAAATTATGTTTTCTGGGGTGGAAGAGAAGGTTATATGAGTCTTTTAAACACAGATATGAAGCGTGAAAAAGATCATTTGGCACGTTTTCTTTCAATGTCTCGTGATTATGCCCGTCAGCAAGGTTTTAAAGGAACTTTTTTGATTGAACCAAAACCGATGGAGCCTACAAAACACCAGTACGACTACGATTCTGAAACGGTAATAGGATTTTTGAGACATTACGGATTAGATAAAGATTTTAAATTAAATATCGAAGTGAATCACGCAACATTGGCAGGTCACACTTTTGAGCACGAACTTCAGGCTGCTGTTGATGCAGGACTTTTAGGAAGTATCGATGCCAACCGTGGAGATTATCAGAATGGTTGGGATACAGACCAGTTTCCGATTGATTATTATGATATGGTTCAGGCTTGGTTAGTACTTCTTCCGGCAGGCGGTTTAGGAAATGGCGGAGTAAATTTTGATGCGAAAATCAGAAGAAATTCTACAGATCCGGAAGATTTATTTATCTCTCATATTTCAGGGATGGATGTTTTTGCAAAAGGACTTTTGGCCGCTGCAGATATTCTTGAAAATTCAGATTATAAAAAATTAAGGACTGACCGTTATTCTTCTTTTGACAACGGAAACGGTAAAGCTTTCGAAAGCGGAGCTCTTACGTTGGAAGATCTTCAGAGAATTGCCCACGAAACAGGCGAACCTCAGCCAAAAAGCGGAAAACAGGAATTGTTTGAAGCGATCGTGAATATGTATATCTAATATCAGTAAAAAGGCTGCTAAACACTAAGGATTTTTACAAATTACAATAAGTGAGCCTATTTAAACTATTAAAATTTAACCACAAAAGTCACAAAAGTTATTTGGATAGTTAACTGTTTTAAATGATTAGAAAACAACAGTTAATCAAAGAATAAAAATCGAAGATTTTTTAAACTTATGTGTTCTTATTTGCTGCTTATTGATAAGCTTAAAAAGCAGTAAGTTAATCTTTTGTGTCTAAAATAAAAGTTTTAAAAAGCTTATTAACAGCCCTTTTTATTCAACCCTAATTTTTAAAAAATAATAATTATGAACCGATTTTATTTTGCCAAAACAAATAAGGCTGCATTGTTTTTTGCAATGGCTTTATTGCCTTCTGGCTTAGTGTATTCCCAGGTTAAAAAAGATACTGTTGAAAAAGAGAAGAAGATAGATGAGGTTGTTATAATAGGATATGGAAAGCAGAGAAAAGAAGCCGTAACGGGGTCTGTAGTATCTGTGAAAGGTGATGTGATGAGAGAAGTACCTTCTGCGAATGTGAGTCAGGCATTGCAGGGAAGAATAGCAGGAGTTGATATTGCGCAGACTTCCAGTAAACCGGGAGCTCCGATGCAGATCAGAATCCGAGGAACGCGTTCTCTGACGGCAGATAACGATCCGTTAATTGTATTGGACGGAATTCCTTTTCCGGGATCATTGGCAGATATCAGCCCAAACGATATTCAGAGCATGGACATCCTGAAAGATGCTTCTGCAACGGCAATCTATGGATCTCGTGGAGCGAATGGAGTAATTTTAATTACAACTAAAACAGGAAGAAAAAACCAAAGAGCAACCTTCAGTTATAATACGTATACAGGAATTACATCTGTTTTTTCTAAATATCCGATGATGGATGCGCAAAAATTCATGAAACTTCGTGATGATGCCGGACTTTTCACGCAATACGGAGCCGATGAATCAAGAGATACCAATACAGACTGGCAAGACCTGATGTATAAAAACGGGATCGTTACGAATCATGATATTGGAATTTCCGGAGGTACGGAAAAAAGTTCGTACAACTTTGGAATGAGCTATTACAACGAACAATCTGTTCTTCCCGGACAAAATTTTGAAAGATTTAATATAAGAGGAAGTCTTGATCAGGATTTGGGTAAATATTTCAGGGTGGGGATCACAACAAACAATGCGTATACGGTGAATAATGGGGGGAATTTGGGTCTTTACAATACATTAAGCACAACCCCGATCGCTAATCCTTACAGAGCCGACGGAAGTCTGAAAGAACGCGTTGTCATGTCTGCAGATACCCAATATGTGTATACAAGAGACGGCATCGAAAATTTAGGAGATGCTTGGGTTGATAAGGCAATTGCATTCAGTTCTTACAACAATTTCTTTGGTGAATTTAAAATTCCTTGGGTTAAAGGCTTAACATTAAGATCTAATGTAGGTTTAAACTTTAAAACAACCAATACAGGAAGCTATACGGGGCAGGGCGTTTTCAGTTCAGAACCTAATAACTTATCTACAGCTTCTATCGGAAATTCTTTATTAACGCATTGGGTAAACGAAAATATTTTGACGTATGACAGAACTTTTGCAGGAAAACATAAAGTGAATGTGGTTGCTTTACAGTCTCAGGAACAGAGAAAATACAACAGCTCTTTTATCTCAGCAAGAGATATCCCTGCGGATGCATTCCAGTTTTATAATTTGGGACATGCAG
This sequence comes from Chryseobacterium limigenitum, assembly GCF_900114875.1. Classification (GTDB taxonomy): domain Bacteria; phylum Bacteroidota; class Bacteroidia; order Flavobacteriales; family Weeksellaceae; genus Chryseobacterium; species Chryseobacterium limigenitum. Next base: position 45,600 of record NZ_FPKW01000004.1, read on the forward strand.
AAGGAGAAGTTACAATAAATCCGGATTATCAATCCTATTATAAAAGAGGCCTTAAATCCTGGATGGGACGTGTAATGTATGATTATGACGGGCGTTACATGTTTACAGCTACCATTAGAGGAGATGCTTCTTCAGTTTTGGCTCCGGGGCATCAGTGGAATATCTACAACGCATTTTCTGTAGGCTGGAATATTTCAAAAGAAAAATTCTTAAGAGATTCTAAATTTGTTAATAATTTAAAACTTCGCTTTGGATATGGTGAAACTTCCAATCAGGCAGTTCCTCCTTACTCAACATTAGGGCTTTTATCTACTTCGCCCTATAACTTTGGAAATGCCAATGCTATTGGATATTATGTATCTCGTTTACCTAATCCCGAATTAGGGTGGGAGTTTTCTGAAACATTGAATTATGGTTTAGACTTCGGATTATTTAATAACAGATTAACCGGTACGGTCGAATATTATACAACGAACACTAAAAATCTGCTTTTGGATGTTAAAATGCCTGCTTCTTCAGGAGTTGATGTTTATACAGGAAACGTAGGTTCTACCAGCAATAAAGGAATTGAAATTTCATTAAATGGATCGATCATAAATAATCCTAATGGCTTTTCATGGGATTTTGGAGTTAATTTTTATGCCAATAGAAATAAAATTACCTCTCTGTCTTCCGGAGAAACCAGAAATGCAACAAACTGGTGGTTTGTAGGGCAGTCGATCAATTCAATTTATGATTATCAGTACGTTGGATTATGGCAGCTGGGCGATCCTTATATGAGTATTTTGGAACCCGGAGATCCTAAACTTATTGAAGGTTCCATCAAAGTTTTATACACAGGAGGGTATAATGCAGATGGTACTCCGATGAGAGCCATCAATGCAGATGACAGACAGGTTATGAATACAGATCCCGATTTTCAGGGAGGTTTTAATACAAGATTGGCATACAAAAACTTTGACTTAAGTTTTGTCGGAGCTTTCAAAAGCGGAGGTATCCTGATCAGTACATTATACGGAACAACAGGTTATCTGAACATGATGAACGGACGAAGAAACAACGTTGATGTAGACTATTGGACTCCTGAAAACACCGATGCCTACTATCCAAGACCGGGAAGTATTCAGAGTAATAACAACCCTAAATATGGCAGCACACTGGCTTATTTTGATGCTTCATATCTTAAGATCAGAACAATAACTTTAGGATATAATTTTACTCAGGGAGTTTTCAAAAAAGCAGGAATCAGCAAAATGAGAATCTATGCAACGGTCACCAATCCATTCGTATTTTTCTCACCTTATCATAAAGCTTCAGGAATGGATCCTGAAACAAATTCTTATGGTAACGAGAACCAGGCAGTTACGAATGAAATTCCAACAAGATTCTTAACCATCGGAACCAATACACCGTCTCTTAGAAACTATATGATTGGTTTAAACTTAACATTCTAAAAATTAATCAAATGAAAAAGTTCAGAATAAATACAGCCGCAAAAATCTTGTTATGCACCGTAGTACTTTCAAGCTGTTCAGATATATTGGAGGAAGAACCGAGAAATATTTATACACCGGAATATTTTGAGACAGAATCCGGGGTTTTAGGAGGAGTTACCTCAATGTATGCCCATTTACGATACATTTACGGAAACGGATATTGGTTAAATGCCTGCGAAACGGGAACTGACGAATACACCTACGGCCACGCCGGAGACGGTAATTTCAAAGATATGGATATGTCAGGAGCAGGAAATTTAACTCCCTCTTCCAGCCGTGCTGATGTTTTGTGGAATAATGCTTTCAGAAATATCAATACCGCCAACGGAGTGATCCAGAAAGGTTCAGGAGTCGGAGTTTCAGATGCAATCATTGCAGAAGCAAGGTTCTTCAGAGCATTTGATTATTTGATGTTGGCTCAGACATTTGGAGGAGTTCCTTTAGATTTAGGTTCGGGAGAATTGGCTTTTAATATCAGTACTTTCAGAGGTTCAAAAAGAAATACGGTTTCTGAGGTTTATACTAAAGCAATATTTCCGGATCTAATAAAAGCAGTTCAGGATTTACCTGTTGGAGCACGTGTTACAGGCGGAGTAACGAAAACTGTGGCCAGATTGTTTTTGGCTAAAGCTTATCTTACTTACGGATGGTGGCTTCAGAATCCAAACGGAATTCCGACCTATCCTCAGACGGATAGAGTAGATCCCAACGGTCACAATCCGCAATGGTATTTCCAACAGGCTTATGATATTGCTTTGGAAGGTATCAATGCACCAGGAGCATATGGTTTACAGGCAACGTATTACGATGTGAATTTAGCTCAGAATGACAGAAATAAAGAGATGCTTCTTTATGCAGATCACACAGAATCTAGTGAATATTATGATGGATCAAGCCATTCATACAACACAGGCGCCTCTCCCGGAAATTTTGCAGCTTGGATGACAACCTGGGATTATACTTTCCTTGAAAGTTCACCAACTCCGCAATGGACAGGCTCTCCTGTAAGAACTGTACAGCGAGAAGCAGCACAAGCATACGGAAGACCGTGGAAAACAATGGCTCCAACCATTGAAGTGGTGAAAAATACTTTTGCCAATAAAACGCAGGATTCAAGATATGACGGTACTTTTGTGACTACTTTCCGCGGAAACTGGAACAAAGCCGGAATTTCAACTCCAACATTATACAATGCCAACGGATTACCTGTACAGCCGGGAAGCGCTGTCCTTACTTTCTTAAATGACGATCCTGCTCAAACCATTGATTATTCTAATTCTGTCTACAAAAGCAACGTAGGTGCAGGAGTTCTTCCGGGAAGAGCAGATTATGTGATCGCTCCAAGCGGAATCAGCAGATATGCTTACCCAAATCTCTGGAAAATAGGAACCTACAGAACTGACAACGGAACAGGCCTTGGACAGCCAAACGGTGGAATTACACGTCCGTTTCCTGTTGCAAAATTCTCTGAATTTTACTTCATAGCAGCAGAAGCAGCGGTAAAAGGGGCTTCAGGAGCAGTGAGCCCTAGAGATTTAATTAACGTGATCAGAGCAAGAGCCGGAAAATGGCGTTGGGACAACAACGGAAATGTAGCAAAAGTAGAAGATAACAGTGGCGCAATGATCGCCGCAACGCCTTCAACAATCACCATAGACTATATTTTAGCTGAAAGGTCAAGAGAATATTACGGCGAGGGTTACAGATGGTTTGATCTGGTACGAACTCAAAGATGGAGTGATATCGCAAAAACATACAGCATCGGAGGAACAGCAGTTGGAAATCATACCGCTCAGACGTACACCAGAAACATACCGAATTATCTGTATTTAAGACCAATTCCCCAGGGACAGATGGATGCCATGGATATGAGTTCTGCAGAATTGGCAGCTTATCAGAATCCCGGATATTAGATAGATTTTAAAATAAAATTTTTACATTCATATCAGCAGCAAAGTGGGCGATTCATTCCCGCCTGCTTTGTTTAATGAATAAAATGCTTGAAAATGATGAATATCTACAAAGAGTTATCATTGGAAAATCTTTGTGAACCTTGTTCAATAGAACGCCTTTGCGAAATTAAAAACATAAGTAATTCAAAGAGAATCTTGTGTTAAAAATAATTAAAACAGATATTCAAAAAAAGTTTAGATAAAATTGAAAATCAAAAATTATGGAAAAAACATGGCGTTGGTTTGGTAAAAAAGACAAGATTAAATTAAATATGCTTCGTCAGATTGGTGTTCAAGGTATTGTTTCGGCACTTCATGACGTTTCGAACGGAGAAATCTGGTCTTTTGAAGCCATTAATGAATATAAAAACTATATCGAAAGTTTCGGACTTCGCTGGTCGGTCGTAGAAAGCCTTCCCGTAAGCGAATCCATCAAATATGGAGGTGAAAACAGAGATCAGTTGATTGATAATTACATCAAAAGCCTCGAAAATCTTGGAAAAGCAGGCGTTACAACCGTCTGTTACAACTTTATGCCTGTTCTCGATTGGGCGCGTACCGATCTTTATCATGAATGGGAAGACGGTTCGTCATCTTTATATTTCGACAAAGCCAAATTCGCTTATTTTGAAATTTATATTTTAGAAAGAGAAGGAGCTGCAAAAGATTATACTCCTGAGATTCTTGCTAAAGTTGAAGAGTTAAAAAAGATAATCACTGAAGAGCAAAAAAACAATTTAATTGATTCAATTATCGTTAAAACACAAGGCTTCGTCAACGGAAATATTAAAGAAGGCGATCAAAATCCCGTAGCTATTTTTAAAAATTTACTTTCATTATATGATGGAATTGATAAAGATCAGCTTCGTCAAAACATGAAATATTTCCTCGAAAAAATAATGCCTGTCTGTGAAAAATGGAATATCCAAATGTGTGTACATCCTGATGATCCGCCGTTTTCTTTATTAGGTTTACCAAGAATCGTGACTTGCGAAGAAGACATTGACTGGTTTTTAAACGCCGTCGGCAATCCTCACAACGGATTGACATTCTGCACAGGTTCTCTTAGCGCAGGATTACAAAATGACGTTCCGAAATTGGCTCAAAAATATGCTTCCCGTACAAAATTCGTTCACCTCAGAAGCACCAATGTTTTTGAAAACGGAGATTTCATCGAAGCCCATCATTTAGAAGGCAGAGGAAAAATCATCGAAGTCATTCGAATATTTGAAAAGGAAAATCCATCCTTACCTATGCGTATCGATCATGGTCGATTGTTAACCGATGATATTGATAAAGGCTACAATCCCGGCTATTCATTTCTGGGAAGAATGCTTGCTTTAGGACAAATTGAAGGAGTAATGGCAGCCGTAAAAACCGAAATTAAATCAAAGTAGGTAGTTCCGAAAGGGACGAATTAACAAAGAATAGATTGCTATCCTATCAAATTTATAAGATCAAAAACCATCAACCATTAACCATCAACTAACAACTACAAAGCAATGAACGAAATATTCAGCATAAAAGATAAAGTAGCAGTCATCACAGGAGCTTCCGGAGTTTTAGGCGGAACTCTAGCCAAAAGTTTCATTAAGGCAGGCGCAAAAGTAGTAGCTTTAGGAAGAAATCAGGAAAAATTGGATGCTCGAGTGAAAGAATTAAAGCAATCTGGCGGTGAAGCTTTTGCCGTTGAAGCCAATGTCATGAATATCGAAAGCCTTGAAAATGCGTCAAAAGAAATCCTTGAAAAATATGGTAAAATAGACATTTTGCTCAATATTGCAGGTGGAAATATTCCTGCGGCAACACTTTCTCCCGATCAGTCATTTTTTGATCAGAATTTGGATGGATGGGATGAGGTGACCAATCTCAACATCAACGGAACTGTTTATCCAAGTTATGTTTTCGGAAAAGTGATGGCAAAACAGGGAAGCGGAAGTATTGTCAATATTTCGTCGATGGCGGCGTATTCTGCGATTACGAGAGTGGCGGGATATTCTGCTGCAAAGTCGGCAATTACCAATTTTACGCAATGGCTGGCTTCAGATGTAGCCTTGAAATTTGGAGATAAAATTCGCGTAAATGCCATTGCACCAGGATTTTTTATAGGTGATCAAAATCGTGCAATCTTATTAAATCCGGACGGTTCTTTAACGGATCGAAGCAAAAAAGTTATCGCAAAAACCCCAATGGGACGCTTCGGTGATGCCGAAGAGCTGAACGGAGCGGTACAATTCCTTTGTTCGGATGCTGCAAGCTTCATTACAGGAGCTTTATTGCCTATTGATGGAGGCTTCAGTGCATTCAGCGGAGTGTAAATTAATCACAATCAATTTTATATAGTTACAAACAAGGTCATTCATTTTTGCTTTACTAGACCTTGTTTTTTTAAACGACGACCTAAGAAGCTGGAGCGTAAAGAAAATTCAAATTTAATCCGTTAAAAAATTCCCACTGTTTGAGTGCGGGACAAAAATTTTGACGAAGAACAAATATTAAATCCGCACGAGTTTTGGGAATTTTAGGAGTAAATTTTAATTTTTAGTGGAAGATTCTAGTCTTGAATTTTTGGTTCATTTTGTTTCAAGACAAAAGAACTGATAAAAAATAAAACAAACTATAAATTATATGAATCAGTTATTTGTAATAAATAAATTGGCTTTGGTTGCTGTCTTTGCTTTATTTTCATTTGAAAATATTTCTGCACAAATTTTCTCAGATTTTAACTACAAAGGAAGTGACAAAATATATTCAGAAAATCCTCTTAATGAAGATGAATTTTATTCCCCGATTCTTCAGGGTTGTTATCCAGATCCGAGTATCACAAGAAAAGGGAGCGATTATTATATGGTAAATTCTTCATTTTCAATGTTTCCGGGAGTTCCGATTTTTCATTCTAATGATTTGGTGAATTGGAAGCAAATCGGTCATGTTTTGGATAGACCTTCTCAGTTGAAAGTAGAAAAAGCCGGATTTTCTGAGGGAATTTATGCTCCGGATATCAAGTATAATCAATACAACGACACTTTTTACATGGTTACCACTCAGATTGCGAGTGGAATCGGAAATATGATGGTAAAAACAAAAGATCCAAAAAAGGGATGGAGTGAAGTTCAAAAACTGAATTTTGATGGTATTGATCCTTCCATTTTTTTTGATGATGACGGAAAAGCGTACATCGTTCATAATGACGCGCCACCAAGAGGAACCGAGCAATACAGCGGTCACCGCGTGATCAAAATTTGGGACTATGATTTGGGAAAAGACCAGATTGTTGCCGGAAGCGATAAAATCATTGTGAATGGTGGAGTAGATATCACGCAAAAACCAATTTGGATCGAAGGGCCGCATCTTTACAAAAAGAATGGGAAATATTTTCTCATGTGCGCAGAAGGTGGAACAGGAGGAAATCACAGCGAAGTAATTTTCATGAGCAACAGCCCGAAGGGGCCGTTTATTCCGGCTGGAAATAATCCTATTCTTACACAACGATATTTTCCAAAAGACAGAAAAGATAAAGTAGATTGGGCAGGTCATGCAGATTTAGTAGAAACTCCTGATGGAAAGTATTACGGAGTCTTTTTAGGCGTTCGCCCCAATGAAAAAAATCGGGTGAATACGGGTAGAGAAACCTTTATTCTTCCAGTAGACTGGAGCGGAACGTATCCTGTTTTTCAAAATGGGTTGGTTCCGATGAAGCCTATTTTAAAAATCCCAAACGGAATTAAAAACCAAACAGGTCAAAACGGATTTTTTCCGAACGGGAATTTTACTTTTTCAGATCATTTAAACAATAAATTGGATGATCGTTGGATTGCCATGCGAGGTGCGCGTGAGAATTTTATAAATATTACTAAAAATGGAGTTAAAATTAATCCTTTCACAACTAATATTAAAGCTAAAGCTCCTGTTTCTGCATTATTTCACAGGCAGCAACACGCTTCTTTTGAAGCAACGGTGAGTCTGGATTTTAAGCCAAAATCAGAAAAAGATTTAGCCGGAATCACTTGCTATCAAAGTGAAAATTCTAATTATGTTTTCGGGTTGACGAAAAAAGACAAGGATTTTTATCTGGTATTGGAAAGAACGGAAAAAGGAAATTCAAAATTGATTTCGAGCGAAAAAATTTCACTTTCAAAAAATATAAAACTTCAGGTTGTTGCGGAAGGAGATGATTATCAATTTAATTATTCTCTGGATGGAAATAATTTCATCAATCTGGGCGGAAAAGTTTCGGGTGATATCTTGTCGACGGATGTTGCAGGTGGTTTTACAGGCAGCTTGATTGGCTTGTACTCAACTTCATCGAATGATATTCAACCTTAATTTTTTATTAATTCATAAATTAAATAGTATGAATTCTTTATTTAAGTCAGTTACAATGTTAGTTTTCATTTTATTCTTTGGAATTAAGATAAAATCTACACAGCCATTTATCACCACAGAAAAAAGTTCAGAAACTATTGTATTGGAAGATAAATCGGCAAAAATTTCATTCTATTCAGACAAAGCAATTGATAAAGGAATTTTAAGAGCTATTAATAATCTTCAGTCTGACTTTCAAAAAGTAACAGGCAGTTTGCCTAATCTTTTAAATCAAATTCCAGCTTCTCAATCTCCGTTGATCATCATCGGAACTGTCGGGACAAATTCGATAATTGATGAATTAATTAAAAAGAAAAAAATTAATGAAAATGAACTAAAAGGTAAACGAGAAAAATATATCATTCAGAATATAAAAGATTTCAACGGAGTTTCAGAAATGATCGTTATCGCAGGAAGTGACAAGCGCGGAACTATTTATGGAATTTATGAATTTTCAAAGCAAATAGGCATTTCGCCCTGGTATTATTGGGCAGATGTTCCTGTGAAACAAAAGGAAAGTCTCTATTTCAAAAAAGGAATTTATACAGACGGTGAGCCTGCTGTAGAATATCGCGGAATTTTTTTAAACGATGAAGAACCTTCTTTGGGAAGTTGGGCGAGAGCAACATTTGGCGGGATTAATTCTAAATTTTACGAAAAAGTTTTTGAATTAATTCTCCGATTAAAAGGAAATTACATTTGGCCTGCAATGTGGGGGAAAGCTTTCTATGATGATGACCCCGAAAACGGAGTATTGGCTGATGAAATGGGAATTGTCATGGGAACTTCACACCACGAACCAATGGTATTGGCACAAACCGACTGGCATCGATACATCAAAAAGAATAATTTACCGAATATTTGGGATTACGCTAAAAATTCGGACGTTCTTCAGCAATTCTGGAAATCAGGAATCGAACGAAGTAAAAACTGGGAAAAGCTTGTCACGGTTGGAATGCGTGGTGATGGAGACGAAGCAATGGGAGACAAAACCAATATTTTATTATTGGAGAAAATTGTAAAGGATCAAAGAAAAATTATAGAAAAAGTTACAGGAAAAAAAGCAGAAAAAACAGCGCAGGTTTGGGCTTTGTATAAAGAAGTTCAGGATTATTTTGATGAAGGAATGAGAGTTCCGGATGATGTAATTTTACTGTTCTGTGATGATAATTGGGGGAATGTCCGAAAACTTCCAAACCTGTCTAAACCTTTACACAAAGGAGGTTACGGGATGTATTATCATTTTGATTACGTGGGCGGGCCAAGAAATTCGAAATGGATCAATATAAGTCCGATTCAAAGAGTTTGGGAGCAAATGAATTTAACGTATGAACATAATGTCAATAAGCTTTGGGTAGTAAATGTGGGAGATTTAAAACCAATGGAATTTCCAATTAATTTTTTTATGGAAATGGCTTGGAATCCCAATCAATTCAATGCTGAAAATCTTTTAGAATACACTGAAAAATGGAGTTCGGAACAGTTTGCTTCAACATATTCTAAAGAAATCGCAAGAATGATCAATTTATACGCAAAATACAATCGTCGTGTAACTCCGGAAACTTTAAATTCCGAAACCTACAGTCTTGAAAATTACAATGAATTTGAAACGGTTGTGAATGATTATGAAAAACTGTCTCTTGATGCAAACAGGCTTTATAATGAGCTTCCTAATGAATATAAAGACGCTTATTTTCAATTGGTTCTTTATCCGATCGATGCCTGCAGTAATTTGTATGAGCTTTATTTTAATGTGGCAAAAAACCATCAATTAGCTTCTAAAAAAGATATAAAAGCAAATGATTTTGCAGATAAAGCAAAGAAAAACTTTGAATATGATTCTATTTTACAAAATAAATACAACAATAAAGTTTCTGACGGAAAATGGCAGCATATGATGGATCAAACCAGAATTGGTTATACAAACTGGCAACAGCCGGATAAAAATACAATACCTGAAGTATTTTACGTTTCCAAAAGCGAAAAAAATACAGTATTTAAGGAAAAAGATGGCTACATTTCCATTGAAGCTGAAAATTTTTCACATCAGAATAATTCAGACAGAATTCAGTGGAAAATCATTCCCGATTTTGGAAAAACATTGTCCGGAATTACCACTTTTCCTCAAAATATTAATCCAAAAGAAAATGAAGATATCTATCTGGAATATGATGTTGATTTTACTTCAACAGGCACTTTTGAAGTTCAATTATTACTTGCGCCAACACTTAATTTCAACAATAACAAAGGACTTCGATATGAAATTTCGTTTGACGGAGAAAAACCACAGATCGTCAATTTTAATGAACATTATCGTGGCGAATTGGGACAATGGCAGTCTGAGCATATTATAAAATCCTCTACAAAACATACCATAACAAAATCGGGTAGGCATACTTTGCGTTTTAGGGTACTGGAAGCAGGAATTGTTTTAGAAAAAATCCTGATCAATACTGGAGGATTGAAGCCTTCATATTTGGGAGCTCCTGAAAGCGTCAATTAAATTAAAATTCAATATCCAAATAAAAATTTATCAAGAATTACTCAAAAAATGGAAAAAATTAAAGTTTCAGATTTTGGAATAACAAAAGAAGGCAGCCAAATAAAGAAATATACCCTAACCAATAAAAATGGAATGAAAGTCGAAATCATCAATTATGGTGGAATCGTCATCTCACTTACAGCTCCTGACAGAAAAGGAAATTTCGAAGATGTAGTTTTAGGCTTTATAAATCCTGAAGATTATTTTAATGAAAATTCTTACTTTTTCGGAGCAATTATCGGAAGATTTGCCAACAGAATTGCACACGGAAAATTCAGTTTGAATGGGAATATTTTTAATTTAAATAAGAATAATGGCGAAAACCATCTTCATGGCGGAGATAACGGATTTTTTACAAGAATTTGGAAGGCAGAAATAATTCCAAACTCTCAAACGCTTAAGCTTTCATACATCAGTAAAGATGGAGAAGAAGGCTATCCGGGAGAACTTGCGACTAATGTTTTTTATACTTTAACAGATCAAAATGCGCTCAAAATTTCTTATGAAGCAACGACGGATCAGCCTACGGTTGTTAATTTGACGCATCATTCATATTTCAATCTTTCGGGGGATCTTTCACGAGAAATTACAGATCATGAGCTTCAAATTGATGCTGAGCAATTTATTCCCATTAACAAATCGTCTATTCCTGAAGATGATTTTGAAAATGTTGCAGAAACACCTTTTGATTTCAGAAATTTTAAAGCGATCGGGAAAGATATTGATACTGAAAATGAGCAGTTGCAACGAGCAAATGGCTATGATCATTGTTGGGTTTTGAACGGAAATGGAATGAGATCGGTTGCTTCGCTTTATCATCCTAAAACTGGTCGGAAATTAAATGTATCAACAGATCAGCCGGGTATTCAGGTTTATTCCGGGAATTTTTTAGATGGAAAATTTGAAACGAAAACGGGCGGGAAAAATAATCAACGAACAGGAGTTTGTCTTGAAACACAGCATTTTCCGGACTCACCAAACAGAAATTCTTTTCCATCTGTAGAGCTTAAACTGGGAGAAAAATATTCAACAACAACAGTTTATCAATTTTCAGTAGAATAATATCATATGAAACATCTGAATTTTGGACTTGCTGTATTAGTTTTCAGTGATTTTTAACAGAGTAATTAATGAAAATTTTGTTTGAAATTGATTAAAATGACATGAAGTAAATGTTAAATTAATGTTAAAATTCTGTTTGAGTAATTGACTCTCTTTAAAGCCCAAATTCATGACGGTTATTGTTAAAAATATGATAAGCTGGTCTGTTAAATTTTGAAGCATAAGTTTAAAATATTTGTAAGTGTATTTTCTAATGCAGAATTAGGGTTTTTCAATGTTTAGCCTAATCTTATTTTTAATGATAAGTCAGACGTCATTTATGAATTTTTTTGATGATTTATTTCTAGAATTTGACTGCAAAAATATTCACGAGACAAAAACAGTTTTATATATAGATACTTTCTTTTATTTTTAAAAAACTTGAAATATTTATTTAATTAAAATGAATTTTAGAAAATGTTTTTAAATATTATTTAATTTTTTGATGAATTTGATAAAAAGGTTATTAAAATAAGATATCCATATTATGAATGTAAATAAAGCTTTTATCCTTTCCGGAATTTTTCTTTCGTTTTTTATACACGCGCAGGAAATTCCTCGTTTGCAGAAAAAGGGTACGGCGACACAGCTTGTCGTGGGTAAAAAACCATTTTTGATTTTAGGGGGTGAGTTGGGAAATTCTTCCGCATCATCTTTTCTGGATATCGAAAGAGATTTTCCGAAGCTTCAGCAAATGGGACTTAATACGGTTTTGGTGCCTGCTTACTGGGATTTGATTGAGCCTGAAGAAGGAAAATTTGATTTTGGTTTAATTGATAAAACGATTGATCAGGCAAGAAAAAACAATCTGAAAGTTGTCTTTTTATGGTTCGGTTCTTATAAAAATTCGATGAGCTGTTATGCTCCGCTTTGGTTAAAAAAAGACTACAAAAAGTATCCCAGAGCGTATTCAAAAGTGGGAAAACCAATGGAAATTGCAAGTTCATTCTCTGAAAATGTTTTAAAAGCAGACAATAAAGTTTTCTGTGAATTGATGAAACATATTTCTTTGGTTGATAAAACGCAGGGAACGGTAATTATGGTTCAGGTTGAAAACGAAATCGGAATGCTGGAAGGGGCACGAGATTATTCAAAAGAAGCGAATGCAACTTTCAATAATCAAGTTCCAGAAGCACTGATGAAATTTTTAACTAAAAATAAAAAAGAACTTCATCCTTCATTGCTTGAAAAATGGGGGAAGCAAGGTTTTAAAACCAAAGGAAACTGGCAGGAAATTTTTGGAAATGATTTGTATACAGATGAATTATTTACGTCTTATTATTATGCTCAATATGTAGAAAAATTAGCAAAAACAGCCCGTTCCATTCATAATATTCCGCTGTATGTAAATGCCGCTATGAACAGCAGAAACAGGCTTCCGGGAGAATATCCTGCAGGTGGGCCACTGGCTCATTTAATTGATATTTGGCATGCCGGAGCACCGAGTATAGATATGCTTTCTCCGGATTTATACGATGGAGATTTTACAAGTTGGTCGGCAAAATACAGACTTCACCACAATCCGTTGTTTGTTCCGGAGATTAAAATGACTCAAAATAACGGGGTGCAGGCTTTCTATGCTTTTGGTGAACATGATGCGATAGGCTATAGTCCTTTTTCTATAGAAAATAATTCTGAATCAGGAAGTAAAAGACTGTCAGAAGCTTATTCAAAATTAAAACAATTAATGCCTGTTTTGACTAAATATCAAGGACAAGGGCAGTCAAAGGGTTTATTATTCGACCAGAAAAATACTGAACGAATGATCAATTATGATGATTTAAAAATTACAGCAAGACATTTTTTTAGTCTGCCTTGGGATCCTCGATCAAAAGATGGAAGCATCTGGCCTGAAGGCGGAGGATTAATTTTAAGACTGGCAAAAGACGAATATATCGTTGCAGGAAGCGGAATTGTCGTGGAATTTGACAAGGAAAACGAGAAAAAAGAAATTCAAACTAAAGATTTGGGTGAAGACGGGTTTGCAGCTCAGGGAGGGAAAAATCAGACTCAAAATACTTGGAACGGAGGAAAAAGAGTCGGGATTGGGTCTGTAGATGAGATCAGTATTGATGAAACCGGAAAATTTATCCCGATAAGAAGATTAAATGGTGATCAGACACACCAGGGAAGGCACGTCCGTATCGGCGTTGATGATTTTCAAATTCTTCATGTAAAATTGTATGAATATCAATAAAGAGTGCCAAAGGACGATTTAACAAAGAATAGGATAAAATCCTATTAAAAAGAATAAACAATGAATAAAATTAAATTTTTCAGCATCATACTATTTTTCATCAGCATTTGCTTTGTTGATGCTAAAATACAACTTCCCGCTTTAGTTTCAGACGGGATGGTTTTACAGAGAGGTCAGAAAATAAAGATCTGGGGGCAGGCTGATTCAGGAGAAAAAGTTGAAGTAAATTTTCAAAATAAAAAATATAATACGGTTGCTGACAATTCTGGAAGCTGGAAAATCACACTTCCTGAAATGAAATCTGGGGGGCCTTTCACAATGACCATCAATGAAATTATACTGAAAAATATTTTAATTGGTGATGTGTATTTGTGTTCCGGTCAGTCTAATATGGAGCTTCCGATGCGCAGGGTAAAAACTTTATATCCGCAGGAATTGCAGAATGCTGATACCGAAAATATTCGCTTTTTTACGGTTCCTCAAAAGTATAATTTTAAAATAGCTCAGGAGAATTTGGATGGCGGTGTTTGGCAAGAAACAACTCCTCAAAACATTCAGAATTTCTCTGCAGTAGCCTATTTTTTTGCAAAAGAAATGTATCAGTATAATAAAGTTCCGGTGGGAATTATTAATTCGAGTTTGGGCGGGTCACCCATTCAGGCTTGGATGGATGAATCTTCACTCAAAAAATATCCCGAATATATAATAGAAGCTCAAAAATGGCGAAATGATGAACTGATTTCTCAAACCGAATCTTCAGAAAAAGCGTTGAGTAAAGCTTGGTATGCAGAATTAGACAATTTAGATGCAGGAATTAAAAATCATTGGGAAAAGTTTGATTTAAATGATTTCGACTGGAAAAAAATGAATGTTCCCGGCTCTTGGGAAGATATAGAAAAACCGTTTGATGGAAGTATTTGGTTCAGAAAAGAAATATTTCTTCCAAAAGGAGCTGAAAAAAATACAGCATTTCTAAATTTAGGAAGAATTAAAGATGCTGATGTAACTTATATTAATGGTAAAAAAGTTGGCAATGTTACTTACGAATATCCTCCGCGTTGGTACGATATTCCAGCCGGAGTTTTAAAGGAAGGGAAAAACATTATCGCAGTAAGAATCACCAATGGAAGCGGAAAAGGAGAGTTTATAAAAGATAAAGACTATTTTCTGCAAATCCGTTCAGAAAAAATAGATTTAAAAGGTGAATGGAAATATAAAATCGGAGCAATCATGAACAGACCGGCTCCAGGACAGACTTTCATCAGATGGAAACCAACGGGATTATATAATGCTATGTTGAATCCTTTAATCCAATATCCAATAAAAGCAGTTTTATGGTATCAGGGGGAAAGTAATACGGCAAAACCTCTGGAATACCAGGATTTATTATCTACCATGATTGTAGATTGGCGAAATAAATGGAATCAGAAAAGCTTACCTTTTTTCATCGTTCAATTAGCCAATTTTATGGAAACAAAATCTGAGCCAGCAGAAAGTAATTGGGCGGAATTAAGGGAGCTGCAAAGAAAAGTTTCCCAAACCATTCCAAATACCGGACTTGCCGTAACCATCGACATTGGAGAATGGAATGATATTCATCCGTTAAACAAAAAAGAGGTTGGGAAAAGACTTTCATTGCAGGCTGAGAAAATTCTTTTTGATAAAAATATTATCGCAGAAGGACCCGTTTATCAATCAATAAAAATTGAGGGAAATAAAATAATTCTTTCATTTAAAAAAGAAACAGATAATTTTTCTTCCGTTTCAGAATTAAAAGGTTTCGCTATCAAAGAAAAAGAAGGGATTTTCAAATGGGCAAAAGCAAAAATGGAAGGCAATAAAATCATCGTCTGGAATGATGAAATTAAAAATCCGATTGCAGTCCGATACGCCTGGGCAGACAATCCGGAAGGAAATCTGAAAAATAAAAACGGTTTACCCGCATCTCCTTTCTCCACAGAATAATTAGCAGAAATAAAATCGGATCAATAAAATATATAAAACAAAATAGACTTTAGATTTTAACGGACTGTTTTTTAGTCTGATATCTAACTTCTATTGTCTAAAATCTAAATTTATATGAACAATTCACAAAAAATATCGGTAGCCGAAAAAATAGGGTACAGCTTAGGTGATCTGGCTGCCAACCTTGTATTTCAGACCTTGGTAACTTATCTGGCATATTTTTATACTGATATTTATGGCTTAAAACCTGAAGATGCTTCAGTCATTACATTGATTGTAGGATTGATCGCGGGCTTTGGTTTCAATCCGCTGATTGGTGCTTTGGCAGACAGAACGCAGACAAAATGGGGCAAGTTCCGTCCATGGATCTTGTTTACAGCTGTTCCGCTTGGTGTGGCGGCAATGCTGGCTTTCAGTACACCGGATTTCTCGTATAAAGGGAAAATCATTTACGCTGCGGTTACTTATTCCATTTTATTGCTTTTATATGCTTCAAATAATTTGCCTTATTCGGCATTAAGTGGCGTTATTACAGGCGATATGAGCGAAAGAAATAGTATTTCTTCTTACCGTTTTGTGGCAGTAATGTTTTCACAGTTCTTTGTTCAGGTTTTCATGTTACCGATTATTTTATCAATCGGAAACGGTGACAAAGCGGCTGGAATTGAGGTTGTAATGACTTGGCTCGCCATAATCGGAAGTGTGATGCTGTTGATCACCTTTTTTACGACAAAAGAAAGGGTAGTTCCCAATGCAGATCAGAAATCAAACTTAAAAGATGACTTAAAAGATTTATCTAAAAATAAACCGTGGATCATTATGTTAACGGTTACTGCTTTGATATTCATTACATTGGCGATGAAAGGAGGTTCGTACGTCTATTACTTTAATAATTACGTGGATGAAACGAGTTTAAAGAATTTTATTTCTCCAATTACCTCGTTTTTTGATTCTATTGGAATGAACTTTTTTGGTGAAAATGCTAAGTCTGCAGGATTTGGATTATTCAATGCAGGTGGGATCATCATGATGATCGTAGGAATTACATTTTCTAAAAGATTTGCCGATAAATACGGGAAAAGAGATGTGTTTATGGCATCATTATTTATCTCAACATTATTCGTTTTGGTATTTATTTTATATCCTCCAAAAGCAGTTGGAATGATGTTTTTATCACAAATTGCACACGGCTTTTTCTATGGAATCAGTACCCCTGTTTTGTGGGCGATGATTGCTGATGTAGCCGATTATTCGGAATGGAAAAATAAAAGAAGAGCAACCGCCATTATTTTTTCTGCGATGATGGTCGGGTTAAAAGTTGGCTTGAGCATTGGAAGCTCATTAGTTGCTTTAATTATTGGGAAATACGGCTATATTTCTACAAAAGGAAATCAAAATGTCATTCAGCCGGAAACCGTTGCAGCAGGTGCTAAAATGCTGGTGAGTATATTTCCTGCTATTCCATTTTTCCTCGCTTGCGGATTGCTTTTCTTTTATAAGATCAACAAAAAATTGGAGGTTCAGATTGAAAAAGAATTAGCAGAAAGAAGAAATAAAAATTAGAAACATGAAACGTATTATTTTATTTGGCTTAATGACTTTGGCAGTTTCAAATGTAAATGCTCAAAAGTCTGATATTTCTTTAAAAAAAGCTTTTCAGGATAAATTCTATATCGGAACGACGATGAATCTTGAACAAATTCATGGAACAGATCAAAAATCAATAGATATTATTAAGAAACAGTTCAGTTCTATTGTGGCTGAAAACTGTATGAAAAGTATGTATCTACAACCTCAGGAAGGGAAATTTTTCTTCGATGATGCCGATAAATTCGTTGAGTTCGGAGAGAAAAACGAGATGTTTATCATTGGTCACACGCTGATCTGGCATTCCCAGGTTCCCGATTGGTTTTTTGTTGATAAAAACGGTAAAAATGTTTCTCCTGAAGTCTTAAAACAGAGAATGAAAAACCACATTACAACCATTGTTTCACGATACAAAGGAAGAGTAAAAGGTTGGGATGTTGTGAATGAAGCGATTATGGAAGACGGTTCTTACCGAAAATCTAAGTTTTACGAAATTTTAGGGGAAGAATTTATTCCATTAGCCTTCAAATATGCTCAGGAAGCCGATCCAGAAGCAGAATTATATTACAACGATTATAATGAATGGTATCCTGAAAAAGTAAAAACGGTCACTCAAATAGTTCAAAATTTAAAATCAAAAGGAATCCGGATCGACGGAGTGGGAATGCAGGCCCATGTCGGAATGGATTCACCCTCAATCAACGAATATGAAGAAGCAATTGTTGCCTATTCCGAAAGTGGAGTAAAAGTAAATATTACCGAATTGGATATCAGCGCACTTCCTTCACCGTGGGGAACTTCTGCAAATATTGCGGATAAAGTTGAATATGACGAAAAAATGAACCCTTATAAAAAAGGTCTTCCGGCTGATGTACAATCAAAATGGGAAAACCGGTATCTTGATTTCTTTCAATTATTTTTAAAACATAAAAAGGACATCAGAAGAGTAACATTATGGGGCTTAACGGATTCTCAATCCTGGAAAAATGATTTCCCCATAAAAGGCAGAACAGATTACCCATTATTATTTGACCGTCAGTACAAAGCAAAACCTATTTTCGAAAAAATAATAAAACTATCAACAGAAATTAAATAGAATTAAAATTTGCGCTCTTAGCTAAGTGAAACGCCTTTGCGAACTTAAAATATTCTCAATATTAATAAAGAAAACTTTGCGCCCTTTGCGTTAAAAAAAGACACTTAAAATATAAAATTTAAAAATGAACAAATCAAAATACCTATTCCCAAAAGACTTCATGGCAGATCCATCCGTACACGTTTTTGAGGGAAAACTCTATATTTATCCATCCCACGACAGAGAAAGCGGAATTGAAGAAAACGACAACGGCGATCATTTTGATATGAATGACTATCATGTTTTTTCTCTGGATGATGTTGAAAACGGAGAAATTACAGATCACGGAGTTGCTCTTTCTGTGAAAGATATTCCATGGTCGGGTCGACAGTTGTGGGATTGTGATGTGGCTTTCAAAAACGGTAAATATTACATGTATTTTCCTTTAAAAGACAAAAACGATATCTTCAGAATTGGGGTAGCGGTGAGCGATAAACCTTTCGGACCTTTTATTCCTGAAAAACATCCGATGATGGGAAGCTATAGCATTGATCCCTGTATTTTCGAAGAAAACGGAAAACATTATATGTATTTCGGTGGAATTTGGGGCGGACAATTACAACGTTACCGAAATAATAAAGCATTGGAATCTGCTGTAATTCCACATGAAGACGAGCCTGCAATTCCGTCAAAAATAGCTTTGTTAAGTGATGATATGCTGGAATTTGCAGAAGAGCCAAAAGATATTTTAATTCTTGATAAAAACGGAAATCCTTTACTTCACGGCAATGAAAATCGCTTTTTCGAAGCTTCATGGATGCATAAATACAATGGGAAATATTACTTTTCCTATTCAACAGGCGACACACATTTGTTGTGTTATGCCATCGGGGATAATCCGTACGGACCGTTTACCTATCAAGGTGTAATTCTGACTCCGGTTGTGGGTTGGACAACCCATCACAGCATTGTTGAATTCAAAGGAAAGTGGTATTTATTTTTTCATGATTCCGTTCCAAGTGGCGGAAGAACGTGGCTTCGAAGTATGAAAGTTGTTGAATTGGAATATAATGAGGACGGAACTTTCAAAACAATTGAAGGCTTGGATAAATAACCATCAATTCCATAGAACCCGAAGGGTTCAATATCAATAGCCTTAGGTGAAACCTATGGAATAAATATCAATTAACGTAGGGAAAACCTACAGTCAAAACCATTTCAAATGCAAAATTTCCGTATTTATATTATCGCTTTTCTTCTATTTCCGCTAAGTTTTTTTGCAGAAGACGGCAGTCAATTATGGCTTCGTTTCCCCAATGTTAAAAACGGAATTTCATCGGATAAAATCATTTCAAAAGGTAAAAACCCAACGCTTGAAATTGCCAAAAAAGAATTAAGAACGTATTGGCAAGGTCAGGCTGTAGAACTTCGTACGGAAAAATCTTTGAAACATCTTAAAGACGGTTACACCATTAAATCAAATTCAGATAAAATCATTATTTCTGCAGCTAAAGAAACCGGTTTACTGTACGCAGTTTATCATATTCTAAGACTTCAACAGACAAAATCTGATGTTAATTATTTAAACATAACAGAAAAACCATCGTATGACGTTAGAATTCTGAATCATTGGGACAATCTGGACGGAAGTGTAGAACGAGGTTACGCGGGAAAGTCGCTTTGGAAATGGGAAGATTTACCGAATAAAATTTCGCCTAGATATGAAGAATATGCTAGAGCTAATGCGTCAATTGGAATTAATTCTGTTGTATTGAATAATGTGAACGCTTCTCCAAATATGCTCAGAACAGATTATCTTCAAAAGGTAAAAGTTCTGGCAGACATTTTCAGACCATATGGAATAAAAGTGTATTTATCAGTCAATTTTTCTTCCCCAAAAGTACTGGGCGGACTGGAAAATTCAGATCCTTTAAATAAAAATGTTCAAAATTGGTGGAAGGATAAAGCATCAGAAATCTATACATTGATTCCCGATTTTGGTGGTTTTTTGGTGAAAGCCAACTCGGAAGGGCAACCCGGACCGCAGGATTATGGAAGAACCCACGCCGATGGTGCCAATATGATGGCTGATATCTTGAAACCGTTTGGCGGAATCGTCATGTGGCGCGCTTTTGTGTACAGTCCGAGCAAAGAAGATCGTGCAAAACAGGCTTATTTGGAATTTCTTCCTTTAGACGGAAAATTCAGAGATAATGTCATTGTTCAAATTAAAAACGGGCCGATTGATTTTCAACCTCGTGAACCATTTAATCCATTATTTGGAGCGTTGAAAAAGACTTCGGAAATGGCCGAATTTCAGATCACTCAGGAATATTTAGGGTTTTCAAATCACTTGGTTTTTCTGGCTCCCTTGTTTAAAGAAACGCTGGAAAGTGATACGTATGCTGATGGAAAAGGTTCAACCGTAGCCAAAATTACAGATGGAAGTGTAAGGAATAATAAGATAACAGCCATTGCGGGCGTTGCCAATATCGGTGAAGATGCGAACTGGACAGGAAATATCTTCGCCCAAGCCAATTGGTACGCTTTCGGAAGATTAGCATGGAATCATGAATTAACTTCAGAACAAATCGCTGATGAATGGATCAAAATGACTTTTACGAATGATCAGAAATTCGTGAATCCTGTGAAAGAAATGATGCTTACATCCAGAGAAACTGCGGTAGATTATATGATGCCGCTCGGTTTGCATCATATTTTTGCATTCGACCATCATTATGGGCCCGAACCTTGGGGAGATATTCCGGGCGGAAGACCGGATTGGATGCCTGTTTATTATCACAAAGCTGATGAAAATGGAGTAGGATTCGACAGAACAAACACAGGAAGCAATGCTGTTTCGCAATATTTTTCACCATTAAATAATACGTTCGGAAATATAGAAGCCTGTCCGGAAAATCTTCTTCTTTGGTTTCATCATGTTCCGTGGAATTACAAAATGAAAGACGGAAAAACGTTGTGGGAAGAATTGTGTTTTAAATATGATTCTGGTGTAAAAAATGTTCGGGAATATCAGAAAATTTGGGACAAAATGGAACCTTATGTTGATGCTGAACGATTTAAACAGATTCAGTCAAAACTAAAAATTCAGTCGAAAGATGCCGTTTGGTGGAAAGATGCTTGTCTGTTGTATTTCCAGACGTTTTCAAAAATGCGGATTCCGTATGATATTGAAAGGCCTATTCATGAATTGGATGATCTGAAAAAGATAAAACTAGATCTTAAACATCATAATTAGGAAAAAAATTGAGGCAACTCATTCTTCGTGATTTAAAAAAGAAAAGTTGCCTCAATAAATTGATTGTACGTAAAATTTTAACTCCAATATAAATACGAAAAATAAAGGAATCCTCTTAATTTTAGTTAAGAGTAACTATTTTGTTAAAAACATTTCCCTTTTCCTCAACACTGATGATGTATCTGTCAGAAGTTTTAGGATCGAGATCAAAAGTCATATTAAGTTCTCCGTTAGCTGTATTTTTTGTTGTATTGTAATAAACATTTCCTGCAAAATCAGATACAGAAATAGTTGCGCTGTTTTTCAAACCCGAAAGATGAAGTTGTGCCATATTCCCTGAAATTATGTATTCAGGTTTATTAATTTCTGAAAATGGAGTTTTTTCAATCTCAACTTTGTTGTTATAACTGATGTTTATTTTATATTTTTCAATTTTCTGATCAGATTCTGCAACCAGATAATAAGTTCCGGATTCCAGGTCTTTCAGATCATAAGATTTTGTTACATTATTTTCACTTTCCAATTTTTCAGAAAATAATTCTCCGTAAGCATCATTGTAGATAACTAAGGATATGTTTTTTCCATTCAGAACGTCAAAACTTATAGTTTTTGCTTCTGTTGTTTTAATTGAAAGAGAAAAATCCCTGTCTTTACTCATCAAGCTTGCCGAGATAAATAGAGACCCTACGAGAAAAGCAGATTTTAATAATTTATTCATAATGATAAGTTTTATACTGCAAATGTATAACAGGTAATTGGCTTAATCTACAATACAATTTTCATATATATGTTCTATATTAACTTTAAAATCATTTAATTGTGAATTAATTGTTAATTTTGTGCATGAATTAATTTGTTAAAATGAAACATTCACATCCAGCCTTTGAAGCGGTGAAGCCCAATATTGGAAGCAGTTTCACAAGTCTGAAATTTTTCCGGAATGAAAATATCAAATCTCATGTATGGCATTATCATCCTGAGGTTGAGTTAATTTTTGTTTGCGGAGGTTCGGGAAAAAGGCAGATTGGGAGTAATATTTCCTATTTTTCGGATGGAGATCTTGTGTTGATGGGAAGCAATTTGCCACATTGCGGAATGACCAATGAAAATACGAATAACGATTACGAAATGGTCATTCAGTTTAAACCTGATTTTTTGGGCGAAACCATTTGGGAACTGCCTGAAATGCATAGAATTGCCCAATTACTCGAAAGGTCAAAAGCCGGCATTGTATTTTCGGAAAATATCAAGAAAAGCATCGGTAAAAAGATTGTGGAAATGTATGAATCTTCTTCTTTGGAAAGGCTTGTCAAGTTTATAGAAATACTTGACACATTGGCTTCTACTCAGGATTACAGGATTTTAAATGCAGGAAAATATTACTTGCAAACGCAGGTTGAAGATAATGAAAGGATCAACCTTATTTTCAATTATGTGAAGGATCATTTTAAGGAACAAATTACTTTGGAAGAAATTTCTGAACTGGCGAATATGAGAGTCCCGTCTTTCTGCCGTTATTTTAAAAAGATCACCAACAAGACTTTCACTCAGTTTGTCAATGAATACAGGATTACCCATTCATTAAAACTGTTGGCGGAAAAACCGATGAGCATTACTGAAGTTTGTTTTGAATCGGGTTTCAATAATTTCAGTTATTTTAATAAAACGTTTAAGGAATATATTCAGAAAAGCCCGTCACAATACAGAAAAGAGTTTAATTTTTTTATGGAATAAATTTTGGTTGGAGAATCGCAAAGGCGCAACGGGCAAAAAACGATGTAAAATTTAAGGCGCAAGAAAATCGAAGATTTTCAGCAAGTATAAACATTACAAATTTTATCGTAGATGAAATCCTTGCGCCTTAAAAACAGTGTTTAAAACAATTTGCGCCTTTGCGATTGACTAACTATGAAATAAAAAAACGTTATCATAAAAAAAGAATAAAAGCGCTTAGAAATTAAAAATTTAAAAATGAATTCAGTAGTTTTATACCTGAAATCTGCGGATAGATTAGCATTATGAAAGATATTAAATTAATTGTAACCGATATGGACGGAACATTTCTGAACTCTTCACACGAAGTAGGTCCTGAGTTTCCTGAAATTTATGAAGAACTGAAAAAAAGGAATATTTTATTCGTTCCTGCGAGCGGAAGACAGATGTTGGGGATCACCAAATATTTTGGAGATATTGAGAATGAAATGGCTTTTATTGCAGAGAATGGGGGCTATATGATCTACAAAAATGAAGAATTATTTGCAGATAAACTAGGGTCGGAATATGTTGCTGAAATCATCAGTACAATACGTAATATTCCTGGGGCAACGGCTGTGTTGTCGGGGAAGAAAAAAGCATATTACGAAACGGATAATCAGGGTTTTGTAGATTATATTTCACAATTTTATACAGGAAATGAAAGGGTTGAAGATTTGACGCAGGCGTTGGATGACAGTGTTTTTAAAATTGCTGTTTATCATCCCGAAGGTTCAGAAGAGCATTTGTATCCTTTTTTAAAGCAATTTGAAAAGTATGATCTTGAAGTTGTAGTTTCAGGTCAGTATTGGCTGGATATTATGAATAAAAATATCAATAAAGGAAATGCGTTGGAGAAACTTCAGAAAGTATTGAATATCACTCCCGAACAAACCATGGTTTTTGGAGATTATATGAATGATATTGAGATGCTTAAAAAAGCACATTTCTCTTATGCAATGAAAAATGCGCATCCTTCCGTAAAAGAAGCTGCAAGTTTCGAAGCCTGTTCTAATGATAATTTTGGAGTGTTGGAAACAATTAAAAGTTATTTGAATAATAATTAAAGTTCAATTTTTTCTTAGATCTAAATTTGAGCAAAATATTTTAGATTAATTTTTTGAAATTCCGGAAAGTTTCTATAACTCCTTTTGGTTTTTCATTTTCAAAAATATTTGATTGATACACTCTTTCAAATGTTTCGGCAGTTCCTGATGCGATAATGTTGGGTAAGTTTTCACTTTTTAGCATTTTGGTCAAGCCATTCATTTCATCAATTCTCCTTAAGATATGCCGTGGATAGGTTGGGGTAGTTTTTATAAGATCCTGATACGTTCCGGGGAGGAAATCCTGAAGACTTTCATTCAGTTCATCAAGGATTCCGAAATGGGCAGCGGCTGTCATTGTTTCAAAAAATAAGGCATTTATTCCTTTATTTACCATCGAAAACAACAATTTATAAGCTGATGCTGCTTCTGTTTTCTCACCGGCATCTTTTATCTTGAAAACTTTTCCAAAAAGATCCAAGAAAAGATTTCTATGCATTCCGCTTACAACCAAAACTCCATTTTCAGGAATATCTTTGGAGGCTCCCATGACAGCACCGTTAACAAATTTGATGTTTGCTGATAAAAGCAATTCTTCAATAGATAAAGCCATTGTGGGAGTATTAGAATTTAAATCAATATAAATTGGACGGTTTGAAGTATTTTTTAAACACGAAATAATATTTTCAGCAAGTTTTATACTTCCTTCCGGACTTGTAAGAGAAAGAATTACATGAGCTTGTTCCACTGTATTTTGAAGTGAACCAGCATCTTCAATCCCTGCATCCTTAATATTTTGTAGCGTTTTCTCAGATCTTCCTTCTCCGGAAGTGATTACTTTAAAGTTACTTTTTATAAGTGCTTTTGCTATTTGAGTTCCCATATCTCCCGGAGAAAGTAGGGCAATTACAGGCTGAGTCTGCATTTTTTGTGATTTTTAATTGTTTGAAAATAGTAAGAATACAAATTTCCTTAATTTTTTTTAATCTGTAAAACGTTTTGTTTCGATAAGATTGATTGTTGAAACCGATGGATGAGTTTAATACCTAAATCTAAAATTACCCTGTCAAAACCTATGAAAATATCAATGTTTTAGGCCTGCTAATAACTTTTTCTTTTTAATAATCTATAGTAGAGGTTAATATTATTGGTCTATCTTTAACCTCGAAATAATATTTTAATAAGCAACACCATATCATTTTTATATACTCAAATTTATACCTTATTATAATTTATTTTTCGTTCCCCTGTTTTTGGGGAATTTTTTATTCTTCCTTTTCTTGTTTTTTTTAATGAAAATTTCACGCAGTATTTAAGATAAGCAATTTATTTAGTTGTACCTTAGAAAAATATTTACGTTACGTGAAGCTGCTAATATTTGATTATTGAGTTTTTGTTGCCATTCGCTTCGCTTTATTATATTGTTGTATAGATGGCATGCAGCGCTAAATTTCAAATCTATTATGAATGGATCCGCATCTGAAACACCTTATTCGGAGTTTCTCAACGGTTTTTCAACTTCTCTTCACAATCTTTTTCAAAAAGAAAATATTGATAAGCTAAGTCTTTCCAGAGGTCTTCCACCACATGTCTGGAAAGAAATAATGAATCTGAAACCCTTATCTGTAGCCATTCCGGAAGAGTTTGGAGGAAGAGGAGTAAAGGTGAAAGAGTGTTTGGGTATTTTATCGGCTGCATCTTATGAATCGCTTTCGTTGTCATTGACATTTGGGATTAATATTGCCCTTTTTCTTGAACCTGTGGCCAAATACGGAAACGATCTTGTAAAAGCAGATATTTTTAAAAATTTCCTTGATCATGGCGCAATGGGAGGTTTAATGATCACCGAGCCGGAATACGGAAGCGATGCCTTAAATATGAAAACCCAGAATACATTAATAGATAATGAATATCATATAAAAGGAACAAAACACTGGCAGGGATTGACAGGGTTGGCGAATTATTGGCTAATTACCTCAAGAAATGCAAATTCTGAAGGGAAATTGTCCAGAGACGTAGATTTTTTCATTGCAAATACACATTATAGAGAACAGAATATTGAAGTTTTAGAATATTACGACAATCCGGGATTGTATATGATTCCTTATGGATTAAATAAAATTGATATCCGAGTTCCTGAATATAATAAATTAACTCCCGAAACAACAGGTCTGAAAATGATGCTCGACACGCTTCACCGCAGTAGACTGCAGTTTCCGGGAATGGGAATGGGTTTCCTGAAAAGGATGCTGGATGAAGCTACAAAACACTGTCAGGAAAGGGTAGTGGGGGCTTCTAATCTTTATGCTTTAGATCAGGTTCAATATCAATTGACAAGAATGCAGTCGTTTTTCACGCTTTGTTCTGCCATGTGTGCGAAAAGCTGTAAAGTAAGCGGAATTGATCATGATGTTTCAGGAAGCGGCGCTCATGCGAACAGTATGAAGGCTTTGGTGACAGATATGATGCAGGAATCTGCACAAATCCTTGTTCAGCTTTCGGGCGGAAAAGGATACAGAACAACTCATATCGGAGGACGCGGAATTATGGACAGCCGACCTTTTCAGATCTTTGAAGGTTCTAATGAGATGCTTTATACACAAATTTCGGAAGGAATTTTAAAAGATATGAAGAAGAAAAAGATCGAAAATTTTGCGGAATATCTTGCTATTAATGAATTGACCAATAATTCCGTTAAACTATATGCTAAAGAACTGGATTTCAATATCAATACAGCTCTTTCTCAGCGTAAGATGATTGATCTTGGAAAAGTTCTTGCCAGAGTAGTTACGGTGAATGATTTGTTGGAATTAAATAATTCAGGATTCAGTCAGGAACTTACAGATAGTGCTGCAGAGGTTGTGAGACAGGATATTGTAACGCTTCTTAGCTCGATGAATCAGCATCAGAATTTAAATATTGTAGAACATAATAACGATAAAAGTGATTGGATGAAGTTTTCGTAAATAGTTCGGAAAACTGAAGGATAAGTATTAGGTTTTAATATATTTTTGATAATCAATTAATTAAAATAGTAGTTATTCGGTTTATTTGTTGTATATTTGTACAATAATTAATAATTAGGCCTTTGCCTTTGCTTTCTGTTACAGATTAGAATTAACCATTTTCTTCTTTCAGTTTTTGCTCTTTCAGCCGCCGGTTTTATAACTTGCCAACTGAATTTCAAACTACCGAAAACAATTAGGAAACCATTCCTTAAAGCTTTATCCTTTTTAAAAATTATTACCAGCAAGTTTATCAGTTTAAAAATTGAAGATTTGTAGAAGTGCCCGATGAAAAGGACATAGAAAGTTATTGCAGGAGTCAATACTATTGATGAAAGCAAAAAAATGGATGAATAAAAGAAAGTTGATTTTTCTCTTCCAATTATTCTCAAAAAAGATGATAATTTTAGATTCCTTAAAAAGTATTTGATCTTATATAACGTCGGGAGATCCGGCAAAACCCCATGAATGAATTTTAAAAATTTAAATTTAATAAATCCAATAATTCGTGCCGTTACAGAAACGGGATATTCACAACCTACAGAGATACAAAGTAGTGCTATTCCACATATTTTGGCAGGTAAAGATATCATGGGCTGTTCACCGTCAGGAACAGGGAAAACTGCAGCTTTTGCAATGCCTGTTCTTCAATTATTAAAAAAAAGAGCTCCGGAACATAAAGAAATCCGAACTTTAATATTAACACCGACTCGCGAGTTGGTAACGGAAATCGAAGAAAATCTTAAATTGCACAGCAAATATCTTCCATTATCTCAGCTTTCTATTTACGAAGGCGTTTCATTGGGAGGGCAGCTGGCAGCATTGAGAAAAACAGTTGATGTTCTAGTTGCAACACCGGGGAGATTATTGGAGTTAACGAGTCAGAGACATATTGATCTTTCCAAAATCGAGATATTGATCTTGGACGATACAGACAAAATGCTTGAAATAGGTTTTGGAAATGATGTGAAAAAAGTAATTAAACTGATTTCTCAGAAAAGACAAACCTTATTATTTTCAGCAACAATGTCAGATAATATCCGAAGTTTTGCGAGTACTATTCTAAACAATCCTGTTGAGATTATAGTATCAGCAAAAGCAGGAGTGAAAGGAAAAACAAGTTCATTTGAAGAAAATGAGCGTATGGATCTTAAAAACATCCAAAAGCAGACAGGTTTTACATTGCCGGTAAGCAAGCAAGGTAAACAGACATTTCAGTACAGTAATTAAAATATTAAAAAAATTTATGGCAGATTCTTTCTCTAAAAAGGAAAATTTCAAGAAAAAAATTCAAAAACAAAAAGAAAAAGCGATAAGACGCGAAGATCGTAAGACAAATAATAATAAAGGAAAAGGTCTTGACGATATGCTTACTTATGTGGATTCATACGGTAGATTAACTACCACACCTCCAGAAGAAAGAATGGAGATTAACCCTGAAGATATTCAGTTAGGAGCAGCTCCTATTCCTGTAGAGGAGTTAAGAAAATCAGGTATTGTTACTTTTTTCAGTGAAAAAGGTTACGGATTTATTACAGAAGACAATAGTAAAGAGAATGTATTTTTCCACAGTAACAACTGTATACATCAAGTAAAAAAAGGAAATAAAGTTTCGTTTGAAAAAGAAAGATCTCCAAAAGGATTTTCGGCTATCAATATCGAACTTGTAAAATAGAAAATAAACAACAATTTTTAATACAAATACAATGCAACAAGGCACAGTAAAATTTTTTAACGAAACAAAAGGTTTCGGATTTATCTCTCCAGCAGACGGAGGACAAGACATTTTTGTACATTCTTCAGGATTAAAGACAAGAACAATTCGTGAGAATGACAAAGTGGTTTTTGATGTACAAAAAGGTGAAAAAGGACTAAATGCAGTAAATGTAACTTTAGCTTAATTTTCAATTAATATATCGATTCAGGTAAAGCCCCTTTTTGGGGCTTTATTTTTGTTTTCAGATGAAAAGGTAATATTTTTTAATTTTATCTTGAAAATATTTTGTCAGAATCAAAAAAAAATCTATATTTGCACCACTAAAAACAACGATATAATCGACGTTTAAGGAGAGATGGCAGAGTGGTCGATTGCGATAGTCTTGAAAACTATTGACTGTAACAGGTCCGGGGGTTCGAATCCCTCTCTCTCCGCTAAAAGGGTCTTCAACATGAAGACTCTTTTTTTTTTCATATACAAGAAGGCCTTTGTCTTTCATTTTCAAAGAATTATGAGAGAAGATACCAAGCATAGTAGGTGTTCGATAGATACCGTTTTCATAATAAAGGTTGCTGTCGAACACCAAGTTTACGAATTCCCTTTTTTGTATCGTATTTGCCTTTGAATATATTTGTCTTATGTCATTTAAAGAGTTGAGATTTTTCTCTAAGATTTTATATGCTTTATTCTGATTGGTACTTAATCTCTCAATACTTGTATTCAACACTCTAATCTCGGTATTATATAAATTTGACCATCTCTCAAAAGTTTCCTTATTAATATCATTTTTTATCCACTTATCTTCTACTGAATATAAGTTTTGTTCAGTCTCTGATAATTTTTTCTGGTTTTCCTTAAGAACAAGTTGGTTCTCCTTCAGTTCTAAGTCAAGTGATTTTCTGCATGACAATTTAATTTTCGTTATGTTTTCAATAGACAAACTCATGAGATCACAGATTCTTAAAAACTGCTCATGTGACTTGATAGCACTTATATTGTTATGCTTCGAATGTTTGCATTTATAATAGTAATAATACCTACCAGCTTTGCCTCGAGAAGGCGCTCCGGATAAAGGTTGCCCACAATGACATTTTAATACGCCTCTAAGTGGTATATTATCATCTATTACAGTTTTAATCTTCAAAGGACGTTTCATCTTCTCTTGAACAATCTTCCACGTAAGCAAATTTATTATTGGTTCGTGAATACCCGGAAACAGACCCCCAGCATACTCTTTGTATGATTCTACTTTTAACAAGCCTGCATATACAGGATTACTTAGAACTCTTTCCACAGCCATATTCCCTTTTCTATTGAAACCTATACTCAGAGCATTTTCTTTTATTAGATATAAGGGCGTACCTCCTAAGTATGAATCATAAATAAAACGAACTATTTTTGCTTCTGCTTCATTAATTACTAATTTTCTATCCTTTCTTTCACCTTGCTTTGTATAGCCGAAAGGAGCGTTTTTGTATACAAAACGACCTTCTTTTGCTTTTGCAGTGTAAATTCCACCCTTAACTTTTATGCTTCTGTTAATATTATCTTCTTCAGCTAAAAGCAATTGAAGACCTGCACGAAAAAAACTTCCAGGAGTATTATAATCGAAGGTAATACCTTCAGTAACACTAACAATTTGTATATTGTATTTTTGTTGTAAAAGTTTCACTAAACTCATCGCTTCACCAGCATCGCGACTGAATCTATCAAGTTGGTCAACCAAAAGATAATCTACTGAACTGTGATGTTTTGTGATGAATTCTCTTAATTTGTTAAAATCAGGACGATCAAATGTTCTAGCACTTTTACCTCTGTCAATAAATGTATCAACTAGCGTTACATCATTAAATGCTAACCATTGATTTGTATAAAGCTCTTGTCTTTCAATGGAGCCATTACTTTGTCCCAGTTGACTGAATCTTAGATATCTTATCGCACGTTTCATAATATTCTTTTAAGGTAATAGAAACAATTATTCTTACAATCAGCTTATTTAACAGCTCCTCTTTCTCCTCTTCTTTTTTCTGTTCGAAGGTTAAAATATTTTTTTCTATAAAAGAGTTATCTTTTTTATCATTATTTCTTTCCATTGCTTCTGACATTTATGTTAGCAAATCCATAGTAGATATCTAACATACTTAGAAAGGTGACACTTGCACTGACTATGGCATTATAGAGTCAATGTTAGGTATTGAATGGCTTTACCATACAAAAAAATCTCAAATATCAACTTACATTTCATTGCTCAAAGAAAAAAATGAGATACATAAATCTTGCTAAGTTATTTATAATCTGAATATTATACAATACTTTGTGTCGTAATTAAAAAAATAAATAATATATAGATGTTCATTAAAATTCATGGAGACTCATTTTTTATCTATTGAATTGAATAGATATTTTCAGAATAAATCGTACAGCTGGCACCCCGTCATTCAGAGCCAAAAACAAATGGCATAAACTGTTTCGTCCCTTAAGGTACTATCGAATATTCCCTTTCTTTGCATACCTCCAATTGTTTGATAAGATCATGCTATTTCTTTTTTCCGGTTTTTCTTTCGAAAAATATTAGCGAAGCCCAATCGGGACCATAGTAAAACCCTTTAATACGATGATCTTCAAGGGTTTATTTTTTATAGGGGGTTAAAGAGGGGGCTGGGATTTAAAAGAAAATCTTGATCATCCATAAAATTCACGTAATATCTAAAAAGAATTTATCTGTTTTAAAATAATACGCTCGTCTTGGGACCAAGACGAGCGTATATTCAAACACTTTTATCGATGATTTGGTTCGGTTGAGTCAAATTAAAAATCAATTACAAATCCCAATCTTATCAAAACAACTCTTTTAGATTTTGTTTAATGCAATTTAATTTCCAAAACTTTTATTAATCAATATTGGAATAGTAATTCTTCAATTGGCTGTCCCAGTCTTGTACTATAACCGAAGAGATATCGAAATATTTCGTGGGAGATTTAGAAAGAGTTTCACAATTATCAGGAAAAAAATATTCAGCTTTATTTCAAAATTTTAAATAAAAAAATATAAAAGGTCAAAAGAGGGCGAGCGTCTACACAAACATCTCTTTTCTTAAAGTTTCGCTTCACTTTGTTACAGTCAAAAATTATTAACCATTATTTCTTTAATGAAATTAAACTAGTTATATTTTTTCAGAAAATAGTCAGAGTAAATTTGTTTCAATATAAAATATAGATATTATGAACAAATCGGTACAAGAAATGATCAGCAGATATGTTTCTGCTTGGAACGAACAAGATCTTACATCTTACAAAGTTGAATTTGAAAAGTGTTGGGCAGAAGATGCTCTTTACTTAGATCCCTATGGTGAATATAAAGGCGTTGATGAATTGGCAAATTTTGCATTTAAATCATTAGAGATAGTCCCTCAAAGAAAATTCAGTATATTCGAAGAACCAGAATACCACCACGGATCAGGGCGATATGCCTGGAAAGTTGAGATCGAAGGGCAATCTAATGTTGGCTATGATTATTTTGAATATAATGATAACTTCAAAATTACACGTTTGGTGAGCTTTTTCAAATTGCCGGCAGATTATCCATTGGAAAAACTTGGTTAGAATCTGATCCTTGCACTTAGTTTGCTTCCCAAAGTTCGTGCATTGCTTAAATTAATTACAATGCACGAACTTTTTTTTAAAAATATTGCAAAACATATCGATCTGGAAGATTTCGAAAAGGATCTTATCAAAAGTAAACTACACTTAAAGATGGTAAGGAAAAATGATGTGCTGTTGGAAAGTGGTTCCTATTGTAGGGAAATTTATTTTGTGACCAGTGGCTGTTTACGGATTTTTCAACACCACGAGGACGGCACGGAAACAAGTGTGTTGTTTTGTCCGGAAAACTGGTGGGCATCCGATATAGTAAGCTTTTCCCAGGGTCAACCATCAACTTTTTCTATAGAAGCACTTGAGGATGGCGTGGTGACGACCATCAATGCTGTAAACCTGGAAGAACTTTACAGGCAGATCCCTAAGCTGGAAAGGTTCTTTAGGATATTGTTTCAGAATGGGTTTGCATTGTATCAACGCCGTCTCACACTTGCTCTTTCCAGTTCCGCAGAGATACGTTATAATCTTTTCAGTAAGCAATATCCAAATCTGATTAATAGGGTAGCATTAAAGCATATCGCCAGTTATTTGGGGATTACTCCTGTTTTTCTAAGTATCATCAGGAAAAAATAAGTTCTGACCGATGTAGATTTATTTAAAATAATGGTAACTATGATTTAAGGCAAGTATGTGAAATGGTCGAGGTTGACATATTTTTAATTAGTAAATAATCAGGAGATTAATTCAGAGATAGAATTTGCTACACTAAATATATTTTCACGTAGCCTACTTTATTTCTTTAAGCTTAGATAAAACGAGAGGTAGTGTATTGATACCCCAATGCTCAATGTATTTGCCGTTTTTTATTTTTACGATGTCTATCACATCAATACTGATTTTTTGTCCCGTTGGCGCAAAGCCCATTAATTCTCCGGTTTGTGTGCCGGAAATATTTTTACGTGTCGTTACAAGATCTCCTTCTGCAACTTGATCATAGATTGTTACTTTCATATCAAGCATTGCTGGACGCATGATGTTATTAAAAGTATTGATCATACCATTTGGACCATTATCGGCTCCGGCTGGGGCAGAGTGATTGATAAACCGATCATCCATCAATTCTCTGAAAATTTCTACATTTCCTTTTTCGATGACCTCTTCATTGAAACGAATGACGATGCTTTTATTGGTTTCTATTGATGCTTCCATATCATTCTTATTTATGTCTTAAAAAGTGTTGTTTATTAACCATTATTATCTCAACTTCATTGACATTTTGTCTAGAGCAAAGATACAATATATGAAAGATCATCAAATAAGGCTAAAAGGTCAATTGCTATTTTAAAACGGTCATATATTGTTTACGATACTGACTTGGAGTAAGTCCGAAATGCTTTCTAAAAGCTTCTGAAAAGCTTGAATGATTTTCATACCCTACTTTGAAATAGATCTGAGAAGGTGTGGCGTCTGAAGCGCGCAGTAATTCTGCTGATAACTTCATTCTTTTATTCAATAACCATTTTTGTGGAGAAGATCCGTATAGATGTTTAAATTTCCGTTGAAATGTTGAATGGCTCATATTACATAGAAAAGCTAATTCATCTACAGTGGTAGGCTGTTCTACAAATCGTTCGACCACTGCTTTCAGGTGCAGGCTATTCTGGTCTTCGCTAAGGATCCGGAGCGATCGCAGTTTTGTGCTGTCACTTTGTAAAAGATATAACAGAAGTTCCTCTAATTTTATTTGTTTGATCTCGGCAGTTAAAGTTGATGTTTTTTGTAACAATAAAAGTATTGAATTGATGTAAGAACTGATAAATTCGTCTTGTTTGTAGATGAGGTAAGGCGTACTCGAAGTTGATAAAGAATCTGATAGAAGATATTCATATTTTATCCAAAAACGATTCAGGACCTCATTACTAAAGTAAATGATAAGACTTCTAAAATCATTAAGTTCAGAGGTCATTTCCGAGGTAAGTATGTTTCCTTTAGATAGAATAACAAGTTCTCCAGCCTTAACATCTACAGATTTTTCAGGATGATCGACGGTCTTATTTCCATCGATGATAAAACTGATCATATTACGGTTCAGAATGATCTTGTTTTTCAAACTCTTATGATCGGATCGGTAATATCGCATGATGACCTCATTCTGATCTTCAGTAGTTTCAAAATAATCTGGTAGTTGATAGGTTTGCAAGCGAATGTATTATTGGAAACTAAAGTTACTAAATTTTAGAAGAATAAAGCATCTAGCCGGTCTGATTTAAAATAGGGTATACCTTTAAAATTAAAAGTAATGGCTATCAATTCGCTTTAGCAATTCCTGCATTTGCCTAAAAAATCTCCAGCAAATATGGAGAGATTCACTGGAGATATTGTTCTTAATGATATAATAATTTTGCTGCAATCTAATTAAACTTGGCCTTAAATTCCATCGGAGACAGATTGGTCTTTGCCTTAAAGAGTTTGGTGAACGACTGTGGATGCTCGAAGCCTAATTCGTAAGCGATCTCACTTACCAATAGATCGGTCGTCGAGAGCTTGGCCTTGGCCTTTTCGATCAGTTTATTATGGATATGCTGTTGTGTGGTTTGACCTGTCAGATTTTTCAACAAACTGCCTAGATAATTTGTTGATATATTGAGAGAACCTGCAATATATTGAGCTGTGGGCAATCCTTTGCTTGCGATCTCATCACCAGTAAAATAGTCTTCCAATAAATTTTCCAGACGTTCCAAAATATGATGGCTGCTTTTCTTTCTTGTGATGAACTGCCTTTGATAGAATCGTTCACAGTAATTGAGTAGCAGCTCGATTTGAGCAATGATAATATTCTGACTGAAGTGATCGATGTTAGAATTGTACTCACGCTGAATGTTCATAAAGATGTCGGTGATGATCATCTCCTCTTTTTCAGACAAAAACAGGGCTTCATTGACTGCGTAACCGAAAAAATCGTAATTCTTGATATTATTCGCCAGGGAAGTATTCCAAATAAAATCGTTGTGGATCAGCAATAAAAATCCTGATGGTCTTGGTGTTTGGATTTCAGTGGATAGATTTACCAATTGACCAGGCGAAACAAATGCCAATAATCCCTCATCAAAATCATAAGATTGTTGTCCATAAATAAATTTTCCCTGTATATCTCTTTTTAATCCGATCGTATAAAAATTCTGCAGCCAGGTGATCTCTTTTTCATCCGTCTGATAATTGATCAAGCCATAATCAACTAGACTTACCAATGGATGCTCAGGTTTTGGCAAACCACTCATTTCGTGAAATTTGCTGATCGTATCGAAGTTATAAATATTGTTTTTCATAGGTAGATCCAATGTTAACTGTTGCAATATCGATTGCGGAAGTCATTAAATTACAATTCAAAAATACTGTTTTATATGGTATGAGATATTGAAGTCTGTCTTTTATCAGCTATCAAATCGATAATCAGCTTAAAATAAAAGCTGCTTAATTTTAAATAGGTTTTGCACCTTCGGCCGGATTGAAAAGCTCATCCAAAGTTATTCTATTTCCCAAAACGCCCCAATCCTCTGTTTCATTTTCCCGAATTAAAATGTATACAGGCGTTGAAGTTGGCGTGAAGCGTTGTATGATCTCTGTAAAACCAGATATCAGAATTCCCTTGCGCTGAAAATCTAAACCTCCTTTGAAAACATTGATCTCCACAGTGATACCATTCGCATTGAGAGGTTTCCCTCCCTTGAAGCAATTCGTCTGATCATATTCGTGGATGTAGGTCCAGGCCGTACTCCGGACGAAATCATTATCTGGTAGTCCTTCAATTTTTAATGCAATGGTAGTCAATTCTGCTACCATTGCATTTTTTGCCTCATTATCGAATATTCCGGAAGGACAATGGATATATGTTAGTGGCATAAATTAAAAATCAGTTGATTTACTTAGACTTTCGTTTTCTTTCAGGTCTTTTTGTACAGCTTCAATTTTATTGGCTGACATTGCAAAAGAGTCACTTCCCATAAAAAAATGTAACGGTGCCGATTCTAAATTGGCCAGCTCAATAAAAGCCTGCGCTGCTTTTTCCGGGTCGCCTGTCTGATTACCAATGATGTCTTCCACGTGCATGCGTTCAACTTCCCTTGCTTCTTTGTAGTCTGCTATGGGAGATTTTGCCAAATTCAAAGAGCCTTCCGACAAGAAATTGGTTCTGAAATATCCGGGATAAACAATGGTCGCTTTAATTCCCAAAGAAGCGGCTTCTGCAGAAAATGCTTCGGTTAGTCCTGCCACTGCAAATTTTGTAGCATTGTAAATGCCCCAGCCAGGGAAAGTTCCCAAAAATCCTGCGATCGATGAAATGTTCATAATGTATCCTTGCCCTTGCTTACGCAGATAAGGGAGTACATTTCGCATTACATTCAACAACCCAAAGATGTTAACATCAAAGTTGTTACGTGCATCCTTATCGGTCAATTCTTCGATCGTACCCAATTGTCCGTATCCGGCATTGTTAACTACAACATTGATTTCTCCAAATTTTTCAACTGTCCTGTCGATAGCAGATTTTACGCTGGACTCATCGGTTAACTCTACCTCCAGCGGTAAGAAATTTTCATTTGGTTCAATTGATCGGGTCAAGCCCTCTATTGTTCTGGATGTTGCAGCTACCTTGTAGCCTTCATCTAATAATTTTTTTACCAACGATAGGCCTAATCCTTTTGATGCTCCGGTTACGAACCATACTTTTTGTGTGTTCATTCTGTATATTTTTATTTACTATGCAAAATTGTCCAAAAAGTACTGCATCCACATTGCCAAATCAATGAATGACTTAGCCAAATCAATGAATGTTCATTAGTTAGTTTCTAAAGCGAGAATATAAAAGTGTAAGAAGGTATAGAACCACCTATTACAGGTCAACATATTCTTCTCCCCATTTGTGCAGATCGTCAATAATGGGACGTAGTTTTTCTCCCTTCAAGGTCAAAGTATATTCAACTGTTGGTGGAACTGTCGCATATGCTTTTCTGCTAATGATACGGTTGGCCTCGAGACTCTTTAATTCTTTTACCAGCATTCTGGTATTGATGTTATGAACTGCTCGCTCCAACTCCTTGAATCTCATCGTTCCCTCGGACAAAGTATAAATGATAGGAATTGACCATTTACCGCCAACAATGTCCAAAACATCTTTTAAAGTACATTTATGCTCAACCTTTTCAATTTTTTCATTTTTTTTTGTTTCCATTAGCGCTCTATTTTATTAAATGCTTTACAATATGTTACTACTGTACATTTGTGTAACTACTTGCAAAAGTACAGTAAAGGATTTAAATTTGTACTATAATTTTAAAGAATATATGAAAACGATCAAAAAAAAATTACAAGCTAAAATTTTAAAACTATTTTTTCTTGGAATCATTATAAGCTGGGGATTTATAGATAAGGCAAAAGCACAGAATACTGAGGATACTACTTTTAAAAACCCACCAGTCAATGTAGAGGCTTTGTTTAGTAATCGTGGAATGACCTTTCAGGCAATTATCGATAAGAAGTTTGTCAGTGCACCAAAATTTGGATTCTTCAGCGTTACAAACCTTGTTGGAGAATGGGATACCAATCAAGTAAATGATTATATGACGCAGGCAAGTTTGACCTATGATCTTTTCAAAGGATTCAAGCTGACAGGAGGATTTCATACCTCATCTGGGACAGGAATAAGACCCACGGTAGGCGTAATGTATAATTATGCAAATCAAGACTGGCTGGTAGTGGCCTATCCGCGTGTAGATCTATCAAAAGATTCCAATGTTGAAGGTTTAGTTCTTGTTGAATACAAACCGAAGATCAATGACAAATGGCGGTTTTACTCAAGAATTCAAGGTTTATATGCTTACACAATGAATATTGAGAAACATTCAAGAAGTTACATTCAGGCAAGAGCGGGTCTAAGTTATAAAGAATTTACATTCGGAGTAGGAACCAATATCGATTATTATGGTCCAATAAGACACAATGAGAACAGCTTTGGTGGATTTGTAAGTGTCCTATTGTTTTAAGACCATTATTTATAAAGTAAAATCGTATTAAAAATACATTCAAAACAAATATTAATAATTAAAATCAAACAAAATGAAACAGTTTAAAAAAGACGACACAGTGATGTTGTTAATCGATCACCAAGTAGGTACACTAAATTTCACTGCAAACAGACCTCACGAAATGATAATCAGCCGTACAAGAGCTTTGGCGAAATTGGCAAAAGCACTTGGTGTCCCAGTTGTTTTGACAAGCAGCCAAGAGGATCACGCACAGGGACCACTGATCGATGATTTGAAAGAAATTCTTCCTGAAGAATTTGAAAACAGAGTGAAAAGAGCAGGAATCACGAATGCCTGGGATGATGATAATTACAAACAAGCGGTATTGAAAGCGGCTGACGGTAGAAAAAATGTGATAATGGCTGGTCTTACCAACGATGTTTGTATCGTTTGGCCATCGATCTCTATGCAGGAAGAAGGTTTTGACATCCAAGTAGTGATCGATGCCGGAGGTTCACCTTCACAGATTGCAGACGATATCGCTAAACAAACCTGGGAAAGCCACGGTGTTCGTACAACAACGATCAATCAGCTGATCTCAGAATTAGTTCACAACTGGGCTACGGAAGAGGGTCAGAATGTTCTTCCAATTATGTTTGAAGAGGTAATGTCTAAAGTTGGACAGTTCTCGTAATTAAATTAACCATAACCAAAAGACTATCTCGAAGTCTTTTGGTTTTAAAAATTTAGATATGCTTACTAAAATCAGCGATACATTATTCAGAGGTCACGGTCCTATCAAGATCCTATATCCTGGTCTGGCAGTTTCAAAAACAGATACAGGGATCGGAAGTATCGGAAGGATAGACCATCCTGAGATTCACGGCAACACGATCATCAAAATGCATCCTCACGTAAATGATGAGATACTTTCTTATTTCAGAAGCGGACGGGCGGAGCACAAAGATTCCGAAGGATTTGAAAAAACGATAGGAAAGAATACTTTAATGTTGATGAAAGCCGGAAAAATGTTCTACCACGAAGAACAGATCATTGGCGAAGGTGAACCTTTGGAGGGACTACAGATCTTCATCCGTCCGGGTAAAAAAGATCTGAAACCCGAAGTGATATTCCGTGAATTAGAAGAGGTTCACAGCGAAAATGAATGGAGACTTTTGGGTTCTCCTACAGCTGAAACCAATTTTCAGTTTAGCAGCCAGACCTGGCTTTATGATACGAAACTTTTGAAGGATGCAACCATAGAACTTCCAAAATTGGAAAGAGAAGGTCTTACCTATCTTCTGTATGTCTTCAACGGAATATTGAAGGTCAACGAGGACATTGTTCTGAAAAAGAAAGAAGGTCTGATCATCAAGGATGAGTTGATCGATATCAAAGCAGATGTAGATTCTGAACTGGTACTCTTCATCACCGATGAGAATGGTGAGATCTTTAAAGGCGGAATGTACAGCGGAAATCAACAATATTTCTCTTAAAATTAAATTTCAAAATAACAAAATCCAACCATTCGTAAGATGTTTTACTGTGGTTAAATATTAATTATCAATCATAAAAAAATGAAATTACTACAAGAAGTTACGTTAGGGAAACAGACTTTAAAAAATGCACTTGCAATGGCACCAATGACCAGAAGTCGTGCAGATGAAAAAGGAGTTGTTGGAGATCTTACAGTTTTATATTACAAGCAGAGAGCCAGTGCAGGTTTGATCATTGCGGAAGGGATCAATATCTCAGAGCAGGCTTTAGGCAGTCCTTATACGCCGGGATTATTTACCCAAGACCAAATTGATGCCTGGAAGAAAGTAACAAAAGCAGTTCACGACGAAGGCGGCGTGATCTACGCCCAGCTTTGGCACACAGGTCGTGTAGGACATTCTTCGGTTAAAAATGGTGAATTGCCTGTAGCACCATCTGCGCTTCCTATCGTTGGGCAGCAGCATTTTACAGGTCAGGGTATGGCAGATTACGAAACACCAAGAGAACTGACCACTGAAGAAGTGAAGCATATTGTAAAAGATTACAGACAGGCCGCAATCAATGCAGTGGAATCTGGTTTTGATGGGGTAGAACTGCACGCTGCTTTTGGATATCTTCCAAATCAGTTCCTTGCAGAAAGCTCCAACCAAAGAACGGACGAATACGGAGGAAGCACAGAAAACCGTAACCGTTTCGTATTGGAAGTGATCGCAGAATTGGCCGATGCTATAGGTGCTGAAAAAGTGGGAATCAAATTATCACCTACGATCCCTTACAACAGTATTCTTAGTGATGATCCAAAAACCCAGTTCTCAGCTTTAATTGAAGGTTTGAATGTATTCCCTCTTTCATATGTCCACCTGATGAACGGGCTTTTCCCTTTAGATAAATTGCCACATTATCCAACCAATGTGATGGAGACTTTTGGAACATTATCAAGTAGTACAGTGATTGCCAATGGTGGTTATAACAGAGAAACCGGTGAAGATGAACTTGAGAAAGGTATTGCAAAGATCATTGCGTACGGAGGACTGTTCTTGGCGAATCCGGATCTTCCAAAACGTTTTGAACTGGATGCAGAACTTAACAAAGCAAACCAAGCAACCATGTATGGCGGAGGCGCAGAAGGCTATGTAGATTATCCTTCGTTAGCAGAAGCTTAAGATCATCACATATATTAATAATAAAAAAATCAAAATATGTCAAACAAAGGAACAGCTGTCATTACGGGCGCAGCTAACGGAATAGGGCAAGCTTATGCAGTGAGACTTGCTAAAGACGGTTTCGATATTGCAGTAGCGGATGTGGTAGAAGCAGATAAAACCAAAGAATTGGTTGAGGCAGAAGGAGTAAAATTCTTTTCAGCCGTTGTAGATGTTACTTCTCCGGAAGCAACGATCGCATTTGCAGCGCAAGTTCAGAAGAATCTGGGCTCAATTACAGCATTGGTCAATAATGCTGGGATCTATCCTTGGAAAAGTTTTGAAGAGACAGATTATGATACCTGGCGTAAAGTGATCGGAGTTAACTTGGACGGTCCTTTCTTAATGAGCAAAGCTTTTGTGCCTTATATGAGAGAGAATAAATATGGACGCATTGTAAATGTTGCAAGTACCACTTTCTTCCTGAATGCTCCACAAATGACAGCGTATATTGCTAGTAAAGGTGGTGTTATCGGATTTACAAGAGCATTGGCAAGTGAAGTGGGGGCAGATGGAATTACCGTTAATGTGATTGCCCCAGGATTGACCAATACTAAATCTATGAGAAGCGAAAACGCTGAGATATACGAATTTCTTCCAAAAATGCAGGCGATCCCAAAGGTTATTGAACCTGAAGACCTGGTAGGTGTTGTATCATTTTTGGTTTCCAAAGATTCATCATTTGTAACTGGTCAGACCATTGCAGCAGATGGTGGGCAGGTAAGAAACTAATTATGCTGTTAAATTGTTGTTAGAAAAAAAATGTAAATAAAAATGGCGCCAACTGTCTTTAGTTGGCGCCATTTGGCTTTTAGTGACCAAGACGAGCGTATCTTCAAACACTTTTATCGATGATTTGATTCGGTTAAGCCAAATTAAACAAGAATTGACTATTATTAATTTTTTGTATTTATAAAGTTTTTTGCAATATAATTTTAAACATTTGAAATAATTGATGTTGACGTATTTAGGCGTTAGTTTACTTCGATTGTCGTGTATAATTACAAACAAATAAAATTTATTTGGTATACTAAAAGATGTAGTTACATATTTTATATAACAAGTTAGATTTGAATTGACATTAAAAAGAAAACATATTAAAATACAATTAAATAAAACTTAAAATGGGCATATAATTAAAGATATGTCCATTTTTAAGTTTTGCTTTTATTATAGCTTAAAGTGAAATAAATTCGAGTACTCTCCCAATAAATTGATGTGCAGAGGCTCCTGATTTATAACTATCAGCAATTGTTATTAAGTTACTTGTGGTACCAGTAGTATTTATTAGGAGGGCTTCTAATTTATCTAACAATGTCTTTTTATTTGAGGCTTCTCCAGTCTTAACAACATTTAGAAGCTCATTTAAAGTTTCCTGTAAATTAACAAGATCGACCTGATTAAATGTTTGGTTGATAATTTTTAAATCGTCGGTCGTAATTGCTGGTGTATCCAAAAACTCCCTACTTAGAGTAGTATCGAATAGATCATCCTCTAAAACATTCTCATATCTCGGAAACTCGCTGTCGCTCACCACTTTTGCTATGCACTTGAATCCAAATGCAATATGATGATGGATATTAAAAATTATTGAGCATCTTTTTTCCAAATGATTGTACAAAATTTGAATTTGTCCGGGAGGATTTGTTGTTACCTGTCCAGCCATACCAACTGGAATGTAAGGCTTATCTTTAAATTTGATGATATCGGGAATGTAATTCTTTGGAAACAATACAGCTATAACAGTACCGCTAGGAACGCAGTAATCATCGTAAAAAGACAATTTTTGATTCTTAATGAAAGACCTGGTTTCTGCGCCGGGATTTCTTTTTAAAATATTTACATCCCCGTTTAAAACAAATGGAAAATACTCCTTATCTGTATTGATTTTGGTCCTTCGGTTTTCAAATGTCCATTGAAAATTTTCTGATTGAATCTGGAAAACGTTAATATTGCTGTTTTCATCAATTTTTTGAATAACTAATAATTTGGTTATCATGTTTAAGAGCGTTTTTGTCAAAAAGATGGTAAATAATTTTATAAACTTTTATAAAGAGCCAATAGATCTATATTTTGGGCATAATCCTGTAAAACGGCTTCGATAAGTGTTTTCGCAGTAATATTGCCACCTCCACCGCGAGTCAGTATTCTAATTGCTTCTACCCATTGTCCTTTACCACTTTGAGCTAAGGGTATAAGCGCTAGATTACCTCCTGCGTTTTCCCAAATTCCATTTTCTCTCAGACCACCCGGATAAAGCTTGGTCATAATTTCTGTAAGCTTGGAGGTAGGAGTTTCGCTTTGTTCATTGCCGAAGTTAATATTGTCAATCACTCCAAACAAGAAAGCAGAAACATTTTGAGATGCATATGGCTGTGAACCTTTGCT
Organism: Chryseobacterium limigenitum; assembly: GCF_900114875.1. Taxonomy (GTDB): domain Bacteria; phylum Bacteroidota; class Bacteroidia; order Flavobacteriales; family Weeksellaceae; genus Chryseobacterium; species Chryseobacterium limigenitum. The sequence continues at coordinate 89,366 of NZ_FPKW01000004.1, forward strand.
ATCCATCGTCGTTTTATCTTCCACCATATCAGATATTCCCCTCAATAAAAGGCTTTTTACTGTCGGGCGAGTTCTACATACTTCCAAAAAACCCAAGCCTTCCATTTCAATTGCCAGAGCATGGCTGGCGTTTTGCTCAATACGTTTGTGAAGGTCAGATTCTATTGATGCATCAACTTTTTCGCCTGAGGCTATCGTTCCGGTAAATACTTTAATTTCAGGATTAAATTCGGCATCCAGCAATTCCTTTGCTCTGTTTTTCCAAAGTTGGCTTGTCGAATAGTTTGAAGCTAATCGCTCCAGTTCATACGATGAAGCTCCAAATTGTGGTCTGGGAAAAAAGGTATCTTTCTTTTCTTTCCCTCTTTCTATCCCGATAACATTCTGTCCGATTACGATATCTCCGACACCAACATCTTTTAGCCCTCCGGCAACACCAGAAAAAAATATATATGCAGGTTTATAATATTCCAATGCTCTTTCTGTTTCCAGAGAAGCATTTACGTTTGTCTGATCGGTTCTTCCAACAATTACGGAAACGGCTGTGCCATCGCCCTTAATGTATTCCCCTTTTTTATAGTCTGTTCCGGTAGCAGGGTGGTTTTCAGTTTCAATATTTGTTAAATGTTTCTCTATTGCCTGTCTTTCAACTTCGAGAGCAGTTAAAATTAAGATTGGTTTCATATAAGTTGTTTAAGTTGTTTCAAAGATTCATCGTGAGAAAAATCTTCTATCATACATTTTAATAAGTTTTTTGCTTTCGGATTTCCTCCGTTTTTTATGTGGGATATTGCGTTTTGCCAAATCTGCCTGGCAGAACCGTATACGTAAAGATCAGACTTATGGCCTCCCGATCTTTCCCATAAACCGTGTTGATTTGGTCCTTCTGGATATAGTTCTGTCACTTTAAGCACAAGTACTTCCCAGACCTCATCTTTTGAAATAATTTTTGGATCAAAACCGTTTCCAGTGAGGAATAACCGATCCCAAAAACTTAATAAATGAGCACATTTTTTTAAAATAGGGTCTAAATCAGGTCTGTTTTTTCTTACTCCAAAAATATATTGAACTAAATTCCTCCAGCTGGATTTTGATATTAATGAGGCTATTTTTTCTGATGTGGATTTGGTAAAGATATTTTGCTGGATGAGCAAAATTGCATCGTGTTCCGAAAAAGAATTGAAGTATGGGATTAGTTCCAGTTTGGTATCAATTGAAATCCCTTGAATTCCAGTTATTTCATTAATCATCTGAGAAGATTTTAAACCACTTAATAACGGCTGTTCTAAGTCGTTTATTTGAAGGTTTATGCTGTCAGCATTCAATAGGCAATCCACTAATGTAGAGGCTATGAACTGGGATTTACATATTGCTGGAAGAAACGGCCAGATAGCTTCTCTTTGAGGGTGATCTTTCAGACTGCTATTTCCGGTTTTTGCAATCTCATTTAAAAGATCATCTTCAAAAACCTCTCCCTGAATGAGTAAATCCATTATTTGATATAACTGAGCTTTTGGATTATTAATTCCCTCCCAAACATCAAGTCCTTCGTCAATCGACCTAATCAAGATTTTTTGCCAGCCGGAATTTTGAAGGAGCTGCTTCTGTTTAAGTGCTGGCTTATTTTTTATTTTGTCTACTGCAATGGCTGTCATCCTGATGTCATCAAGATCACAAGCGCAGGAAATGAAATCTTTGGAAGAGATCTGGTCTGACATTGCCTTTAACACCTGCTCATCGATATTGAAAGATTTAACAGCAAGAATCTTACTAAATGCCTCGATTGGTTTGTATTGTTTAACTGCCAAAATTCCGTAGAGTGTCATCCACAGTTTTTGCTCTGCTAAATCTATTATGATATTGCCTTCATCGGTAGAGAGGTCTGGCAAAGATTTCACAAGATCTTTTTCAGCTTCTTCGGGTATAATTGAAAAAATTTTGGGAATTACATCATTATCACAATTAATCCATTTCCAGATCTCTTTTGAATAAACAGGTTTCCAGTTTTTTAAGGATGCTCGTATAAATTCATTCACTGAATCATACCAGATGTTTTTTTGGGAAGAAACTAAAGCTTTGATTACTATTTCCGTATTTTTCAGATCGTAGAGTTTTTCGTGAAGCCATCTGGATATAGCCGAGACTAAACTGCTTTTAAGATAATCTTCATCGAAACCAATCCAGTTCTGGCCCTGCAGATAATAAAAATCTTTGGCGGAAATATTTTCAACTGATTTTGAAAGTGCGTCCAATAGCTTTTTTTTTGCTTTTACTGCAGATTTAATATCAGAATTAAAAGCTGATACAATTGCCGAAAAGCGTAAAAGATCCAGGTAATTTGGATTATTGTCTATTTCTTCATATAGATCCGAAAATTGGGCAAATACCTTTAAATCATCAATTTCACTTATTTTAGGTTCGAAATCGCTAAGTAGTTTTTTTATATTTTCGATATTATCCGGAATGCCAAGTATATAATTCTCCAGTTTATCGGTAATTATTTTAAATTTTTGGTTATCGATGATGCAATATTTATCCTTGCTCCAATTGGAATTCATTTCATCAGGAATTAACAATAGAAAAAGATGGTCTCCCGAATAATGTCTGGAGTTAAATGCATTACCAATCTGTGTCTTTTCTCTGACCGGTTTTGGCAAGTTTGACCAAATTCTACCAATCCAGTTCCAATACTCATTTTCATTTGTCCACGCTATAACATTTTGATAATCCACATGATCGATCAGTCCAGCAGTGGCATAACGTTCTTTAGGGCTCGGGCTGTTTTGAATTACCGCAGGATTATTTTCGTACTCAATTACATCGGGAGAAAAAGATTTATCAATCTCATCTAAAAAGAGACGACGCAGGTCACTGATATCCTTAAGTTCCAGATAGTCCCGAACTTTTAGAATAAGTGCATGTGAAAAAACCCTGCCAGGTCTCCCGCTCGGATCTGTAAACGATTTTATGAACAGGTAATGATCCTTAACAATAAAACCTCTGATTATAGGGGATGAAAGAGTCCCGATATTTGGACGGTCAATAACATCTGTAGAGCCAAATATTTGACCTGCAAGATTGTTTATTTCTTTTGAAGCTTTTAACAGTGAATGTCCCTGATCTCTACCCTGTCCAAAAATTGCTTGATGGATTTCTATCATAACTCTAAGGCTATTTCAATTAGTTTGGTTAAATCTCTTTCTTTAGTTTCGGAATCCGTAACTATATAACCAAATGACTCTGGGAGATCATCTAAATACTTGTCTTTTGCTTCCTGGTTATCAAGACTGAACTCCTGAGCAGACAGACCTACAATAGAAAGCGATTCTTCTGCCCATATAGTGCTTATGAACTGGAGAAATAGAGGCATCTTTTGCAACAAAATATTATTTGGGGTTAATTCTGTATTTAATTCATCCCAGCATGTCAAAGCAACAACCAGTTTGGGAGATTCTATGTCAGTTTTTATTCCAATTGCTCTTGCATGTAACAACGCCTGCACAAGTTCAATAAAGATGTATTGATGTGAAAGGTCGTTATGCCAATTATCAGATTCACTGGCTGGATCAACATCTGCATAACCGGTAACAGTTAAATCATAATGGTGATAAATTTCTCCAGGCCTAATAAACAGAATCCATCTATCGTTATCTTTTGTTCTATTTTTCCATACCTTATCATATGCAAGTTGATTGATAATTTCATTTACCTGTTCCCCGCCATAATCTTTAAAAGTTAGGTCCAGTTCTTTCTCGTTCCATTTTATAGGTATTGTTATTTCACGGTTATCCGTTGCTGGGGTGGACTCCGTTTCATCCCCATTTGCCAGCCTATCATACGCTTTCTCAATTGCAGTTATATTTTTGGGCGTACTGCGAAGTTTTATTACTCCTGCATCACTTTGTATTCTGCCATATAACTGAGCAAAAAAAGTTGTTTTTCCAGAATTTGGGGGCCCGATAATTAGTATATTGTTATTGATTTGATGTTCCATAACTGAAGAAAAAATCTGGGGAGTTAGAAATTATTGGAGTGAGACGAAGTTTTTGAGACTGCGTAATTTTATCTAATATTGTTTCGGAAGTTGCAAGATTATTTACATAACAGTATTCATCATCCGGACTTGCAGAAAAGTTACTTATATAAAGGTGTGGCGCATTGGGGAAAAATCTCTGAAGACCTTCATCTATCGATTTTTTTAATGGAGCACTTATTTCATTTATTTTCTCGGCTTTTGACCACACTACAACTACTTTTCTTGTGCCCAAATTAGATGATATCTGACCCGCTAGCTGTAAAATAGGTCGCCTGGCACCGCCTCTTCCAATAATAAGAGCTTCACAGTCAACAAAAAAAATAAAGCCGTCAGAGTTTTGGTATATCCATTTTGCATTTTCAGCTTCGGAGTTTTCGGTATCAGTTGCCCATTTGGTAAATACTTCGCCCGATGAATCTGCAAAGAGAATATCGTACAAACGCTTATCTTTTTTTAATGCCAAATGATAGAGACTATAATAATCGGGATGCGATGGAGTAGATTTGGGAAAAGGAACTTTACCCTTTGAGTTAATTTTTAAACTCTTCGCCTGTGCTTCCCATGCATTTAAAGTATAACTGCCGGCAAAACTCCAGTTATTAAATTTTCTTCCGTTAAATAAAAGAGTATAAAGCATTCCGATATATGAGGTTTTACCCGCGTTTGCAGATCCAATTAGCCCAATAATAATAGGGGAGGAGCGATGTGATAAAAGACCGATATCTTCGGGAGTAAGTTCCATACCTGTCCAGGGAATGTTGGTTTCAATAGATGAAGATTTCCCTTTATCAGCTTTGTCTTCATCTATAGATCTCCATTCATCACATTCCTGATAATCGGAACTCATGGAGTTTTTGCACAATCCTTTAGGCGCATCACAACCTTCAATAGAGCATTTTTTTCTCATTACTATTTATTTTTGTGATGATATTTTTTTTGCTTGAAAATCCTGAAGAATCCATACTGCTAAATCAGACAGTGAGATTTCTTGAGCGGAATCTATACCCGTTTCCTGAGTTAGATTATTCTCCAAATTATTATGCAATATGTTTGCTACAGCGGTTGACAAGGTTTTTCTATTGGATGAAGAATCAACAAGATCTTTTAAAAGGGATTTTCCTGCCTCTGCCTCTGCTTTTGCTTTTTCAATCCAAAAGTCAAATGTTTTAGGCGTATCTACATGCTCCCCATACATATCGCGAAGTGCTTCTCTCAATAAATAGTTTACACTTTCAGGGTACATTAAACCTATCAATTGGGACAGGTCATATGCCATACCCATAGCGTTTTTAATTTCGTTCTGTTTTCTGTATGAAATATTTAGTGATGGAGAATAAAGCGTTTGTTTCCACCAAAGTAGATTTCCACGTTTGTTTGTGGCTTCGCTACTTTGGTTTATCATAAGAGATGCATCTTCAAAAAAATCTTTAAACTGAACAAAATATTCGTTAATCGAAGTTTGAATGCCTTCTGATATTGAAGTTAAAGATTGATCCTGATTTATAATTGCAGAATTTATTAGCTCTGTTATAGCGGCACCAGCTTTCTGCGAAAATGACTTTTCCCACTCCCAATTACCGTGACTAGCATATGATGGGTTTTCACCTGGAACACCCGCCCCAGCTCCATTTGCCCAGCCAGTATAGATTGAAGCCTTGTATAGATTATTAGTTAAAGTTTTGTCATCTACTTTATTACTTTTTAGCTCCGGAAGAGCGATAGTTAATTCCTGAATATTCTCTATCGTAGGTTTGGATATTTCCCAATATTTTCTGCTGTTTTGTTCAAACAAAGTACCTATGTCTATTAAAAGTTCCGAAAGCGGTTCCTGTTCTTTCTGTAACTGATAATAAGAAACTACATTCCTGCCGGTTAACCATATAATTGCACCTAATTTTTCATCACTTGCAATTTCTGACAATGCTTCCAAAATTACAATCCTGATATATGTAGTTGCCTTATCATCAGTAGAAGTACTATTCTTAAATGTAGGCCAGTTTTTAATAATTACAGTTTCAACTTCTGCAACAACTGGATCCTTTTCAGAAATTTGGGGATCAAGTGCCACAAGAGTATATGGAATTATAAGATGTTTTTTAGCAATAAGCAACTTTTTAACCACAGCTACAGCCTTTTTCAGACTTTCAATATTTGTAACTTCTGAGGTCTTAATAAATTGTTTGTTGAGAAATGTTTGAAGTATATTTTCTTTCATTATTCAGATTTTTTTAAAGATTTCAATTTTTATTCCATTTAGAATATGTGCCAGACTGTCACAATTTAGTGATTTTCAGTATAAATCAGGATATTTTTAACCGGAAATATTAATAAAAAGTCGTCTAAAAATTGAGACGACTTTGCAGTTTTATTCACTTTGTACTATATGCTTTAAGTCTAAATTATTCTGTATCCTTTCCACGATAGTAGAAAGTATAATATCAAACTTTATCTATTTGCATCTGGCATAAATGGTAGCTTTCATAATATCGTTAGTATTAATCAAAAATATATACTTCTAATAGATCAAAAATAAATAAGTTTCAATTATAGTAAGATACTTGACAGGATTTTCAAACTTTGATCTTCCTCGATATATAAATGACTGATTATCAGTATTTTGTTATACGTGTTTTAAAAAAGTAAAGAATAGAACGGAAATTTATCAAGAAATATAAATTTACAACAATAATTTTACATAACAGATTATCAGTTTTAAATATTGAAAATGGCACCAATTGTTTTCAATTGGCGCCATTTGGCTTTATGTGTGACCTTGACGAGCGTATCTTCAAACACTTTTATAGATGATTTGGTAAGATTGAGTCAAATAAAAAAAGAATTACAGAATTCATTTTTAACAACTAATTTCTTTTAGTTTGTGACTAATGCAAGTTAATCTTAAAAACGGATAAGGATTTAGTTTTGTAATAGAAAGTCTTTATTTGGCTATTCTTGTCGTATAAATATATTTACGGCGGTAAAAGTGAAAGTGTAATTTTAAGTTTATCAGTAAGAATTTTCTATATTTTTTGCATTCGTGATAGTTAATTTAATAATGGATTTAAACATTGAATTTTGAGGTCCAAAGGTCAACATCTTCTGCGGGAACCGCTAATTGAAGTATTTTTCTTGGTCTAGTCATACCAACATAGATAATTCTTAATTCTTCCTGTTCTTTTTCGCTCAGGGCACTTTTATCTTTTTTAAGCATGGTTGCGTAATTGAACCCCGATTTCTTAGATAGTAAAATAAGAACGGCATCAAATGACCTTCCTTTGACCGAGTGAATTGTACCATGGTAAAATTCAAATGGTTGAACATTCGTATCAGTATCTCCAAAATATTCTGAAATTAAATCTTGTCCCATTCCAGTCTTGATGACGAGTGGTTTTCTCAAATTACGATTTGCTTCTTCTAACCATGCGAAAATAGTTTTGCCTTTTGTTGTCGGTAGTTTATCCATCACTTGATGAATTCCTTTCCGATATGTCATGAATCCTTTTTCATTGATTATCGTTTGCACATACTCACTACTAGCGATAAGGCTATTTGTCTCATTTTGCCTTTTGTATTCTATCAAACCTTTTTCCATGAGTTTATAGCCTTTTACGAAAAGTCCTGAATCATATAAAAACTTACCTCTAATAATTGTTTTTACAAAAAGATTTTTAGGTTCCCAACAATCCATACTGTTATCGTAATGGATAGGAGTTAATCCGAGAAAATTTACTTTGGCTTTGCCACGATATAAAACTGCAACACTCTTTTGCGATATTTCAATGCCGTTCTCCGTGCATCGTCCTAAGAAAGTTTCTAAAATACTTTCAAAAGAAGCTATACTTTCCTCGATGGTGACTACAGAAGGATCTTTTTGAGATGCTTTCTTCTCTTTTAAGTAACCATTAACTAAAGGCTCAAAACTAAGATCAAAAATTCCCGGTGTAATTGCGACTGTCGAATCGAATGAAGATAGATATTTAGTAAAATCACATATCAATTGTGAACTTCGTCTGTTCTCAATCAATTCAATTTTGTTCCATGCAAGATACTTTTGGTCAAAAAGATGGGGCTTGGCATTGTTCCATTCAAAAATCGCTTGATCTCTATCACCAATCAACATAATATTTTCCGCTCCTTTTGAATTAAAAATATTAATTATTTCCATTAAGATTTCATCAGTATCCTGAGCTTCATCAATTATAAAGTATTCGAACTTCTTTGCTATAGTCTCAGCTATTATGGGATACTTTTTTAATATTTTTAGAGAGAGGTAGTTAGCGTCTGATTGAGTCGCAAAACCCTTCCTGAAAAACTCCAATTTTGAATTTATAATATTTTGAATGTTACCATTGACAGCCCCGGAGTTGGTATAATATTTCCACAAAAAATGAAAGGACTGCGGAGGTGCAATTTGAATCAAGTTATCATTTATATCGAAAGTGGTTTTATCAAAATATTGAGCGTAATCTTGAGCATATCTTTTAATGCTCCATGTAGAATGGGGTTCACCAACCAATTCAGGTCTATTTGCACATCCCATAATCAAATGTCCAAAAGGAAGAAAAATGAATTGATTAATGAAGCTGTCTAAGGTACCTAGATAATGAGGATGGCTAAATCCATTAAGAGAAAAATTATCGGATAACTTTTCTTTTATTTCTTCAACGGCAACATTTGTAAATGATAATGCAGCGATTCCTTTTTTGCTAAAAGGATTTTTAGACAATAATAAAGCAATTCTCGAAGCAACGGAATATGTTTTACCACTACCTGGGCATGCTCGAACAACGCAAAGACCTTTATCAAACTGAGCAATTTTCTTTTGCTCCTCAGATAGATTAGATAAAATTTCAACTACCTTATCCATCTATTAACCAATTTATTCCATCAACAATATATTTAGGGGCGACAAACTCATTCCAAGTCGATTCATTATCAATATTGTAGGCAATTTGCTGAGCTAATTCTGACTTATCCTTAAAATTATTTAAGAAAATAAGAATCTCTCTTGCACGTTCTTCTTTCGAATGAGTTGTATCTAAGAATGTAGTACCAGTATGCATAGTTGCGTAAAGATTTGAAATTAGATCAATATTATTCCCAGAAATCATTAATTCGTATTCAAAAGTAATCTGTGCAGTTACTGTTTTGAGATTATTCTTTTCGAAGCCGCTTGCCTTAGATGCTCTTGCTGAAGGCGCACTATTTTTCGCTTCTATTTTAGATCTAATAAAAGGCATTTTTTCAGTTAGATTAGGTATCACAAGTGCAGAAATGTCTGCTCCGTATGCCATCCTATTTGTCTCATCTAAGAAATCAATGCTTTGAAGATGTTTAATAATCGCTTTAGAAGTGTCCTTATCTATATTTTCTTCATTAGATTGAAAGTCAATAGCTGATATTATTCCCCTGTCATCATCTGTGACAATCAGACACTTTGTAGCAAGTCTTTTAGTATTATCATTGGAATTGTATAATCTAGCAAAAGGCTCGAATGCAACACCATCGATATTGACTAATTCGATTCCATTTTTCTCTATACTAAATTTTCCGTTTGGTATCATTCTCTTTGAAAGAACTGGAAGTAGCAATGCTTCAGAAATTCCTTCAACTAGAATTGTCCCATTTGAGAAGAATAACTGAGATTTGGTAACATCAAGAAACTTTCGTAGATAACTAGTTTCTTTAGGTTCTAAAACTATATTTTTCACACTCACTACTTCGACATCATGATTTATATTTTGTAGAACATGAAGGTTTTTAATTGACGTCTTAGCAGTTATAGTTGGCGAATGACATGTCATGAAAACTTGTACTCCGAAATCCTTAAGTTCATTGAGATAGGTAAAGAAGGTATTCTGTCTTTGGGGATGAAGATGTGCTTCAGGTTCCTCAATCAGCATTGCATAATAATGCTCTTTTTTTTCTATCCTTCTATTTTCAATATCACCAAAAACTGTTGCGGAAAAAATGATGTTGTTTTCTCCAAGCCCATTTTGAGATATATCAAAATATCTTTGCTTACTTATGTCGGAAGCAACAACGGAATCAGAATAAATCTGTTTACTGGTTACAACTCCTTTCACAATATTGTTATACTTGAAGTTTATCAACCCAATTTTAACCTTTGGATTCCTGTTTGCTATATCAGACTTCTCCAAATGTTTGTTTACTAAAGTTTCTCCTGATTTTATTAATCCAGACCATTCGTCATCATTAACAACATTTTCAAGTTTCGTAGCAAGAGCAATTTTGTGGTCATCATCTAAAACTTGGTCAACTATTGATGATAAACCTTCAACAATTTGCGTTTTTGAATATTTAGACATTTCTCTAAACAGGGATGATACTTTGTTGTCTTTGGAATAAGGACGAAGCTCGTATTCAGCATTTCTTAGTGGTGCTAAATAAGTGTAATACAATAACTGCAGTTCATTTGAATCTAGTTTGCTTGATTCCCCTCCCCAATGTGACCATTTTAGACGTTTTCCACTACCATTAGTTTCAAGCCAGTACTTCAAGTTTAATCTCAAGTCGATTTCTTCTGGGATGTCGGGATTTTGCCATAATAAACTCGTAAAGTATTCACGATCTTCTTCACATTCAATTTCAAAGATTAACTGAAATTCAATCGGCTCCAATTGGTAATCAGGATTAGATGTATCCAGGTAGAAATCCTCATCATTCCTTATTCCAATTTCTCTAATTTGACTTCCCAATCCTAAACAAATTCTCAATGCGTCAACAATCGCTGTTTTTCCCGCATTATTGGGACCAATTATGACATTTAATTCTTTGTTGAAAGATAAATTAAGTTCTTTTATAGAACGAAATCTTTTTATTAATAGATACTTGATATACATTTGAAAGGGTAGTTTTTAATGCAGTGAATAAGTTTCTTTCATAGCAGATATTCTTATATTTTCTGATTCACCAATATTAGAATGAGGCTAAAAAACGAATATATTTATACTTCTTAATGTTAAAATGTGCGGAATATTTTTTGAAGATGATTTCAAGAAATTTCTATTGAAGCATATTATTGTAATCTGGAGTTAATAATTGGTTCTTAGCGGATAAGTTCTGCCAATTGTTTATTATACACTACGACATCTTCAGCGATAAATTTTGTTCCTAATGGAAATTTTGTTGTATCACTGTATTCTCTCGAACACTCAATAACTAAATCTGCGGGTATTCCCTGATTATTTGAAGGTCTAATTCTTACGCGATTTGTTTCTATATCCAAAAAGCTTTTGCATTCTAAATTTCTAATGTAATTTCCAATTATTAACATGATTACTATATTCAATGGTTATTATCTAAAATTATAATTATTTTTGAGATAAATCATTCCTATACATAAAAAATTGCATTTAATGTATACAGTAACTGTTCAGATTTGTTTTTTACAAACTCGTACCATAGACCAATTAATGTCGATTAAAGATAATTGAATAAATTTTTTAAAACTTTTTACCGCTTCTTCAAATTCATTATTATTTCGATACTTTTCAATCATAAACAAGATATGACCAGATGTATAATACAGCAGAAAACTATATTCTCCCCGCCACGTTTTTCCAATTACAGCATTATACAATATTTCTTTAAAATTATCAGTCACCTCTTTTTTTTCGAACATTTCAAATAGCTCTGTAAAAACCAAACTGGATGATTCACTATCTGCAAATTTAGCTGCATCTATGGAGCTAATTTTCCTTTCTTTAATTAAATCAAAATCACTAGGGTAAATGTAGCCTTTGTTAAGTCTTTCATCACTTGTTTCATTGTATCTATCTTTTTCTTTATCTACATATACCTGAAACAATATTTTAGAATTTTTTAGTTCTCTAATAATATTGTCTGATTTTTCTACTCTTATTTTTGTTTTAATGATACTAAATTCCAGTTCAATATCTTTTAATCGAGTAGAAAGCAAGCCATTTCTTATTTCATCAATTTCAATCGATCCACTTCTATTATCTTTTAATAAATGCTTGATAGCGAAGTTATACACTTTATCTGAAAAAGAATTAATGTATTTAATGGGAAGCAGAAACCATTGTAATGAAAGCTGACTTAGGCTAAGCTTTTCAATGCAAGTCATTATTTCAGAGGGTTGATACAATTCTATAAATTCCCCTAGTAAATACCGGTAACCCTTCTCAGAAATATTTTGGATTTTTGTAATCGTAAAAATGCATTCATCCAGTGTCAAAAAATTATTTGTATGGAGTGCCTTTAATGCTTTAGGTAATCCATATAAAGTATAATCTTTTCTGTTATAATATTTAGTCCAGAATAACGATATACTTGCCAGATCTATTTTCTGCTTTCGATGTAAGGCTAATCTAATATATTCATGAATTTTATTACCTAAAGTGAAACTTCCGATCTCTTTATTTTTTAATATGAGTTCTTCCAATGATAAATAATTATATTCATTCTTTTCAATATTGCTAACCTCATGACCAGCAGCGATCAAATTCTTTTTAACATCATTTAAATACCAGTCAGCATAATAATGGGAATCAGGATAATTATCTAAAAACTTAGCTAATTTAATTGCACCTTTTGATTCAGAACCTTCCAGATAAATATTGAGTGAGTCACTTAATTCTTCAAGCCCCGCATACCTCTTTTGATGCATGAATAGATTTTCCATGATCCATTTCAAATAATCACCAAAATACCGTCTATCTTTCAGAGCTTTAATGATTTTTGTTTTTGTAATGGCTTTTTCATTCTTGCTAAAAAAATATTCTTCTTTATCAATATCTCCTTCCAATCTCATATGAAAATGGTCGGTGGAGTAATTATCGTTTGATACCTTATTATAAAGCAAAATTGGATTATTGCTTCTTACACAAAACAACATTCCAAATAAGTATCCTGAGCTGGTGATGTCCTCCTCCGTATATCCGTTAAAAAATAGTGATTGTGTATAAGTGTAGAGAAAGCCATCCGGTGTTGAAATGTGATCTCTATAAATTAAATTTATAATAAGTGAGAGATCATAGTAATGTGAGATTTCAAAATCATCAAAGTTATAGTTAGACATCAAGTCTCTTAAATCAAAATAAAAAGTACGTATGGCTTCAATATCTATGCAGTCTCTTATTATTTCTTCAAAAATGGCTATATTACAAAATTTCCTTGCTATTTCTTTTGTTTGTCGATTAGTCATTTTAAACAGAGAAAACCTTGAAAGAAATCTTCTATCTAAGCCCATTATTGATTCATATACCAAGTCGGCAGCCTTGTCATTTAAAATTTTGTAACTGGTCGACCTGTTGCGAAGATATGTGTTGAAACTGTCGTGAAATAAAGCGATTCTGTTCAGCTTGATGTCAAATAGATAAGGGTGTTCCTCTATGAACTCCTCGACGTAAAATTTAGCTTCTCCTAAAAAATGATCTAATTCTGAATACATTATGTACGAATTTGTACATAGGAATATAGAAAGAGAATATTTTCCTTTCTCATTTTTGATGATGCCCTCATAAAAACTGTCAATATCTTTAAGTTGACCTATCTCCGGAAGCTTCTTATTTAATTTATAAAATTCTGCAACATATTTTACAAGAATCGGATAGCCTTGGGTTATGTGAAAAATTTCGTCCTGAATATTGTAATCTGTAATATGAAACAATTCCTCCAAAACAAATTCAGTTTGCTTTTTATTCCAGTTTTCCAAAATATATTTTTGCCAATCTAACTTGGCGACCAATGGTCTTGATAGTACGATAACTTTGCAGTACTCTTTTAAATCTTCCAAGAATTTTATAAATCTAGGGAGTTCATTGCTATTATAATTTTCAACATGATCTAAACCATCGATGATAAGAGTTAGTTTTCTTCTTTCAATTTCTTTGAAAAGATCAGTAATCTCTCTGCTTTTTAGATCATGAAACAGTTTAACGTTTAAATCACGTAAAAAGTTTTGAAATTTTAATCTCTCCAGATAATCGGATTCCTGGTTTCCTACCCAAAATCGATATAATATATTTTGAGGATATTCTTCAACAAGTGAATTTACAAAATGACTTTTCCCAACTCCGGGCTTACCTTCGATCAATAATAACTTTTCAAATTCAACAAGCGTATGATTAATTTTTACAGATTCTTGTTGAAGATCCGTGCTATAAGTTTTTAAGCTGGGAAGATCAAACCTTTCGATCAGCCATATCCTTTTATCCAGTGTTTCACTTAGATAATTTTCAATCTCATATTTCCTGTTTAAGTTTCCATTATAAAGATCATCAATAAAGAGATCTGCATCAGTCCGACTCATTGATATGATATGCAAATTGCCATTTTTCAAGCAGTCAAAATCTAAAATTTTCGCATTGGGAACAATGTCGATATGCTTAAAAAAAACAATATTTCTGCTCTTTGAAAGTTTGTGAGCTTTACCTTTGATTATTAAATTTTTATCCTCGATAAAAAGTTGATCCAGTTTAACGTTTTCAAAATCCTTAATCTGAAAATTATATTCTTCATTATTGATCGAAACTAATAAATCGTCGAAATTGTTATCAATTTTTGCTTCTATTTCAATTTTGGATATTTGCCGCTCTACATCCATAATGGACAATAGAAGCTGAGTTATATGTTTTTGATAGGTATAACCACTGTAAGCATTTCTCATAAATTTACTTTAATAGATTTTTGTGTTTTAAATTTAGTAGTCATTACTACTTTCCTACGTTTCGTTTAATTGTTGTGATAAACATTTAAGCAAAGGACTTTAAGATAAAACCATATCTTAGATATTACTACAAAAGGATTCTTTTGTGCATCAAAATTGTTTTTCTTTTTCTTTGACCATTTCTACAAGATCATTGGTTTCCTCCATGATCCATGAATCATTTGAAATAAGATCTTTGATTAAGGATATCTCTAATTCGTTATAATTCATTATCTCTAATCCGGAAATTTGATTTTCATTCGTTTTCCAAAAACTTTTATGTTCTGTCTCAACAATTGATTTTCTGATACCGTTTGGATATAGGAGACGGATTTGCGGGATAATTTTTTTGACCATTTGAAATATTTGTAATCCATCATAATCCCAGTCGCAAGAGTAGTAGATAGGAAATTTAATTTCTCCTGAAAAATTTAATTTTGCAACATTTTTTCCTCCCGCGTACCATAATTCAATATGATGTTTACGCGGTTTAGAAGGACGTTTAAGAAAATCTAAATTTTCACATAAAACAATTTTTGTTGGATTGTCACATTGTAATACATACTTGTATTGTTGGTCTTTGTCGTTAGCTAGAGAATCGATATTGAGTATTGTTTTTACCGCAGAGAGTAAACTTTCTGATTTCTCCAGATATTTTTCATTTTTGAAAAACATCTGAGAGACACCTCGAACGGTTTCTTCTGCTTCTATTATACTGTCTCGAACAGGAATCAAATCTCCCGAGTCCATACCATTCTTTAATTCCATTAAAATTTTGATATCTGATTCTTGAAATCGAATTTGAGGGGTAAGAAGTCCATTGTTATTTAAAAATTCAACATATTTATTAAAATTGTGCAGATGCTTCTTTTCATATAATTTCTTGAAGTCAATACCTTCATTGATTCGGCCAATACCTTCTTTCAATTCCCCAGTCTGCTCTAAAAGAAATTGAATATCGCTGTCATTAATAAAGCTTGCTCGCCTAGCTGTAAATCCTTTGTTGTAGACTTCATTTAACGCCTTCAAAACTGTCCAATTCATCGTTGTTTTTCGTTCGGTTATTTAAATATATTAATAGGTCTTGTTTAGTGAGGTTTGTCTTGAAATAGCTCGAGGGCACAGGATAATTGATATCCGAGTTCTCTTTACCTGGCAATAGGTGATGCAGATACCAACCTTGATCTGAATCTGCCCCAAAAGGCTTTGGGGTCATTGTTATGATTTGATAGCCAAATTCGTCAGCAATTTCTGGGAAATTATTGAAATTGGTCTTATCTAAATTCGCTGTTTCTTCAAGTATAATAAATCTTAATCCCGGTCTATTTTGAGATTGAACTTTCGAAAGTCTTCCAATTCCCAAGAGAACTTTTGCAGTGTATGTTTCACCAGTGCTTCCTGAAATTTCATTACCTTTTTCATCTGAAAGCCCAGCATCTAAGGTAAAATAGGTTCTGGGATCCAGAAGTTCACGAAAGCCAACTTTCTTTTTATAGTTAGCCGCTCTTCTGAAAAAATCCTCTACAAAACTTTCTACAGAGCTTCCCATTGGTAGCTCACCGGGTTTATATGCTTGTTGAGATTGGCTCTGAAGCTGGGTAATCCAGGAAATTGGTATTTCCTTATTAGGATGAAACTCGACTTGGAAATAATACTTCTTACTAATTTTTCTACCTTTAAAGAAAAGATTTAAATCTCTGATCTGTCTTTCGTAAATATCATATTTGTTTTTCGTCTGGGCGAAAATCTTTAGCATCGTCTCATGAATTGAATCGATAAGATTATGTCTGGATCTGTTTGCGGTTCTAAGTTCCTCACTAATATCATCTTTAAAATGAATTTTCCCAAGTAATATTCTTTCCAATAGTTCAAACCTAAAGTTACCTTCATCTATTTCGGTTGTAATTTCATTATTCCTTCTATCCTTTGTCTCATCAAATTTTTCACAGGCGTTTTGGTACAGAGTGCGATAATTAGCGCGGTCTGAACTGGACTGCTCTTGTGCATCCCTCATTTGAGTTTCAGTACACTCTACGGCCTCAGCCTCCAATTGGTCCCCATATGCACCTTTTAAGTCAGTCTTCAATGCAACATAATCCAAATGGGCTTTACGTTCTTGCTGTTGCTTTTCATCCAAATCTCTTTTCACACCTGGAATGGCTATTGTTGTTAATGTATTTAGCGTCGCATCGTCTCTGGTGTATCTTTGTTTAAATGTATCATGTTTTTTTTCTCGCGCCAGCGTAAGGATATTTTCTTTTTTTTCTAACGAGACGAGATCTGCATCTTTCTTGATATTTTGTGACTCTAAAAGTATAGCAAGCTCTCCATTTACTATTTCCCGCTGAATTGTAAGGGTTTTGATTTTATGTTCCAGCTGTAAGGTGAGTTGTACGGTTAGCTCTATGTTTTTTAGAACTGCAAGATTATTTAATCTATTATCCAGATCAGATAGGAGAGGTGCTGATACTATATCGTAAGTGTCACCACGCTCAAAACCTCGAATTTGTTCCTGTTCCGATCTAATCTTTTTGAGAGCCTGCTTATTTTTGTTAATCAGCTCTGATATAGCGTTATCGCGAACTGTAGCATCTTGTAAGATCGGTTCATGATCAAGAGGTTTGATATAGATATTCAAATCTTTAAAGCGTAACCAATACCCAGAAAGATTCTCATCTTTGATGATGTTTTCCTCATCAAAAAAGTCAAAACCGTCAGCGAAAAAATCAACAGATGCAGATTCTGGCTTCTGCCATCTTGCTTCAATAAAATGAAATAATACAGCCTCTTGTGAAATACTTATGTCAATATTTGATTTCAGGACATTTGCTATTAACGAATTTTCAGTTAATTCTGCAAAAAGTATGTTTACCATCTGGAGGTACTCAGCCTGAGCTAAGAGTTCAGCTTTTCTACTGTCAATTTTCCGCATTTGATCCTCTAATTGAGTTTCAATTGCGGAAAGGCTTTCATAATCACTGTAGATAGGTAGGAAATCTTTGCAGTACTTGATTATTTGCTCATCTGTATAATCATCGATTACAAACAACCCGGTAAATGATTCTTTGATAATGGGTGGATCTTTGATTTCGAATTGATCGCTACGTTCTTTTAATTCTTTGATTTGTATTGACAATTGTTGCGCCTCTTGGATAATTGTTACTCTATCTTTACTCCATTCGTGCATTTTTTGATAGCTCGACGCAAGCGATTTAATTCGTGGTAATTCAATTCCTAATCTATCAATGGTATCTAAATAGCCGGAATATTCATTTTCGATTTTATCAAGACCAATTTTGTTTTTTCTCCAAATTGAAAGATAATAGCCTGTTTTTTTAAACAAATATTCTTTATGACTGTTCTTGTTTCTATTTTCATGAATTTTAAGTTCATCCAGAATTCCCTGCTTATTTTCAAGATCAGTGATAAATTTTTGAAGTTCTTCAAAGTCATTTAACAGTTTTTCAATTTCATTCTTGTGCGTATCAAAAGATTCTTCGAGTTCTTTCACATTACCGTCAAAAAGAAATTCTTTTAATGCATCTGATTTTTCACCCTCACTTCTTGCTCTGGAGAATGACTGGATAATTTTAGCAAAGGCCTTGAGGCTGCTGGGGACGCTCAGGTTTATAGGAAGAATGTGTTTGTCGAAGAGGTTGGCGTAATGTTCGTCTTTTTTGTCTCGTGTTGGAAAAGATTCAAAATAGAGATCATACTTATCTCTGAATCTTTTACTTAACTCATCAACAATACAAATCTGTCCTCTTTCATTGATAAAGCTAGTAAAATAGGGGATTTTGTCTGCAGGGAATGCTCTGTCCTTAAAATCTTTACTGTTGTCAGGGTCTGAAGTTATTAAGAATGGCCTTATAGGTCTACTTGTTGTGTTTGGTATACAAACCCCCAAACATATGAATTTACCTTGCTGAATTTCTATGGTTAAAAATGCATAAGCATCCCTGCATTTGTAAGCAAGTTTATGAATTTGACGGACTTCTTTTTTATATCCCTCAGTGCCAAACTGGAAGAGCGGACGTTCATTGATGAATATCAATTGAAACAGGTCAGCAATTATAGATTTTCCAACACCATTTGATCCGGTGAAGTCGGTACGTTGTGGATGGATAAGGTAATCCTGATTATAATGTTTTAAAATCCCAACAGTCGAAAGTGAGTAAATTAACGGATTTTTCATTTTTTGTTTTTCTTTTGCATGATCTGTTCAACGAAATTTTCGAAATGACGAATCTCATATTGATAAATGTTAGCGAATCTATTGATGCTTTCTCTGATAATAAATAGAATATCACCATCACCCTCTTCTGCAGGCAAAATTTTGACCCATCCGAGTTGGTCTAGCGTACGTAGTGCTCTTTTATAGTTATCCATAGCCGTTTTCCACTCGGGATCACTGTAATTATCCCGAATAGAATTGTTGAAAAATATTTTTTTATAGTGTAGAGAAAGATCACTATTCAAAATTTCATTTTCTATAGCTGGTCTGTTGATTGTTTTTGTACGATCGAACAATCGGTCGTAATACATGTTTAACAACATAAAGGCAATAAGAGAATCCCATGAGGTCATTTCTCTATGTCGGTCACTTGAATTTAATTTACCTTTTCCTTCTTCAGAAAAATCCAGATAATAGTACTCGACATTTTCGGTCTTTTCTCTCTTCAGTTCCAGACCATATAATGATCTATAGTAAAATGTAAAATCCGAAACATAATTATTGACCAAGGTAAAAATATAGCTTTCACCGGTTTGTATATGTCTTCCACGCAATAACGAAATGTTGAGGTCAGCAAAATGAGCCTGGACATCAGAGTAATTCAAAAAGTTAAAGTCATGGTTTATTTCTTTTTCTTTATATTCATTGTCCATGTGATGATTGGTTTATTATAATATTGTTTATTCACTTTTCGATCAATAAGTAATTGGAATTTCTTACTGTCGTGAGCATATTGGCTAATCTCATAAACAACTTGTAAAGCCGTTTCTTCATCATTTTCTTGCTCTAATATTTTGTAAAATTCTTTGTTTATATCTACAACCTCGTTGTTGTCTAATGTATTTTTAAGTTGAGCAACCAGAACGGCTGTTCGTTGCTGTCGCGTCAATTCGGCTTCAATTAATATGATTTCAGACCGATGATATGCTTTATCCTCTGGAATGTGGATAACTAAATTACTTTGTGATGATTTGTTATCTAGGTCAGGCATTACACTTAGCCTGAATTTTTCCTGTACAATATATTTTTTTGTGAAATGCTCAGGGAAACTTAGTTCAGATTTTTGCACTTGACTATTTTCCATAATATACTCAAATAGTCTCCGTAAATTCTGTCTAAACTGACTCTGATACCGTAAATAATCCTGAAGTTCATTCAACTTTGTACTCGCATACTGAATTCGTTCTCTTAATTGACCGAGCTTATTGTCGATGATTTCAAAAAAAGACAAAATCTCTTCCTTTATATCAGAAGCTCGTGAAAATGCATAATGCAGTTCGTTAAAATCAGCTTTCTCAATGTCAGTTACCGGAGTTCCATATTCCTGTGTTTTCTCATAAAAGTGGGAAACCACAAGATCTATTTCATATTGTAGGTTATTCCCTAATCTAAGGGTGTCTCTGATTTCATCAGCTTTTTCTGCAAGATCTGAAAATACTGCTGAGAATTCTGAAACGACAGCTATCGGATCAACATCATTTGCATACAGTAATTTGTTAAGTCTTACTATCGCTTCCGTAACCTGATTTTTCAATTCTTCAAGGTGGTCAAAAATATTTTCTCTTGTTGTCGCCTGAAAGCCTTGATTGAACCAGCTTTCAAATTGATTAATCTGCTTTATATCTGCTGCAGAAAAATTAGTATATCTTTTGAAACTCTCTCTTAAGGGGAACTGGCGGTATGGGCTATCTAATTTATGTTGCAGTAATAGGACAAACTTTCTCGAATACTCTGTAAGCGTATATAAATTTTTTTGTTCAACAGGTCTTTCAATAAAGTAGGTCAATAGATTTTTTAAAAGCCTTTCTTTATTAGGTGTGTTTGTATATGAAGGTAGATATTGTGTGTTTTCTTCAATTGTTCGCTGTATATCTTTATTAGAAAAATTTACATCAATATCGCCAGTTTTAATTTTATCATACAGAGAGATTATCAACAAACCTTCTTCAATTGAGGGAATAAGTTGATTATATGATTCGGCTATCTGAATAGTAAGAATCCGTTTTAACATCTATTTGTTAGAATTGAGTTTAAAAATGGTTACTGGCAGTTCGTTAACTGGTGTTAAAATAATGATAATTGATAACAATTCACTTATTATACGACAATAAATATCGAATTGATGTAATTTGCTTTATAATTGTAATTTTTTTTAGTTCGGATTATTTTACAACTTACAGCAAAAAGATATGTATTAGTAAGGGTTCAATTAAATATAGACCTTAAAAAATATATTTGATAAAAAGAACAGTGAGAAGGTGAATTAACATCTCTTTCCGGTCTTGTACCCATAACCGAAGGAATATCGAAACATTTAATCGAAGATTTGGAAAGAATTTCTCAAATTTCAGAAATTTTATAATCCTGTCTGTAACCAAGACGAGCGTATCTTCAAACGCTTTTGTCGATGATTTAATTCGTCTGAGCCGAATTAAACAAGAATTACAAGGTTCTTTTTTTATTAAATAATTCTATAGATTAAATTCTATGTAATTAAACTCTAATTATTAAAAATATAAAAATTTGTCTTCAATTTTCATTATTTGGCTATTCTTGGCATATACTGTTTATAGAAAAGATGTCGAATCATTTTTGTTAATTTCGATCTGGGTTTTTGCTCTGATTCCAGCGACAGCCATAAAGATCGGGGTAATTATTGGTGGGATACCTTACTGATGTGAATGTTGGTGGCTGCGTTAATTAAGTTGGGTAGGTTGTACTGTATGCTGTTAATTAACTAATTATTATACTGATATTATTAAAAACGAATCTAGAATTATGAAGGAAAAAATCAGGAACTGGGTAGAAGGTTTAAATGCCTCTTATCAACCCACAGAAGATAAATCGCTGGTTAAAATTGCAGAATTGGTATTGATCTTGCCAGCTTTGGGCCTATTTTACATCTGGGAATATTTTAACAACTATAAAATTGAGTACTATTTATATTTTGAGTTCGAAGATTCTTTGGCGGTATTATACCAGAATCTGATGCCTGTCATATATGTTGGGGTTATTCTGTCTTTGTTACTTACCATGTTGCTCCCTTACATAGTAAAAGTGAAATACAACGACGGTACTACTGATACTCAAATTACAGGCTCACAATCAGCTGTGCAAAAGAAAGGGTTTCCTAATTTTTTAGTTATTTGTGTCATTTCAATTGCGCTGACAGGCTTCTATGTACTGCTTCAAGCCTATCAATTTACGCTGGTATCTATTGTTATTTTTTTAGGATTTGCTGCTTTAGCAAGTTATCTTTATCTGTTTGTTCATAAAAATATAGGATTCGGCGTAGCAATATTATTGGTTTTTATGTATGCAGAGAAAAGGGCAAATATAGATGCTCAATTTAATCTAACCAATAAACCTACTTTGAATATTGTTCTGAAACAACATGCTGATTATCCGATATTGACAGAAGGTGATAAGTTTAGATATCTTATTTATAAAAGTTCCAATTATTATTTTATTAAGAATGAGCAAGAAAAAAGAATCTATGTCTACTCAATTTCAACGGAGGAAATGACCAGTTTTAAAACGGAATGAAGACTATTAATCAAAAGGAAATTTCACCCGATTCTTTATAACCTATTTTTTAAAATTATCGGGGACCATCATTTGTCAATATTCATCAATAATTGGTCAGAACAATACCTAAAATTATTCAATAGTAAGAATTATCCTGATCAAGTTCTTTTTCAATTGAAATTAATAAGAAATTTAGTTTAATAGTCAACCATTTGATTTTCATATCTTAAAACTAAATATTTTGTAATTTTTTTTCTTTTGACAAAATGAAAAAAAATGCTTTCTTTAATGCAATAACCAATAAATATATAAATGAAAATAGCACAAGAAAACGAAGCCTTTGAAGTCAGTGCCAGGGACATATTCAAAGATATTAGCAGATATCGAGAATCTGATTTTTCGGCAGAAAAAGATGAACATGAAATCCATGACTTTCACAGGAGCGTTTTAGAAGGATTTAAAGTTGGTCAGAAGAAAATACTTTTAGAGCTGCAGCAGCTGCAAGGGAGATCTAAGGAAACACAACAGGAACTCAAGATTGCTAGACAGAAACGAAATAAAGAGTTAGTTGAGGAAATTTTAATAAAAGTTAAGACTATAGATTATCAGGAAAGCATTTTCAAAAACCTAGCCGATTCTGTAGCTTGGCAGATGGTTAATGGGGAACATTATTTATATCGTAGACTGTATACGGGCGAAGAGGGTGTCAAAGACCTATTGGACAAATCATTTGAATATGTAATTGACTTTTCAGATCAGGTCAACGCTGATCCAGATGCATTTTGTCTGATAAGTGATATTACAAACAATATTCAGTTAGGAGACTGTCTTATTACAGATAAGAAGGCATAAAGGTTTCAGAAATTAAGTCTGGTCAGATGAACTTTAAAGCGCTTGATATCATTGCTGAAAGAAAACTAACAGATGATGATTTCGATGAAAAAAAACTATCTGAGGAGTTCGATGCTAAGTTCATGAAGCAGATCAAAAGAATGGTTGTACAGAAAGGTAAAACAGAGCGTGCAGCAAAAATTTTACAGGATCATAAAGGGCCGGATCCGAAATATAAGGACACCACTATTTTCATCGTTGAGAATGATTTTCCACTAGAAACCTACCACGGAGATTTAATAAATCTTTCCAGACAGCTTGAAACAAAAGATTGGGCTTATGATAGTGTAGGAGCGATTGTAAATATAGGCATGTATAAAAATGAATGGAGAGCATATGGTCAGTTTAGTATGAAGCAACTCTGTGATCCTTTTCCATTTGTAGATTTAATGGCGAGCAGGGGTATACTAATCTGTGAACCCATTTTCCTAAAACCTTTGCCAGAAGATATTATCATGGACATTGTTCTGGGTAGGATAAAAGTTTATATTGGTATTGATTACAATAATTTTATTAAATTTTCTAATGATTTAGGTGTTAAGGCATCTTGGTCAACGCCTAAAGAACTACAAAAATATCTTAAAGATTATCCGCACGATCGTCGAGAAATATTTTCTTTTGATAATAAGGGTCTTAAGATAGAAATTGATGGTAATGAAATTTTTGTAGGGCATGGTTTCTTCACAAAAATACTCTTTGATCATTTTTTACCTGAAACAATGATATTAAAATACAATGGAATGATAGAAAATTTAGGTGATTCAGAACAATAATAAAGATTCAAAAGTTTAAGTCCCCATTTATTAGATTCATGTAAAAATGATGTTAAAAAAATAATTACCAAATAAACTGTACAAGGTAAAAACAAAAGCTTGAAAAGTTATTCGTGTGGATCATGATTTTATATTTTAGTGAAAAATGAAACTGATGTACAAAATAGACTGGAATTCTTTTAAAGTTAAAAATGAAAATTATACTCAGGCTTTTGAAGATTTAAGCTATCGCCTTTTTTGCCGAAAACATAATTTTCCAGAGGGTATAAAGGCAGATTTTAATCAAGCGGGGCTTGAAACTTATCCAAAGAAATCTTATGCAACGGATTTAAATATAGGATTCAGTCTAAATTTTTCTATAACGGTATCGGCAAGGCGGTGATGATTAGAAACCCTTGTATTTGCAGGCCATTACGTCCTATCATAAGGATCAGGAAAAAGCTGAATATGTATAACAGGAGGCATGCAGTTCTGGGAGGAAAGCTTCAGTCGGAGATCAGAACCCCTTCTGATTTTGACACCGCGGCAGAAAACATTACCATAGAACAGGTAAAGGAGGTCATCCGTATTTCTTCGGACCCGCAGGACCATCTTGAATGGCTGCGTGAATACAGCAGTTCTGGGTTCTCAAAGATTTTCATTCAGGATGTTTCCGATGATCAGAGTTCTACCATCAGAATGTACGGTCAATTGCTGAACAATGTTTAGTGCAAAAACCAAATAGCTGGTTAAAATATTAAAATTCTTCAAAACCTGATTACTTTGGAACAGCTTAAAAAGTCACCTTGATATCAACCGGCTTTTTCATTTTGATGGTGATCGTTTCCAAATCATCTATAACTTCAAACTTTGCATCACATGAATTTCATCAATTTTTCCTGTACTTTTCTTTCTCCAAATATTCCTCTTTTGAAGTATCAAGGTTAATCATTTGTTCTGATCTAGTGTTTTATAACCATTAGTAGATAATTACTTTTGCTTTAGTAAAAAATAATCTCATTACGAACTTATTTATAAGTGTGAAAATATATTGTAATACTCTGTTAAAAAATATACCACATATATAGGTGAATTTTGGAATAGTTGTAAAAAAAATGTTTTATGGTTTGTTGTTTGATATTCAATTTAAACGGTTTAATTCTTATAAAATCACAAAATTATGCTGATCCAAGAAGAACTTTTAGTAATATATGGAGCTATTTTTGAAAAGTATGAGCTTAATGACGAAATTTTCACAGAAGGCAGTTTTTCAAAATACTATTTTCAGATACGTACCGGAATCGTACATCTTAATAACTATGATGAAGACGGAAGAGAATTTACCCAGCAAATATTGTCAGACGGAGAAAGCATAGGGGAATCTTTCCTTATCGGCGAGCTGCCATACACTGTTAATGCAGTTGCAAAGAGTAGATGCGAGATCATTAAGATTTCAAAAACTACATTTACAAAAATATTGAATGAAAACCCGGAAATATCTTTAAGATTGTTCAAGCAGGTAGCGGATAAGCTATCCGACAAGTATTATTTGATGTTTACCCTTATTTCCCAAGATCCAATGTATAAAGTAGAATACATCTTAAACCATCTTAAAAAGACTTCAGACTTTCACCGACCTTATTCCTATGAAGTCCCACTGACTAGGCAGCAGCTAGCGAATCTTACAGGTCTAAGAGTTGAAACGGTAATCCGTACAGTTAAAAAGCTTGAAAAAAACAATAAAATAAAAATTAGGAGCAAACGAATCTTTTGTTAAGTTTATATATTGTATAATCATAAGTCTAGCAATTCTTATTATTTTTTTACATTAAGAACTGAGTTTGATAATTCATAAATTTGCAAATCGTGATATATCTGGAGCAGAGATACAAAGCAATTTTTATGCAATTACGATCTAATCGACGCATACCTAAAGTATTAATACTGTTTTTTGATTTACAGCTAAAAAGTTATGATTATATGAAAATTAATCAATGCGTAACTTTTTACTTACTGTATCCCCTTGTGAGTTTTCCACGGCTATTATTAAAGAATTTTGATTGATATAGGAGGTGGTAACGATAAATTCCTTCTTATTGATATTGTCATATTTTTTGAGTATTCTACCGGAATAGTTATACAATATCACAGAAGTAATTTTCTCTTGCGGGCTTTTGATAACAATATTTTTATCAGAATCAGTATATATTTGGACAGAACTCACAGAATCATTCTGTGTTGAAAGGTTAGAAACTATGGTGACTGCATAGTCCTCCACCTGTCCGAAAACAGGAGCTGAACAAGCAGAATAAGTCATCCCGGGCAAATCATAATCTCCGATCACCCTCATTCGTAATGCCGTATTTAAAAGGGCTCCTAAAGGTGGGGTTACAATCGCTGTAACTGTAGTAGAGCCCGGAATATTGGTCTGACTGAAAACCATTTCTGTATTTTCTTCAAAAATCCCATTGTTGTTATAATCGATATAGGCTTTAACAATGTGATGATAATTGTAGCCTACCGTTACTGAGAGCTCGGTAGGAGCATTTAAAGGGATACTTGTGAATGCCGTTCCAAGACAATAATTAGTGGAATAATCAGCATAAAACTGCGCATTTGACAAATTGTAAGTTTCAGTATAATTGTTAATATCTCCAAATTTGACCATGGCTATTCCCGAATGATGATCTCCGGCGCTTCCGGACATATATGTGGGTATACAGGTCGGGGTTAAATTGAAATTATTTTGCAAAGGTTGGGTAAGCAGTACAGGAGAATTGAGCAGGTTACTTCTATATTGCAGAAGTTGAGCAATAGCCCTGTTCTTTTGGCCAACAGTAAATCTGTTTCGGTTACAACCTGTATATGCCATAATATTCTGTTCTACGCCGTTAAATATATTTCCGGTGCAGCTGTTAACAGTTCCGGTTGCACACAGGCTCCCTAATAAATCGGACATAGGATCGGTGTCGCAAACCATATCTCCGTCTAGCGTACAATCAGCATTGGGAGGGCAGGCGCTTCCATTTGAGCCTTCTTGGGTATGCCACAGTCCTAATGCATGCCCAAATTCATGGGCCATGGTAGCCTGGCCGGTAGAGCATACGTTCCCTATTAAAAAACTGTCATCAAACATTGGTATCGTTCCTGCAAAACTGGCATATCCGCTTGCAAGGAATGTACCTGTAGCCAGTTTATTTACGATATAAATATTATAATATTTTGTAGGATCCCATCTTGATAATTGCGTTATCGTCGATTCATGAACGCCATTATATCCTGTGGCACTGTTGACTCCATACTGAAGGTATTGGTTGTTCGACGAGAGGTTAGTGCGAGTAACACCATTAGTAGGAGTACAATTCGGAGCGATCTTTGCGAGAACAAGCCTTACGGGAATTACCGTACCGCCATCAGCTTCTCCCAGAATCCCGGGAGCGGTTCCGGCAAAAACTTCATTTGTATAGTTAATCCATTCGATCACCTGCTGATCGGTTCTGTTGCCGGGGCTCCCTAAATTGCTCCCATCACTGATAATATGAACTACTACAGGGATCTCATAAATCTGATTTTTGGAAGTACTTATTTTTCCGCTTTTGGTGAGATCTGAAAGTTTAAGATTAAAAGCTTTGGCTTCAGCTTTAAGGTAAGGATATTGCACGTATATATTTTCCATACGCACACTTGTTGCACAACTGTTGATATATTTTACATCCGATTGTTGAGCAACGCAAAATTGAGTAAACAGGCTAGCGGTGAGGATCAGTTTTTTCATGGTAGTTTATTACGAAAATACATAATTTCAGTCAAAGTGAATTTTGTAACTTTTACAATCGTACATTGATGTATTCAGTTACCAAGAATTTTTTTGCTTTTTTTTCCAAAACAAAATGCAGAAATTTCTTTTAAGCCTGTTTTAATTTTCTCCATCATTTCGGAGAAATTAATGTCATTCTCAACGGTGCTAATCGAAGTGGCTATTCCTTTTATATTGTGTTTAGTGTTTGATACAGCAAATACATAGATTATTTCAGAGTCATATTCGGTTTCGTAGCAAATGTATATCTTATCAATAGCAAATTCAGATGTGTTGAGATTAGTAATTTTTTTTGTGTCAGTCGATCCTGAAAGCATAGATTTCATGATGTCGAAATCCAGAGCATATCCTTCGTTCAGCAATTCTGAAATTACGTCATGCAATAATATAATTTCTTCCATTTTAAAATTTTAGAGTTATTTCCAGCTGCCCTGCATTGAAATTTCGAGATGTTCACCTTTAACCTCCATATCTATGGGAAAAATGATTTTATAATCATCCATATGAACAGAACACCTATCAATGTATCCAGTTATATTGCCCCACAATTCCAAATGATAAGAAGTACCGTACAAGTTCATTTCAGGTGATGGATACATTTTCAGAGTTGCAGGAAGCGGTAAATCACTGGGATAAAGTTCAGTCTCTGCAATACTGATTTTACTTTCCTCTTTGAAAACTTTGATAAAAAGTTTTTGTTCCGGAAGGGATTTTTCTTTTTCAAATTGTTCTAACTTTACTGTATTCAATTGAAAAGTCCGGTCGTCATTCTGGCATGAAAAAAGAAAAAATAAAGCTGATACAAGGAAAAATGAAATGATCTTTTTTGTACTATTTGTTTTCATAAAATTAATTTAAAAATTGATATGTTTATGCTGGTGATAAACGTTTCGATTTCAGGTAAAGCACTGTACGATTGAGATAAGGAAAAAGAAGAATCAGCAACAATGTTATTGAAAGCATCCATACCATCATTTCATAATAATCCATTGCAAATCTTAGTTGACTCTGTAAATTCACTCTCTCTCTTAGCAATTTTTCAGCTCCCTTTACGGCATGATCTTCAAGCATTCCTTTTCCACCAAGCTTCATGGTTTGTCGATGCAGGAAGTCTTTTATTGACGGATCTATGGCGCTTAAACGATCCTGAAAAGCGTTGTAATGCCTACTCTTTTGATATAATTCATAGTAATTGATCAATGCAATACTTGCGCAAAATCCTAAATAACGAATAGCCAATGCTGTGGCGGCTGCAGACGGGCCAATTTGCAGTGGCACCGAAGAGATAATGTAAATGATGGTCGGGACCATAATGAGACCAATTCCTAACCCTTGGATAAACAAGGGAATAAAATAGTTAAATTCGTCAGCCTGTACATCAAATGAAAAATACATTACTGCATGAAACATCAACAAGGTAAAGAAACCGGGCACCCAAATACTTCTGATATTTTTTTTCTGCAAAACCAGACAACAGGCGACAATAATTCCAGTAATAAGTCCTAAAAGATTAAAGATATTGATGTAAGAAAGATAAAACGGATCAAAATGAAGAACAGAAATAAAGTAACTATTTGTAATTCCTGAGGCAAAACGACAGATATACATTATAAAAAGAATGACAAGACCTACAGTAAAGTTTCTAT
Source organism: Chryseobacterium limigenitum (assembly GCF_900114875.1). Classification (GTDB taxonomy): domain Bacteria; phylum Bacteroidota; class Bacteroidia; order Flavobacteriales; family Weeksellaceae; genus Chryseobacterium; species Chryseobacterium limigenitum. The sequence goes on from NZ_FPKW01000004.1 coordinate 118,963, forward strand.
ATCTGAAAACACTCAAGTTTATATATGGTCTTTTTTTAAACGTTTGACGGAATACTAACAGTACCAGTAATGCTCCGATTGCAATTGTACTTCCTAAAATACGGTTATCTTCTAACCAGTAATATTCTTGTCCAAAAACTGTAATATATCCGATTAGTATAAGTAAGGTACTGAAAATCGCAAAGCTTTCCCAATCTAATTTATAAAGTGGAAATCTCGAATTGATACGGTAATGTCTCATGGTTATTGCCAGAAAAATAAATCCTGGAAAATATAAAAACACTGCACCTTTATAGATATTGTTAAAATTATAAGAGTCAATAAGATCCGCCGTAATCAAATTATTAAATGGCAATGCACATATTAGAATTCCAAAGAATACTGAGAAGCTAATCTCACGACCTCTTTCACTGCTCAATCTGGTAAATATTAAACTTAGAGATAAATTTACATTACACGCAAACAACATTCCTTGAATAAAACGTACTGGAAAAAGAATATGAATCTCATTCGTATAATAACAGATGAGGCATGCCATAATTTGAAGTGTCATAAACAATAGAAAATATTCTTTTGCCGCAAGAAAGCTAAAAAACCTTCTTTCAAGACTGTAAAATCCAACATATCCGGCATAAAACAATGCAACAGAAAACTGAATATCCGCGGGTTCACAACCGTAATATCCAGCTGCTGCATTTATATTTGCCAAAGGAAGAAAAAATATAGTAATTCCTGGCAGTGTCATCATAAAAAGAATAATTTTTACAAGCCATTCCGGAATCCATTTTTTAAAAAAAGGAATCTTTCTAACCATTAGAACGTTTTTTGCCTGCATATACATTGACGTTCATGCCTACTTTCAACACATCAATATCTTTTCTTTTCCCATCTATCTTGATCCTTACTGGAATACGTTGAACAATCTTCACATAATTTCCTGTAGAGTTATCAGGAGGTAATAACGAAAAACTGGAGCCTGTAGCAGGAGAAAGAGAAATAATAGTTCCCCTAAACTCCCTGTCAGGATAAGAGTCTGCTACAATTTTAACATGGTCACCGATGCGCATATCTTTAATCTGGGTTTCTTTATAATTAGCAACTACCCATTTGTCTGTTTCGTTGTTTACAATAAAAGCTAATGTTTCACCAGCATCAATCATCTGTCCTACTTCAACTGTTCTCCGTCCCATTCGTCCGTCGTAGGGCGACACAATAACGGTATAAGAGACATCCAGTTTATGACGGTTTAAAAGTGCCTCGAGTTTTGTTATTTCCGCATGTACAACGGTTTTCTCAGCTTGAATATCGTTTATTTTTGATTTAGACGCTGCGTAAGTATCCTGGGAAGCTTGATATTCACTGTTGTTTACATCCAATCCTGCTTTTACATCTTCGAGTCGTTGTTTTGTAGCTGACTCTTCATTGTAAAGACTCTGATATCTCTTATAATCAAGTTCTTGCTTCCATACTTTGGCCTTGTTAGCTTCTACTTTAGCTTGTGCTGAAGCAGCCTCCTTTTCCATCGTACGAGTAGTACTTTCTAATACTTTTATTTGAGCACGAGCCCTTTGAAGGGCAGCCTGTGTTTGTTCTTGCTGCAATACATATTCTCTGTTGTCAATAATTAAGAGAGTGTCTCCTTTTTTCACTTCCTGATTTTCCTCGAACTTTACATCAACGATAAATCCACCAGCCCTCGAAATAACGGGATTTACATATTCCTGAACCTGAGCATCATTGGTCTGTTCGTATTTGTAAAAATTTAAAAGGGTAAAGATTCCCCAAATTGCAAGTGCAGCAACAATGAGACCTGAAACCCATCCGGTAATTTTGGTAATTAATTTGTCTGTAGGAGTATATTTCTTTTTCATATTTTTATAAAATCCCTATGATATTTTGTAATAAGTAATAATTGTTTTGTGCAAGGATCTTAGCCGATTCCAGCTCAAATTTTGTTTGTAATAACTGAATGTCTGCGTCCAGTAGATCTGTAATCAGCGATGTTTGGCTGAAGTACGTATTTTTAATAATCCTTGCATTCTCTTTGGCTTGTATAACATTTACTTCTGCCACCTTAATTTGTTCCAATGCTTCCTGATATCTAAGGTAAGCTTCCTTTACCTGCTGTCTTACTTTATCTTCAGTATCTTTATGAGTTTCTTCTTCTTTCTCAAATTCAATTTTTGCAGCTTTTACTTTTTGAGGGTTGTGATAAAGGGATGACAAAGAAAACGACGCTTTTATACCAACAACTCCCAAAGAATACCAGTATGGATTATAGGGGAAAAGGAAAATCTGCGGATTGGCATAATAAAATTCTCCGTATAAACCGATCTTGGGAGTAACATTTGCTTTTACTTGCTTAAGCTTTAGCATGCTAAGCTCTGTGTGCTGTTCTGAAACATGATAGTCAAAAGAATGTTCCAAGGCGCTGTTCAGATATTCATCATAGGTAGCCTTTTCATCCCATTCACTAAATGGAAATTCGGGGATTATAATCTGCTCGTCGGGAACTCCCAAAATAATATTGAGTTTTTGAGTGGCTATGAGAATATCATTTTCTATAGTAATTAGGGCCATTTCACGACGGGAAAGTTCAAGTTCGATTCTCAGCAAATCACTTTTCAAAACAACACCGTTTTTATAAAGTGATTTTATTTCTTTTAGTTGCGCTTTTTGATCACCAATATCATTCTTAATTAAATCTCTGAAAATAAAGATTTTTTGAAGATCAAGGTACAATGCAGCTGTTTTATAATGAATATCAGAAATTGCCTTCTTCTTTTGAATTTCTCTTATCTTCTGTAGTGTTGCATTTTCTTTAATTTTAAGGTTCAGCTTGTTTCCGTTATAAATGTTCAAGTAGAAATCTGCACCAACTTTATAAAGTGTGTGGATTATCTCATGTTGTGATGGCTTAGAAAAAAGGCCGTTTTCATAGATGGGTATATTAGAAGCCTTTTCAGCAGATCCCTTTACTTCAATTTCCGGAAGGCGTTCCATTTTTGCATCCTTTAGTTCAGCATTAGCAATTTCTTCTTCCATATTTTTTATTCTTATATGGCGGCTATTCTCTTCAGCTTTTTGCCATGCATCTTTTAAAGTTAGTCTAAGAGTATCACTTTTGAGACTTGCGTTGGCCAACAGGACAGGACTACCACCAAATATTAGTAGTCCGATTAAATAGATTTTCATCTGAATTTTTCGAATTATTATGCTTGCAAATTTATCAGGTCTTAAGAGATTTATTTTATCTAAAATAGTCAAGTATTACATAATTCCGGCCAAATTATTATATTTGCATAATTCTAAATTATAGAATTCTTATATGGGACTTATTGCAGCTCTTCCAGACATTGATAAATATGATAATAGTGTATTTGTAATGCATGAAGCATCAGAAAAACTCATCCCTTTTCATAAACACACGAAGGGGCAGCTAAGTTACGTGGAGGGAGGAATTGCGTATATAACTATTGACAATCGTACTTATGTTGTCCCTGCAAGACATTTTTTTTGGATTCCTCAAGGTTTAGAACATATCCTTCAGATTGGTCACTCGGCCACAGTGCTACGATCGCTATACTTTTACGCTCACGATGATTTTTCCGATGCTTTTTTCAGTCGGCTAGGTATTTATCCCGCCTCTGAGCTCCTGATACAAATGATTAAATATACCGAAATTTGGGACGAAAGGCACGTAACTTCTATGGACGAAAATTTCGAGTTTTTAATAGCGTTAAAAAAGATTCTCCCGGGAACCCATAAACAACCTTTACCTATCATCCTTCCTGTTACCCAGAACAAGCAAATGTTGAGAATTGTTAATTATCTTGAAAATACTATAGAAGAAAAACATAGCCTTACTAGTATAAGTAAAAAGTTCGGGTTGAGTGAACGTTCACTCTCACGCCTTTTTAAGACCGATATGGATATTTCTTTTCTTCAATATCTGAAAACGCTAAGGATTATTAAAGCTATCGAGCTGCTTCTGAATACAAACAAATCCATTAACGAAATTGCAGATGAGGTGGGGTACAGTTCAATTAGTTCGTTCAGTGATACTTTTCGTGAGTTTACAAGATCCAGACCCACCGATTTGAGAAAGGTCAATGTTAAAACGCCTAAATAATAGTCACTTGGAAGCAAACTCAAACTCATATAAAATTATTATTATCCTTAGGGTTTGGAGTATAGTAAGCTGCCCGGGCTTTTAGCGCTATTTAAAGTTACATAACGGCTTTCGGTAGGATCTTTAAGAACCAGTAAACTTGTATTATACTCTTGAAATTTGGCTGCATTGTTTGTCAATTGACTTTGAAATTCTTTTTGATGTTTATAGAACATTCACTTTCGACTGAAACCTGATTCCCAATGTCATCTTTAAATCATTATTATTTTAATGCTTTAAAATCTGCTCTTCAATGAGCTAAGGTCCGGAAAAGATTAAAAACTCTTTCAGTGGCTCGTGCAATTATTGTTTTTTCACTACATGACAATTGGTTTAATGCGTGACATTCTTAACATAGGTTTTATTTAATTGCTCTTTAGGACTATAATGCAACTGATTGACGACAATGTTTTCAATTCCTATGTTAGTTATAAATTCTAGTATAATGCTGCCGAAGCAGCATTGTGGATTGCAGTATGTTCAGTATATAACTTTAATTATAGCCGATTAATCTCAAGCATCACTTTTTTGCTAAAAGGGTTACAATAAGACAGATTGAAGTCAAAGAGCTCCTCCGCTGTGTAAGATTTTTCAACTGCAATCCTCAGCATGGTCTTAGCTCTGTTTAGACGGACTTTGACATTTGTTTCACTGATGTTGAGAAGTGCAGATGTTTCAGAGACATTCAATCCGTTTATTTCTCTTAAAGAAAATACAATTCGATAATCTTCAGGTATTTGAGCCAGAGAATTCTCAATGATGTACCCCAACTCACGGCTGTGAATTTCTTTTTGTATGTCGGTCATTGAATTGCTGAACATAGGCGTTTCATTTTCATTAATAATCTCATTCGCAAATTCATTTTTATAGCTGAATTTCTGTTTTTTACGATAGCAGTTATTTAACATTATTCTGATTATCCAGGTCTTAAAACCAGCGCGTTTTTCGAATTGGCCCAGATTTTTGTAAGCATCAATATAAGTATCCTGCATTAAATCCTGTGTATCTTCATGGTTGTAATTATATGACCTTCCAATTTTGTATAAATAGGAATTAAAACGTTTTACGATAATTTCATAAAGAGGTTTTTCTCCTTTTAAAATACGGTTGATAATTTCAACTTCTGTTAATTGACCGAACTGATCCATGTTTAGCTTAGAATTTTTGCTATTTTAGCCATTGAAAGAGCTGCAATTGCCATTACTAAGTCACGTACTGCCACATCAATGAAGTTAAGACTTAATAATAATGTAATTGCTATCACTGTTAACCAGCCTGCCACGATATAGCCACCTATTTCTGCTTTTTTGAGAACAATAATGCCAGCCAAAATTTCTATTACACCTACAATCATCATGAAAACCGAAGCAGAAATGGGCAAAACGTTCCCAATTGAAGGGTTGACATACTGTTGCCAATCTGTAAGCAAGTTAGTGAATTTGTCTGCTCCCGCAACTATAGGAACAACTACAAAGGTGTACCTTAACAGATTGAATGCTTGTTTAAGCGCTTTACTTTTGAAAGTATTTTCCATGTTTTTATCTTAATTACTTTATACTTTATTAGAGTAAATGACAGGTAGAAAGGTTACAATCAGTTAAAAAAAATGATCGTTATAAAAATATACAAGTTTATGTCAATCATCCTTTTGTTTTCCTGTGTAAAATTCGTCATAGAAGAGTGTTAGCAGGCGTGAGATCTAAATCGATTAGTTTGAGCCAACTTCTTAAAATATATAAAGATGTTTTTGTCTTTTATTTATTTTCTCTATATTTGCATAACATTCCGCATCATGAATGTGGGTTAAAAATTTATTTAATGAAAAGCAGCATTAAAAACTTTGATGACATTAAACTTTTGGTGGATTCTTTTTATAGTGAAGTTCAACGAGATCTATTGATTGGTGGTATTTTTGTTGGTGCGATAAAAGACTGGACAAAACATTTGGAAAAAATGTACACTTTCTGGCAAACAGTTTTACTTGGTGAACATACGTATAATGGAAGTCCATTCCCTCCGCACGCACAAATGCCACTTAATGGAAGGCATTTTGAGCGTTGGCTAAATATCTGGTCTGCAACAATAGATAAACATTTTGAAGGCAGGATCGCTGAAGAAGCTAAATGGAGAGCCGAAAAAATGGCTAGACTTTTTCTGATAAAAATTCAATCCAACAATCAAAAATGAAGCTCGTCACATTTATGAAGGGCATTACAGTGCAAAAGTTTTAACGTGAAGTTTTGAAAACTGGTATGTATCATCTTAAAATTGTTGTCGCTGAAACTAATGAGAGACAAAACAATAATTAAGACCACTTTAATTTCATTAATAATAATAAATCTATGATTAAGATAGCTTCAATTTTAACAGACATTCAATACGGTGAGAACGATCCCTCAATCAGTGTACTTATCAATACTTTACATGCCAAGGAAATAAGGATTGTTTTTAAAAAAAGTCAGGAAATGATTGCGCATAAAGCAGCGTATCCGATTGTGGTCACTGTTATTGATGGTAGTATTGACTTCGGGGTAGATTCCGAGCGATTTACCTTGGATAAAGGCATGATAATAGCTTTGGAAGCGAATATGCTGCATGATCTAAAAGCAACAAAAGATAGTATAGTACTGTTATCAATGAATAAATCGGTCACAAGCCAACATTAATAGAAGACATACTTGCAAGAGCAAAAACAATAATTTATATGGGATTTTTTTCTAAAACCTGCGAATATGCCATAAGAGCTGTTCTTTATATTGCCAGCCAATCTCAGGAGGGAAAGCGTGTAGGAATTAAAGAAATTGCGGAAAACATTAATTCTCCTGAATATTTTCTTGGTAAAATACTTCAGAGACTTAGTCGTGCAGGTATCATATTATCTGTCAAAGGCCCGAACGGAGGATTCTACCTTGATGCAAACGGGCTGAACCGGCCTATAGCAGATATTGTAATAACTTTAGAAGGTGATGAAATATTTACAGGCTGCGGAATGGGACTTAGTTACTGCTCAGAAAGCAACCCTTGTCCATTGCATAATGAATTTAAAAAAATTCGTAATCAGATAACTTATATGTTACATAAAAGTACTATTGGTGCTTTCAATAAACAATTACTGGACGGTACATTGACTTTAAACAAATAATTTTTTTTATCATAATAAAAGACATTTTTGTCTTTAATAACTAAATTTCTATTTATGACAAGCGAACAAAAACAATTAGTAAAAGATACCGTACCTGTATTGAAAGAGCATGGTGTTTTATTAACTTCACATTTCTACGCTCGTATGTTTCAGTACAACCCGGAATTGAAAAATATATTCAACATGGGAAATCAGCAGAACAGCAAGCAACAAACAGCCCTTGCCATGGCAGTTTTAATGTACGCAGAGCACATTGAAGACCCATCTGTGCTGTTGCCGATGGTGGATGGTATCGGTCAGAAGCATACCAGCCTTGATATTCGTCCGGAACATTATGACATTGTAGGGCGGCATCTAATAGCATCAATTAAAGAAGTACTCGGCATAGCTGCGAGCGTGGAATTATTAGACGCCTGGACAGTAGCCTATAACCAATTGGCCTCTTTGATGAGTGGCCGGGAAAAAGAATTATATAAAAAGCATACCGAACAAAAAGGTGGTTGGAGCGGCTGGAGGCCTTTTGTAGTTAAACAAAAAGTTGTGGAATCAACTGAAATAACATCCTTTTATCTTTATCCTGCTGATGGGGGATCAGTAGAAAGTCATTTACCCGGTCAGTACATTAGTTTACGTTTATTCCTACCAGAGCTTCAGTTATTACAACCGCGCCAATATAGTATTTCGTGTAAGTCCAATAGCGAATATTATCGAATATCTGTCAAAAAAGAAGTGGGTAGCAAGCATCCGGACGGTATGATTAGCAATCGTCTCCATAACCACATTACAGAAGGAAGTATTGTTGAACTTTCTGCGCCGGCAGGTACCTTTATATTGAATGAATCGACCTTAGCACATAAAGTATTCATAAGCGGGGGTGTTGGACAGACGCCGCTTTTGTCGATGATAGAAAATCTAACCAACGAGGCGGATGAAAATAAAGTATCTATTACCTGGATACATGGTTGTAGAAATGAAGCAGTGCATGCATTCAAAGACAAGATTACTGAATTATCGAATTTCTATTCGAATATCAACCAACACGTCTTCTATGAACAATTGAATGAACTACAGAAAAACAAATATAAAGGCTGGGTAGACCTGGAAGTATTAAAAGAAAAAGTACTTGATCATAAAGCAGAATATTATATCTGTGGTCCGACTTTATTCATTAAAAAACATTATAATTTTCTTGTAGAGAATGGGGTTCAGAAATCGGCAATTTATTTCGAAGAATTCGGTCCGGCTTCGTTGCATCTAAACTAGAATACTAAATCGTTTAAGGATCAAAGAGTACCAATATGGTGATAATATTCACGTCATTGGTACTCTTTTATTTAACATAACGTTGTAATACAACATATCCTTGCAACTTTAAAGCTATTAGTATAGTATGAGCTTTATTTAATTACTACCAACTATTAAATTTATGTTGCTGATTCAAAGTATATATTGATCGTACCCTTTATGTTAATTCAGTATGTATGCTTAATCATTTAAAAAGAAACTGAATGAGGCTTGCTTAGTTCAATACCATATGTAATCAATAATAGTAACTAGGAACAATTCATATCTTTAAAGTTTTGAGTATCGTAAAACTGTTAGTATAATCTATTAAAAATAACCATTTAATAAGTCATCTGCTGATGAAGTTTAGTATACTGATCTTTAGCTTCTCTTATTGGATCTGTAATTTGAAAGGTCCCTCAAAATAAGTCTCATAAGAATCTATTAAATTATTTTTATTATCATATATGCCTATGGTAATATTTTGTTTGGAAAGATTCATCTGTGATTCTGGAAAACTTATGTTTATAGTACCTTTTGATATTTTATCACGATCGACAGTTATTTTATCAGAAGCACTATAACCAATTTCAGCATTTCTCGGTTCGATTACTTTTATAGTGACAACTTTTTTACTATTGGTTTTATTGAGGAACGTGTAATTATATGTATTGATAATCTTACCATCTCTTACGAAGAATGTGCTACCTGCCGGCTTGATAAATTTTGCCTCCATCTCTTCACGGCTGGAAAGAAGAAATCCTTGAAACCCTAGCAATAAGACCAGAATTACTGCGAAGCCTTTCATCCTGCCTGTAAATTTATACGGGCTGCCTGTTTCAATCTCTCTTTCTGAAGCGTATCTTATTAAGCCTTTAGGCAAGCCAACTTTCTCCATTACTTCATCACACGCATCAATACACGCCGTACAATTTATGCATTCCAACTGCTGGCCGTCTCTAATATCAATACCGGTTGGACAAACAGCGACGCACTGATAGCAATCAATACAGTCACCTTTTCCGGTACTTTTCCTGTCTTCACCATTTCTCCATTTGGAACGTGTTTCTCCTCTCTTAAAATCGTAAAAAACGTTGATGGTTTCTTTATCAATCAGGACTCCCTGTAATCTTCCGTATGGACATACCAAAGTGCAAACCTGTTCTCTAAACCACGCAAATACAAAATAAAAAGTTGCTGTAAAAAGAATCATGACAATAAAACTAGTAATATTGGCAAATGGCCCGCCTGATATTATTTGGAGCACATCCTCATAACCGACGATATACATAAACATAATGTGGGTGATAAAGAGTGAAATAACGATGTAAACAGACCATTTTAAACTTCTTTTCCAAATTTTTTCAGTATTCCATTCCTGCCGGTCCAGTCTCATCTGTTTATTGCGATCACCTTCGATCCAAAACTCTATTTTCCGAAAAATGGATTCCATAAAAATTGTCTGCGGGCAAATCCATCCACAAAAAATCCTACCGAATGCGATGGTAAAAACAATAATAAAAATCAGAGAAGCAATGGCACCTAAGGTAAGGATAAAGAAGTCCTGAGGATAGAAAGGCTGTCCCATAATAAAATATTCTCCGTCAATGACGTTCAATAAAAAGACAGGATTTCTGTTAATTTTAATAAACGGTATTGCAAAATATATAATCAATAGAATATAGCTTACAAGCTCTCTATAGTTGGTGTATTTGCCTTTTGGCTTTTTTGGGAAAACCCATTTTCTCTTACCGGTTTGATCCATTGTTCCTATGGAATCTCTATAAGATTCTGGTTCTACAACCTGAGCTTGGCCGCCGCGCACGGTTTGTTGATCTATCTCTGACATTCAGTTTTATTATAATTTTAATGATTTTATTTTTGAAAGAAAGCGTTCATTTTTTCCATGGTCGAATTTCGCTGGACTTGGGTAACAGAAATACGCGACTGATAAAATGACCGGAAAATGATCATCTGTAATGTTTCGAAGAATATTGCATCATGAATTTTAAAAAAATGATCTTAAATTTTAGGAAGTTATTTCACCTTGTATTTTAATTATTATCAGCTGTTTTTATATCAGTTGTTTTGATATCTATGCCTAATCTCTGAAGATAAGCAATAAGCGCAATAATTTCTTTTTTCTCTAATTCTCCCTGAGGTCTTTTTGCATAAGCTTCCTTAAGGTCAGACGCTTCTATAAAGATATCTTTTACAATTTTCGCTGCCTGGTTATCAGCCCATTTATCTGCAGTATCAATCTGTACTTTTGTATATGGCACGTCAAAAGTATTTTTCATGAACTTAAGCTTATCGATCATTTGGGAGCGATCCAGATTATTGGCTATTAACCATGGATAGCGGGGCATAATAGATCCTGCAGATGTAGATCTGGGATTGTACATGTGTTTATAGTGCCATGAACTTGGGTTTTTACCACCTTCCCGGTGTAAATCGGGACCTGTTCTTTTTGAACCTCATAAGAACGGCCTGTCATACACGAATTCTCCTGCCTTCGAGTATTGCCCGTTTTTGCCGTTGAATCTTACAATCTCGTCTCTAAAGGGTCTTACAACTTGCGAATGGCAGGCATTGCAACCTTCACGGATGTATAAATCCCTGCCTTCCAATTCTAATGGAGAATACGGTTTTACGGAGGTAATGGTAGGTACATTTTCTTTGAGCATTAAAGTTGGTATTATTTCCACAGCTCCACCAATTGATACCGCAATGAAAGATAATACGGTAAGTAAAACGGGCAGTCTTTCCAGCCAAAGGTGCAGTCCTTCACCTTCTTTTCTTTTATTGCTGATATTTGCCAAAGCCGGAGCTTCGGCCGGCACTTCTCTTTGAAAAGAACCCTTTCTGACCGTAGCAACCAAGTTAATAACCATTAAGACAGCACCTGAAAAATAAAACAAGCCACCTAAAAATCTCATTTTAAAATATGGGATAATTGCAGTTACCGTATCCAGCCAGTTTTTCCACAATAATGTTCCGTCGGGATTAAACTGTTTCCACATTAATCCTTGTGTAAATCCTGAAATGTACATTGGAACCGCATAGAAGATAATTCCAAAAGTGCCTAGCCAAAAATGCCAGTTTGCCATCTTGACCGACCATATTTTTGTTCTCCATAAGATGGGGATCAGATAATAAATCATACCAAAAGCCATAAAGCCATTCCAGCCTAATGCTCCGAGATGAACATGACCTATCACCCAGTCTGTAAAGTGGCCAATTTTATTAATGTTTTTTGTTGCTAAAAGAGGTCCTTCAAACGTTGCCATACCATAACAAGTTACTGCAACAACGAAGAATTTTAAAACTGGATTTTCTCTAACTTTGTCCCAAGATCCTCTCAATGTGAGCAATCCATTCAGCATTCCTCCCCATGATGGTGCTATCAGCATAATTGAAAAACCAGTTCCTACAGCCTGTGCCCATGCAGGTATTGCGGTATATTGAAGATGATGCGGCCCTGCCCATATGTACACAAATATTAATGACCAAAAATGAATAATTGAAAGTTTGTATGAGAAAACCGGACGTTCAGCGGCCTTTGGTAAAAAATAATACATTAAACCCAAAATTGGGGTAGTTAAAATAAATGCTACCGCATTGTGACCATACCACCATTGTACGATGGCATCTTTAACTCCTGAATAAGCAGAATACGACTTCCATCCTGTAAAGGACAAGGGGACTTCAAGGTTATTGAATATATAAAGCATCGCTACGGCTATCCATGTTCCTAAATAAAACCAAATCGCAACATATAGATGTCTCACTCTTCTTCTCGCAATAGTTCCGAACATATTCATTCCAAAAATCACCCATGAAAACGTAAGAAGTATATCGATTGGCCATTCATGTTCAGCATATTCCTTAGATGTATTGATGCCCATAAAGAAAGTTATAAAGGTTATTACAACCATTAATTGCCAAGTCCAGAAATGAATCCAGCTTAATGTTTTGCTAAACATTTCTGTTTTTAAGAGTCTTGGTACGGAGTAATATACTCCGACAAAAACGCTGTTGCAGACAAAAGCGAAAATTACAGTATTGGTATGTAGCATTCTTATTCTGCCGAAACCGAATGCTCCGTTGGTATCTATTAACGCTTGTATCCCTCCGTTTCTTAAAATTTTTATTGACTCGTCATCAGTTCCAAAAATGAATTCCGGCAGCTCTGGATAGAATAACAGCAGAGCCGCAGTGAGACCAAACAGGAATCCGATCAGTCCAAAAACTATTGTTGCATACAAAAAGGCACGTACTATGGTATTGTCATAGTTAAATTTCTGTGTATTCATTATGCCAAAAGTAGCATAGCATTATCAATTATTTATGGTGTTAATCATCGAAAAAATAGCTATATTTATGATCGTTGAATTATTATAATAACTAAGCTATGAAGGAGGTTTATCCAACGTTTAAGATAGGAGGTCTGTCGACATGTAATTCTATTAGTGAAATGTTTACGGTTGATAAGTTTTCAGAATTCTTAAAGCGGAATCCCGGCACAGAGAAGGTACATCGGCATTCTTTCTACCATGTTACCTATTTTGAAAAAGGATGCGGTGAAAATTTAATAGATTTCAATTCGTACGATGTTATTCCTAATAAAATATTTTTTATGCGTCCGGATCAGGTTCACAGCTGGCGATTAGACGAAAATACGGAGGGTTATGTAATCAATTTTTCAACTACTTTTTTTGACCAGCTGAAGATAAATTCATCATTGATTGATCAGTTTCCTTTTTTCAATTTATTCGGAAGCGACCAAATGGTCAAAATTTCCGCACAGAACCAGAAAAGAATTAAGCTTTGTTTTGAGGAAATTATTTCAGAAATGGCTGACATTCAACCTTGGTCACAAGTAATGATTGCGTCATTGGTACTACAAATTTGTGCACTGGCATGTAAAGAAATTACCACTGAAACCGTTTTTACAGACACCAATTATAATTCTTTGATATTAAAGCAGTTTATCGAAATTGTAGAAGTTAATTTTCATCAATATAAATTGCCCAAAGAGTATGCGGCTTTTCTGAATGTTACTCCTAACCAATTGAACTTCATATGCAAACAGCAGATCAATTTATCGGCAGGAGAAATTATCAGAAAAAGGATCATCTTAGAAGCTAAAAGGCTCTTGGTTAATTTTGATTTATCCATTGCAAGTATTGCTGAAACGTTAAATTATTCCGATCCGTCATATTTCGTGAAATTTTTTAAAAAGTATACATCATTTACGCCTGATGCATTTCGAAAACAATATTACATTAAGTATTAAACTTATTCATTATTAACAATTATATATATCAGAATGATTCCTGAAAAGCATTTAAAAAAATATAATTATAGTACAAAACATTACGATGTTGGAGATTTTATCTATGAGGAAAACACAATTTGCAAAAATTATTTCCAGATTATTTCGGGAAAAATCAAATTAAACAATTATTGTGAAGACGGTAAAGAATTTATCCAGAATATATTTGAGGCACCTCAAAGCTTTGGTGATGCCTTACTTTTTATAAATGAAAGATATCCTACCAATGCAGTAGCTTTAACTGAATGTAGTATTATAGAGATTTCCGCTAAAGATTTTTTTGATTTACTAAAGGATAATCCAGAATGTGCAATAGACGTCAGTACAGGTTTATCCCGAAGGTTACACTACAAAATGCTGATGTCTCAGCATGTTTTTTCTAAAGATCCGACTGTAAGGCTTAAAGCTTTAATGGATTATTTCAAAAATATGCACAATGTACACAAGAAGTCGAATAAAGAATATTTGGTTCCCTTAACGCGTCAGCAAATGGCGGATCTAACAGGTTTACGAGTGGAAACTGTTATCCGAACTATTAAGTTGATGGAAAGAAATCATTTGCTGACTATAAAAAATCATCTAATATACTATTAAATGCCGAAATTGAGTATGATTGAGATCGTATCATGAGGATTTTCGCTCATTGTAATTTAGGAGAAACAAAAAAATAATTTTTTCTAAAATTAATACGATGGATGAACTTCTCAATGAGCCTGGTTTACAAATCACTATTGTCCTTTTCTTGATTCCTGTGATTTTTGCACTTATTCTAATTTTAATAAGGGTAAACCGGATGATTTCTGATACAATTAAAAAAAGTGAGCTAAAAAGAATATACGAACATCTTAGCAGGCTGCAGCCGGGGGAAATCTCCGCTTTGGAAGAACGGAGAAAAGAACTTGAATTTCAGCTTTCCGGAAATGAGCTTTCGGAAAATAAAGAGGTAAGAGATCCTCGGGGGCTGATCGATGAGGCAAATGAAGTGCACGACATTCGTTTCCTGCAATCTAAAAGAGAGGAGGGTAGAAACATCATTATTCCAAATGATGAAAAAAAGCTGATCCTTTGGTTTTTGGGTTGTAGCGTATTCTGGCTCTTTGCAGGTACCACGGTCGGCGAGTATCTAGGAATTAAATTTGTTGCGCCTGATGCTGATCATATCAGCTGGTTAAGCTTTGGAAGACTTAGACCGGTCCATACAAATATAGTTTTCTGGGGCTGGGCATCTATGGCGATGGTTGGCTTTTCGTATTACGTTATACCACGGGTGGGGAATACGAAAGTTTTCAACCTTAAGATCGGTTACATAACATTGATATTAATGAATTCAGCTGTTTTATTAGGCAGTATTTGTTTAATGGCGGGGATTAACAACAGTGGAGGCGAATACAGAGAATACATTTGGCCGGTCATGCTGCTTTTCGCAGTGGGAATTATTATTAGTATTTATAATCATATCAATACCATCGCATTCCGTAAGACAGAAGAAATCTATGTTTCAAATTGGTATATTGTTTCGGCAATGATGTTTGTGGTGGTTATCCTGATCGTTGCCTATCTTCCTTTTTGGCAGGACGGTTTGGGAGAAACAATTACTCAGGGTTATTTTATGCATCAGGGTGTGGGAATGTGGTTCATGTTCTTCAATTTAGGATTAATGTATTATTTTCTTCCTCAGGAACTTAATAGTCCGGTATATTCGTATAGTCTGAGCATACTTGCATTTTGGACGCAGATTTTGTTTTATACTCTTATTGGAACGCATCATTTTATTTTCAGTGCTATTCCCTGGTGGATGCAGACCATTGCTATTGTTGCCAGTGTTGGAATGGTGATCCCTGTTGCAGCAGGCAGCATTAATTTCATGATGACCATTCGCGGATCCTGGCATCGTCTGAAACTGAGTTATGTACTGCCTTTTTACGTAGTTTCTATTCTCTTTTATTTTACGGGCTCGATGCAGGGAACGGCAGAAGCTTTCAGGGCAACAAACCTACTGTGGCATTTTACTGACTTTACGGTGGCTCACTCACATTTAACGATGTATGGGATCATTACCTTCATGCTATGGTCTTTTACTTATACCTTGGTTCCGAGACTCACTTCATATGAACCGCCAAGTATTACTGTAGGATTACATTTTTGGTTGGCATTAATTGGAGTTTTGGTATATACTGTTTCTTTGATGATTGGCTCTACCGAAAAAGGAATGATGTGGATGGAGAAAAAACCTTTTATAGAAGGAGTGGTAAAAATGATGCCTTTTTGGTTGTGGAGAGCAATTGGAGGAACTATGATGTGGATCTCGCATATCGTTTTCGCATATAATTTTTATAGAATGATTAAACCGAGAAAAGAGATACGTCTTCCTCATACCCCACAAGAGATTTTAGAAATAGTTCACACAAAACAACAAAGGTCATAATGGATTTTTTTAGCGATCATAAAAAACTTTTTTCATCGGCATTAGCTTTTTTCCTTTTTCTTACATTGGTTATCTGTATTTTGCCGGCATTAAACAATCAGAAAGTATACAAACCATTACCTGGAAGTAAAGCACTGACAGAGGAAGAAAGTCACGGAAAGGAAATTTATATCCGGGAAGGTTGCGTAGGTTGTCATACGCAGCAGGTTAGAAATGTTGATATGGATCAGGTTTTTGGAGGCAGACCTAGTCTTGCCATCGATTACGCCAGAAATAGAAGGTTGAATCTTTTCCAGAACACCGCCACTTTAATGGGAACTGAAAGGACAGGTCCTGATCTTATCAATATTGGGAGCAGGCAACCAAGTAAAGAATGGCAATATTCGCATTTATTTAATCCGAGATCAGTAGTCCCTGAATCAGTGATGCCTTCATACCAATGGATGTTTTTAATAAAAGACGAATTGCAGACAGGTGATGTTGAAGTAAATGTTCCGGATAAGTTTAAAATAGGAATTAAGGGAAAAATCGTCCCTTCAAAAGATGCTCAGGATTTGGTTGCGTATTTATTGAGCTTAAAACAAACTGAGCTTCCTAAAAGTATACCGACCAGAGAATTTTTATATAAAGTAGAAAAAAAAGCAGACGGAAATTCTCAAGGCGATAATCTCCCTGATGGAACAACGTTGTTTACTACAAATTGTGCGAGCTGTCATCAGGCGAACGGAGAGGGATTACCGGGAGCTTTCCCAGCATTAAAAGGAAGCCCCGTCGTTTTAGGTGATGATTTGGAATTATATGTAACTATTATAATGAAAGGTTATGATCCCCGACCTGAATACGCTACAATGCCTGCTGTTGGAACTAATGCAGGATTTTCACCGGCAGAAGTTGCTGCTCTCATTAATCATGAAAGAACAAGCTGGGGGAACACCGGAAAAAAAGTGACGGCTGATGAAGTGAAAGTAATTATGGATAAAATAAAATAATATGAAAAAGATAAAATTAGGATTTTTTGTTTTTTTATTTTGGGCCGGGTATGTTCAGGCATGTGACGCCTGTAAACTTCAACAGCCTAAAATAACGCAGGATCTAACACATGGTACTGGACCCGAATCAAATTGGGACTGGGTAATTGTATCAAGTATTGGCATAATTACACTTGGGACTTTATTTTTTTCTTTTAAGTTTCTGGTCATCCCGGGAGAAAAGAACAGAAAACATATCAAAAATACAATATTGGATTTCTAAAGCTTCAAAAAAATGTCAAAACATAACGCCACTGTTTTTTTATACATCGATGAAGAAGTGAACCCCATTGCAGAACTTCAGACCCCGATAGTTTTTAATCTTGATACAACAAAATTGGCCGATGGGAAACACCTCCTTAGAATTGTTAGTAAATTTGATCAGAAAGAGGGGCTAAAAATAATACCTTTTATCGTTCGTAATGGCCCTATTATTCATTTAGAAGGACTTTCTGATGATGAAGTAGTTAATGGCACGATACCTTTAATGGTCAACGCGTATGATACAGGAAGAAATCAAAGCTTCATTATCAAAGGAAGCGAAAATCCTCGTACGATACCGGTTTGGGTGTGGGTAATTGCTCTGATATTCGTAGCCTGGGCAGCTTTTTATATTGTCACGAATTTCAATCTTTAGAATACTATTGTTAGCTTAATGGTATGTACGTTCTTAAGAGTTATTCTTAACGACTTTTGTATAAAATTTTTTTTGTATGAAAATTAAAATGAAGCGAATTTATGAAAAGCCATCCTCAGATGGTTATCGGGTGTTGGTAGACCGACTTTGGCCTCGTGGAATGTCAAAGGAAAATGCTCATATCAATGAATGGAATAAAGATCTTGCCCCTTCTGATAAGCTACGCAAATGGTTTAATCATGATCCTGAACTTTGGGTCAGTTTTTCTCAGAAATACATCACAGAATTACAAAAAAGTGATAGTGTAAAAGAATTTTTAGAACGTAATAGAAAGCATGAAGTTATTACGTTGTTATATGCCGCAAAAGATGAGAAACATTGCCACGCAAAGATTTTGAAAGAATATCTGGAAAAATTGAAAACAGAAAATAAAATGTAATTTATTTTCAAAGTTTCCCATAATACCTTAAAATACTAAAAAAAATAATTTCTTAATGCAACGGAAGAAAGTACGAAGACATCATTATTTCAGACTCATTTTAGTTTCAATTTTAATAAGTATCTGTGCTTCTTTTCTCGGGTATTCATTAAAATTCTTTACGGAACATTTTCAAAAATTAATATTTCATTATGCAGAAAAAGAAAATGCTTTATTTTTTGTTTTATTTCCAACAATTGGGATCACAGCAATTTATTTTTTAAGAAAATATCTTTTTTTGAACAGGAAGAATAAAGGGATTACAGAAATTTATAAAACAGTTGACCAACGTAAAGACCATTTGCCACTATTCAAAATTCCATCACATTATTTTAATGGCTTTTTGACCGTCATCTTCGGTGGCTCAACAGGAATTGAGGTTTCTACAGTTGTTGCGACCGCAACGCTTGGAAATGCAGCGTATGAAAAACAATTTTCTGCTAATATATATAAGCTGGAGCTTATTTGTGCAGGTGTTGTGGCGGGCGTGGCTGTTTTATTTGGAAGTCCGATTGCAGGCTGGCTCTTCGCGATGGAAGTGATTGCCAGAAAATTTACTAAGACCCTGTTTATAAGCTGTACCGCATCAGCATTTATTTCTGTGGTGTTTTTATTTTACATAAAAAGCAAACCATTACTTCCTTTTGAGATCACAGAATGGAGATGGTCGGCAGTCCCCTTTTTTTTATTGTTGAGCATTTTGGGTAGTGGTTTATCTGTCTATTTTACTATTTCAGTTATTAAAATAAAGGATTTCTTTTCTGGAATATCAAATGACTTTCTAAGAGTAAATTTCGGAAGCTTAATCGTTGGAGGTTTGATATTCTGTTTTCCTTTTCTATATGGGGACAGTTATCATTCACTGTCAGAAATTTTGTATCATCCTCAAAGTTATTCTTTCATATTGATCTTCGTTTTAATTTTTTTAAAACCGTTAGCGGCAGCATTAACACTGGGAGCGGGTGGAGACGGTGGTGTTTTTGCGCCAAGTATTGTCGCGGGTGCTTTCCTAGGGTTTGCTTTTGCTCTTTGCTGTAATACCCTCTTCGGAACTTCTTTGATTTATTTGAATTTTGTTTTAGTGGGCGCAGCTGCCACATTGTCTGCTTCTATCTACGCTCCATTTACTGCTCTTTTTTTAGTCTGCAATTTGGTGCCAAATGGATATGTATTATTCTTCCCAATATTAGTAGGATGTTGGATATCAAAAGGCTTAGCAAAGAAAATTTTCCCTTATAATGTATACACTTATAAAATCAAAAGTTAAGAATACGCTGGGGCGACATATACTTGAAGTAATATAAAATAATAGGTTACGCAATTTTAAATAATAAACAATGCCAAGAAAAGTTGTACAGGGCCCTATCAGGGATAAAGAAAGAACCAAACAAAAATTAATGAACGCAGTTGGTAAAATTTTAAAAACCGAAGGTTATTTAGGATTAAAGGTTAGTAAAATATCAGCTGTTGCCGGTTTTGATAAAAAGTTAATTTATACCTATTTTGGTAGTACGGATAAACTTATTGATGAGTATATCAGATCGCAGGATTATTGGCGTAAAATTGATGAGAAACAAATTGAGGCTAATTTTTCAGCTAGTGGAAAAACACCTGCAGAAATAGCTTTGTTAAGCCAGTTTGAAGGTTTAAAAACTAATAAAGAATTGCAAAAGATCATCATTTGGCAAATTTCGGAAAAACGAAGTGTTCTCAAAAATTTATTTGAGCAGCGTGAAAAAGTTTTTCAAGGTTTGAAAAGTAGCGCTAAGGAATTGGATTTTAGTCAGCAATCTGAAGAGTTTAAAACGACATTAGCAATACTGTTGGCAGGAATTCATTACCTTAATCTCTGTACTGTACATAACAGTACTACTTTTTGTGGAATTAATTTAAAGTCTAAGGAGGGACGGATGAAAATTGAGAAAGCTATTCTTGATATTGCCGATTTTGCGCATCAAAGATAATCATGTTTGAGAGGTTGTAAGTTTCCTTGAACCTTACGGATAGTAACAGAGCGTCAATTGCATCCATGGAAGTTTAATAGTAAAAGATTTTCTTAGCGGGAATTGATATTATATTCATAGAAATTAAAACAATAACTTATGGCTAAATTTATCGTACGTGTAGAATTGATTGATGCGGAAACAGAAACCTATACTGCGTTTCATAAACAAATGTATAAGAAAGGTTTTACAAGATCAATAAGTTTAGAATACACAGAAGCTATATATGTTGCCGGATGCTGAATACTACTATAATGGAGTTATAGATGACATTAATGTCATCAAAATAAATGTTGAATTTGCAGCACTGACAACGAATAAAAAACACAAAATTGTTATAACAAAAGCGGAAGAAATCGAAGCCATTGGTCTAAACCGAGTTATGAAGCTTAATTAGTTTTCTGGATTCAGTTTTACATGAATGGACCTATTTTTGTCAATTATTGTTACTTGTTTATCTATTCTTCAAACTGACAGATAATTGTCTGGGTTTTCCATCTGTAATGATGGTAGGAGAAAGAATATCCTTTGAATACAAATACTATATGCTAGTCTACAAAATTTATCCAAATAGTCTTAATGTAATCATATCATTCTAATTCTTGGCAGCACAATCTCGTGTTCTTGCGGGTACGGTTGTCTAAATGTAACACTTACATCCTCCCGCAGTCCGCTCTCTATTTCCCTCTCTTTATCCTTATCCATCGAATAACGGGGATCAGGAACTAAGGGCATTTTTGCCATTTTTGTGATGGTCATGGTCGGGAAATGATAATCTACCTCGACCGTACCTAATAGAAGGTAAATACCTCCTTCTTTAAAAGGAAACTTTCTGAGGCTATCGGGAAAATGGGCGGTATCAAAATACTGTCCTTCAGCATCGATCCAGGTTCCGAAGTACATATCATCTTTTTTGCCGGGATGATCTTTCTTTTTGATGGGAACGTGCTTTCTTGAGATCAGATAGGCGAGCATTTTAACCTGTTTTTTGTGGTATTTTAATAGGTCCTTAACCAATACGTGACCTCTGTACTTAGTTTTTAGTAAGTCAAAAATTGAATAAGAAACTGGAAAACCCAATATTTCGATTTCATCAAAAGCATCTTCAAAAGGATTTCTTTCAATAACAGGCAATTCATAATCTTTCTGAGGTTCATCAAACAACGATATAATTTTAGTTTTGTAGTAATTCTTTGATAAAAGAAATCTCGCTTCTATTAATAATTCATGTTTTTGTTTTCCGGTGAACCTGAATGCTCCGACAAAGATCAAAGTCTGTAAAGTTTGTATACCGATATTGACTCTTTTGACAAAATCTTCTAAGGATTTGTAATCTCCATTTTCTTTACGTTCTTCAGGAATAGATAGTTTAACCGAGGCTTCAAGTTTTTCAATATGCATAAAACCCAAATATACGTCAGTACCGTAAACGGTCGTCTGAAATTCGCTGAGGTTGATGCAGGGATTATGAATGGTCGCTCCTGCCATTTTTGCCTCGTGAACATATACTTCCGTTCTGTAAAATCCACCACCGTTATTGATGGCTGAGACCATAAATTCGATAGGGTAGTAGGCTTTGAGATAGAGACTCTGATAACTTTCCACCGCATACGAAGCTGAGTGAGCTTTACAAAAAGAATAGCCTGCAAAGGATTCGATTTGACGATAGACTTCCTGAGATAACTGTTCGGGGTGTCCTTTCTTCTTACAGGATTCAAAAAAATCATCTTTTAATTTCTGTAAGGCTGATAATGAACGTCCCTTGCCGCTCATGGCTCTTCTTAAGACATCACCGTTTTCGGCAGAAACACCACCGAAATGCATGGCAATTTTTATCACATCCTCCTGATACACCATGATTCCATAGGTCTCACCGAGTTCTTTCTCAAAGACTTCGTGGAAGTATTCAAACTGGTTTGGATGATTGTGCCGGAATATATACTCCCGCATCATTCCGCTTTGCGCCACACCGGGGCGAATAATGGATGAGGCGGCTACCAAAACCTTATAATTCTCACACTTCAATCTTCTCAATAAGCCCCGCATTGCAGGAGATTCAATATAGAAACAGCCAATCGTATTTCCGATACTCAGATACTCGTTGCACTTGGTCTCATTTTTTGAGATCCTTGTATCCTCAATGTCGACAGTGATTCCTCTTTTTTCTTCGATCAGTCTGACCGTATCTTTTATGGTTCCCAATCCTCTTTGTGAAAGGATGTCAAATTTTTCAAGACCGATCTCCTCTGCGGTATGCATATCAAACTGTACAATAGGAAATTCCTTTGGGGGGAATTCTAAAGCAGAATAATTGGTGATCGGTTCTTCAGAAATCAGGATTCCACAGGAATGCATACTTCTTTGATTAGGGAAACCTATCAATAAATTTTCATACTTATAGATCTCCTGGACAATGGAGTTCTGATCATGCTGATCTCTCGGTCTTTTAGAAAGCTGATCCAGTTCATCCTTAGGCAGTCCGAATACTTTTCCAAGCTCCCTGAACCTTGACCTGCTTTTAAATTCGACGTTGGTTCCGCAAAAGGCCACATGATCCTTTCCATATTTATTAAATATATATTCCAATATGGTATCCCGGTTCTTCCAACTCCAGTCGATGTCAAAGTCAGGAGGCGTTTTCCGATTGAGATTCAAAAATCTTTCAAAATAAAGATCAAGTTCCAAAGGACATATATCCGTGATTCCGATACAATAACTGACAATAGAGTTGGCACCACTTCCCCGGCCTACATGCATAAAATCCATTCTATTGCTATACTGGACAATGTCCCAGGTAATTAAAAAATAACCACAGAAATTGAGTTCATTGATAACACCCAGCTCTTTGTCTACTCTTGCCTTTGCTTCCTGGTTATCAATTGGATATTTTTTACTTAGACCTTCATAGGCTAATTTTTTCAGTAACTTAAAATCATTTTCTTTATTTTCGGTATAATGCTTTTTATTTTTCGGTGTTTTAAAGTCAAATTCAAAACTGCACTCATCTACAATGCACTTTGTATTTTCAATGATCTCTGGATATGGGAAATACTTCTCCAACAGTTGTCTTTTACCTATAAATGTTTCATTGTTCTTACAATGGTCATTTTCGTCCAATTTAGTAAATAAGATGTTGCCTGCTATTGCCCTCAGGACCTTATGCAGTTCAAATTCTTCATCTGTCTTAAAGGTTACCGGATGAAGGATGACCATTTTATGCGATAATGCTTTCAATTCAGGATTAAACAATAAGTTTATCTCATCCTGTCTGATTCCGATAAATTCATGTGGCAAAAGTTTTTCGGGCATATTGTGTAGAGGATAGATCACAAAGGTATTTTCCAATACAGGATTAGTTCTGGGGATCTCAATTCCTTCACAGTTATAACGGGTCAAAAGCCTGTTGACCTCTGCAATGCCCTTTGGGTTTTTAGCCAGGCATATATAGTACTGCTCATTATCAACCTGGACATCGATCCCAACAATCGGTTTGATCCCTTTTTCCTGACAAAGCTTATAAAACTGGTAGATACCCGTAACCGTATTGATGTCGGTCAATGCCAAGACCTTTAATTGATGGTCAACAGCCTGTTGAACCAGATCTTCAACAGAGATGGTCCCGTAACGCAGGCTGTGATAAGTATGGCAGTTGAGAAACATAATAAAATATTAAAGTAATAGACCCGATGCTCTGACAACACTGGATGAACCGAATCTGTCTTTCAGATGATCCATGGTCTGATATAAAGAAATCAGTTCTTCTGTATCTTCAAAAAGATCCATCTGGTGCAGACCATGAACCAAACCGGTAAACCTGACCCCGATCAAACGGATCCTCATTCTCCTTGTGTAGACTTTGTTGAATAGTTCCAAAACATACCGTAGCAATGTATGGTCTGCCGATGTGTAAGGAAGCCTGCACTGTTTGGTCTCCGTATCAAAATTAGCGTACCTGATTTTAACGGAAACCGTTGAGGTCAGCCATTTTTCGTGCCTGAGCTGATAACATAGCTTTTCAACCATCCCAGACAAAACACTTCTGATGTTCTGAATATCGATGGTATCCTGGGAAAATGTATTCTCCGTAGAGATGGATTTTCTTTCGGAATAGGGAACAACCGGTGTTTCATCAATACCGTTTGCTTTCTTCCAAAGCATAGTGCCGTTTTTTCCGACCAGCTCCTGCAATACATCGACCGGCATTTCAGAAAGGGTCTTTATGGTCTTCACCCCTAATCTTGAGAAAAGCTGAAAGGTCTCAGGCCCGACCATCGGGATTTTCTTTATCGACAATGGATTTAAAAATGGTTGGACATCCATTGCCTTGACCTCCAGTTTCCCAATAGGTTTGGATTCACCGGTTCCAATTTTGGATACTGTCTTATTGGTGGAAAGGGCAAAACTGATTGGCAGACCTGTATTTTTCATCACGGCATCTGCAATGTCATTCGTGCATTGGTAACATCCAAAGAACTTGTCCATTCCTGACAGATCCAGATAGAATTCGTCGATGCTGTCTTTTTCTAGTACCGGTACTTTTTCCTGAATCACTTCGGTCACCAAATGAGACATATTGGAATAATACTCCATATCTCCTTTGATAACCTTGGCCTCCGGGCATAATCGCAATGCCATCTTGATAGGCATTGCCGAACGGACACCGAATTCTCTGGTCTCATAGGAACACGATGCTACCACACCACGGTCACCACCTCCAATGATTACGGGCTGTTTCTCCAACACAGAGTTTTTTAGCCGTTCACAGGAGACAAAAAAAGTATCCAGGTCCATATGTGCAATTGCTCTTTCCATGGTACAAACTTAGTCATGTTTTTAAACAAAATGTGTATATTTGTTGTCATAAATTATGACAATGTCAATATTTGCAGATAACATCGTGTTTTTGAGAGGTCAAAAAAATCTGACCCAGCATAAACTGGCAGATGAACTCATCCTTACCAGATCAAGATATGTTTCCTACGAATATGGGAATGCAGAACCACCTATTGAAGTATTGGTCAGGATATCCAAATACTACAACATCAGTATTGACCTTCTGGTCACCGTTGATATAAGAAAGTATCCTTTGGATAAAATGGTCAATCTGTCCGGGAATAAAATATTACTTCCCGTAGTAGTAGATTCAGAAGGTAACAATTTCATTGAAATCGTACCACAAAAAGCTTCAATGGGCTATTTGAAAGGATTTAGTGATCCTGAATTTATTGAAAGTCTTCAAAAAATGCAGTTGCCTTTTTTAAAAAATGGAAAATACAGAGCTTTTTTAGCGGATGGTGATTCGATGCCGCCCTTTGCAGACCAATCCATTATTATAGGAGAGTATGTAGAAAAACTGGAAGACCTGAAATCAAATAAGGAATACATTTTTGTGACCAATGAAGGAATTACTTACAAGACCTTTATGAAAAAGAACAAAAATTTTATTATTGTATCCGCTGATAATTCATTTTATGAACCCTATACCATTTCATTGGAAGAGATTAAAGAAGTATGGCGTTATGTACGAGGAATTTTACCGCAAGACTATAAACCGTACGCCCTACCTGATGAAGCCAATTTGAAAAATTTAGTTGAGGAAGCGAAACGAAGTATCAGTAATTTAGAAAATGGAATTTTGAAATTTAATCCATAAAAAAACTTCTCCGAAGAGAAGTTAAAAACACAAATGATGAAAAAAAATATCCCATAAATGGAACAGTGTAAAGATAATTATTTTATAAGAAATTACAATGAGTCAGCTAAGTTTATTTGATGCCGAAGAGTTTTATCAGTTTCCAAAAGACCTTTTAGAATACAGGGAAAATTTTCTGAGCAGGGAAGAGGCAGATCAATTAAAAGAAAATCTGCTTCAAACCGCCCCATGGGAACAGCGCACACAGAAAATGTATGATAAGACTGTCATAACACCACGTTTAACCGCCTGGTATGTTGATTTAAAATATAATAAATCAGCTGACAGTAATACTTCCAATAGGAATCCATGGACTCCGCAGTTGCTAAACTTAAAAGAAAGAATAGAAAAAGAATTTGGTTATTGGTTCAATGGTGTCCTATTAAATCTCTACCGTGACCAAAATGATTCAGTAGCATGGCATCGAGACAAGGAAAGCAGATATGGAAAGAGACCTGTTATTGCATCTATCAGTCTTGGACAGTCCAGAAACTTTGATTTCAGAAAAAAAGATCATCATCAAAGCAAATACAGCCTGCCGCTTCCGAACGGTTCATTGCTCATTATGAAAGGCGACCTGCAGGAGAATTGGGAGCATCGGATCGCCAAATCCACAAAGCCAATGATGCCCAGGATCAACCTCACATTCAGGCTCATCAATGCGTTGTAATTTTTAATAAATCGGATCGAGTCCGCAGAACATTACTACAAATATCAGGTTTGCAGAGATGTACTAAACAAGATCAGCAAACATCAAATTAAAACTGACCATATGTCTATTTCATATTACGATTTTAACAATTTACCTAAGGAATCTCAGATCGAGCTTGTGATGGCTGAGGGAAAAATAATTGATGAAACGATCAAAAACAATCTGAGGTTTGTGGTATATGAGCTATCCTCATTTTCCGTGGAGATCGTTTACAATATCGATAGCAATAAAATTGCTGGCTTAAGCGCCTTTCCCGGCAATGGAGTACATGGAAAGTAAGGTAAGTCTGTATGAGGACTCTCTTCTAAATCGAATGCAACAAATTGTTGTCTTGAAATCCACACGGACCCTTTATCAGAAATCACGGACACGTTAGTATTTCCACTGATCCTTGGCGAAACGTTGAACTTGCCTGTGAAATCTGTGTCAGGCGATGAATTAGCAAAACACTTTGAGTGGATGAGTAATTTCATTACGATGGAAAGTATGGCTTCAAATTTCAAAACACAAGAGCAATTAGGTTGGCAACCGACACACATCAGCTTATTGGATGATATGCAACAAAATTATTTTTAAATTTGTTATATGGGACAACGGCAGACACAATAAAACAATTAGCGAATTTTATCAATTAAGAGGTTTGCCCAAGCCCGAACACCCACTCATCAGCATCGTAGATTGTGCTTCTGTAAAGCGCCTTGCAATAATCATATTCCAATAATAAACCCGACATTTATCTACTGAAGAACATTTTTGAAATTATGTTGACCTTATTTTCCAATTATAATTAATAGTAACTAAAAACAAAATAGAGTATTCCTAAAACGATACAAATTTTTAGGAACACTCTAATTTTATAAATGTACTTTTCTATCTAAAATCTTGCTAGTCATTTTATTAGCAAGTGGCAATAGGAGCAATACGCAAGCGTAAACAATAGGCAATGAAATAAGCCACGATTTAAAAAGTTCACCGATCCAATTTTCAAATGAAACCCATTTAGTAAAAGTTGATAAGACTGACATAATAAAAGTTGTCGGTAGAACCACAAAAAAGGTGCTAATTATTTTGTAACGCCTATCTTTCTTAGAATTTACCATTTTCATTTTTTCGTTTTTCAGGTTCAGGTATTGTTTCAACGACGTCCCAATGTTCTACAATTTTATCATCTTCAACTCTATACAAATCGTAGAACGCAACATGTTCTCCTTTAAAAAAGCCTTCACTTAATACCAAAACGAAATTTCCCTCTCCTAATACTTTATGTATTTTACTATAAATTTGAGGTTTCCCCTCCTTCTTCCATTGTTCCAACATATTAAGAAATTCTTGTACCCCATCACCCATATGTGGATTATGTTGAATCAATTCGTCTCCCCTGAAATAATTTGACACCAAATCGATTTGCCCATAAATAAGAACGTTTTGAACAAAGTCTTTAACAAGTGCTTTGTTAACCTCCGTTTTATGATGATCTTTTGCTTTGGTCTTTCCGTCAGTCATTGTTCTTTCGCTTTTATTCAGTTTTTTTGGATTTGTTTGAAGATTATCCCAATGTTCAACACTTATTCCATTTTCAAACCGGTGTATATCAAAAGCGACGGTTGGTTCAAAAAGGAAATAGTCTACGTGAACAAATCCATAATCTCCATCTTGAAACTTACGGACTACATTTGTGTAAACTTTATCCATCGGCATTTGATCATGCAAGCCCAAAATTGCTTGTAAGCCCGTTGCTACATTTGGATTGTGTTGTTTATAGGAGGTAGGACTGATCAACCCTATTTCTGCCAAAGTTTCAGTTTCAATGCTATTTTGTATAGCTTCAGCTTTGTCTCTATTTGATAATTCCATTTTTTTTTAATTTTATTGATTAATTATGAGCAAATGTACTGACCTTATACATGTGAAAAAATAAGTGAAAAAATATTGCTATAGGGATAATATTATCCCTATGATACTAAAAACGAAATATGTCGTAAATTTATTCCCTAAAATAGAACAGCTATGTACGAGAAAAAAATACCGAAAGATTTTAGTTGTGGCATGAGTATTACTTTTGAGATTATTGGAGGTAAATGGAAGCCCTGCTTAATTGATTCTATCAACCAAGGAATACGAAGACCGAGTGAACTCGCAAAGAAACATCCGCTTGCGAGCAAAAGAGTTTTGAACTTACAACTTAAAGAGTTAGAGGCATATGGTGTTGTTAGAAAAGTTATTTATCCGGTACTTCCTCCTAAGGTTGAATATTTTTTAACCAAAGTAGGTGAATCGCTTTTACCCCTTGTTGATATGATGGAAAACTGGGGGAAGGATTTTATGAGTGATTTTTACAAGAGGCAAGAGAATATAAACTCTGAAACTATTCTCATGGAAATATAATTTGCGGACTTGGTTAAAAATGACAGTAGAGAAAGTTGAGTTTATTCAGCATCGAAAGGTCAGAGTCGTGTGTTTATAAACTATTTCTCAAATGGATTTTCAAAATAAAATCTTTTATTCCTATCGTAAAAATAATTCACCTAAACTCTACGATGAGCTTATTATAGAACATCCATATATTATTCAGCGTATTAAGCCTAAAAATAGACGAATACTTAAATGAGTTAACATATTTATAAGAATTTAGAACTATTAAAATGTTATTAAATTAAATATAATGAACAAAGCAAAAAAAAATACCGAAAAGTGGAGTATGCTTAGTCATCTTTTTAAACAAATAGAGATTCCTGCTAAAACTACTCTTCTTGAAGAAGGTGAAATTTCCAAAAAAATGTTTTTCGTGGAAAAAGGTTGTTTACGAACTTGGATTAATAATAACGGAAAAGATATAACAACTCAATTTTTCTTTGAAGGTAGTGGTGTGTCGTCTATTGAAAGTTTTATGACTAACAAACCTAGTCTATATAGTATAGAAACTATTGAACCCTGTGTGCTACAAACTATTACGCAGAAAGAATTTCAAGAAGCATTAATGAGTTTGCCGGATATTAAAGATCATATACTTGAACATTTATTTCAACGGCTTCTACAAAGTCAAAATCTTTTTTTTTCCTATTTAAAAAATTCACCTCAAAAAAGGTACGAAGAGCTTATTACACAACATCCATACATTATTCAGCGTATTCCGCAACATTATATCGCATCCTATTTAGGTATAACTTCTGTTTCATTAAGCAGGATAAGAAACAGACGATAATGGCGATGTGCATGAATTTAACAGCGTCCCAATTTTAATGGGATACCAGTGCACTAAGGTAACCGGGTCTTAACTTGTTTGTTACCCCCAAAAAAGTGGATATGATAGGAGACCATTCAAATAAGCTAACGTGCAACTTTAAACGGTTAGCGGCAATTTTGAAAAACCATTTACATATGCCGCTGATATAAACCCCTGAATTCAAGCGGAGTCTGGCGTGTAACCTTTTTGAATAGCTTGCTCAATGATTGTGGTTGTTCAAATCCTAAGTTATAGGCGATCTCGCTTACGGTAAGTGTCGTAGTAGAGAGTTTGAGTTTGGCCACCTCTATAATTTTGAACTGTATATGTTGACTGGCATTACTACCTGTTGTGTTCTTTAAAACGCTACTCAGATAATCGGGGGGTTTGTTCAATTTTTCGCTGAAATACTGTACTGTTGGAAGCACCCGTTCCCTATCGTTTGTTTCATTGAAATATAGTTCCAGTAATTCTTCAAATCTTGTGAGTAATTCGTGATTACTACGTTCTCGCGTAATAAATTGCCTTTTGTAGTAGCGATCTGCATAATTCAGCAATAGTTCGATCTGGGAGATGATAATCCTTTTACTGAAATCATCCATATTCCTGCTGTATTCTTCGCGGATGCTATCCAAAAGCCCCCCCATACTATCCTCCTCTCTCTCAGACAGGAAAAGCGCCTCATTAATGGCATACCCGAAATATTCATATCCCTTTATCGTTTTGGCCAGCGTGGTATTCCATAAAAAATCGGGATGGATAAGCAGTATCCATCCCGATGGCTCCTGCCTGGGTAATTCATCGTTGAATTTAATATTTAGGATCTGTCCTGGTGAAAAAAATGACATCAGGCCCTCATCGAAGTCATAGGGCAACTGTCCATAATTAAACTTTCCCAGTACATTCTTCTTTAATGCAATGGAATAGAATGATTGTGACCAACACTTAACCGTTACCCCATTATACATTTCGGCGTAATCTACCAAGCTGATCAACGGATGTAAAGGCTTAGGTAAATTATACAGACGGTGAAATTCGCTAATGGTTTTGACTTGAATGATTTCCTCCATAGGTCAAATTTACCAAATAATTACAAGTTACTACCACCTGACACCTCAATTCGTTGAGCATTGATCCAATAGGCTTCTTCAGTACAAAGAAAAGCAACTACAGCGCCGATATCTTTAGGAAGACCAACTCGCCCCAGGGTTGTTTCAGCAGCCAGTGCGGCATTCATGTCTTTGTTGTCCCTCACGGCACCTCCTAAAATATCGGTCTCGATAGCGCCCGGAGCTACTGAATTTGCACGGATTTTTCGTGTTCCCAATTCTTTAGCCTGATATCTGGTAAGTACTTCAAGTCCGCCTTTCATGGAGGCATATGCCGCAAACCCCGGTGTGGAAAAACGCGTCAGCCCGGTTGAAATATTCACGATTCCTCCTCCGTCGTTCATAATACGTAAAGCATGCTGTGTGATAAAGAAGGGTGCCATCAGATGTATGTGTATCATCTCCTTAAATTGATCGATGGTAGTATCGTCAAAAGTTGAAAAAGCAATAGCTCCTGCGTTGTTTATAAGGTAGTCTAATTGTGAGTTGTTGAAATTGTTTTTTAACAGTGGTAATAATTTCTCCGAAAAAAAAGGGGCATAAGCTTCATAGGCAGCAACGTCCAATTGTAAAGCCGCTGCTTTATTCCCATAGGATTTTATTTGTTCAACAACCTCATTGGCTGCTCTTTCATTGGATAGGTAGGTGATAATTACATCTAAGCCCCTTTTTGCTAGGTTAATCGCTATATCCCGACCTATTCCACGGCTTCCGCCGGTTACTAAGGCAATTTTCTGTTTGTTCATTATGATTTTTATTTTAATTACCCTACAAAGGTCTTTAAAACAATGGCAGCCGAAGTATCCCAATCCGCTGCGCTTGTGGTTAAATCCCCAATTCAATCAAGAAATACCATTAAATAAAAGATTTCGAGCTGAAAGCATTTTCACTATTAATAAGATGATTTTTAAACAGAGTATATTATCAATAGATTCACAGCCCTCATTCCCAAAGTTGGCTCCAGGATATCACTAGAAGCCTTCATTATTCGTTTATCCATCGTCGGTGAATCTGATTATGTTTATTTTACAATTGTAATCGTTTTGTTTATTCAGTTCATTGTAATTTTGTAAAGAGGAATATGTTAAAAGCATTCTCAAAAATGGAGAAATAGTAAAGCGTAAAGTTTTTGCAGAATTCAGATTGAAAATACTAAAGTGACCCAATGTGATGAATTGACCTTACTAATAGGAGTTAACAAAGACGAAAACAAGTTAGAATCAGTAATATAATATCAATAGATAATGAAAATAGTAAATAGCACCGAAATAGATATATCTGAAATATTTAGACTTTATAAATTAGCCACCGCATTTCAGAAAGAAAGGTTTCCCGAAAACCAATGGCCGGAATTTGATAAAACATTGATAGAAGAAGAAATTGCTGAAAATAGACAATTCAAATTACTGATTGATAATGAGATTGCCTGCGTTTGGGCAATTACATACAGCGACCCGGAAATTTGGAAAGATGACGATGGGGTATCTGCTCTTTATATTCATAGAATAGCAACAAACCCGAGTTTCCGGGGCCACAATTTTGTAAAAATAATTGTAGATTGGGCAAAGGATTTTGCGAAAAATAAAAAATATATCCGCATGGATACTTGTGGTGAAAATGTAAAGCTGATTCAACACTACAAAAATTGTGGATTTAGTTTTTTGGGAATCAAAAAGTTGAAAAATTCTGTGAATCTTCCTTCACATTACCACAATGCAGATGTGTGCTACTTTGAAATTAAGTTATCTAAAATAGATTTTTAAGCTAATAGAACCATAAACAGTAAATGACTGAACAGAGACAAAATCAATACATTCGGTTCTTTTGTTTATTGGTAAAAAGGAAATGGATTTGTTACAAAATGATAAAGCCTTTCAAAACCTGTTCAATAAGTATCTCATTAGCCGTGTAGCCTCATACCAACATTTATTGATTCCACGAATTCAGGACAAACCAGAAGTCCGATACAAAAAATTCTTCAGGAAAATCATGAGATATTATTGCGTGTACAGCAACATTATATCGCTTCCTATTTAGGCATTACATCTGTTTCATTAAGCAGAATACGAAACAGGCGATAAGTTCATTTACTCACAGATTTTTTGATTATTTTTTGTGTTCGTGAATCGCTTTGCGATTTCTTTACAATTGTTATCGTCCAACTATTTGCTACTTCTCAACTTTGCAGTATAAAATTAAGCAAAGTAAAAATGAAAGTAGTAATAGTATTTAATCATCCCTATGAAGGAAGCTTTGGAAACGCAATTTTAAATGCTGTAACCAAAGGGCTTAAAGATGCAAATCACGAGATAGACCTGATGCATCTTGATAATGATGGATTTAATCCGGTAATGTCAAAGGCAGATTTGAAAGCCTTTCTGGATCACAAACCTGTGGATCCACAAGTAATAGACTATAACGAACGTTTGGAAAAGGCAGACCACCTGATTTTTATTTTTCCTATTTGGTGGGATTTGATGCCTGCAATGACCAAAGGATTTGTTGACAGAGTTCTTACTCCAGGAGTTGTGTACGACCACCATCCAAGGGGTTTTGGTTTAGTACCACTTTTAAAAAACTTAAAAGGTGTGACAGTAATCACAACCATGAATAAGCCCAAAATAATGTATTCCCTGCTTATTGGCAACTTAATCAAGAAAGCAATGATAAAAAGCGTTTTCAAAACTATGGGCTACAAAAATCTTAAATGGATTAGCTATAATATGGTAAAGTCAGTCAGTCAGGAAAAAAGAGTAAAATGGTTAACTGATATTGAAAACAGGTTTTCAAAATTTAACTAAACAAAACTTGGTATTATGAAATTGAACAGAAATTATATTACCCCCTTTATTTCCTTAGTTTTTCTTGTAGTCGGAATATCTGGCTTATTGATGCTTTTCCATTTATTTGATGGTTATACAGAAGTTATACACGAAATTTTAGGGTTATTTTTCATTATATGTGCCATTTTCCACGTCATACTCAATTGGAAAGCATTAAGAATACATTTCAAAAAAGGTGTCTTTATTCCAGCTCTATTAGGTGTATTAGTCCTATCTGTTATACTAATTGTCTCAGAAAGGATGTCCCCTCCCGTGGACTTAATCATTTTCAATAAAATGGTAAAAGCACCTATCAATGATGCTTTTAGGGCGTTAGATATCAACTATGAAAAAGCATCTGAAAAACTGAAAGAAAATGGATTATCAATTGAAGAAGCTACCACAATAGAAGACATTTGGATTAACAACGATTCTAACCCAGAAAAAGTAATTGATTTGATTATGGAGTGAATTGATTTGTTATCGTTCTACTTTCCACATACCCACACAACAAAAAGAGATAATATTTATTAAACGACTAAGACCCGGTACCATAACTGAACATTTTAATAATGAAATATTTAGTAATAGAAAATAGACAACAGGAAATAGATGAATGTCTTTACGATATTGCAGACTTCTTCTGGAACAATGGAAACGAAGTATATATCAGCAACAATTATAATAATGAAAATGACTATCGGGATTTTGTAAAACATTGTGATTGGGTAGTTTTATTGATATATGGGGATTGTTCACTAGTATCATTTTTTGAAAATGAACAGCACAAGCTTCAAAGAGAGTTTAACTTAGAGAAAAGTAACAGCAAGAAATTAATGCTTGTTTTCTCAATAAATGGCGTTTATTCAAATGCTATTCCATTCCCTCATAAAATTTTCCATTTTGATAGGTTAGACCAAAATGAATTAAAACACTTCTTTAGTTGGTGCAAGAGGTTAAATCTGTTTGATAAACAAAGATAGGTACTGATCTCTAAAAAATAATTGATTTAATAGTAAAATAACTATGAGCGATAAAACCATATTATATGTTAACGAGATTGTACAGGAAACTGCGGATTCTATAACAATACACTTCTCCCAGCCCGAGCAACAATTTGATTATCTGTCAGGTCAATTCCTAACTCTGATGGGCGAAATTGACGGAAAGGAAGAACGACGAGCTTATTCGCTTTGCTCTTCACCTTATATCGATAAAGACTTATCTGTAACAGTAAAAAGGGTAAAAGGGGGAAAAATGTCTAACCACCTTAATGATAATCTCAAAGCTGGAGATACGATGATTGTATTGCCACCTATGGGAAATTTTAATTTAAAACCAGAAAACATTCCAAACCATATCGTGCTAATTGCCTGTGGAAGCGGGATTACACCTTTATTTTCTATGGTTAAGTCAGTACTTATAGCGAACTCAACCTCTAGGGTATCCTTAGTCTACGTGAACGCTAACCAGGCTGCTACGATATTTTATGACCAATTAGAACAATGGTCTTCCGAATATTCATCACGTTTCCGTATCGTTCATTATTGGGGAGATGAAATGAAGAGCAACCAATCAAAAGCAGGATTTTTTGCAAGACTATTTAAAAAGAAAAATGCCCACAGAATTAATACTACACACCTAAAAACTATTTTTAACGAGTTGCAAATTACGAAAGAGACAAGTTCTTTGTTTTACCTATGTGGTCCACAAGGACTGATGGACATGGCAACCAAAACGATAATAGAAACAGGATTTTCTAAAGAGATGATTCTTAAAGAAAGTTTCTATACCGTCACAAAAGGAAAGCCTGCATCAGAAGAACATCAGATAAAAATACTTTTTAAAGGAAAAGAACACGAAGTAAACGTATCCTCAGGTAAGTCTATTTTATTTGCCGGGCTTGAATCGGGAATTGATTTGCCCTATTCCTGTCAAAGTGGAAATTGTATAAGCTGTGCAGGGAAGTGCATATCTGGAAATGTAGAAATGCTAACAACCGAAGGGCTTACAGAGAAACAAATAAAAGACGGATGTGTCCTTACTTGTGTAGGATATCCAAAATCTGATGATGTGGTAATCGAATTTAATTGAATAAGTGCTCGCTTTAAAGATACCAACTATTAAATTCATCCCTCAAATAATGAAGTTCATCAGAAATATTAGTGATTTGTCATACACCTCAAATGAAAACTTTATTTTTGAAATATGATCCAATTTAAAAAAATAGGTATAAGAAATCTGCTCATTTTTTTCTCCTCCACACTGATTTATGCTTTGTGCCAGATGCTTTTCAGCATTATTCTGATGAAGGAAGATTTGTGGAACAATTTTCATATCCAGTTGTTTTCGCATTATTTGGTAATTGTTACCATGTGTATAGCAGATTTTCTTTTATTAAGATTCCTTAATAAGCATTTGCCTTATTCCAAAAATATTCTATATCGAATCATGGCTGATATTACAGGGTTGGTCGTAATATGTCTGATTATATTATGTCTGTTCAATTACGTGATTTATGACGTCCTGTTGATTTCCGAAGAAGGATTACCTTCTTTCCTTGTCAAATTTGCATTTGCAATGACAAATAACATCCCAATTCTGCTGTCATTTGAACTAATTTATTATTTCCAGTCCGAACAAAAAGCCATAGCCGATTCTGAAATAGCGAAACGTAGAGTATTGCTATTCCAGCATGAAACATTGAGGGCACAGATAAATCCACATTTCTTATTCAATTCATTAAATGTGTTATCTTCTCTAATATATATAAATCAGGAAAATGCCAACAAGTTTACGAAAGCCCTCTCAAAAACCTATCGGTATGTACTCTCACTCACCCAACAGCCAGTGGTATCGGTGACCGAAGAATTGGATGCTTTGGATTCGTATATATTCCTGATGAGAATGCGATTTGAAAATGCTTTTACTTTTACGGTAAATAAAATATCTTCCTCTGAACAGCATAAGATTATTCCCCTTACCCTACAATTATTGATAGAAAATGCTTTCAAGCATAATAAGGCAACAGAAGAATCATTATTGAATATTAAAATTAATGTGGATAGCGAGTATATTACAGTCGAAAACAACATCCAACCGTCCCACGATGTTGATAAGGGCGGAATCGGGCTGAAATATATTACGCAACAGTATAAATTATACGGTAAAGATGTTGTTGTGGATCATACCACACAATTGTTTATAGTAAAAATCCCCTTTATAAAGTCATGAAGTACCTGATAGTTGAAGATGAACGCTTCGCTTACGAAGAAGTGAAACGTATGATAACGAAATTACGTCCTGATTATTTGTTGGAGAAGCAAACTAAAACAGTGATAGATACCATCGAGTTTTTGAAAACTTCTGCCGTAGATTTAATTCTTATGGACATACGTCTTGCAGACGGTAACTGCTTCGAGATATTCAATCACATAGAGGTCACCACCCCGGTAATCTTTACAACTGCATATGATGAGCATGCGATTAAAGCGTTTAAATTAAACAGTATTGATTATCTGTTAAAACCATTTAATGAAAATGAGCTGGAAGTGGCGTTAATTAAATTTGAGAACATCTTTCATAGTGTTTCCTATAAAGCCAACCCTAAGCACTATGAACAGCTATTATCTGTCAGAACCAAAAACAGATTTCTGATATCCAAAGGGGAAAACTATCATTATATAGAGACTAAGGATATCGCTCATTTCTATAGCGAAGGCGGAGTTGTCTTCCTCCATACATCCAACGATAAACGATATATCATTAATTATACCTTAGACCAGTTAGAGCACCTCCTTGATAGCCGTTTATTTTTTCGTGTCTCACGTAATTGTATTGGGAATGTAAAGGCTATTAAGAATGTTGCTAAATACTTCAACAGCCGTCTAAAACTTTACTTTTTGCCAATATGCCCACATGAGGTTTTGGTAAGCCGTGTACGCGTACCAGACTTTCTAAAGTGGATGGATGGTATCTAAAGTGGATGGATGGTATCGTGGAATAACCTAAGACCGAAAATTTCATCCCTTTAATAACGCATTTCATGTATTAGATTCTAAAGCCTATAGTTTCCTGATTTCGTAATCGCTCAGGGCATCGTTCTTTTGTTCAGAATTTAAAAATAACATTCAAAATTTTAAAACTTCAGAACAATGAAAAAGAACATGTTAACATTTGTTTTCGCAGTAGGCACACTAATTTTTTCTACTCAATTATCCGCACAGGAGAACCCGTTATCTGTTGGTTTCAAAGCCGGCACAGGTCTATCAAATTATCGCTTGGGAGGTGATATGAAAAGCTTAAAAAGTAAAATGAGCTTTGGCGGTTCCGCGGGTGTTTTTATAAAATATGACCTAAGTCCAAATTTCGCAGTGCAATCTGGTATTGATGTGTACTACAACACCTCGAAACTTGAATCTTTAACTGATAAATCATCTGATAAACTCAAATCTTTTGGAGTAGAGATACCTCTTTACGGAATTGTTCAGGGAGAGCTTGGAAGTGGAAAGGCTTTTATAGGTGCGGGTCCCTATGCCGGCTATGGTATCAGTACGAAATTGGATGGTGTGAACTTATATAAAAAGAACAATGGAACAGGAACCACGATGAACCGTTTTGACTATGGTGTAGGGGGAATCGTTGGCTACGACTTTGATAAGAACTGGCAGATAAATGCTAGTTACAAATTTGGACTAGCCGATCTGCACAAAGGCAAAGGAGGCTCTATGAAAAACCAAGGTGCATCCATCGGTATAGCCTATAAATTCTAATATTCATCACTACGATTAATTAATGCTTTGCGTACCGAATTTTAACCCCTGTCAGTAACAAGATGCATGAAATTCGGTACGCAATAACCTCTTTCACCCGATAGGTAAATTTTAAATTACATTCCACCCATTATATTCTGCAATTCATCCCTTTGATTCTGAAGTCCACAATTTATCGCTTTCTGCCCTGCTTCATTCATCGTTGCTTTGCTTAACATAAATTGAAATTATCTCAAACATAAATTTAAAAATCTAATGAAATTAAAGTCATTATTATTAACAACGTTGGTAACGTTGCTATATCTACAAGGAAAAGCACAGGAAGTAACTTTCAAAACAGAGTATCTCGGAAAATCCGGATACTACTATCTGCCTCCTGGTGAAAATCCGAGAGAAAAAATCGGCGGAAAGGGTTCTGCAATGGTTTATCAGGCTGGAGTCAACATACCATTATCGATGAAACTAAATGAGAACAACCGCCCGACGGCATGGGGCATTGGTCTTGGAGGGTCATATGTTTCGTTGAAAAACCAAAATTTCTCGGACCAAATGGTGTCCGAAATCATGAATTTTCAAGTAGGAATTTACCATTTGCGACCATTGAATGACAGGTGGTCGATGAGAGCTAGTCTTGGTATGGGTGTATTTACCCCTTCTACTGATTTTTCAAAAATCAGTTTCAAAAATGTGCTTGCAAGTGGAAGTGCTATTTTTATCCGTCATTTGAATCCTAATCTTTCTATAGGTGGCGGGGTTGCAATAAATAGTTCATTAGGCTACCCAATGGTGTTTCCGGCCGTGTATGTAAAATGGAAAACCGAAGGCAAATTTGACCTGAATGTAGAGCTTGTCGACGGACTGGAAGTGTCAGCAGGTTATGATATCAATGATAAATTTAAACTTTCGTATGCGCTTGAAATGAATGGTCAGGTTGCATTGTTGAAAAAAGACGGCAAGGATGTAATTTTTTCTCATCAGTATATTGTTACTGGATTTCGTCCGGAGTATAAAATTAGCGAAAAGCTATCTGTGACTGGTATGGCAGGGCTCAATCTCTACCGCCCCGCATCTTATAGCGATAGAACCCTAAAAGGTGTTTTTGCGTCTGATAACGATTACTATTTTTCTGTTTCACCCTATGTGTCAGCCGGATTAAAGATGAAATTTTAAAGATGGACAATCTGAAGGAAACCCTGCGACTTTTCGTATCCAGATCTGTCTATGTAGCTATTTACCTTATAAGTTTGCTGCCAATGACATTCTTGTATTCGATAGCCTCTTTTACTTTTTTTGTTGTTTATTATTTAGTTGGATACAGAAAAGAAGTTGTCGTTCAAAATGTTTCACGTTCGTTCCCCGAAAAACAATACGGAGAGATTCATGCAATCGTAAAAAAATTCTATGAATGCTTTGTGGCTTATTTTGCCGAAATGATAAAAGGTGTTTCTATTCCGGCAAAAACACTTGATAAGAAAATAGTATTTGAGAACCTCGAGTTAGTGGATCTGTATATAAAATCAG
The DNA here is from genome assembly GCF_900114875.1 of Chryseobacterium limigenitum. Lineage (GTDB taxonomy): Bacteria > Bacteroidota > Bacteroidia > Flavobacteriales > Weeksellaceae > Chryseobacterium > Chryseobacterium limigenitum. Next base: position 159,320 of record NZ_FPKW01000004.1, read on the forward strand.
GGCGCAATGTTATCGCTTCAGTTGGGCACTGTGGTAATTGGGAAGCATTAAATTTTTTACCTCATAAGGTTCAGTACGACGTTCATGCTGTATACAAGCCATTGAGTTCCAAGCTAGCGAATAGTCTAATGGTCAAACTCCGCTCTCGTTTCGGTATGAAGTTAATTCGTGACAAAGCGGTAACACGACATATACTATCCAAGAACTCGTCTCCAGCTGTGTATCTTTTTATTGCAGACCAACGTCCAAAGATAAAAGATGAAGAATACAGGTTCTCTTTATTGAATCAGGAAACATATTTTTTTTCAGGAATGGAAAAACTTGCCCGTACAAGTGAAGCGGCGGTCATATACCTACATATTACGCAACTTACAAAGGGAAATTACAAGGTAAGCTGCATACCCATAAATGCAAAAGCAGAATCTACAAAAGTGGGTGAAATTACTCAAAAGTATGTTGAGTTGCTCACAGAAAATATCAAAGAAGAACCATATGGCTGGCTATGGACACATAAGCGGTGGAAAAGATAAAATACACAAAATAACTAAACATTTTTGACGATGAAATATTTATTAGTTGACTATGAAAAACAAGATGAGCAGACGCTGCTCGACAATATTGCCGAATTCTTGTGGGACAATGGAAACGAGGTATATAGTCGTAATAATTTTGATAATGAGAATGATTATAAAAATATTATGAAGTCTTGTGATTGCCTCGTTTTTTTAAGTCATAGTAATTACTCAGCAGAATCGTTTTTTGAGTATGAGCAAGAAGTCTTTCACAAAGATTTTGACACAGAAATCAACCTCAATAAAAAAATTAAGTATGTTTTTACAATAAGCGGTGTCTATTGTGATGCCATTCCATCACCTCATAAAATATTTCATTTTGAGAAGTTAGACCAAAATGAATTAAAACGCTTCTTTAGTTGGTGCAAGAGGTTAAATCTGTTTGATAAACAAAGATAGGTAGCAAGATCAAAATCTGATAATGTGGTAATCGAATTAGACTGAATAGGACAATATTGGCATAAACTATCGGAATGGATAAATTTTATACTGAAACGCTACATAAGCTGGAAACGACAATCAACGAATTAGAGATTGAAGCCGATTATTCTATACAGCGGATAGAAGCCGTTATGGGTAGGAAAGCAAGGAAAAAAAACATAGGGATGAAAGCGGACAGAGAAAATACCCGTCCTTCCGGTAGGTTCTATTTCAAGTGGTTTTGTCAGCTGACCGATGATCAAGCATCTGGGTTGGATTATACTTTTTCCTCTGCCGGTGTACTGCTTATAAAGATCACCATAATGAAAGATCATCTCCATACATCCATCGGGAACGACGAGTTGTTTTCCAGTTGTTCATCTACTGAACTTTCCAGTGTCCAATAGCATTTTACAAATACCTCCAATTCCTGATGAGGCTCAAATGTCTGGTAATTCATCGGGTTTTAATTTCAATAAAAATAAAAAAAATCATCTAAACAAGATTTAAAAATATTGAATAAAAGCCCCATAAACATTATATTTGCCGTCCAATTAATTTTAAATTATCACATTATGAAAGAACTAATCGAAAAGATCAACGCAGAATTTGAAGCATTTTCTGATGAAGCAAATCAGCAATCTGAGAAAGGGAACAAGGCTGCCGGGACAAGAGCAAGAAAATCTGCGCTTGAACTCAGCAAATTATTTAAAGACTTCAGAAAAGTTTCTGTTGAGGAATCAAAGAAATAAGAATGTTACAATACTGATCCCTGCAAGTTTTGTGGGGATCTTTTATTGAACCCTATTTTTAGGAATTTCAAGATTTTAACAAATTTATTGTTGTAACTGAATCATGCCATTACCTGAAACAGATAGATGTACAAATTCTAATGAGCTACTACAATTTATTAAGGTGCTGTTCCGCACAATCATGTAGAATTTTATCAATTTCGACATCAATCTCATTTGAAATATCACCCGTCCTACCGAATCCAATCCTGCCTGTCCCGCTTTGTCCAAAATGTGATTATATAGGAATCATTCAGATCAATATTTTGTTCAGAAAGAAAATTTTTATGCTTCTCATTGAGTTCCGCAATTTTAATTTCAACACATTCTGTAAATTTCTCAGCAGCACTTCCAAAAAACTGTTCTGTCAATCCCATCTTATTTTTTATTTTATGGTAAATATCGATATATTACCAAAAATATTCATTTCAAAAACTTAAAATCTTTTCGGTACTACGAAAAGGTAGTGATTTTATGTGATTCACAATTTTCAACTTTACCCCAATAAAAGTTGATCAACTGTTCAAATCATTATTAACATCAAAAAATCACTGTTATGAATATCGAAAGAACAGAATTTACCGCGTGGATGGAAAAAATCATGGAACGATTTGACATCCTCAAAGAACAAGTGTCATCAAGCCAATCCCGATTTATTGAGATCGATGGAGAGGTGCTGCTTGACAATCAAGACGTATTGCAACTCCTAAAGATCAGTTCAAGATCATTGCAACGGTACCGCACCGACAAAAAACTGCCATACTACACTATCAGTGGCAAATTGTATTACAAGCTGTCCGATGTCCATCAGCTCATCAGAGAATGTTTAAGTGCATAATGAAGTAGGACAGAAGCTGCCAAAGAAGTAGACAAAGTTCCAAATCAAAACAATCACCAGCCATCCCTCTACCTTCGTCGTACAAAATATCTGCTATGGAAAAGAAGGTACAGAATGAAACCAATGAAACCAAGAAGATCAAGCCGGTATCTGACACCCTGCTTGTCCTGAACATTCAAACCAATGCGGTCGAGATGATCAAAGGAATCGACCAAGATGGAAATCTGCAAAAGTTCCCTCCTGACGAGAAAAAGGACAATGACCAGTTGATCCGGGTTGACAAGCACGGTGATCTCTTCTCCAACTTCTTTTCCAATTTTTACCGCCAGCTTAAAAACCCTTCTCATTTCAATTTCTTCAAGGTCTCGGAATATAATGCGGTCAATACCGCGAAAGACCTTCAGCAGTATGTCGATCAGGCATCCCCTGAAGAAAAGGAAAAGCTGAAAGATTATGCAATACAATTAAAAAATACAAACCCATTAAAAAATCAGAATACAATGGAAAACAACACAGAAACTCAGGAGTACCGTTTCCAGCCTGAACAGATCGACTGGAAAACTATGGAGAAATTCGGGCTTAACCAGGAGAAGCTTGAAAAAATGAATGCTATGGATCCTCTTCTCAGAGGCTTCAAAACCAATAATTTAATTCCCATTACCATCAATTTGGGAACAGCGGTCAGCAAGATGGATGTCCGCCTATCACTCCAAACCGCAGACAACGGCGAAGTTGCCGTTAACCTGCACGGCATCCGCAAAGAGCCCAACTACAACCTCAAGTTTCTCGGTCACGAGTTCACCGATGAAGACAAAAAGAACCTCAAAGAAAGTGGGAATATGGGCAGGGTTGTCGATCTTGTCAATCCCAAGACCGATGAGATCATTCCTTCCGTGATCAGCCGTGACCGACTGACCAATGAACTGGTCGCTTACAGGGCTGAGTATATGAAGATCCCGGATGAGATCAAGGGCATCAGATTGGATGACCACCAAAAACAAACATTGCTGGAAGGCAAGCCGCTTTATCTGGAAGGCATGACCTCCAAAAAAGGAGAATTGTTTGAAGCAACCGTTCAGTTCAATGCAGACAAGCGCTATGTCGAATTCATCTTCAACAACAACCAGAACCAGCAACAAAGCCAACAGCAGAAGCCATCCAATCAACAAGGTCAAGCTCAGAACAAAGGCGGGGAAGCCCCGAAAGTATTCCGAGGTAAGGAGCTTGATGATGCACAATATGAAAAGTTCAAAGCAGGGCAGACGGTGTATGTGGATGGTCTTGTTGACGGCAAAGGAAAAGCCTATCAAGGCTACATCACCTTCGACAAGGGAACTTCTAAAACAGATTTTTCTTTTACCAACCCCAATAAATTGAAAGAGAAAGCCCAACCATCCGAAGACCATAAAACCCAAAAGGCAGTCAATTCAGATGGTAAAACCAATGAAGCCACCAAGAATCTCAAAGAACCGTTGGAGTCTAAACAGCAGCAACCTGCCAACAAGCAACAGGAAGACCAGCAGAAAAAACCAACCAGATCCAAAGGACGCAAGATGTAATCAAATACTGACAATTAAAAAATAAATTCCAACCATAATAAATCCAATCCTATGAAAGCCATTATCGCAGAAAAGCCCAGTGTCGCAAGAAAGATCGCGCAATTGTTAAATGCCAACGAAAGAAAAGACGGTTACCTGGAGGGCAACGGTTACTGCATAACCTGGGCATTAGGACATCTGGTGTCTTTGGGAATGCCGGAAGATTATGGTATAAGAGGCTTTGACAAAGCCTCTTTGCCTATCTTTCCAGATCCGTTCTTATTGATCCCAAGACCTATCAAGAAGCAAAACCAAAAAGGCTATCAGCCTGATCCTTCCGCACTCAAACAATTAAAGATCATACAAAATGTCATCAAACGATGCGACAGTATCATCGTTGCTACCGATGCAGGAAGGGAAGGTGAGTTGATCTTCCGATACATCTACCACTACCTCCAATGTAAGAAACCTTTTGAAAGGCTATGGATAAGTTCTCTTACAGAAAAAGCCATACAGGAAGGTTTCAAAAATCTTCAGCCAGGTTCCGCATTCGAAGGATTGTATCAGGCAGCCAAAGCCAGAAGCGAAGCCGACTGGCTGGTTGGCATCAATGCCACTCAGGCATTGAGCATTGCTGCTAACCAGGATGTTTATTCCTTAGGCAGGGTACAGACCCCGACACTTGCTTTGATCTGCAAACGATATGAAGACCATGAAAATTTCACGCAGAAAAAATACTGGCAGATTCAGTTGAAGCATCGCAAAGAATATCTGGATTTCACCAGCCAATCTGCCGAACAGTGGGAGGACAAAAAACAGGCAGAACAAATCCTAAGATCCATAGAAAGAGAGGGCAGGGCCACTGTTGAGAATGTCTCAAGCCAAACTGTAAAAGAACAATCACCCTTACTTTTTGACCTGACCGAACTTCAGAAGGAGGCCAACAGAAAGCTGGGGTTGTCAGCTGATGAGGTCTTGCAAACGGCACAGTCACTTTATGAAAAGAGATTCATTACCTATCCAAGAACCGGCAGCAAATACATTCCTGAAGACCTTTGGGCTGAGATCCCGGAACTGGTCAGAATCCTCAATACGGTCGATCAATTCAAACCGGCTATTTCAACTCTCAAATTTGGCAACTTTAACAAGCGGATGGTCAATGACCTCAAGGTGACCGATCACCACGGGCTCCTCATGACTACAAAAATACCATCGGCACTCACCGCAACGGAGAAAGCCATTTACGATATGATTGCCTACCGTTTACTGGAATCACTTTCAGAACATTGTTCCAAACAGGTCAGTCATATCACGATCAAAGTCCATCATTATGAATTCAGCATTAAAGGATCAAAAATACTCACCAAAGGCTGGCGGGCCATCAAAGGCATCCTCTCAGATCACAACAGCAATAACAGCAAAAATAACGACAGCACTTCCAATAACCATAACGTCGAAGAAACACTCATTGAACTGCCGGAAATGAAGATCGGGGATGAGTTGAAGATCTCCCAAGCAGATCTACAGGAAAAGATAACCCAACCGCCCAAACTGTACAGTGAGGCAGATTTGTTGTCAGTAATGGAAAATGCAGGAAGATCGATCGAAGACAAAGAAGCTCAGAAAGCGATTTCGAACATTGGAATAGGTACACCCGCCACCAGAGCCTCCATTATTGAAACCCTGCTCAGCAGAAACTACATCATCCGAAAAAGCAAGACTCTAGTACCAACCGAAAAAGGAATCAAAGTTTACCATCTGGTCAAAGATAAAAAGATAGCCAATGTACAGATGACCGCAGAGTGGGAGATGGCATTGGATAAGATCGAAAACAGCAAACTCGATGCAAAACAATTCATCACCGATATCAAAGACTACACAACAGAGATCACCAAAGAACTATTATCACTCTCAATTCATCAAGAAAACATTCCCGAACTCAAATGCCCAAAATGCCAGCAGCAAAATCTCATCATCAAAGACAAGATCATCAAATGTCCAGATGAGCAATGCAAGTGGATGCAGTTCAGAACTGTTTGCGGAATACAGCTCAGTATAGAACAGATCACTTCACTCATCAACAATGGAAAAAGCCCGCTAATCAGAAACATGAAGGCCAAAAACGGCAAAAAGTTCAGTGCCTATATTGTTTTAAACGATGATTATAAAACAATATTTGACTTTTCGGAAAAGTAAAAGCGATGTTAAATGTATTATGAAAACAATGATGTCCTACTTCTTTTCCAAGACAACACTCAAACTGGGAATCATCACTTCAGTATTCTTATTCTTCGGATCAAGTTTCAGCGTCCTGTTCATAATTTCTTAGGGCAGGCTCATACAGTTAAGTGTAATTTCTACCAAACTATCCTCTACTGTCAGAAAATAACTTATGCTTCAAAATCCAACACAGCTAAAGGATATTGTATATTATTCTTTGAATTTTTTTTGTAAATAAAACAATTTCAAAAAAAAATATCCAAAGTACGGTTTCCCATAATTTTAGGACAATTATTTTTAATATATTTGAATCATGTTGTGATATATTTTCAGCATTAAAAACTAACAACCAAAAAAATGAATTATCTTGAGATTAGCTCCTTTATTGAGGCTAAGAAAAAACGTAAGGCTCATATACAAAATGAACTTCGATATGTAAATACTCTAACCTCTCACTTAAAAGCAGAAAAACCTGTTAAGTGGTATAACAATTTTTACTACATAGTTAAAAGATCTATTTTTATCACTTTATCAATACTGTTACTCATTGTATTGATAAGTAGTTTTACACATCAAAATTCTTATAAAGATTATTTCTCTAACCATTTTGAAGGTATTATTTTCGAAAGTCTCAATGATACTTTTGGTAGCCATCGTTCAGTAACAGTTTTATCAACCATTGCAGTAGATTCTCAAATGATGCAAGCAGTTATTTCAAAACCTGTCAGAGAAGATATTCAAAAAAATATAAGTTCTAAGATTTACAACTACTCACTTCTGACCGGAAGGATTATTTTCTGTTGACTGTGATTTTATTTTGGTATATCGCTAGATTGACGAGAAAACTTCATTTAAAAAACAAACTGATTTCTGATTATTATGATTCTAATGTTACGATTGTTAACATTTACAAAGAAGTAATTCAGGAGCAGAATTTTGAAATTGAGTTTTTGACTAAGGCATAGAAGAATTAAATCTAATCTTAATATATGGATAATAGAGTACGCCGCTTTTTAATTGAATTAGCAAGAAATAAATTAAACCCGACAATTACTTATCAAAAACTATCGGATGCCTGTAAATTAAATTTAAATATGCAGGACAATCCACATGATAGAATTATTATCGGTAACATTCTCGGTGAGATTTCCGAATATGAACATGAAAATAAAAGACCGCTTTTAAGTGCACTCGTCATTAGACTTTCAGATGGTGAAGAAGGTGAAGGCTTTTATAGATTAGCCGAAAGGTTAGTTTATGGAAATGTTAAAAAGTTGAAGAGTGACTTTTTTGAATATAAACAAATCAATTTAAGTGTTGATTATTGGAATAATGAAACTAATTATTTAAAATTTAAAGATATTTAAAATGGAAGAAAATAATTTTAAGTGTGATGCAGAAGATGAAAAAAAATATAAAAGTGAATGCTATAAAGAAATGAAATGGCGTTATGAAACCATCATAAAAGCAAGAAATTTTCATTATGAGAATTTTAATAAATGGATGACTTACTTTTATGTAATGATAGGTGCCTTATTTGTCGGAGTATCATATTTAGTTAGTAAAGGTGCAGATTCGACATATGGAAATTCATTAGATTTTATTTTGTTTATTGGATTTGTTGTCAGCTTATTTTGGCATTGGGCAAATAAAGGCTATTACTATTGGAATATCAACTTTATCACTTTAGTAAATCATTACGAAAAAAATATTCTAAAATTTAAGGAAGAAGAGAGAATCTATTTTGTGTTTGCAAATAAGTCAAAAAGTGATTATATAAATCCTGTCGGAGGCGCTAACATATCAACTTCTAAGTTATCAATCTTGCTTTCTTTTATTATAACTTGTTTTTGGGGAATAGCTTTTCTTAATATAAAATTATATTCTTATGTCAACAATGATAAAGTCTTATACTTAATAAGTACCGTCTGTACTCTTTTTGCAGTATTCGGTTTAAGTGAAATTGTATCTAAAAAATTATTGAGCAGTTATCATAAACATTTTCCCGATTTGCAGATAAAAACAGAATCTGATAATAATTATAGACCCTCCAAGGAAATAATTACATGATATTGGATACCAATGATAGTGATGTGAATATTCGTATTTCTTCTTAAGGTTGTCATATTTAAGCGCAATGTTTAATATTTATATTTGAAAAACTTTCGTCGTCAATCTTTTCATTTCAAAATATAAATTTAAGATGATTTGTTTACAATCGGCTAAAAGCTAAAATTTTCCTCTCAAAATATTGGATTTAAGCAAATTATTGTTATATTAACTAAGGCATAATTTCATATTTTTGCAAAACATGGATAAACATAGTAAAGAAGTAAGAAGCTTTAATATGAGTCAGGTAAAATCTAAAGATACAAAGCCTGAAATCTTGGTAAGAAAGTTTTTGTTTTCAAAAGGTTTAAGATATAGATTATATGACAAGAAACTATCCGGTAAGCCGGATATTGTCTTGCCGAAATATAAAACAGTAATATTCATACAGGGATGTTTTTGGCATGGACATGAGAATTGTAAATATGCATCAATACCAAAAACAAGAACGGAGTTTTGGTTAAACAAAATTGAAGGAAACATAAAAAGAGATAAGTCTAGCATTCAAAAATTGATCGATGAAGATTGGAATGTTTTGCAAGTTTTCACGTGTGAGTTAAAAAAAGATAAGAGAGAACAAACATTGAATAATGTTTTGAAAAATATAGAAAGTCAATTTAACAGTTGATTTATAGTATGGCAAATAAAGAGAATAATAAAATAGAAAAAAATCACGGTTTAAAAGTTGTAGATTTTTTCTGTTCCGGAGGCGGCATGAGCTCCGGAATGCAAAACGCAGGTATAAAAGTTATTGCCGGAATTGATTATGATATCAATTGCAAAGAAACTTATGAGGCGAACATAGAAGGTGCCAAATTTATACATGCTGATGCATTTGATTACACAGAACAAGAACTTGAACAAGAATTAAATCTTCAGAGAAATGATGATGATTTAATTTTGATAGGTTGCAGTCCTTGTCAGTTTTGGAGTATTATTAATACTGACCGACAAAAGTCCAGTAAATCAAAAAGTCTTTTGAATGAGTTCAGGAGATTTGTAGAGTATTTTAATCCTGGATATGTCATTGTTGAAAATGTACCGGGCGTATTAAGAAGAAAGGAGGAAAGCGGGTTAGATAATTTTATTGAATGGTTAAACCAGCAAGGATACCGAGTGCATTGTAATATTCATAATGTGAAAGAATATGGTGTACCACAAAACAGAAAAAGATTAACACTCATTGCCAATCGAATTTCTGATATAGAATTAGAGCCTGTAAAACATAAAGGGGAAAAGTTAACTGTTTATGATGTCATCGGCGAACATAACGGTTTTCCGAAAGTTGATGCAGGACATAAAGATTCAAGTGATTTTATGCATACCGTGGCAGGGCTTAAACAAATAAATATTGACCGACTAAATCTAACTGAAAAAGATGGTGGCGATAGGATGGCATATGTAAAGGATGAAGGTTTAGCACCAAAATGTCATAAGGATGACCTTTTAAATTTTAAAGATACTTACGGAAGAATGTGGTGGCACAGGCAATCTCCAACGATAACTACTAAATTTTTTAGTATCTCAAACGGAAGGTTTGCACATCCAGAAGAGAACCGAGCTATTTCATTACGAGAAGGTGCTGTTTTGCAAACTTTTTCGAAGGACTACATATTTAAAACAACAAGCATTGCTAATACTGCAAGGATGATAGGTAATGCTGTTCCTCCGAAATATGCTACCTCTATTGCGAAATCAATTATAAAAAATCATCTAAATGCAATTTAGAACAAAAGCAAGAGCTGTTGATTTATTAGGAAAAGGACAAATTGCTGATTTACCAACAGCGATAACTGAGTTATGGAAAAACGGTTATGATGCTTATGCAGACAACTTGACAGCTGAATTATTTAAAGAAGGATTTAATTTTTTAGAAAATTCATATTTCATAATTTCAGATGATGGTAAAGGTATGTCTAGTTCTGATATTTTAGATAAATGGTTAGTTTTAGGTACAGATTCAAAATCAAGAGCAGAATTAGATGAGGAATCTGAAGCTACCTTGTGGAAACGCCCAAGAATAAAAGCTGGAGAAAAAGGTATTGGTCGATTGTCTGTTGCATATTTGGGTAATCCAATGCTGATGCTTACAAAGAAAATTGGATTTCCAATCGAAGCTTTATACTTTGATTGGCGTTTATTAGAGAATTATAATTTATTTTTAGATGATATTAATATTCCGTTAAAATCTGTAAATAATTTAAATGCTTTAGAATCTGTCTTTAATGATTTGAAGAAGGATTTCCAATCGAATTTTAATAAAGAAGTTGATTTATATAATAAGCCAATCTGGGAGGGAAAACAAATTGAACTAAAATCTGAAATTATTGCTAATACGAAGGAAGCAATATTAGAAGCTCCAATTTTGGAATATATTTTTTCTTTCTTTAATTCAGAAGATTCTCATGGAACGTTATTTTTAACATTTAACCCCATAAACCAAATACTGGAACTTGCAGAAAATGATAATGATGGATTGGAGGATAGGAAATTTGTGATTTCAAGTTTGACAGGATTTACTAATCCATTCAAAGACACAAATATTGAAATTTTCACAACTTTCAATATAAACAAGGAAAATGAAACTTTTGACCTTTTAAATTCAAGAGGTAATTTTTTCAACAAATCAGATTTTGATTTGGCTGATGTTTATATTAATGGAGAATTTGATGGAAACGGTTCTTTTAATGGTATAATTAGAATTTATAATGAATCCATAAACTACACATATACAAATCCCAGAAAAAAAGACAAGAGGTCGTTATACGGTTGTATTCCTATTGAACTAGGCTATTCACAAGGAGAAGAAAAATCTTCAAACTTGACTGAGAATCAATTTAATGCATTACGAAATAAAGTTACTGAATATGGTGGATTATACATTTTTAGAGATGATTTTAGGGTATTGCCATATGGTAGAGAAAATGCAGATTTTTTAGGTTTTGAAGAAAGACGTTCTAAGAGAGCTGGTACATATTATTTTTCTTACCGAAGAATGTACGGCTATTTAGATTTAACGAGAGATCGTAATGAATATCTTAAGGATAAATCAAGTAGAGAAGGATTAATAAATAATGCTCAATATCGTGCATTTACAAATGATGCAATTAATTTTTTCAAAACTCTTGCACAAGACTATTTTGCAACAGAAGCAAAACAATCTTTATTTATAGATAAAAAGAAGGAATTAAATGATCAACACGAAGCCCTAAAAGCTGATAAAGCCAGAGAAAAAGCAGACAAAATTGCATTTTCAAAATCTTTAAATGATTATCCCAAAAAATTAGATGAACATCAATCAAAATACGAGCATTTATTAAATCAATTAGATGAAAAATTAAGTCTAATTAATGTCGGCTATTCAGAAGTTGAGAAAATTTTAGATGAACTTCAAAAGATGGATTTGGAATTAAAGGGATTAATTCCAAAAGTACCAAAACGCTACAAACCTACTGAAACGCAAAAAGAACGCCTTTATAAATTTGAAAATCGCTTAAACAACTATATTGAGCTTGTTACTCCCAAAAGAGAAGAACTAAATAAAAAAGCTCAAGATAAATTGGAGATTAGGGATTTAAAGATTGATTTCACCAAGAAGTACAATGGATACATTTCTTCATTGGAAAAGGCATTAAATGAAAACCGACAACAGCTTGATAATAAGTTTAGTTCTTTATCGAAAGATTATAGAGAAAGATCTAGACGGCTAATCAATTCACTTTCTGAAAATAAAGAAAGAATAGTTGGTGAGATAGTTTCCAAAGAACAAGTAAATCATTTTACTAATGAGATTGAAAAGCAGTATAATAGTTTGTTTGAAGAAACTGAAAGAACATTATTTCCTTTAGTAGAACATATAAAAAGATTATCTTTTGATATCGATGAGGAGCAGGTACAAGGGGCTTATAAAGCTCAATATGATCAAATGAAGTATCAATGGGAACAAACCAGAGATACGGCTCAGTTGGGTATTGCTGTAGAAATAATTGACCACGAATTTAATCAGTTATATGCAAAAATTAATAATCAAATAAGTGTCCTAGGTAAAAATGATACGGTCAATTCGATTAGAGAATTTAATTTTTTGGAAAAAAACTTTAAACAATTAGAAGATAAATATGCATTACTTTCACCTCTTTACAGAATTTCAGGGGCATTAATTAAAGATGTTTCCTGTAATACTGTTTATAGATATTTGTTAGAATTTTTTGAGAATCAAATTGCTGATTACAATATTAAATTTGAAGTATCAGAAGCTTTCAAGAGCCATTCGATAGCAATTAAAGAACCAGTGATTTATACTGTCTTTATTAACATTATCAACAATGCTATTTATTGGATGCGAAACAAAGAACAACGAATTATTAAGCTTGATTATTTACCGGAAAGTAATGAGATTATTATAGCAAATTCGGGGGAAAAAATTCCAGATTACAGATTGGATAAGATTTTTGAATTATTTTATTCTCAACGTCCAAATGGTAGAGGTATAGGTCTATATTTATCAAAACAAAGCCTACTAGAATCTGACCTTGAAATTTTCGCATCTAATGACAAAAAATATAATTATTTAAACGGAGCTTGCTTCATAATAAAACTAATAACCGAGGAAGATGTATAGTCAAAAAGCATTTGATATTTTAAATTTATCTATTAATAATGCTATTTTCATTGATGAAAAAGCAAAAGATTTTTACTCTGGAACTGAGGTGGATCCTAATATATCGGAGGAAAAATTATCATTTGATCTTTTTAACACATTTAAAAAGAATGGGAAAAATTTGTCAGTTCACAAATTCGAGAAATCAAATTTGGATGATCCAAATACAATAGAGTATTTATTCAAAGGTAAGGATTTAATCCTATTAGATTGGGAGCTTGCAGAACTTGCAGGTCAAGAGTTTTCTTTAAAATTATTAAGTAAAGCGATAAGTGCTCCTTATATAAATTTTTGTTGTATATACTCAAGTTCGACAAATTTCAACCAAATTCCTTTATTTTTAGATACTTTTTTCTCAGGACTATCAAAGGAAGATTTTGAAAAGATCAGTAATGAGTATTCTTTTTTGGAGAAGGATGAGTTAAGAGAACTGTTAAATAAAGATGAGGAAACGATAACATCGGCAAATTTCGAATCTGGTCTAGATTTAAAAAATTTCCCTATCGAATTTTTGAAAGGTAGAGAAAAGAGTTATTTAGTTCGCCTAATACATATCTCATTAAATATTGATCAATATATTCTTCCTGATGATTCAGCAATGAAATATGAAGTTATGAACACTGGTGATAATTCTTTTATGATAAATAATACTTTTGTATTAACATTAAAAAAAGATTTCACAGAAGATTCTGATATTACAAAATTATTAACTCGGATTTCAGAAGTTATAATTAAAAACAAAGGAAGCTTTTTCCAATTGCTTGGTTTAGAGATGCAATCTGTTTTTAACTCAAATGAACGTTTTATTGATGAAACGATTTTGAAATCTTCAACTGAAGCACTTTTTCAGTTTCGAAATCACCTAAGTGATGATAAGATTTTTGGATCAATTATTAAAAAATTACTTATTGAACAAGCCACATTAAAATTACGAACCGCAAAACTAGAATTATTAAAACCTGAGTTTTTAGATTTTAAGAGTAAAGATTTAAAAAGTACAAAGCCAACAAACGATGACTTATTTCAATTAAATGTATTTTATAATTCTGTAACAGTTAACGGCTTAAATTCTGACAGCGTACCAAACTTAAATTTTGGGGATATTTTCAAAGGAGCTGGAAAGGATTATTATTTGTGCATCACAGCACTGTGTGATTGCTACTATCCAGATAAAATTCAATCTAATTTCTATTTTGCAAAAGGCTTAGAATTTGAGGATTTAGAAATGGCTTTGAGGCTGGGTGATACCGCCTTTTTAAGTTTTTTACCAAATGGTAAAGTAGTGTTATGGGGCGATAAAGAAATTGTTAAAAATCCTGAGAAGGCTAAGAAAAGAGAAGATGAGTCTGAAGAGGAATTCAAATTAAGAAAGGAAAATGAACATTTAAAATTTGAAGCTCAAGCATATAAAAAATTTTTATATAAACCATTTTTCATAAAGCCAAAAGTTTTCAATGTCGAAAATAATAAATTAGTTGATAAGAAAATCAGAATATGGGATATTACCAACAAACTTAAAACTGGGAAGGTTGATCAAAATTTAAATTATTTTGATGTTGAATATATTACGACATTAAGAGAAGACTATGCTCAAAGAATTTCTAATCACGCCTTTGGGCATCCCTCAAGGGTTGGTGTTGATTTTGTTAAAATAAAATGATTTCAATTAATCTTATAAATCTTTCAAAATAAACAAATTGTTATAAAAACAAACTCCTGACAGCTGTCAGGAGTTTGTTTTTATAACATTATCGCTGAATTTTGCTAAATTTATATTTAGCATCGTCTATTAATTTTTTGTAGAATAATTCTTTTTCAGCAGTTAGTTTATCTTCAAGATTGTAGGACTCATTAATTAGCAATAAAACGTAATCCAATGATTGCAAAATAAATAGGGGATTGTATTCGATTTTTAATAATTGACAAACCTTGAATAAAATTTTCCAACTTGTGGAATGCTCGTATCTCTCTAATCTTCCAATAGTTGTTTTGTTAGAACCTATTAAAAGTCCAAGATGCTCTTGAGATATTTTTTGTCTGAGCCTTTCGACTCTTACTATACAACCGATTTGTAAAGCCAAAAAGTCAATTTCTTCATTACTATATTCTTGCATATAGTAAAATTTGAAATATTAGATAATATTATTCGATACAAATTTGTATCGAATGTCGAATTTTTTTATTATATTTGTAAAATAAGTTACCGAAGTGTAACTTTGCGATACTTCAAAGAAATATTAGAAGCTATTGCTTAGAGTCTCGGTTCGAAAACTGGTAATTTTTAAATCCCTGAGATAATAAGTAAGTGGCTCACGACCTAGGCGTGAGTCTCTCTTATCTTGGGATGGGTATACCAGTGCCTCGAATCAGATAATGTAGAGTACTCACGCTGTTTTTCAATGCTATTCGCCTTACCTCTACATTAAAATCTAAGCCCGTTTCCTAAAATATAGTATCAGAATAACAGGATACAATAGGAGGGTACAACCTATTGCGGCTTTAAATAGCTCACACGGGACACAGATTTCATTCATATTAAATTCTTTCCGGTGCCTTTCGGTCACTGCTTACAGAACCTCACCAGTCCTCCTTTTTCATACCAAAGGGCATCAGGAAAGTTTTATCCATCGATGAATCCATCACATTAATTACAAAAATAAAAAACAAAAAAGCCCCTTCCCATACAGTTTGACGACATAGGGAAAGAGCAGATCAGTAATTAATTTAACGATTAAAAACCTTTTACAAATCTATGAAAAATTCCTATTACAAGATAGGAGGTATTTTCTTTGGCCTTATGCTGACTGCTGTCAGCACCAACACAAAAGCCCAAATCCGCACCATTTCCGGTACCGTTACTGCATCCAACAAACCACTTTCAGGAGTAACCATCTCCCAAGAGGGAAGCGATCAGATAACGACCACCAGCGAAAACGGAACCTACCAATTACAGGTTTCAGCAGAAAATCCCATCCTATTGTTCAGACATCCTGATTACGCTCAAGAACGAATCACAGCCACCAATCAGACCGTCGTCAATATCAGCTTAGAACAAAAAGTAAAGGGAATCGAAGAAGTTATTCTCAACGCCGGCTACTACAAAGTAAGAGAGAAAGAAAGTACCGGAAGTATAGCCAAGGTCACGGCAAAAGACATAGAAAACCAGCCTGTGAATAATGTATTATCAGCCATGCAGGGCAGGATGCCGGGTGTGACGATTACACAGAATTCAGGTGTTCCCGGAAGTGGTTTCGATGTGCAGATCAGGGGTAGAAACAGTTTAAGAAGCTATGCTTCTACAGGCTATGACGGCAATAAACCGTTATACATAGTCGATGGTGTTCCTTTACCTCAAATCAATGATTTTAATACCGGAATGTCCGGAAATATTATGCCTTTCAGTGAAACCAATCCCCTAAATTCCATTAACCCTGAAGACATCGAGTCCTTCGAAGTTTTGAAGGATGCTGATGCAACCGCCATTTATGGTAGCAAGGGTGCCAATGGCGTCATATTGATCACTACTAAAAAAGGAAAGAAGGAGCGAACAGAGGTAAGTCTGAGAACAAGTTATGGTCTTGGCGATATGACCAACCTTCCTAAAATGATGACTCTTGAGGAATATACGGCAATGCGTAAACTGGCTTTCGCCAATGATGGTATTGCGATTCCTGCCAATGCCTACGATGTCAATGGGGTGTGGAGTTCTACAAAAAATACAGACTGGCAGAAATACTTCGTCGGCAATCAGGCTGAATTTTCAGATGTACAGCTCAGTGTATCTGGCGGAAGCGGCAATACACAATTCTCGGTTTCCGGTGGTCACAATGAAGAAACAACAGTATTTCCGGGAAGTTACCACTACACCAGAAATAACTTAGGCATTAACCTCAACCACTCGAGTAAAGACCGAAGATTCCAGATAGGGTTTAATGGTACAGCAGCTTTACAAAACAATGTCCTGCCTCCGACAGACTTTAATATTCTGTATGCTTCGTTGGCTCCCAATGCACCTGACCTCTATACGGCTGATCATAAGATCAATTGGGAGAACAGTACGTTTTCGAATCCGATGGGACCTGCAACGCAGACCTATTCTGTTAAAACCAACAGCTTGAATGCCAACATTACATCCAGCTACAATATGGGAGGCGGGTTTTCTGTCAACCTCAACACGGGCTACAGCAGTTATAATGCTTATGACCAAAAATTATTTCCAAAGACGACTTACAATCCTGCAAGCAATATAGGAAGCAGTAATTCATCAATAAGAAAAGGACAGAAGCAGAATCAGAGTTGGATACTGGAGCCCCAGCTGAATTATGAAAAAAGGTGGGGTAAACATAAGCTGTCAGCTTTGTTGGGTGCTTCGTTACAGGAACAGAAGTCTGACAATGTAGTGATCCTCGCCAAAAATTTTCCTTCTGATGAAATGTTGACCAATATTGCAGCGGCAACTACCATCACGGTTCCTAGCGCCAGTGAAACACTTTACCGCTATCAGGCTGTATATGCAAGGCTTAATTACGGATTTAACAAACGGTATTTTCTGAATTTAACGGGAAGGCGAGATGGTTCCAGCAGGTTTGGTTCCGACAGGCGATATGCCAACTTTGGTGCTTTAGGTGCGGCCTGGCTTTTTTCTGAAGAAAATATGCTGAAAGACTCGTCCTGGCTGAGTTTTGGAAAATTGAGAACAAGTTATGGGGTGGCTGGTAATGATCAAATTGGCGACTATCAGTATTACGATACCTACCAATCTAGCGGCGGGTCATATGGTGGCAGTTCAGGCTTGGTACCGCAAAGGCTTTATAATAAAAATTTTGGCTGGGAGCTTACAAGGAAATTTGAGGCAGCTCTGGAAATGGGATTGTTTAAGGAACGATTGAATTTTACATTAGGCTATTATCATAACATAAGCTCTAATCAGTTGGTTGGAATCCCAATGCCGGCCACGGTCGGATTTACAAGTATCCAGGCGAATCTTGATGCCACGGTGAGAAACAGAGGTCTAGAGATCTCTTTCCAGTCGGTCAATGTACAATCAGTAAACTGGAAGTGGACGACTAATCTCAATTTCACGTTGCCTGAAAATCAACTGCTTGAGTTTCCTAATCTGGCTACTTCAACCTATTCCAACAAATTTGAGGTTGGAAAGTCTACATCATTGGTCAAATTATACCAATATACGGGCATCGATCCTGTAACGGGACTCTATACTTTTTATGATGCCAATAAGGACGGGATTATCAATACTGCGGACCGTGTGGTGAGTAAGGAGCTGAAAGAGTACTGGTATGGTGGCCTTCAAAATAGTGTACAATATAGAAACTGGACTTTTGACGTGCTTCTGCAATTTGTCAGTCAAAGTCAGTATAATGCGTACTCGATGTACAATAACTTAGGGGTAATGGCCAACCGACCTGCAATGTACAATGATTATTGGACCCCGGATAATCCTGATGCCCAGTTTCAGAAGCCCAGTGCCGGCTTTAATCCTGCAGCTGCAACAACAAGCTCACTCTTTATCAACAGTGATGCAACGGTATCGGATTCTTTTACAGTGAGGGTCAAGAATGCGACATTGACGTACACAATTCCGTCATTGAATCAAAGCAAACTCAAGGCGAAGATCTTTGCAAGTGGGCAAAACCTCTTTGTATTCTCCAACTATAAGGGCAGTAATCCTGAATTTATGTTAGCAGGATACAGCAGTCCATTACGCGTCATCAGTTGTGGATTTTCATTAACCTATTAGTACCTTAATTATCATGAAAAATACAATTATCAGAAATATTATTCTACTGTCAATTTTAATCATATCCCTTCTGCTTTGTAAAAGCTGTGATGAGTTTACGGATGTTGGATTGCCAAAAAATCAAATAACAAGAGATGTGGTCTTTAAAGATGACCAGTTGGCAAAGGCTGCCATGGCAGGAATCTACAGGTCGCTGGAAGAGTCAGGATTTCTGTCTGGTTCTTCATCAGGAGCGCAGGTGATCTGGGGATCCTATATTGATGAGCTACAGTCTTATGGCGCTGCCACAACGGATGCTTCAATTTTCTATCAATTGAGCCATACTGCCAGTACAGATAAAATCAGTACGGTATGGAATACAAGTTACACTCAGATCTACAATATCAATGCAGTGATTGAAGGGGTGGAAAATTCAGATCAGCTGAGCACTGCGGTGAAGGCTCAGCTCAAAGGAGAAGCACTGTTTTTACGTTCCATCCTTCATCTTTATCTTGCATTGACTTACGGTGCTGTACCTTATGTTACAACAACAGCTTATGAGGTTAATCAAAGTATAGGTAAAATCAGTGTTGATGAAGTTTATTTAAAATGTAGGAATGATCTTGAAGCATCACTTGCCCTGCTGCCGGAAACACTACCTAAAGGCAGTAGAATTTATCCCACAAAGATGGCATCTTATGCTTTGCTTGCAAGAATTGGCTACTATCAATCCGACTGGGGTAGTGCTAAGCATTATTGCGATCTTGTTATCAACAATCCGCAGTATCAGATGGAAGTCCTAGATAAGTTGTTCTTAAAAGACAGCACCAGCAGTATTTGGCAACTATTGCCTTATGGTGCAGGATACAATACTTATCAGGGCAACGTATTTATTATCAAAACAGCACCACCTTCAAATGTTGCGCTTCGGCAGGATTTTATCTCCGAGTTTGAAACCGGCGATAAAAGGTTCAGTTCCTGGGTTGCGCAGATCAAGGATTCACAAAACAAAACTTACTATTACCCCTTTAAATACCAACAGTACTCCAGCAGTGCCACAACGATGGAATATTCTGTGATCTTACGAGTGGAGGAGTTGTATTTAATAAGAGCTGAGGCTATGTTGAAGATGGCTCAGTACAATGCGGCGGTTGCTGACATTAATGCGGTCCGTACCCGAGCTGGTTTAAACGGTATTGCAAATACTTCGGATTCCGCCTTTTTGCTGAATGCCATTATCAAAGAGAGAAGGTTTGAACTATTCACAGAGTTTGGACACCGTTTCTTTGATCTTCGTCATTACAATCTGTTGGATGATGTGATGCAAGTAAAGAAATCCGGGTGGAAGCCGAACTTTAAATTGTTGCCGTTACCGGAAAAGGAACTTTTGTTAAATCCTAATTTAAACCCTCAGAATAATGGTTATTAGGTTTTGGACATTTGTTTTTCTGCTTACACAGGCCTATTGTTTTTCTCAGAACATAGACAGCCTGGATTCGGTCTATAGTCAATTTTACAAAACTGATCTGTTAACCGTAAGTCCATCCGGCAAATATGCTGTAGTGAATCACAATAATACTTATGGTAAAAATGAAGATGAGATTGTTGATTTGAAGACTGGAAAGGGAACTGTCGTTGAAAAACATATAAAGTACAGTTTTGTTGGAGATGAAGACCTCATTATGCAGACCTCGGAAAGGACAAGATTTCAAAATTTAAAAAGTGGGAAGTATAATGATGTCAAAGGTGGGTTCTCAGTTACAGTTTTAAAGCGTTCAGGTTCGGTTTTACTGTATGATACAAGGTTACAGAAGCTAATTTTAACATCCAAAACGGGAGAGGTCCTATGGAAAGAAAATACGGTGCAAACGTACAAAGTGGATGAGCATTCTGAGCAATTAATCTACGCTTCGGGAAAGCAGGTGGGAATTGTCGATTTGAAAACGAAGCGAGCGAAAACGTATAACTTGGAAAGTGAGATTGATTGGATTAGCTTTACTAGCGCAAAGGTATATCTTTTTCATAGGCAGGCTTTGCAGCTGGAGATATATACTTTGGATAACTCAGCTGACCGATTCTATAAACAAATCATTCGTTGTCCTGAAGGTTTTGAGTTGGCTGAATCATTAGATACTTATTTTGAGATTAGGGAAGACGAACATTTGTTGCTGCCGCTGTACCTCAAAAGTAAATTGATAAAAAGTGAGAATTCTGACCTTAAAATTACGTACTCCAATAGAAACAGTAAAGATCAAATTTTATATCATCATCTTGGTATCTACAATATCGCCAGACATAATTGGGAGTATACACCTAATCAATTTGAAGTTTCACCAGTCTATAAATTTCTAAATGACAAGGCCGATTTTATTGTGTATGACCAGAGCTCAGATAAAGTAGAAAATCAGGAAAATGTTGTAAGAGATTTAAAATTGATTTTGGACTATGGTAAAAGTTCTTATTTATTAGCTAAAAAAAGAAGTAATGACGGAAATTATTTATGGGACAGCAACACGAGACAATTCGTTTATTTCAATGAAGGGAGATGGAGGAGTTATAACGTGGATTCAGAAACTGATATTTTATTGCCAATAGATGATGAAGAACGGAAAGACAATTCAAGAGCTGTTTTATCAGATAGTCCTGATCGTAAACCAATCCTAATCAAAGACAGATCAGCGGTTATGCTTTCTAATGAGTTTGATTATCTCATATTTGATTTAAAGTCACATCATTTAGAAAGGATAACGAATGGCGAAGAAAAAAAGCTAAAGTACGAGTTGCAACGAACGCAGGATCATTATTCTGAATCTCCCTGGAATCTAAAACTGGCAACGATAGACTTAGAAAAAGAAATGATTTTTAAAAGATTTAATATGATGGATTACACTACTGGATTCAGCATGTATCATTATAAGAAGAAAAAATCAACATATTATGATCAAGGACATTATAAGGAAGCAGTACCTTATAAAAATGGCATTTTATTCACTTCTGAATTTGCTTTTGAGCCTTTAAAATTATCTATTGCTGACAAGAGTGCCATTAAAATAGTGTATCAATCTCAAAATGAAGAAAGATCGTTACTTAAAAATTTGAAATATCATATTTTTCAATACGAGACAATTTTTGGTAGAGCGAATGCTGCCCTGTTACTTCCTATTGGCTACGACAACAAGAAAAAATATCCCCTCATCGTTAATGTATATGAACAGCAATCGTTGAATGTTCTAACTTATGCTCAACCTTTTTTGTCAGCCAGAGATGGTTTTAATTATATGCATTATCTGCTGAATGGCTATATTGTACTTTTGCCAGACTTACAATACGATATTTCAAACATTAAGAATAGTATTATATCATCTTTAGAAATGAGCATCGATTCTGCCCAAGAATTAGCTTCTGTCGATAAAAAAAATATTGGAGTCTTGGGATTATCATTTGGTGGCTACGAAACGGGATTAGCTTTGGGAAATTCAAGTTATTTTAAAACGGGCGTTGCGGGCGTAATGGTTTCCGACCTTGTAACTAGGACACTAAGTCAGTCTGAAGTTATGTCAGAACCTAACTATCTTCGGGTGGAGAGCAGACAATACCGGATGAAAAACCAGTTATTTGACAGTTGGAAAAACTATCAGGAATACTCACCAATTTATTATCTTAAAAATGTTAAAGTGCCAGTATTGATTTGGACAGGATTGAAAGATAGAAATGTTTCGCCTGAGCAATCAAAAATGTTTTTTTTAGGGATGAAAAGGTTACAGAAGAAATCGGTACTATTAGAATATTTTAATGAGACCCATACTATTAACTCAAAAGAAAATCAACGTGATCTGAACGTCAGAATTTGGCAATGGTTTGACTATTATTTAAAAAATCAACCACTAGCAGATTGGCTACGTCCAATAACTGAATAAAAAAGCTCCCGTTTGGGAGCTCTTTTTTTAGTTTATTTTATACAATTCAAGATTAGCCGTTTCGGGATGGTCCACTTGCGGGCCGCTCGTTCCGAAAACCTGCGCACCGGTGACTGTTCCGTCAACCGTACATATTGGAGCATCTTCTTCTTGACACATGACACTTCTGTCCCACTGATTAGTTAGACTATTAAAAATATAGCCTTGTCTAACAGCTAAATTCTCACTGCTACTTTTTTCTTTTTGAGTAGCGAATGCAGTTCCGGTTCCTATCAGAATTAGAACTGCTGGTAAAATGTAATTTTTCATTTTAATAAAATTTGATGTTATGCCTACTCTAAATCAACAGGTTTTCGGCAACCCCTGTTCTGTTGGCCAACAGATCTTATTTAAATGTATATCGAGAAATTTGATTTCCTGACAGTACATATAAATGATGTTTTGTGCTTAAAATACTTGTGATTTTGTTTCTTCTGTCATTTTTTATGTAAAAACTATAGCGGTATCTTTTAGTTGGTAGATCATACACGTCAATCACGTCACTTTTTCGAAACTTAATAAATGATTCGTCTTTTCCTCGTACTTTAGATACATTAAAGAATTTGTTATTGGATGCTGTTTGTGCTGTGTTTATTTCAAGCGGTGCTTTCAGCAATTTTGTCTGACCATTATTTAATGTTGTAGTTTTAATGGTATCATTAGAGGATATATCCAGTAATGTATGGTGCCTCTGAATATTTTTAAGATCAAAATCAGTAGTTATTGTTTGATTTCGATAGAGCAGCGTATAGATGATTTGGTGATTTATATGGTCAATAATCATATTGCCGTCAACATCAAAAATACCATCAGCGTTGGTCTTTAGAACTTCAGGAGCTAGAACATAATTTTTTGAAGAGCTTTTTAAGACGCCTAATTCACTTTTTCTTGTTTTAATAAGCATCGTTTTAAATACATATTTCTTTGGTTCCAACAAATAAAACTTTGAAAAATACAGTCGGTTAATACCTGTATCGTAAACTTTTAACGAAGGAAGCTTCCCTTCAAAAATTACCGGTACTTTGCCATCGGACACACTGAAATACGGATACAATACATTGATAGAGACATTTCTGAATTGGTAGTTATAGTTATCGAGTCTTATGGTATCCACTTTTACATCATTAAAAGATGGCATAACAGTCGAAAGTAGCAGTGGTGTTTTTCTATAACCTAAAAATAATGTATCACCATGATTGCCTGCAAAATAATAGTTGTCCGTAGGTAACTGTAATGTTTTATATTCAGATCTTAATGGACTTATCATCTTCCTTTTAAAATCTCCCTGATTATCATTGATATGTGGACAAAATATTAGTATAAGCAATAATGTTGGCAGTGTAGCGATCAACGCGCCAACTACCAGCAACTTCTTTTTGTTTTTAGACTCTATTGTATTAATTGCAATTATTATCAATACGATACAAGCCAAATTAAATATAAGATGCTCATTCCAGGTCATCTTTTCCAGTATGCCGCCACATGAGCAAGGAATTGAATCACTAAAATGTAAGATGAGATATATGTAGAACGTGAACGTGAACATCATACCTAGCGAGGCATATAATCCTATCATACGCGAGTGCTTAAAAAATAATACGATAACAATTATAATCTCAGATATTATTGTAGCATAAGAAAAAAAGCCTGCATATTCGCCGAGTATAGGAGATTGCCCTATCTGTACCTGGAAGTTCTCAAAATCAGTCAATTTACTTACACTGGCATATACAAACAATAAGATCAAGAAATAACTTATTATTGTTGCAATGGTATTAGAAATATTTTTCATGGCTTTTTTTATTAGTTTAACAGACTTGAATTAATCTCCATTTGATCTTCCTCCCACAATAGTCAGGCATTTTCTCACCCTTGAATAAGGTGACTGTCGTTTTAAAATTCCCCATACTTTCCCAGATGCCGCTTTCCGGACATGGTAAGCCTGTGACAACTGATATGGAGGTAAGGGGAATCATAGGTCATATAATTTGATTATTTACTTTGAACAAGCCGCCAGTTGTCACCATCTCTTACTGGCGGGTCAGGATCTACAATTTCTTCTGATGTTTTGGCAGAATCTCCTTTCATCATCATTGTTTTTTCTATCTGATCGAATTGATCATCACGTACATTGATTTCCTCATCTCGATGGGTACAGTTTTGCATAAAAACTGAAGCTATCGCTATACTAAAAATTGGGATAAACTTTTTCATTTTTAATTTTTTTAAGTGATTATCCCGGCCGGATTGAATTAGAATTCTGAGTCCAAAGTTAGAGGGCAGGAAGGTCGAAAAAAACTGCTCTGCGGGCCGATTTTAAAATAGATACGTCTCAATTTTAAAATTGATACAAGTGAAAAAACTGCTTATGACCTTATAGATCAATAGTTTGCGTTATTCATTGCCAATAGCCTAGCGATGTCCTGAAAACAGTGATATTTAGGCATAAAATGATTATTTTTGGAATGGTGAGGTTCTAATAATCAGTATATGAAAAAGTTAAATTACTTTCTCGTTCTCTTTTCTGCATTTTCACATCTTTTATTTTCCCAGCAAAAACAAGAAAAGACTTTCAGTGAGATCAGAAAAAATTACGAAAAAATGACCATTGATGACATGTATGCAATGCCGTATGTTAGATTGTATATCCAGAAGGCGAAAAGGGAAAATAACTTTGGGAAATTAATTCAAGGCTACAGGGACGGTCGGCAGTTTGATTATTATAACAAGAACAAATATGCAGACAGTGCCCTGGCGATAAGTAAAAAGCACGGGACCACTGACGATATAAGCAAAGATCATCTAAGTAAGGGAATCATCTACTATTTCTATGAAAAGAAATATAAACTGGCGCTGGATCAATATCTCAAAGCTTATGAATATTCAAAGGGGTCAGAAGATCCTTATCATCACCATAAGGTCATCTATCACTTGGGGATCGTCAAAGAACATCTGGGATATTATGATGAAGCCCTTGAGCACTTTAAGGACTGCGTTTCTTTTTACAGCGCAAGGCCCCAGCAGAAACTCCATGACAACGAGCAATTCAATTATAAAAAAGCATATCTGAATAGTCTCCATCAAATGACCGTGGTCAACAGATATCTTAAAAACTACAGCAAAAGTGACAGCCTAAGCCGATTAGGGTACAGCCTGACCGTAAATAACAATGATTTTACACTTGAAAACAGTTATTTCCTTAAGTGTATTGGAATTTCGAAGTTTCATAAGAAGGAGTATGATGGGGCAGAGAAAGATCTTAATAGATCGCTGCCGATTATTTTAAAACGAAAGGACTTTGCCTGGGCATCAGTGATTTATTATTACTTAGGAAAGATATCAGAAGTTCAGGATGATCCGGAACAAGCCATCTATAATTATAGTGAAATAGATTCGATCTTTGAAAGGCATCAATTTATCCTTCCGGAAGTTTACGGCAGCTATAATTACCTTATTGATTATTACAAAAATAAGAAGGATGTAAACAAACAACTTTATTACACCGGTCAACTGCTGAAAGCCGACAGCATGATCTCCAAAGACTATTCTTATCTGTCTTCAAAACTTCATAAAGATTACGACCGCAAAACATTGATCGAGCAGAAGGAAGATCTGGAAAAAGCCAGCACGCGAAAAATAAAGTACGCCCGGATCCTCATATTTTCAGGAGCAATTGTCTTGTGTTTTTTTCTAATACGCTACATCAAAGATCGGAAAATTAAAAAACAGTACCGTCTGCTACAGAAAAGAATAGCGGAGGGAACCTATGATGTCAATGATATCATACACGATGATGCTATCGAATCCAACATAAGGAAGACCTCGCTGACACACGAAATGACCGTCGAGATTCGGGAAAAGCTTGAGAAATTTGAGAAGGAAAAGCAATTTCTAAAGAAAGGACTGAACGAAAAGGATGTTGCAGTAAAGCTTTCAACCAATTCCCATTATCTGTCAGTCTACATCAACGAACACAAAGGGATGAACTTCAACAAATATATAGCGGAGCTCAGGATCAATCATATTACCCATTTGCTAAATACCAATAATATGTATCTGCGTTTTACCATTGAGGCGTTAGCGAAGGAATGTGGCATTGCTTCCCGTCAAAATTTTTCCAACCTGTTCTATGATATCAATGGAATACGTCCGACAGACTACATCAAGAATAGGAAAAAAGAACTGGGGATCAGCTGATTGTCGCATGAATACACGAAATTTTGTAAATTTCTAAAAAAAGGACATGGTAACAAAAGCTATTTTTAGAAAAATCACAAAATTACATTACGATTTAGAACTGAAGATCAATGAGGTGTATGACGACGATGAAGATATGGTAAAGGTTGCAGAGAAATCCCTGCTTCTCATAGATGAATGTATCAGAAAATTAAAAGAAATAATCTCGATACATTATTTTGAGAATATCGCTGAAGAGGTTTACTTTTTTAGGAAATTAAAACCTCAGTTCATCTCAAAGTTTATCTACTATTCCACAATATTGGACATTGAATCACATAAGCCCAGCGCTGGAAACAAGACCTTGAAAAAATACTATGAGGCAGAGCAGGAGAAATTAAAATCCTTTTACATAGAGCATACAGAATTCTACAGTTACTACCGACGCGAGGCAACCTATCTTGATCATAAAATATTTATCAGAAATTCTTACGACCTTAAAATGAAATTATCATATGGCTTCTACAATTTCGATACGAGCTTTACCACTTCTCACGATCATCTGATCGCAAGATTCCTCGCCAGCCAGCAATTGGACAACTATTTAAAAAAGCAGCTTGAAAACTTAAGTGATCAAGGCAGTACTAAAACTTTGTCACCATTGGTATGGTCTGCGTCCAAGGTAGGCTTGATCGAGCTCGTGTACGGCCTATATCAGATGCGCTGTTTCAATGGGGGGAATGTTGAACTCAGTGAGGTCATCAAATTCGTGGAG
Organism: Chryseobacterium limigenitum; assembly: GCF_900114875.1. Taxonomy (GTDB): domain Bacteria; phylum Bacteroidota; class Bacteroidia; order Flavobacteriales; family Weeksellaceae; genus Chryseobacterium; species Chryseobacterium limigenitum. Next base: position 187,112 of record NZ_FPKW01000004.1, read on the forward strand.
AGATCTCTGGACACGGACCTGGGCAATTTCCACAAAACGATATTCGAGATCAGGAACCGCAAACAGGGTCCAACGAAATTTTTGCATCTGGTCAGTGATCATCTCGATCAGCACTTCCTGAACACTGAAGGTGAGTGATTTTTTGAAAACCTTAACTGGTCTAACCCCATTTAAGGTTTTCCTTGATCTTTATTGATCAGATGTTTTAGATCGGGATCATTTGAAATCCTTTCCATCTCATCACTGATAATCATTAGGATATCCGCCTTAATATTCTTATAGTTGGCTGTGATTTCTTCCTGCATGCGATCATGTCCCTCCTTATCAACAAATGAGCAGATCTGAGGTATTCTTTGATAATTCTTTTCCTCTGAAGAAAGTTTAACGGTGTCAATGACGATCTCCGAATGGAAAATTTTCTGTTCTATTCTTTCATCGAAATTGTCGGAAACCGCCCCAACAAAAACGCCCTGTGTCAATGTTGAGATCTTAGAGGCCGGGATCAGGCTGTCCAATTGTGTGGAAATGGATGTTGAAGTGTCATTCCTGTTGATGGAGATGCTTTGCCTTTTTTGTAAGACCTTGCCAAATCTCTCTGACAGGGCTTTTGCCGTTTCCCCAACCACCTGTCCGCTGAAAATATTCCCAACGGTGTTCTGGATCACTTTGCTTTCCTTATCGCCATAGTCCCTGGTCAACTGTGAAAAATCCTGAAACCCAAGACATACAGAGACCTTATTGCTTCTGGCCGTTGCGATCAGATTATCCAGTCCTCTAAAATAGATGGTGGGCAGCTCATCAATGATCACCGAACTCTTGAGCTGCCCCTTTTTATTGATCAGTTTGACAATTCTTGAATTATAAAGTCCCAGAGCTGCTGAATAGATGTTCTGTCGGTCAGGATTATTGCCTACACACAAAATTTTCGGTTCTTTGGGATTATTAATATCCAATGAGAAATCATCCCCGGTCATCACCCAATAGAGTTGGGGGGAGATCATTCGTGACAAAGGGATCTTTGCCGAGGCTATTTGTCCCTGCAGCTGATCCTGTGCTCCTCCCTGCCAGGCATCCATAAAAGGGGAGAGGTAGTTTTCCAGTTCGGAATAGGAGGTAAGGATCGTAAATACATCCTCATACTTCTTATTAAGCAGTTCGATCGCGTGTGGAAAAGTGCAGTATTTACCACCCTCATAAATTTTCAAAAACCAAATGATCGCAGCCAAAAGGATGATCGGGCTTTCCACGAAGAAGTCGCCCTGCTTTTGGATCCAACTCCGGTTAAGATTCAGCATTATGGTGTAGGCTGCTTCATAAGCATCAGAGATATCCGTCATGAAAACAGGATTTAAAGGATTACACCGGTGGCTTCTCCTTGGATCATCAAAGTTAATAATGTAAAATTTAGGTTTTGTTTGATAGCCTTCAGAATGATGTAACAGATGGTTGTAAGCAATGGTTGAAAGGTCGTCGAACTTAAAATCGTAGATGTACATTGAGAATCCTTTTTCAATATGCTGTTTTATAAAATTGTTGACCACAGCGAATGATTTCCCTGATCCCGGTGTACCCAGGACAATAGTGGCGCGAAAAGGATTGACGACATTGATCCATCCTTGATGCCATCTGCCCTGATAATAAAACTTGGTTGCCAGATTGACGGAATACTCGTTGTAAATCAGTTTGGTCTCCTGTTGGAAACTTTCATTTTCGCTGTTGAAGACATCATCCATTAAATTGTGTTTCAAAAGGCGGCTCATCCAAACACCAGCCATCATCAAGAAAATATAACCCGAACCAGTTGACAGCATATATAAAGGAGTCACAAATTCCGATGACAGTTTTACAAGAGGGGTGCTAAAGAAGAATAATAAAATGCCCAAACCTAAAGCAACAAATATCTTCTGCCATGTGATCTTTTCACTTTTTACACCTTTGGTGCCAAGACAGCTCAGACTTAACAATAGAACTGCAAAAAGTTTCGAATACAATGGTCTGCTGAATAAACCTGCTGTCCGGTCAAAGTTTTGAAGAATCTTATTGACCAGCTCTGAAGACCATCCTTGATCATTGAAAAAGCTGTAGCAATACCAATACAAATGCATCAAAACCAAAATAACACTGACCGTTCTCATAAATGCCATTATTTTGGCAAGTCCCCTCAAATCGTCTTCTCCCTGCATATTGTTTTTTTTTAATGTGCGGTATGAATATAAAGGTCATGTCGTCCGGTTATGGAAAATGGCATTTATCTGCTCTTGATGTCGGTGTTTGGCCATAAAAAATAAAACTTAAGATAATTACGGAAAACCGCATAATGGCTTACATAGAATATCTTAATTTTAATCAACTTTAAATAAATATATTATGAATGAATTTGACGAAAATGATTTAGTCAATAAAGACTATGAAAACACTACAACACAGGGGGACAATCCTGATTATACAGCAATTCGTGACAGAGAGCGCGTGAATAAAAAAGAACGTTATGAGGTTGTTTATTTCTGCAATGCTTTTGTAAAAGGATATCAAGTACCAAAAACGAAAGAGAGTTTTCAGAAAGTCGAAAAAATACTAAGACTTCCTCAGGCCAGCAATATAGTGATGAGAGAAGAGCTGAAAAATTTTGTTGCTCAAAATTGGAATAAGATTTAGCTAAATAACAGAACTAAAGTAGGTACTATCGATTAATTTCATTGCAATATAATCGTAGTACCGATTTTATCTTTATTGCCCTCTTCTACGTTTTTTCCTCTTCCTTATCATATCTGTAAAATGCTCTTCCTCATAATTGTTGTTAGGCGATCCAGGTATCAATATACCCAGTGTTTCAATAAAAATGTCACTATATTGTTCAGAATCGTTGAGAAAGTCCAAGTGACGATCAAATTCTTCAGCAGGTTGATTTTCATTGGTTGGCTGCGATTTTTTTGTTTGCATTTGATCAGGTATTTCAATTTCCGGTCTAATGTTATTATTCCAATAATCATTAAAATTATTAGCAGAAAACTCCTTCCCCAATCTTGACCCGTTCAATACCGTTCTTGATCGGTGATCAATAAAAGTGATTCCATAGATCCTGCCGTTTTCATTTTTTCGGAAAACAGTATCAATTCCCTCTTTTTTCAATTTCTTTTTAAATGTTTGCTCATCTTTTGAAGAATGATGAGCTTCAGTGATTGATCTTTTCAAATTTTGTTTGACGAGTTGATCATTGCTTTTGTTTTTACAAGCAGTGAAGTGTTTTTGGAGAGCATCTATTCCTGCATTTTTCCCGAACAAAGAAGATTTAAAGGGATTTCCAGCCTTTTTTCCTTGGTCATCTAAAGGAAAATAAAGCAATCCTCTTTTTAATTGACCTTGTAATTCTCCCTCCACTTTCTCGACAGTGATATTAAATAGTGAAAGCAGCGCATTATATTCCCCTAACGATTGAAATTGGTAGTAGGAGGGTATATGTCGTATTACCGATGCAATCTGACTTTTGATATCTCCAGATTTATAATCGATTGGTCGAAAGATCTTTTGATTTTGCTGAGACTGTTTCTCAACTGCGGATATAAGACCGAATTTCTTCTCCAGTTCCCGGCAGACTTTCATCGAACGGATCTTTTCAAATTGATCAGAGATCTTTTTTCCTTCTTCATCTACACAGACTGAAACAATATGGATATGGCTGCGGTCAATATCGGTATGCTTGAACACAATGAAAGGCTGGTCGCCATAACCCATTTCATTCATATACTGCTCAGCTATATCTCTATATTGCTCGTCAGAGACCTCGTCTTTAGGATCAGGATTAAGGGAAATATGAAGCGTATGTTTTTCGGTATTTCGGTTCGCCACCAGGTAAGGCTCAAATGATCTCGCTAATTGAGCAACAGAATACTTCCCGTCAGCTGTTTCAATCATTTTATTGGTCATTAGAATTTCTCCCTTATCCTGTTCCATTTTTGAATTATTATAGGACAGTGTGCCAAAAAGATTACTGCTTCTTCCAATTTTTGCGATCATATTACTCCGGATTTTTAAAATGTTTTTGATCAAATTCTTCTGTCAACTGCATGACTTTTTTAAAGATATCGACCATTTCCAAGGTCTGTTTTTCCAATTTATAGAGGATAGCCGCTGCTTTTTTCTCTGAAAAATTAGTGTATAACAGTTTAACCATCTGATTATAATTGACCCCAACAGCCCGAAACTGGCTGTGAAATGAGGTCAATCGCATATAGAAATCCACCGTTCCCTTATCCACTTTAATGGTCTTGATCGTCTTTTCGAAAATGCAGGATGTTATAAAATGGGCTTTCACTTTCATTCCCGACTGATCAAAAAGTTCAAGAAAGCGGGAATGTTCCTGCTCATTAAATGAGATCGTATATCGAATCTTGGCAGGATCCGCCTTTGGACGGCGTCCTGTCTTTTTCTGTGGTTTACCATTATGATCATTCATCATCTGTCCAATTAAATTTACAAAACATCGACTTCGGAGATCGTTTTCTGCCCCCTGCAAGGGCAAGTTGTTTTGAGCATCCGAAAACGTTTCGAGATGCTCAAAACACAACTTGCCCCTTTCGGGTGAAAGGATAAAGCTATAATAGAATAGATTCAATCCAGTAGTACAGGCTCTTCCTATGTGAAAAGATTTAGAGCATTAACCCATTCAATCACCCTTTGACAAAGTAAACCACAATGCTTCACAGATTCTCTGATGTTCATAAGGCCAAACAAATCCATTGCGAGTCAAAGACAACCACTTAGAAGTTGAGTGCAGCCGGATGTTATTTATTTGTACCAGAATGTCGGCAGGGCTGAGGTATGGCAAAATCGTTTGAGTTCTTGAAGGCAGGCATTCCAACTTTCCAGACGTCAGTCAGAATATCCGGAATGCAATAGCACTAGATAAAGATCAGTCAGGCATTCCAACCTGATGGAAGTACAGGATCCTTTCAGGAAAGACCCACTGACTGATTGAATTCTGGTCCTACAGTTGGAAGTCAGATATGCTTTCAATTGCCTAAGATTGCAGGAAAGCTGGATGTGATTCGAGCCTGCCAGCCAGCTGTCACTTTAGAAGTATCGTTAACCAATGTTCAACAAAAAAGTCAAAAAAAATGGAAACAAAAAAACAACCATTCATTATCGCCTTTTCCACTCAAAAGGGAGGAGTGGGAAAAAGTACCTTCACAGCACTGTTGGCAAGTATCCTTCATTACCGTTTAGGATATCAAGTCGCTGTGTTCGACTGTGACTTCCCACAGTACAGTTTGATACAGATGAGAGAGAGGGACCTTAAAACAGTGATGCAGAATGAGATACTAAAAAAAATGGCTCATAAGCAATTTACAACCATCAATAAAAAAGCCTATCCTGTGTTCCAGAGCAAGACCGATACGGTTTTGGAAGAGCTTGAAGCGTATGTTGATAATTCCGAAGTTGTACCGGATGTCGTTTTTCTTGATCTGCCCGGAACGGTCAATACGGCTGGTATTTTGAGTACACTCGCCAATGTCCACTATATTTTTTCACCCATAACTGCGGATAGGATTGTCCTTGAAAGTACCCTGAGTTTTACGGATGTTCTGACCAATATTCTGATGAAGAAAAAGCATACCGAGATCAAAAGCATACAGTTGTTTTGGAATCAGGTCGATGGTAGGGAGAAAACACCGCTGTATGAAAATTACAATAAGGTGATCAAAGATCTGGGACTTCAATTGATGGAAACATCGATCACAGACAGTAAGAGATTTCGTAAAGAAGGGGAGACTGTCGCCAAAACCGTTTTCCGTTCAACACTATTACCGGCAGACCCCAAGTTGATGATGTTATGTAGGCTCGACCAGTTTATGGAGGAATTTTTAAGAATTGTAAAATTGTGAAAAGATGGACAGTGATAAAAAGAACAATGAAGACAACAATATCGATGAACAATATTTGATGTCTATCATGGCTGGCAGCACAAAGAAGGAAACGCAGAATCATGAACTTGATTCTGAAAAGGACAAGACGCCTGCGAAGCAAAAAACAAAGAACAAAAAAAGTACTGAAATCACCTATGCTGAGCAGTTTCTTACGCATCATACAATGACCAAACGTGGTGATAAAAGTATCTATATTAGACCTGAATATCATGAAAGACTTTCACGGATCATCCAGATCATTGCCGAAGATCAGATCCCTTTATATGCTTATCTCGATAACATTTTGGCGTACCATTTTGAAACGTTTGAAAAAGAGATCACCGATGATTTCAACAGCAAATACCGTCCAATCTTTTAATCTATCATCTTATGGAACAATTAATCATCATAGGGCTATTATTAGTTATCATCCTACTACTTTGGGATAGGAAATTTACAAATCAGCATCCAAAGGAAAAAAGTGCCGAAGCTCACCTAACTGTGCCCTCTATTATGGGAAAAACAAAGACAGAAGAAAGAAAGTTACAGCCATCTGATGCTGATCATAGCCAGAACAAATCTATCGTACTAAAAGCAAATAATTTTGATTCAGAAACCAAGGAGGAGGTATTTGAAAATACGGCTTCAAAGAAAGAACTTGACGAGATACTGGTCAAAAATAATGATTGGGAAGACGAGGAAGAAGACTGGCAGTACCAGGATGATTCTAAAATAGAAAGCGGGTTTGCCACAGGGGTTACCTTTCAGGAATTGAGTACTGCGGGACAGCTGCTTCAGCAAGATGTGCTGGAGCCTGACTTAGAGCAACAAGCAGTTCACATCATTCAGAAAATTCAGGGAACCGAGCTTTTTGATCTTTTAGAAAATTCATTAGGTGATGCATCAAAGCGAGTTGCTAATTTGCTGAGCCAGAGTATTTCGAATGAAGATGATGAAATTTCTTTCAAGCGTAAAGATGATGCAGATGGTTTTGATATCGGGAACTTCTTATAGTTCCCGATTATTCTTTCTTTCTTTATCTATTTTCTTCAATAAATGAGACTTGACTAAGATTTTGTGTATCGTCCAAATAAATTATATCCGAGATCTCTAAATTACCTACCCAATCTTTCCTGAAATCACCACCAAATATTAGTTTTTCTCCTAGTGACGACCAGATAATATCTAAATTATTTTTATTTAGAGCATCAATTAATTCTTTTTTTCTAACTATTAAGCTTGATATAGTGCCGCTGGAGCTGTTTGGGTCAAAACAAATAATTTCATTGTTATTATTTACAAAATATCCTTCTTGTTTTCCATATTCAAGGTCTAAAATATCGAACAATAGTTCTGTAGGTTTAAAAAATGAAATACGTTCGGATTTAGAAAAATCATATTCTTCGGACCAGCTATAATCAATTGCTGTTTTATATATTTTTCCTACATAAGTATGGGGTGGACCGGAACGATATAGATCAGTCCAAGAATCTGTAAAAAACTTATTTGCTTCAGACCAATAAAATTCCCTACTGAACAACTGATATCTCGTATCAACTTCGGTCAGTCCACTGCCTCGTATCGACCTGTTACTAAGGTAATCGATAATTTGTTGCTTTTCATCTTTCTGAACTATATGGCTACTAAGAAAATAATTAAATTTTTTCCGTGGTGTACTATACTCGTCATCATCTTCAGCTAAAGGGTCAATCCATTCCGGGGAAGATTCAAGTACCAGCCATTCAGTTCCGTCACTATCCGTAATGCTTATAATGTCTTGTAAATTAGGTATATCTTGCCTATCAAAAATCCACTCTGCGTTTGGAACTTCAGCAATTCTATAATTTACCGGGAACCACCAGAATTTCTTCCCTTTATTCTGAGGATTATCTTTCATCACAATAGTTGGATCTATATCTCGAATGTAGGGATACCATGGACCTTCATAGGAAAGTGCTTCAGCATCCTCTGAATAAGAATTTTCGAAAAATTCATAGTTGTCAGCAATAACAGCTAAAATTTCGTAAAAAGCAATCCATTGATATTTCTTGCCGATACGTTCATTTTTATGATCATGCCGACCGCTATTTTCAATATTAACATCAATCGGACCATGCTTATTTACATCGTAACCATATTTCTCAAATATCCATTTAACGGCTAAATTACTCCATTCATTTTCATCGACCCTCCAGTTTCTCATTGCACTTTGGAATACATATCTGCCAAAATCACCATAACTTCTGCTTCTTCCATATTCAGTTACCATCGAGTTTAAGATACGGTTTTGACTTCTGTAATGGTCTTTATAATCTTTATTTCCGTATTCAAATTCATAAAGATCAACTTCTTCATTCTCTGGAAAACTATCAGGCAAGAGACTTTTATAAGGTGGTTTAGTTACTTCGATGTCAAAAGCAAATTTATGCCCGCGAAAGGATGCATACTCAATTGTTTCTCTGGCATAATCTCGTAAAAGAATGTCTGGCGTAACGTTTTCTTCACTAAAGATGTTATCATAAATACATTCTGCTAAATCTTTTAGCGAATTCTTATCTTCTGTTCTGACGGCGCATCCTAAAGCTATCGCATAGATTCGTTGTGAAATGTAGGGATCGTTTACATCTTTGAATTTATTTAAAAGCTCTATTAAAACAGGAATTCTATTTTCAAGAAGACATACTAGAGCTTTTGTGGAAGCGTCGCGAAGAACCCTGTCCGAGCTCGCCAAAAACCAAATGACGGTTTGGCTAAGCAACTTTATGGATTCACTTGAAACGTGATTTTTCACATCATCATTCCAGGACCAATTAATGATACGCTTTATATGTGATGGCTTGTAATCACTGCCAGGGTATTTACCGTGAATGTATGGAAGCCACATGGCATCCCGTTTAGCCATCGAAAGTTTCCAAAGACTATTATAAAGATAATCAGCATTAAAATAATTTTTTGGGTTCGCTGAATTTTGCAGAATGATGCCTAGAAAATAGTTACCATAATGGTTATTACTTGAAGCAACTGTTATTAAATATTCCTTTGTTTGCTCTGTTATAGTGTTTGGCTGACGCCAAATAATACTGTCCATAGTTCCGTAAATAACAGAATGAAAATTTTTAGTATGTGGTGCAAGTTCAAAAAGCTCTTTGCCAGTAATTTCAGGAAGTTGGATGCATAATGCTTCGACAATTCCACGGTTATCATCAGTACTATCTTCAGTCTTAACTAATTCGAAAAGTTTCCTTGGCTCAAACCTTTTGCCTAATTTTTCGCTAAATTTTTTAAGACTTTTGACAAATTTAGAATCATCTAAAAATGCTTTCTTTGGTTTTTCTTTATTAAGAAATTTCTCAATAAAATTTTTAGCTATAAGATGATCACTAAACCTTTCATAGGAGATGTAAACACCATCGAAAGATGTTCCATTATTATAGTATAAATTTTTTGTCAAAACACCCTCAGAGATGATATCTTGAAAAAACTGAGATTTATTTTTGATCGCAGCGGTAATCTTATGGTTAGTAACAATGTGAAATGCGGTATCAAAGGTTAGATATGAATTATTAGCTTCCATAATCTCTTCTGCTATTTTTTGCACAATATTTTGTACAACCTTCAGTTCTAATGGAATGTCATATTTTTCGGATAGTTTTTCATTAATAGTTCCTAAGAAAAAATTAATAACTTCCGATATTCCTTCGTAACCAGGAGGGATTTCCTGTAAACCTTTCTTTTGAAGTCCTTCGCAGAATAATCTTAAAAACAACGGATTTGAAAATTCGGGGTGAAGTAGAGGAATACTTGGTTCCTTTATATTATAATTCTTAAAATATAACTTTGTTGCATCATATTCGTGATTAGCAAATCCATAATGATCCACTTTTAATGCAGATTTACTGCTATAAATAATAGAAGCAATAAGAAGTTTTTCGTAAGAAGATCTCACACTGAAAACTAAGCCTATACGTGGATATTTAGATACCGTGTTGATGAAACTATGAATATGATCTTTCCAGACATTCTTTCCTTCACCCTCATTAATAGCATCTATAAAAATCACAAGTCTAGAGTCTGTGGTTTCGGCTTTTGTGTTAAGTGCGCCTAATAGAATTTCTTTGGTACAATCTATTTGAAGTAGTTTTTTAACTTGTGTCCAAGGATCTTGGGTAGTAGAAAAATGCTGACCTAACAAAAGCAGAGAATATTGCTTACGCTTCTTTCTTCTATCGGCGATATCAGCTAATAAGTGAGATTTTCCTATTCCAGCTTCTCCTGACAGAATCATAACAGGTTTGTTAGCTAATATGAGGGTGGGATGTTCTAGAAAATCAATAGTATCATAGATTGCATCGCTAACTTTATTACAATAACTTACTTGTCTACCATATTTACTTGCCGGGCTTACATATTGTCCTTTTTCTTCTCTTTCGCGTTTGCTCTCATGATCAAGTTGATGAAAAACATATCGAAGATTATTACAGTGATCCATACATTCAGTTAGCTCCTGAATCATCTTGTCTGTATTGATTGGGGTTGAAGCTGTATAATCAATCGAATTAAAACGCTCTTTTATTGAAATAGATAAAGCTTCTATTTTTTCTAGAAGCTCTGTCGAATCTTCGTCTTTTTCGATGGATATGACATTCCGTAACGTTTTAGCCAAATTTCTGTAAACGTCAATAATTTGTTTTTTTAAGTAATTGTCTCTGGCAATACCATCAAAAATCTTAGATATCGGCAGATCTACATGATGTTCGGGAGTATAACGTTTGTCAAGGCTTAATTTACTTTCTTCTAACTTATCGTTAAACCACTTATCTGTAAATTCTTCTTTATTGAACCAAAAGTAAAATTTTCCTTGATTTTCCGGTTGACCTAAAAGATTTAATAGTTCAAAGCTTCCCCAATATTCAAATTCTACTGTACGACCTTGATCACTAGCTATTTTCTTCCACTGAGCTACTTTAGTGTTCCATTTGTCCATGAAAAAATTTTTATCCGGAATACGAGGATCCGCTCTGTCCAGTGGTACACATATAAAATATTTAACAAGTCTGGGATGTTTGTCCAGTGCGGTGGTAAATGATTTTGTTAATTGTGCCCATTGAGCATCATCCATTGATGTAAAATACTTAGCCTGCCAGCCATATTCATCACCATTATTAAGAACCCAGTAGGATTCAACGCCACCGTCAGGTGCAGCTACTCTAATAAATTTTTTTTGATTAGCAATTTTTTCATTTCGTGCTAATTGACAGACCAGTTCCTCAAAGCCATTTTTCACATCTCCACTAAGTGGTCTCAGGTTTAACCATTCTGTATTCATTGATATTGTTTTGTGACATAAAAATAAGTATTAAATATTACCCCTACTAGATTTTTTATTGATTGCGAAGTCTATCAAGGTAAAACTATTCCAAACGAGGTCATCTCTGTTTTTAGCAATTATTAGTCTACATCTTTGATTCAAGATCCTACGAAAGGATGATGTTTAATTAAAAAATATAATAAAATGGAAAAACAGAGAAAAAAACTACTGCTATTAGGTCTGACCTTTTTAGCATTTACGAGTGCCTTTGCCCAAGGCAATGGTACCGCAGGAATCAATGAGGCAACCCAAATGGTCACCTCATATTTTGAACCCGCCACCCAGCTGATCTATGCGATCGGAGCAGTCGTTGGGCTGATAGGTGGGGTCAAGGTCTACAATAAGTTCAGCAGTGGTGACCCCGACACCAGTAAGACCGCTGCAAGCTGGTTCGGAGCGTGTATTTTCCTGATCGTGGCAGCAACGATCCTTCGTTCATTCTTCCTTTAAAATGATGACTATGAATACCTATCATATCAACAAAGGCATCGGAAGGACGGTCGAGTTCAAAGGATTAAAAGCACAGTACCTGTTCATTTTTGCAGGGGGATTATTGGGAATACTCGTATTCGTTATGATTATGTATATGGCTGGCGTCAATACCTATCTCTGCCTTACGATTGGCGGAGCAAGTAGTGCCATACTAATCTGGCAGACCTTCTCGCTGAATGGAAAATACGGCGAGCACGGCTTGATGAAATTAGGCGCTAAAAAAAAGCATCCCAAATACATCATCAGTCGAAAATGCATCTATCGCTACCTGAAAATTAACCGTCAAAAAGTTTCTGCATGAGAAATACCTCCAAAGCCGCAACCCTGGAGAGTAAATTTCCACTGCTTGCGATAGAAAAAGAATGTATTATTTCAAAAGATGCGGATGTCACGGTTTGTTTCAAGGTCAGACTTCCAGAACTATTTACAGTGGCATCGGCAGAATATGAAGCGATGCATTCAGCTTGGTTTAAGGCCATCAAGACTCTGCCTGATTTTACGGTCGTCCACAAACAGGACTGGTTTATCAAAGAAAACTACAATCCTGATCTGTCCAGAGAAGACCAGAGCTTTTTGTCAAAATCCTTTGAAAGACATTTCAATGAGAGACCTTTTTTAAACCATTACTGTTACCTGTTCATCACGAAAACCAGTAAAGAACGAATGCGGATGCAGAGCAACTTTTCGTCCCTGTGCAAAGGAAAACTGATCCCAAAGGAGATCAAAGACAAAGAAGTGATCAGCCGCTTTATGGAAGCTGTCGACCAGTTTGAAAGAATTATGAATGACAGCGGTTATATTCATCTGGAACGGATGACTGAAGATGAAATCTCCGGAACCGAAAGCCAGTCAGGAATATTGGAGCAGTACCTGACCCTGTCAAGAGAAGCCAATCCATCGCTACAAGATATCAAACTAGGATCGGAAGAAATGCGCATCGGCAACAATCGGATCAGTATGCATACCTTATCGGATACGGATGATCTGCCAGGTACGGTCTCATCACACAGCCGATACGAAAAACTGAGTACCGACAGAAGTGACTGCCTGCTTTCATTTGCTTCTCCCGTTGGACTTCTGTTGAGCTGCAATCACATTTACAATCAATATCTATTCATTGATAACAGCGATGAAAACTTGACCAAGTTTGAAAAGTCCGCCAGAAACATGCATTCACTGGCAAGATACAGCAGGGCGAATCAGATCAACAAGGAATGGATCGAGAAATACCTCAACGAAGCGCACTCTTACGGTCTTCAATCCATCCGTGCCCATTTCAATATAATGTCGTGGTCGGACAATCCTTCTGAACTCAAACAACTTAAAAATGATACAGGCAGTGCTTTAGCCTTGATGGAATGCAAACCACGCCACAATACGACGGACACAGCAACCCTGTATTGGGCAGGGATTCCTGGAAATGCCGGTGACTTTCCAAGCGAGGAGAGCTTTTACACATTCATTGAACCGGCCTTGTGTTTCTTCACGGAGGAAACCAATTATCAGGATTCACCTTCACCCTTCGGGATCAAGATGGCTGACCGTCTGACCGGAAAACCCATACATCTGGATATTTCCGATCTCCCGATGAAGCAGGGGATCATTACCAATCGGAACAAATTTATTTTGGGACCTTCAGGAAGCGGTAAATCTTTTTTCACTAACCACATGGTGAGACAGTACTATGAGCAGGGTGCGCACGTACTGCTAGTCGATACCGGAAATTCTTACCAAGGATTGTGTGAGCTCATCAAGGGCAAGACAAAAGGGGAGGACGGCGTGTATTTTACCTATACAGAAGACAATCCGATCGCCTTCAATCCATTCTATACCGATGACGGTGTCTTTGATATTGAAAAAAGAGAAAGCATCAAGACCCTGATCCTCACACTATGGAAAAGGGATGATGAACCACCAAGCCGTTCAGAGGAAGTGGCCTTGTCCAATGCCGTGAGCGGCTATATTGAACAGATCAAACACAGTGGTAAATTTCCTTCATTCAACGGATTCTATGAGTACGTGAAAGATGACTATCAGAAAGTTCTGGAACAAAAGAAGGTCAGGGAAAAAGATTTTGATATTGCCAACTTTCTCAATGTGCTGGAGCCTTATTACAAAGGAGGGGAATACGACTACCTCTTGAATTCAGAAAAGCAGCTTGACCTTTTGTCCAAAAGATTCATCGTGTTTGAGATCGATGCCATCAAAGACCACAAGATCCTGTTCCCTATCGTGACCATCATCATAATGGAGGTCTTCATCAACAAGATGCGAAGGCTCAAGGGCATCAGAAAACTGATCCTCATTGAGGAAGCATGGAAAGCCATTGCCAAAGAAGGGATGGCAGAGTACATCAAATACCTGTTCAAGACGGTCAGGAAGTTTTTCGGGGAAGCCATAGTGGTGACCCAGGAAGTGGATGACATCATCCAGTCGCCGATCGTCAAAGAAAGCATTATCAATAATTCAGACTGCAAGATCCTATTGGATCAGCGCAAGTATATGAACAAGTTCGATGATATCCAGGCAATGTTGGGATTGACTGACAAAGAGAAATCTCAGGTGCTTTCGATCAATATGAACAACGATCCGAAAAGACTCTACAAGGAAGTCTGGATCGGATTGGGCGGAACGCACTCTGCCGTCTATGCCACTGAAGTTTCCACCGAAGAATATCTGGCATACACTACTGAAGAGACAGAGAAGATGGAGGTGATGAATCTCGCCTCTGAACTTGACGGCAATGTAGAGCATGCCATTAAGAGGATCTCTCTTAGGAGAATCAAATCTAGCAAAGACAATTAATTCAATCATTTAAAATTTTACAACAATGAAAAATTTCATCATCAAAACAGCAATGGTAGCCATTCTTGCTACCGCAACTTTTGCGAAGGCGCAATTCGTAGTGACCGATCCTGCTAACCTGGCGTCGGGCATTTTAAACTCTGCCAATGAAATTGTGCAGACCTCATCAACGGTTTCCAATGTCGTTAAAAATTTCAACGAAGTAAAGAAGGTCTATGAACAGGGAAAGGAATATTATGACAAACTGAAAGCCATCAACAATCTGGTCAAAGATGCCAGGAAAGTGCAGCAGACAGTGCTGATGGTCGGCGACGTATCAGAAATTTACGTTACCAATTTCAGTAAGATGCTCAACGATCCCAACTTCAACGCGCAGGAACTGACGGCGATCGCCAACGGCTATTCGGCGTTGCTTACGGAAAGTACAGAACTGCTGAAAGAACTGAAGGAGATCATCACGGCCAATGGACTTTCTTTAAATGACAAAGAAAGAATGGATGTGATCGACCGTGTATATAAGGAGGTCAAAGAGTATCATAATCTTGTCAGATACTACACGAACAAGAATATTTCTGTAAGCTACTTAAGAGCAAAAAAACAGAACAATATCCAAAGAGTGTTGAATCTATATGGTACTGCAAACCAAAAATACTGGTAAGATGGGACCGAGTAATTTACACGAAGTACTTCGTTCGGTCTATGATGAAATGATGCCGTTATGTGCAGACATGGCGGCTGTTGCAAAGGGCGTAGCAGGATTGGGTGCATTGTTCTATGTGGCCATCAAGGTATGGCAATCACTGAGCCGTGCCGAACCGATCGACCTTTTTCCGATGCTGAGACCCTTTGCTATCGGTATCTGTATTATGTTTTTCTCGACATTGGTACTGGGCAGTATCAATGGCGTGCTGAGCCCGATCGTTCAGGGAAGTCATTCGATGCTGGAGGATCAGGTTCTGGATCTGAACGACCTCCAGCATAAAAAAGATCTTCTGGAGCGGGAAGCCATGCTCAGAAATCCCGAAATGGCCTATCTGATATCGGATGAGGAATTCGATAAAAAGTTGGAAGAGCTGGGATGGTCCCCATCAGACCTGGTGACGATGTCCGGGATGTACATTGAAAGAGAAATGTTCGATATCAAGAAACAGATCAGGGATGGATTCCGCGAGTTTCTGGAGATCCTGTTTCAGTCAGCAGCTTTGGTCATTGATACGATCAGGACCTTTTTTCTCATCGTACTGTCCATATTGGGACCTATCGCCTTTGCCATTTCAGTATGGGATGGTTTTCAGAGTACACTGACCCAATGGCTCACCAGATACATCAGTGTCTATCTGTGGTTACCAGTTGCGGATATTTTCAGTTCGATCTTAGCCAAGATACAATCGCTCATTTTGGAACGGGATATTGAGATGCTGGCAGATCCGAACTTCATTCCTGATACTTCTAACACGGTTTACATCATCTATATGATCATCGGGATCATCGGATATTTTACGGTTCCAACCGTTACCGGATGGGTCATTCAAGCAGGAGGCGCCGGTAACTTTATGCGCAATGTCAACCAGACCGCCACAAAATCAGGAAATATTGCGGGAGCAGCAGCAGGCAGTGCAACAGGTAATATCTCAGGCAGATTATTAAAATAAAAATACGATCCAATGGAATTTAAAACTTTAAGAAATATAGAGAGCAGTTTCAAGCAGATCCGCTTATTTACATTCGTTTTTGCGGTGCTCTGTTTTGCCGTGGTAGGCGTGGTCGTTTTTAAGTCCTATCAGTTTGCAGAAGAACAGCGACAGAAGATCTACGTACTGGATAACGGCAAATCGCTGATGGTGGCTCTGTCACAGGATATGTCGATCAACAGGCCTGTAGAGGCCAGGGAGCATGTAAGGCGTTTTCACGAGTTGTTCTTTACAGTGGCGCCGGATAAAAATGCCATTGAAAGCAATGTTAAAAGAGCTTTCAATCTGGCAGACAAGTCTGCATTCGATTACTACAAAGACCTGCAGGAGAAAGGATATTACAACCGGATCATCTCAGGGAATATCCAGCAGAGGATAGAGGTTGACAGTGTTGTGGCAGATTTCAATAACTATCCTTACACCGTAAAGACCTTTGCAAGGCAGTACATTATCCGATCCAGCAATCTGACGATACGAAGTCTGATCACCAATTGTTCGCTAGTGAACTCCGTGCGGTCAGACAGCAATCCCCAGGGATTTACGATTGAAAAATTCAATGTGCTTGAAAATAAAGATGTTGAAACTGTTGAACGTTAAAAGTCAGAACAATGAAAAAAATAAAAGATAAAATAGAGCAGCATATTTTGCTTGCAGACAGAAAATGGAAAGCGCTCCCGGGGAAACGCCAGAGGTTTTTTACCAAGCTGTTTTTTGTCGGTTATGCCGTAGTTACCTTACTGGTTCTTATCAGCATTTTTATTTCAACCGGAAATAAAACCAATACGATGTCGATCAGTCATATTACGACCATTTCAGATCATACTGCTGTGGAAAGATCAGCAAAGGATAACAAAGTGGGCTCAACCATTAAAAAACAGACCGATGAAAGATCCAAATAAGATCAAGATCACTGAGAGCGAATCACCGCAATTAGAACACGAATCACAAGGACTTCAAAATTTGCAATGGGAGAGAATAAAGAAACCGCTGATCTATTTTTTAATGGCGGCGGTATGTGCAGGCTGTTTCTACCTCATCTTCAAGCCCAAGGACAATAAAATTGTTGATGAATCCGGATTTAATGCGGGAATACCACAGGCAAAGGACGATCAGCTGCAATCTGACAAACAGAAGGCTTATGAGCAGCAGCTGCTGGAGCAAAAGAATGAAGAGAAAAGAAATGCGATGACCACCTTGTCTGATTACTGGACTGACCAAAACAACCTAAACCAAAATTCTGATCAGACGTCATTGACTGCTAATCCGAATAGTTTGTCACAATCTAATCCGAGTGCAGTTAACAGCTATCGCAATGCGCAGCAGACACTAGGTTCCTTCTACAGCAGGGATGATCAGGAAGTGAATAATCTTAGGAAAGAAATATCCAGATTAAAGAATGAAGCTCTGCAGAACAATGCTGTTCCTGCAAGTCTTGGGGTCAATGACCAATTGGAGCTGATGGAAAAATCCTACCAAATGGCTGCGAAATACCTTCCCCAAAGTAATAAGCAGGAAGATCCTGTATCAAGAGAAGAGGATGTGAAGCAGCCTTCTGGAAATAAAGTACAGCTCACAGCAGTAAAATCAGCTCACTTAAATATTGTCTCTTCATTATACAGAGAGCCATCAGACAGTGCCTTTCTGGCTGGTCTGAATGATCATAGATTGTTTGGTACTCAGGATAAAACCAATGATTCAAAACAATCAAAAAATGCGATCAAAGGTCTTGTTCAAGAGTCAATGACGATGACCAATGAAAGTACATTATCGATAAGACTCTTGGAAAGTATGCTTCTGGCTCATACCAAAATTCCTGCAGGAACATTGCTTAAAGCGACAGGCAAATTTCAGGGTGGGAGACTGCAATTGAAAATTTCGTCGATAGAATATCGGGGCAGCATTTATCCTGTAGAGATCAATGTTCATGACAATGATGGTCAGCTCGGCTTATATGTTCCTTATTCACCGGAGCAAAATGCTGTGACCGACATTGTGGGCAGTATGGGGCAAACTTCTGGTACCAATATTATGATGACGCAGTCGGCAGGTCAGCAGATCGCGGCGGATTTAAGCAGAGGAGTGGTGCAGGGGTTGTCGGGTTATTTCCAGAAACGGGTCAGACAACAAAAAGTAAAGGTAAAAGCGGGCCATCTGGTTTTGCTTGTGCCAAAAAAATAATCCATTAAAAAACAATAAAATGAATAAAATAAAAAACCATTATCTATTGATGATCGTGTTTGTGCTCTTTTCAGGCAGATCACTGGCTCAGGATTCTATCTTTACAAATCTTCCATTAGAAGAGGCTAGATTACAGCCCTACAAAATGCAGGTCACCTACAATAAAACCTCGCACCTGCTTTTTCCTTCTCCAATCCGATATGTTGACTTGGGGAGTGATCTTCTAATTGCGAACAAAGCAGAACCTGTGGGGAATGTTCTTCGGATCAAATCGGCAGTCCGGGACTTCGAAGAAGAAACCAATTTTTCGGTGATCACCGAAGACGGAAAGTTCTACAGCTTCGATGTGTTTTACAGTTCATATCCTGATGCACTCAGCTATGACATTTTAAAGATGCAGAGAAGCAATGAGCGCCAGTATATTGCGGATGTCCTGTTTGAGGATCTCAAGGGAAGTTCGTCCTCCCTGACAGAGCTCATCTTGGAAAATCTATATGCAAAAAGCAGAAGAACCATCAAACACATCACTTCCAGAAGCTATGGGATCCAGTTTTCAGTCCGGGCACTGCACGTCAATGACAGCAAGTTCTTTTTCACCATGGAGGTTAAAAACAGCAGTAACGTGTCATACGAAATTGACCTGGTAAATTTCAAAATTATCGATAAAAAGAATTTAAAAAGAACGGTCGTTCAGGATAGACTCTTAGAGCCGGTTCGGATCCATTTTCCGGTGATGACGGCAATTCATCATTCTGACATTTTAGGAATTTACTTGTTAGATCAATTTACCCTTTTAAAGGATCAGGTCTTGGAAATTGAAATTCTGGAAAAGAATGGCGGAAGGCATCAGAAGGTTCAGCTTGAAAATACCGATCTGATCCATGCCAGGCTGATCAGCAGTTTAAACGTAAAAACAAAATAAGATGAATAGAATATTTTTAACAACCGCATTACTACTTACAATAAATATTCAATCATTTGCTCAGCAAATGATCCCTAAGCAAAAAGGATTCGAAATCTCATATTCAGTATTTCCACAATCTCCTGAAAAGCAAAATTACGTTTTAGGTGCAGGTGTTATTTCTTACACCAAAAACGGTAATTACCTCTTCGGATTGGCCGAATACAGCAGAAAGTATTACGAGTATGCCCATTACGATATCCCGATTGATACTTTCCTTTTCAATGGGGGTTACAGTCTCTATGTGTGGGGAGATCTGATGCGGAATGTCAACATCAATCTGGGTTTAGGAGGGCTTGTAGGTTATGAGCAGATCAATAGGGGAACTGAAATGATGTATGATGGCTCTATTATTAATGCAACCGAGAATTTCATCTATGGTGCAAATGGAAAACTGTCTATCGAAAGTTATCTGACAGACCACTGTGTTTTTTTGGTCAATGGGCAGCTGCGCTATTTGCAGAACAGTCAGCTCGGTGAGTTTCACGCTTTGTTTGGTTTCGGAATGCGATTTAATTTTTAAAAAAGCTTGTAAAATGAAAAATGTAATCAACAAAAAGATCTTGCAACTATATAAGTATTCAATGGCAATTTTCTTAATTAGTTTTGTTTTTAATTCCTGTCAGGACAACGATCTGGAAATTCAACAGGACTTTCCTTTTGAAGCCCAAATAATGCCTGTTCCTGGTAAAATAGCTGAGAATGAAACGGTAGAAATTCGCATTTCACTATTGACTTCTTCGAACTTTAGTGGAACAATGTACAGTGTTAGGTATTTTCAATATGAAGGAGCTGGTCAACTTCAATATTACAGCGACCCACCATATCTACCGAATGACGAGTATCCATTGAAGCAAAAACAATTCAGACTTTACTATACATCTAAAGCTTCCAAATCCCATCAGTTCAGTATTTGGATCAAAGATAGTTTTGGAAATGAAAGAAGAGTAGATTTTGAATTTGACAATGCATCTTAAAATTTTTCATTGACTTCCAGCGGCTTGGTCTTACACCAGGCCGTTTTTTGATGAGGAGACTAACTTAATATTAAAATTCTAGTGTCGATTAATTGCTCTTTTTCAAGAGATCAATTACTAATTATGGGTTGCTATCAATTAATTTCTCCAGTTCTTCACGGTGATCCTCACCCCATTGAGCAGTAGATTTAATTGTTGGAATTAATGATTTACCCAATTCGGTCAGTTCATATTCAACTTTTAGAGGACGTTCGTTATAGTTTATTTTAGTTAAGATTCCGTGATCCATCAACTGTTTTAATTGTGTATCTAATACTCGTCTGGATGCTTTCGGCATCTTACGCTGCAGTTGACCAGGACGCTTTATACCAGAATAGACACACCATATCAGACTGATCTTCCATTTTCCATTCATGATCTCCATAAAAAGGTGCAGTCCGCAATCCAGTGAAACCGGTATTTTTTTCTTGTACATTATCTATTAATATGATTCAAATGTAGGTAATAAAAAAATATTTCTGATATAGGTAAATTCAGCCGTACTTGTGTGTTATATCTGCTGCATTTAATTTTGTACAGTAATAATTAACAATATGAAATATAATTTATTTGGAACAAAAACGGGATTGTATGCAAGCGAAATAATCTTGGGCGCTGCCAGTTTTGGAACAAGAAGCGGGTATGGAACCGAGCCAGAAAATGCTAAAGAAATATTAACTGCATATGCAGATGCTGGAGGTAATTTTATAGACACATCCGATGCTTATCAATTGGGTCAATCAGAAGAGATCATAGGAGAATTTATAAAGGATCAACGCAGCAACTTTATTATTTGTACAAAATATACGCGAAGCAGTGAGGCCAATGCTTCTATCAGTAACTTTGGCAATCATCGCAAGGCAATGAGACAGGGGATAGAATCCAGTCTCAAAAGATTGAAAACCGATTATATTGATATCTATATGCCACATTACGATGATGGCATCACATCGATTGATGAAATCACAAGAGGTCTGGAAGATCTTGTAAGCAGTGGGAAAGTTTTATATACAGGACTGACAAATTTTCCAGCCTGGAAAGCTTCTGCGATTGCATCTTCTATAAAATTATCCGCCATACAAATTGAATATAATTTGCTACAACGCACTGCAGATAGAGAGTTTTTTGCGATGGCAAAACATTTTGGTCTCGGCACAATGATGTACTCTCCCTTAGCAGGAGGACAGCTTACAGGTAAATACAGAAAAGGAGAGACAGGCAGAATAAATCGCAATTCGAATGAAGATTATCAGGAAAATGAAACTGTAGAAAAAATTATTAACGAACTTTTTGTAATTGCAGCAGAACTGGAAGTTACACCAGGACAAGTGGCTTTAGCATGGGTATTATCAAAGGGTGGTTTCCCTTTGATCGGAGCTCGTAGTATTGATCATTTTAATGATGCTTTAAAGTCAACCACTATAAAATTGTCTGATGATCATATACAAAAATTGAATAGGCTAAGTGCAATTTCCTTAGGCTATCCTCACGACCTTCTTAAGAATGTTAGAGGATTTTAATCTTCACGTAAAATCATTGTCTTGGAGTGTTGACGCAGCTTTTATGATCATGTATTATATCACTTAGCAAATGTTTCGTCAAATTTTTTAGTACCAGGAAAATGTGTTAACAGTTACTAAATAGATTGATCATTTAATAAAACATTAAATCTACACAGGCTCACAACTTTTATGAAGCAGGGAGGTTTTGTGAGGCATAACATAAGAGTTGTATCCCTACTTTTTGCGAAAAGACGTTTCCGACCACCCGAAGGAATTGTCTTTTCGCCCAATTTTGAAAATACACGACAATAAAAATATTGCCGTGTATTTTGCTATTAATATGAATTCATTTATAAATGACCTTCGTCGGCAAATGATAAATGATCGGTTGATGTCAGAATGAAATGATCCAGTAATTTAAGGTTTAAAAATTCGGATGCACTTTTAATGCTCTGCGTAATTTTCAGATCATCGGCAGAAGGTTTCAAATTTCCGGATGGATGATTGTGTGCGAGTATCACAGCTGATGCGTTACAAAGCAGTGCCGCCTGCAAGATGATACGAACATCGACCACCGTAGAAGAAATTCCCGATTCAGAAATTTTCCTGATTCCTAAAACTTTGTGAGCCTGATTGAGATACAATGCAAAAAAAGATTCTCTGTAATCCATTTCTTCATGGTCGAAATGCTGACGGAATACATCAACGGCATCCCTTGAACTACCGACTACTTTTTCAGAATTTCCTTTTCTTGAATAGCTTAATTTTATCTCGTTGACAATATTATATTTCATAGGTATTGCTCTCGTACGGCAGAGACTTAAATTTCCCGTACATAACTTTTAAAATTTTTAATTAATTCATGATCAAGGTTTCTGCACCAGATCGGGCAAAACTTTCACATAGATCAAAAGCTTTTTGAGACTTTAACTGTGCAGTTCCTCCCAAGACGATGGACTGAAGTTTGGCTTCGTTATCCTTGTAACTTCTGACATTCTGAAAGTAACCTGTAACAGCATTGTAAGCACCAAACAAAGTTCCTTTTGTTGTCTCCATTTGTTGGCTTTCGCTGATCATCGCATAGGCAAAGGCATCATCAACGGTGTTTTTAAAAACTGTTGAAACGTCATCGAAATTTCCTTTCTGCAAATGGTTTAAAGTTTCTTTATTGGGGCAGAGTGCCAATTGGATCAGCTTTTTCATTTCATCATCACCGACCTTTATTTTTGCCCAATGATTAAACGTGCTTTCCAATTCAGTACTCAGTTTATTCGCTAATCCCATGACTTTGTGAGCATCTTCCAAACGCTGTTTTGCGCCTGCCGTGTGTCTGATCCGTACCACATTGCTCATATTTTTCAGAGAAGCATTTAGGGTATTTTGGCAAACAATGCGTACAGGGGTAAATGCGGCGGTGATGCTTCCGCTCCCATCGTGGGAGGTGGTTAGGAAAATATATTTTTCCGTAATATCGTCACCATTTCCAACACGGATATAGTCGGGTAATTTGGCGGTGATAAAAATTCGCTCTCCATTTCCTAAAGCTCCTGCAGTCTCGTACAAGATATCTTTTCCACCACCTACAATTGAATCAAAAAATGAAAAGGCTTCACGGTTTTGTACGATATGGTAATCTTTTCCCACGACACCTAAAACGGTGTTGTTATCCGTTCGGACATTGGCAAAATAGTTCGGGACTTCCAATTCTGAATCGATCATTTCTATTCCGTTGGTACTTTCGATAATTCCTGCACCTTTTGTAAAAAGGGGTAACTTTTCGACCTCGTAGTCAAGTCCTGCAAATTTGATGGCTTCTTCACTTGTCGGGTATTCCTCTACGACCTGCCCCAAGTTGTGCCATGCTTTTTCCTTTACGCTGAAAAATGAATATTTTCCTGTTCTGTTGTTGAAATTTAAATTATGTGCCATGACATTGATGTTTTGATTGTTAGAAAATTATATTTGATTGTTTTAAAATGGGAGATCGTCATCCTTGTCACTGTCGTTGGATCTAGAATTAGAAATTTCCTTCTTATCTTTTTTATTCGATTCAGTAAACTTGTTTTCAGTTCGTTTACTACTGCTGTGAACCTTGATCTGTGAGGTGTGGAAATTCAATCCTGCATGAGGTTCTCCGTCTTTTCCTAACCATGCAGAGGTGTAGGCTCTCCCGCTTAATTCTACCAAAGTGCCTTTAGTTAAAAAGTCCGCTACTTTTGGAGAGATCCAATAGGCGCATTCGAAATACGTGGTCTGTTCGATCCGTTCGCCTTGCTTGTTGCGATAGTTGTCGTTTGTAGCAATTGAAAAATTAACTACCTTTTTTTCATTTGGCAAGTTGCGCACTTCCGCATCCCTTGTCAGTCTTCCGATAATGTTCATAACCGTAGGTTTTTAAAGATTGTACATTTTGATTTGTTCTCAATCTCTTCTCCGTCCTTTCTCTGAAAGCCCTTTGGGCTTCGCTGAATATTTTTCAAAAGAAAAACCGGAAAAAAGAAAGCAGATAATCTTAGCGGGCAAAGGGGAAAGCTAAAAGGAAACGGAATAATTGGAGGGTACCTTCAGGGAGGAAACCGTTTATGCCGTAGTCTTTTGGCTGGGTGAAGAAATGGATGACCGATATACCTTAGCTGCCTTTTTACCGGTTTATTATGAGAAATATGACTTCTCTTTAAATTATTGTAGTACTACTTTACGTGATCAATAATATTTTTCAATTTGTATTTATAGGGTAAAAAAACTATATTTACATTATTCATTTAAATCTTGAGTTCCTATGCAGATCAGTGCTTTTAACGAATATTACGATAAGCTGACCACCGTTGAGAAGAAAAACAGTCCCAAAGAGTTATTTTACAAAGGGGACTTTTCGTTATTGGAAAATGGAAGAAGGGTAGCGGTCGTTGGTTCCAGGAAGGTTTCTGAACTAGGTATAAGAAGAGCAAGGAAAATCGCAAAGCTGTTGGTGCAAAATGATATCACTGTCGTTAGCGGTTTAGCTGAAGGTGTCGATTCGATCGCACACAGAACTGCCATTGAATTTGATGGTCGCACCATCGGAGTTATCGGAACACCTCTTGATAAATATTTCCCTGCTGAAAATAAAGACCTTCAGGATTTCATTGCTGAAAATCATCTGCTGATCTCGCAGTTTCCGGAAAACTATCCCGTAACACCAAAAAGTTTCCCGATAAGAAACCGAACAATGGCATTGATAAGTGATGCGACGATCATCATTGAGGCAAGTGAGAAAAGTGGCACAAAACATCAAGGTTGGGAAGCGCTTCGTCTAGGCAGACAACTGCTCATCATGGAAAATGTCCTTAATGAAAAAATTTCTTGGGCAGAAGAAATGCTAAGCTATGGTGCACAGGTACTGACCAATGATAACTTTGAATTTTTAATTGAAAGTATTCCCTATTTAACAACAAAGAAAGAGTATGTCTTTTGAGTTCCTTACATTCTTGGCCTATTCTCCAAGAGGTAAGGCCGAGATTGAAATTTCTTCAAGGACGGTTGCCGGTTCCTGTAAAAACGGAGATGTAAGCTTCAGTACGAGATTAAGCCAGAGAATAAAAGAAGCCGATCTATCGGAATATTTTGCAAACTCAGCTTTAGTCCCGGTACCAAGAAGTACACCTTTGGTTGAAGGAGCTGTTTTTCCTGCAAGGATCATTTGTGAAACATTTGTCAGTAATGGATTGGGCGAAAGTGTAGCCGATTGTCTTAAACGCAAGTATGCAATCCCCAAATCAAGTGGCCAATTTCACGCAGAAACCAGAAATACGGTGCAGGCACATCAAGACAGTTTAGTAATAACTCCGGTATTGATTACAGAACCAACCATTATTGTGGTTGACGATATTCTGACATTAGGTAGAACATCCATGGCCTCGGCATTAGAACTTCAGAAAGTTTATCCTAATAAAGAGATCAAAATATTCTGTGCTATTCGAACCAGAGGTTGGAAAGATTTAAAAAATATAATTGATATTAGTGGAGGATGTATGAATCCTGCTGGTAACGGTGGTGTTCAGTTACCAGACTAACAACGAAATCATAAATTAATTCTTATCTCGATTCTCAACAATTGCTCAATCTATGAACTGATTTACCAATTTAATTGTGAACGTAAGCAGTGTCGCTTATTTTAATTAAACCTCTGACAGCTTCAAAATCTTCTAAGTGTATAACAACAAGAATTATTTAAAATCGTAATATATAAGAAGTTTGACTGGATGACGGCCGTCTTCGAATTCAATTTTTTTCTAAAATGCGTTGCGATGTATTTTTAGAGGTAAAGATTTTCGTTTCTGATCCAATGTTGAATAATTCTATCAATTTTATAATTATTTCTTTCAGTATTATCTTGAATGAATAATGATGTCATATCCATCGTTCAATAAATATTGGAAATATAAAAAAGTATTCTAGACTTATGTGAAAATGCTAGGAAGAGTAACTGTTTGAAATATGATAACAATAACTCGTAAATTTAAACAATAATATTGTTTACATAAACTAAGTGTAAATTCCAGTGATATTGACCACCCAATTTCAATTCAAAGTGACCAGGTAATTTCGGTTTAAATTGACCACCCTTAATTTTGATAAAAACTCTTGCTTTTCATGTGTCAATTAATATTCAAATATAATAATTAATTACTCCCTGTTAACTCCTCTCTTCTTTCTCATAGATTCCCCCTGGAGTTCTAGTCGGTGAGACTGATGGATAAGTCTGTCCAGAATAGCATCAGCGATGGTCTTTTCACCAATAATATCATACCATCCCTGCACCGGGATCTGCGATGTTACAATGATGGATCCGTTATTGTGACGGTCTTCTATGATCTCCAACAGGGTTATCCTGTTGGCACTGTCCAAAGCCTGAAGACCAAAATCATCAAGGATGATCACATCCTGTCTTTGTATTTTTGCTAGTTCCCGCAGGTATGATCCGTCTGCTTTTGCCATTTTTAATTTGGCAAACAGCTTGGAAGTATTAAAATAGTTGACCTTGAAGCCTTCGATACAGGCTTGATAACCCAACGCAGTTCCCAGATAACTTTTACCCACGCCTGTACTTCCTGTGATCAGGATATTCTCATTTTTCTCTACGAACTCACATCCTGCAAGACGCATTACCAGATTACGGTCGAGATTGCGGGTGTCATCGAAGTTGACACTTTCAATACTGGATTTGTAGTGGAACTTAGCATTTTTAATGCTTCGCTCTATGCGCCTGTTGTGCCTCTCATCCCATTCGGCATCGATGAGCATCGATATAAACTGGTCGAGGGTATAATGGTCTGTCCTTCCGCTTTCAATAGCGGTCTTAAAGGCATTGTGCATGCCGTAAAGCTTCATTTGCTTCATTTTGCTCACTGTCGGTTCGTTCATAACTGTTGATATTTAATGATAATATTGTTTTCCTCTGATGTTGCCGTGATCAGGCAGTTCCTGCTCCTTTTCTTCTTTTTCCGGATCGATCATCTGATCCAGATTGTTCTCCAATATCTTCTGTACGGTCTTAAAGCTGTAGATCTTAAAATCCAATGCCCGTTTACAGGCATTTATCAATCGCTCTCTTCCTACTTTCTTTTCGAAGTTCAGGATTCCCAGGCAGCTTTTGTAAGCTTGCTCGGGATGATTCCGACTGTCGATAATTTGGAGGATATATTCTCCCACTGCAGTATCAATACTGTTTGCCCAATCGATAAAGCGGGCAGCACTCCATCCGGCCACGAACTGGTGGGTGCTGGCTAAATGTTCTGTAATGGTCGTGTAGACATAAGGCTTGTAATTGCGTCTGTGCATCGCGATCCTGTTGTATTTATAGTAGATCTCCACAGTGGAAGATGTGTATAGGATCTTGATCTTTTTCTTGATATACTGGTACGGAACACTGTAGTAGTTCTTATCCCGGCTCAACTGTACGTGCCCGTTCTGCATCACTGTTGCAAAGGATTGGTACCTGATCTCAAAACGACGCTCAGGCAGTGGGCGCAGCTGCTGCTTCTCGTCCTCTAAGAACAGCTCGTAGCGGGAGTAAGGGCGTCCTGTGAGCTTGCGTTTGTTATGAGAGTCCAACAGATCCCAGATCTCACTATTTAGTTCATCCAGGCCGCAGGATCCCTGTTGAAGGTTGGCGTAGATCCTTCTGTACAGGATCTTGACCGCTCCCTCTACCAAGGATTTATCCCTCGGTTTGTAAGCCCTGGCAGGCAAGATGGTCGTTTCATAATGTTCGGCCAGATCGGCCAGGGTCTCGTTGATGGTGGGTTCAAAACGGCTGCTTTTGATCACTGCGGATTTTAAATTATCAGGAACGATCGCTGCCGGTGTGCCTTCAAAAAAGCGGATGGCATTTTCTACAGAACGTACAAAATCTTCCTTCTGCTGGCTCATAGAGGCTTCAGCATACGTGTACTGGCTTGCTCCCAGAATAGCTACAAAAAACTGAACTTCTTTAAGCTCCCCGCTTTCCTTATCAATAATGGAGAGTGTTTTCCCTGCATAATCGACATACATCTTATCACCGGATTTGTGATTCATATGCATCACCGGGTTCACACGCTTGCCCCAGATCTTGTAATGATGCCGGAACTGTGAACTCTGAAAACCATCAGGATACAGTACAAGATACTGCTCCCACATATGATTTACCGTGACACCTACCTTTTTGAGCTCACGTTCCATCTTGGGAAAAAAATCGTACAGGGATTGTAGTTTGGGGCTGATGGACTGGACGGTGGTATTGGAAAACAAAAGTTCCAGCTCGGCGTCTGTCTTGGCATTGATCGCATCAAGGTTTAAGCCCAGGATCTCATATAATGAGATGTATTTTTTACGGTATTTCTGGAAAGGGATAAATAGCTGCTTATAAATAACTTGCTCTTTCCAGTACTGTAGAATTTTATGACTTTTCTAATCTTACTCATGTCTGTTATTTTATTTGCCATAATCCGCTTTTTTTAACGAATGTATGACGCTAACATCATGAAAAAATCAAGTCGTTTTTATCTCAAATATAACCCAGATAACAGGTGGTCATTTTGGACCGGAAAGTGGTGGTCACTTTGCTCCGAAATCAGTGGTCAATTTACTCCGAAATTAGGTGGTCAATTTGACCGTCTTTTCCAATTTAAAGCCAAACAGCGCTTGATAATAATAAGTTATCAGGCGTTTACTTTTTTAATTCATACATCTCTTCATTCAAAATTTTAAAAAATCGTCAAAAATATCAACACTTCAGTAGTTGATATAATGTGAATGTATCTTCAGTTCTAATTTGATTTTAAAAAAAAATCTTTAATTCTTTCAATATGATGTAAATCATGTTATTTGTAATTATTTGATTATCAAATTAATGATTTGTATTATTTAAAACTTATTGCTTTAGAATAATTTTAAATAAGATGTTTTTATCTTATTTAAGGATGTATTACTGTATCTTTGTTAAAGAAAAAATAAGTCGTCATCGATTATTAATAAGGTTTTACTTAAAATTCTTAGCTATGTTCAGCATTTTTACTAACATCAACAAAAAAGCATTTATCAATGCAATAATAGCAACGTTTGTAGTAATTGCAATTACCATATTAGGTTCGGTCAATTTGCAAAATTTCGATGCTGCGCTAATTATTTATTTCTTCGGAACTATCAGTATGACGTTTGGTGTGGTTTATCACCATTCTGTTTGGAAGCAGCGTCCTGCGACACAGAAATATTGGAAACGTACCTGGGAATTCATTTTTAGCAAAGATTATCCGGTGTATATGAAAGAGGTCATTCGGCTTTCTGTTCGTAATATTTTATTCCAAAAATTTATTGTACCGAGAGGAAGGATGCGCTGGCTTGGACATTTTCTTTTAGCTACCGGATGTTTAATTTCTTTTGGAGTTACTTTCGGGCTTACATTTGGTTGGCTGCACTTTACGCTTAAACCTGGAACTATTGATATCTACGAAACACATATGATGGGAGTAACGGTGATGACTTTTCCATTAGATACCTTTATTGCAGTTTTTTTTTTCCACATTTTGGTCTGGACTGCGATTATGGTTATCGTAGGTTGTTTGATAATGATGCATAGAAGATTTATTGATGAAGGTTTAATAGCAACACAATGGTTTGAAAGAGATTGGCTTCCGTTGATTTTACTCGTTGCAGTTTCAGTTACAGGATTAGGAATTTGGTTTGATTATACTTATCTCGAAGGTAAAATGAGCCAGTTTATGGCAATTATTCACGCAATTACTGTTGCGATGTTTCTGATGTGGATTCCTTTCGGAAAATTCTTTCACATTTTTCAAAGACCTGCACAAGTGGGTGCAAACATCTATAAAATAGAAGGAAGACGTCGCGGAATGCAGATTTGTCCGCATACAGGAGATGAATATACTACTTCAATGCACATAGAAGATTTAAAAGAAATCACCCAAGAAATAGGTTTCAATCTAGAAAATGAAGAAGGAAAAAGTTATCTAGATTACAGCCCCGAAGGAAAAAGAGCAATGCTTGCAAAAGCGCATCTTAAAGCAAGACAAGAATCAGGAACTTATTTTGGTTAAAATAAAATAGAAATGGCAAAATTACCCGTAACAGCCGACGAAATCATTAATGTATTCGGACCCCACAAGCATTACCCAAACAAGGGAACAGTGAGATCAAATCCTCAAAATCCCGATGCTTTGGTGAAAACACACTGCTGTTTTTGTGGTTTACAATGTGGAATTCAATTAAAAGTGAAAGACAAAAAAGTTGTAGGTTTCGAACCATGGAATGATTTCCCTTTTAATGAAGGAAGACTGTGCCCAAAAGGTGTGCAACGATATATGCAGGATAACCATCCGGATCGTTTACTTTCACCATACAAAAGGGTAGAAGGTAAAGGTTTTGTTCCGATTGAGTGGGACGAAGCATATGATGTTGTCATCAAAGAAATCAGAAGAATTCAGGAAAAATATGGTAAAAATTCTTTCGCAATGTTGTCCGGTGTTTCTCTTACGAATGAGAAAAGTTATATGGTCGGGAAATTTGCCAGAGTTGCCCTGAAAACCGCAAATCTCGATTATAACGGTCGTCTTTGTATGGTAAGTGCAGGTGCGGGAAATAAAAAAGCATTCGGGATGGATCGATCATCCAACAGTTGGGCAGACTTGGCGCATGCCGAAGTCATCATCATTACCGGAGCTAATGTGAGCGAATGTTTTCCTGTTTTAACACATAAAATTTGGGAAGCAAGAGACAATGGAGCCAAACTCATTGTCATTGATCCGCGTCAGATCCCAATTGCGAGAACTGCCGATATTCATTTGCCGTTAAGACCGGGAACAGATTCTGCTTTAACGAATACAATGTTGAAAGTTTTAATTGATAACAATTGGCTGGATAACGATTTCATTAATAATTATACTTCAGGATTTGAAGAAACTGCGGAAGCTGTACAAGAGTGTACTTTGGAATGGGGCGAAGAAGTAACCGGAATTCCGAAAGAATTGATTTTTAAAGCGGCAGAAATGTGGGGGAAAGCAAAAACCAGTTTCCTGATGCATGCTCGTGGAATAGAACATCATTCTAAGGGTGTTCAGAATGTTTCAAGCTGTATTAATTTGGTGTTAGCAACCGGAAGAATAGGAAAGCCTTATTGTGGTTACGGAACAATTACCGGACAAGGAAACGGACAAGGTGGACGAGAACACGGACACAAATGCGACCAACTTCCCGGAAACAGAGATATCGAAAATCCTGAACACCGAAAATTTGTGGCCAATGTCTGGGGAATCAAAGAAGAAGATATGCCAGGAAAGGGTTTAAGTGCTTACGAAATTATCGAAGCAATCAACCGAGGCGAAATCAAAGGTTTGTTGTCGATTTGTTTCAATCCCTTAGTTTCATTACCAAATAATAGCAACGTTCGTGCAGCCTTAGAAAAACTGGAATTTTATGCCGGAATTGATTTCTTTTTGTCCGAAACTTTACGTCACGCCAACATTATTCTCGCAGGTTCTTTACAGGAAGAGGAAGAAGGAACTACAACTTCTGCGGAAGGTCGTGTTATCAGAATCAGAGCAGTTGTAGACCCACCCGGAAAAGCAAAACGGGATAGCGAGATCTTAATGGAATTAGCCAGAAGATTAGGTGAAGGCGATAAATTCAATTATAAAAACAGTGAAGAAACTTTTAATGAATTAAGAGTTGCATCCAGAGGAAGCGCCGCAGATTATTACGGCATTACCTACGAAAGAGTAGAAAAAAATCTCGGGATTTTCTGGCCTTGTCCAACCGAAAATCACCCCGGAACACCAAGGCTTTGGGAAGATAAGGTTTTCAATACCAATGATAAAAAGGCACATTTCAACCCGACTCCTTACAAAAAACCAACCGAAGAGCCGGACGAAGAATATCCGATTGTGTTGACAACAGGAAGAGTGGTAAGTCAGTATTTAAGCGGTTCTCAAACAAGAAGAATCGGGAAGTTGGTTGACCTTTATCCTGAACCTTTATTGGAAATTCATCCAAAATTGGCAGCAAAATACGGTATCGAAGAAAATGATTTAATTAAAGTTTCTACAAGACGCGGAAGTGCATTATTTCCTGCAAACGTCGTGGAGACCATTAGACAAGATACTGTTTTCATTCCTTATCATTGGGGTGGTGTAAACTCAGCAAATCAATTAACCATTGATGCTTTAGATCCGGTTTCAAAAATTCCTGAATTTAAAGTTTGCGCTTGTAAAGTTGAAAAAACCGGAAGAAAAAAAGGCGAACATTCAGAAGAGTTTGCCAACCAAAGTAGAGATATTCAATATTAAATTTTAAAAAATTATGGCGGAACAATTTGAAAAATTTAATGACATGGAGTTTTTTGTGGATATGCAACGATGTATCGGCTGTCACTCATGTGAGATGGCGTGTGCAGAATGTGAAACTAACGGAGAAACCTCGATGATTCATATTCATTATGTAGACAGAGCAGAAACAATTCAAACCACGGTTCAGGTCTGTATGCACTGCGAAGATCCTATTTGCGCCAATGTTTGTCCGGCAGACGCAATTACAAAAGACGAGTACGGAATCGTGCACACTGCAGATACTTCAAAATGCATCGGTTGTGCGAATTGCGTGATTGGATGCCCGTTCGGAGTTCCGCAAATTCCTGATGAAAGTGCGATGTTGATGATGAAATGCAATATGTGTTACGACAGAACAAGTGTGGGACTGAAACCAATGTGTGCAACCGTTTGTCCGAGTGGCGCGTTAACTTTCGATACAAGAGATAATGTTGCGAAAAAAAGGCCAAACAGTACTCCGGTCAACCGTTTTATTTTTGGAAAAGAAATAGTGAATACCAAAGTGAATATTATGATGCCAAAAGGCAGCGAAGAATTAAAAGTTTTTTAAACCTACAACAATGTCAGAAGATAATAAAAAAATCCCCGCCTGGAAAGCTGATTTTCCTATAAAAAAACGAGAAGCAGCCTATGTGTCTCGCAAAGAATTTATTAAACTAATCACCTTTTTTTCAGGTACTTTAGCATTGGCGAACGTGGCGGTTCCGGTGTTTAATCATTTTAGAAAAGAAGAAACTATTGGTGAATATTTTGTAGGATTAACCACTGATTTGGAAGTCGGAGGAATGCGAACTTTCTACATCAATGAGAATCATAGGGTTCCCTATATGCTCATTCGTCTCGCAGAAGATAAATGGAAAGTTTTTGAGCAGAAATGTACTCATTTATCGTGTTCTGTTTTGTACAATCATCAAGAAAAAATAATAGAATGTCCTTGTCACCACGGTTTTTTCAATCCAGACGATGGTTCTGTGATTCAAGGTCCGCCGCCAAGACCGCTTCCACAATTAACGGTTGTGATAAAAGAAGATAAAATTTACGTGACAGATTTCGCTAAAGAAACTAAAGAAACTCACGGTCACGGTTAGAACGATAATTATTTGGGCAACTATTCCGTCTTCCGCTCCCAATCTTTTTGCCAAGGCTTTTCCCAACGCAAAAAAAGGATTTCCGCTCAAGCCGGGTTGCAACAATTCACTGTTGAAAATTACAGAGAAATCAAGTAAAAATCGATGTAAACGGACTTTTACCCGTTTTTGAAGACTATAATAAACACTGGTTTTAGACAAAAAATAAGTTTGGCCTAAAGCCCATCGTAATTGAAATAAAATTATTAAAACTGAAAAGAAATGTCTGTACGAAAGAAACCTATAAAAAAAGTAACCTTCCGCGTCAACGAAATGTTGGTTGCCATCATTAGTATTTACATTTTGCTGGTCAGTTTACAGATGTGGCTTTTGTTTGGAACTATCAATAAAGCGTTAGACAAAGAGCATATTGATTTTGCTTGGTATTCGGCAATTGGCTCAGTGGTTATTTTTATGTGTACAATTTTCTTTCTGAGATATGTACCCGATATTCCGACAGGGCAAATCAAAAATTCAAAAACAGAAAACGATGACAAATCCTACTGATTTACTCGATTCTTTCGGGAGAAAACATGATTATCTCCGGCTTTCGATTACTGACAGCTGTAATTTTCGTTGCCTGTATTGTATGCCCGATGAGCCGTTCAAAAGTACGCCTTCAATTGAGTTGATGAATAGTCAGGAAATTTATGAGCTTGCTAGAGTTTTCGTTCAAAAATTCAATATCAATAAAATCAGAATTACGGGTGGCGAACCTTTGGTAAGAAGTGATCTTGAAACAATTATTCGCCAGATGTCTACCTTAAATGCAAGGATTGGAATCACCACAAATGGCGTTTTGCTTCACAAATATTTTGATTTATTTGAAGAATGTGGCGTGAAAAATCTTAACATCAGTATCGATTCTCTCGACCGCGAAAAATTCAAATACATCACGAAAAGAGATTTGTTTCAAACGGTTTGGGACAATATCAAAGAAAGTATTAAAAGAGGATTTAATGTAAAATTGAATGTTGTCATGATGCGAGGTTTCAATGAAGACGAAATTCCAGAATTCATCGCACTTTCGCATCATTATCCGATAGAGTTGAGGTTTATAGAATTTATGCCTTTTACCGGAAATTCCTGGGAGAAAAATAAAGTGATTCCGATTTCGGAAATGCTGAGTTTAGTTTCCAAACACTTCACTTATGAAAAAGTAAAAGACCATAAAAATGATACTTCCAGAAAATATAGGATCAACTCAGAAAGCAAAGGGGTTTTCGGATTGATTTCTACAATGAGCAACTCATTTTGCGCAGGTTGTAACCGAATTCGTATCACATCTGACGGGAAAATGAAAAACTGTCTTTTCGGAGCTGATGAATTTGATTTGCTGAAATCTTTAAGAAATAATGAAGATCTAAAACAACTCATCCAATTCGGAATCCTCAAAAAACACAAGGAAAAGGGTGGACAGTTTTCTAAAATGGAAAATATACAGAACAATGAAATTGTCAATAGAAGTATGATAAAAATAGGAGGTTGATTTTTATTTGGCCACCGATAGGATAAAAAAAACATAACGGTAGGTTTTAC
Source organism: Chryseobacterium limigenitum (assembly GCF_900114875.1). Taxonomy (GTDB): domain Bacteria; phylum Bacteroidota; class Bacteroidia; order Flavobacteriales; family Weeksellaceae; genus Chryseobacterium; species Chryseobacterium limigenitum. Next base: position 222,553 of record NZ_FPKW01000004.1, read on the forward strand.
TATAAACTAACAAAAAATTTTATTATATGAAACAATTAATGCTATGCGCTCTGGCTATAGCGGGGCTGGCTTATGGCCAAACACCAGCAATTGAGTCGCAAAAATTTTATGGCGGAACGAAAGATGATGACGTAATCAGTATTAGGCAGACTTCGGATGGAGGGTATATATTTATAGGAGATTCTGATTCTAATAACGGTGATTTAACATCCAATAATGGGAAAAAAGATTTTTGGGTTGTAAAGAGCAATCCCTTAGGAGCTATACAGTGGCAAAGATCACTCGGAGGAAGTCAGGACGAAGAAGCACATTCAATCAGACAAACGGCTGATGGAGGATACATTATTGCCGGTGAAACAAATTCAAATGACGGAGATGTCACAGGAAATCACGGAGGGACAGATGCCTGGATTGTAAAGTTGAATCAAAATGGAGATTTGGTCTGGCAAAAAACGTATGGAGGATCCAATAGCGATTCCGCCAATTTTATTGAACCTACTGGAGATGGAGGGTACATTGTTGCAGGGGACTCGAATTCTAACAATGGAGATTTAACTCAAAATAAAGGAAGTTATGATGCATGGGTTTTTAAAATTTCTTCAGACGGAACTTTAGAATGGCAGAAAAATTACGGAGGAACGGCATATGAAGGAGCAGAATATATTCAAAATACTTCAGATGGAGGATATATCGTAGCAGCTACAACTACCTCAAACAATGGTGATTTGACTTCTAATCATGGTGATTTTGATTATTGGTTTATCAAGCTTAATTCAGCTGGAAATATAGAATGGCAAAAAACTTATGGGGGTACAGGTATGGATCAGCCCTATGCAATACATCAGACATTAGATGGTGGTTATATCGCATCAGGAAGATCAAATACACCGAATAATGGTGATGTTACGGGTAATCACGGACAATTTGATTATTGGATTGTTAAAGTAAGTAATACAGGAGATTTGATCTGGCAAAAATCTTTGGGTGGAACAAATTCCGATTATGGGCGTTTTTCACAACCTACTTTAGATGGAGGATACATCGTTGCAGGTTATTCTAACTCAAATAACGGAAATGTAAGCGGAAATAATGGTGGATTTGATTGTTGGATTGCAAAGCTGAATGAAACAGGAACCATTGAATGGCAAAAATCACTGGGAGGAATGGGTTATGACTGGGGGAGAAGTTTAACGGAAACAGAAGATGGAGGTTTTGTAATTGCTTTAGGTTCAAAGTCGACGAATATTTCCGCAGGAACACACCACGGAAATAACGATGTCCTACTCATCAAATTAGAAAGAAATGGTTCATTGTCAACGTCAGAAACAAGATTGAAAAAAGATTCAACTGTGGCTCCAAATCCTTCAAACGGTTACTTTACGATTAATCATCTTTTTAATAACAGCAGCTTAGAAGTTTACTCATTAACAGGAAAACTTATACAAAAAGTTAAAAATATATCTGGAAAATCTTATTCAATTGATATTTCTAATCAACCGACCGGAGCATACATTATTAGAATTGATAATTTAATTACACTAAAACTGATTAAAAAATAAAGTTCTTACCGGATAATTAATCTATAAGCCAATACAAACTTCAAAAAGCATAATGCTTTTCAGAAATAAAATCTTTAAACAATTACCAATGAAAAAATTAACAAAGCTAATCGCTGTTGCGATGATTGCAATCACAACACTGCAATGCAAAAAATCTGAAACTGTTGTAACCGAAAATCAACCACGAACCTCACAAAATAGTTCTGAAAAAGAAAATCACAAACACGACGAAAAAGATGACTTAAAATACATTTCAAAAGAAGTAAAAGTGACTGGAGATGTTGTAAATCAATTGACATTAACAGTCGATTCTTTAAAAAAAATGAATGTGAAAGAACTGAATGACATGAAAATCGTTTGTCAATCTGGGATTACGAAAGACGACATTAAAACAACAAAAGGAGTTCTTCTGACAGATATTTTAGAGAAAGCAAAAATCGCACAACAGGAGCATAAAGACCGAAATTTTTACATTGTTGCAAGAGCATCGGATGATTACAAAGCGACATTTTCCTGGGCAGAGTTATTCAATAGTCCGACAGGTGAAAAGGTGTACGTATTATTTGAACAAAACGGTCAGCCTCTTAAAGAAAAAGGAGAAATGATTGTGGTAAGTCTTAACGATACCAAAACCGGCCCACGACACGTAAAGTGGCTGAAAAACATTGAAGTAAACCGAGTGAAATAGGAGAGATTAATAAGAAACAATTTTATACCTTCAATTTTTAAACTTTCAAAAACATCTGCAAAATGAAATATTTCATCCCTGTTTCCGATGCTAAAACAATAATCGAAACACAAATTTATCGTACAGAGAAAATAACAGTTTCACTATTAGAAGCTCAAGGTTTTTATACCTCAGAACCTATTTTGGCAACTTTAGATGTTCCTTCTTTTGATAACTCTGCGATGGATGGTTACGGATTTCGATTTGAAGATTTAGCAGATTTTTCAGAATTAAAAGTTAAACATATCATTCCTGCCGGAGTATCAAAAAATAGTTTTGAGCTTGCTCGGGGAGAGGCTGTACGTATTTTCACAGGTGCAAAAATTCCTGAAGGTGTTGATACCGTAATTATGCAGGAAAAAACGATAAGGATTGAAGACCAAATTCAATTTAATTGTAATGAAATTTTAAAAGGAGAAAACATCCGTTTGAAAGGTTCTCAAACTCAAGTAGGAACAAAAATAATAGATGAAAATACATTTGTCAATCACGCGGTTATAGGTTTTTTAGCAGGATTTGGAATTGACAGAATTGATGTTTACAGAAAATTAAAAATAGGACTACTCTATACAGGAGATGAATTGGTGGAAATAGGGAAACCTCTTCTGGATGGGGAAATCTACAATTCTAATACGTACACGCTTCAATCAGCTTTGGCTGAAATTAATCATCAGTTGTCATTCATCAATCATGTCGAAGATACGGAAGAAGCTACTTTTTCTGCCATAAAAAATGGTTTTGAAATGGTGGATGTTTTACTAATTACAGGGGGAATTTCTGTAGGAGATTATGATTATGTGAAACCTGCTTTAGAAAAATCAGGCGTTTCAGAATTATTCTATAAAATCAAGCAAAAGCCAGGAAAACCTCTGTATTTCGGTAAGTTAAACAAGAAAATTGTTTTTGCATTGCCCGGTAACCCGGCTTCTGTTTTTTCCTGCTATCATCAATATGTAAAACCCTTTTTACTAGGTTGTTTCGGGCGGAAAGATTTTAATGAAGAACAAGATTTTGCCATTTCAGAATCTTTTGCAAAGAAAAAAAGCAAAGACCAGACGCAGTTTTTGAAAGCCTTCTATTCTAAAGGTCGTGTGCAAATTCTCAACGCACAAGAATCTTATAAAATGGATTCTGTTGCACAGACCAATTGTCTGGTAGAGTTTCCTGAAAATGCAACTGAAATTAATATAGGAGAGAAAGTTACAATATGGAAAGTCTGAAAATCAAAGGCAGAATATGGATTGAAACCGAATCCGGATTAAAGATTGGAATTGGAAGAGCCCGGCTTTTACAGCAAATCAATGATTTGGGTTCTATCACAGAAGCGGCAAAAGTTTTAAAAATTCCTTACCGAAAAGCGTGGGGAATTGTAAAAGATATTAATTCCAATTCTTCCAAAGAAATCGTCATTAAGGAAGTGGGCGGAAAAACAGGTGGGAAAAGTTCACTTACAGATTATGGGAAACTGATAGTGGAAAAGTTCAAAACAGCAGAAGAATGTTTTATCAAATTTTCTCAGGATGAAATCTAAAATCAAAATGAAAGCAGTCATTTTAGCAGGAGGCAAAAGCTCCAGAATGGGACAAGACAAGGCCTCGATGGTGTTGGGTGAAAAATATGTAATACAGCATGTTATTGATAATTTATCTTCTGTTTTTGAAGAGGTTTTTATATCAGGAAATCATACAGATTATCCAAATTCGAAGGGTATTATTACAGATATTACAATACAAAAAGGTCCGATGGGGGGTATTCACTCCGCCTTAGAATTCTGCCGGGAAGATATTTTTGTCTGCAGTTGCGATATGCCCTTCGTTTCTTCAGGTTTAATTCAAGATTTTCTTCAAAAAAAGGTTGAAAATAAAATTAATGTGGTGCGTCATGGCGAAAAAATATATCCGGTTTTGGGTATTTATCCTCTGGCGGTACTCGGTACTCTAGAAGAAACAATTAAAAATGAAAATCTCAGAATGACCAGCTTCCTTCAGCAACAAAACGCTCATTATATTGATTATGATGATGGTTTTGAAACTCAACTTTTAAATATAAATACGCCGGAAAACTTCCGTGCTGCAGAAATTATAATCAATAAAAATTTATAAAAATGAAAAAGAACTATGTAGTGGCAGGAGCAATTCTGCTTTCAGTAAATATGTTAGCACAAGAACAACCAAAGGTAGATTCCTTAAAGAATTATTATGAAATTCAGGAAGTGAATATCTTTGGAAAAGATAAAAATGAAGGTCCTATTCACAAGGTGGATGTACAATTAATTCAGGATTTTAATAAAACGAACGTCGTAGATGCGGTCAATCTTTTGCCCGGAGTTAGCATCACACAAATGGGTGCAAGAAATGAAGGAAGTATTTTAGTAAGAGGGTTCAATTCACTCAGAACACCTGTTTTTTTTGATGGTATTCCTATTTATACACCTTATGACGGTAATTTTGACTTAAGCAGATTTACAACTTTTGATATTCATAGTATTTCTGTAGAAAAAAGTTTGGTTTCAGTACAGTATGGACCCAATACGATGGGTGGAGCAGTGAATATCGTATCCAGAAAACCTGTAAAAGCTTTAGATATCGATGGGCAGTCAGGCGTTGGTTTTGCAGACGGAACGGGAGTGAATTCTTATTTTACGGCACTCAACATCGGAACAAGACAAGATAAATATTATATCATGGGTTCTGCTTCTTTATTGAAAGTTGATAATTATCTGATTTCAAGAAAATTTGACGGAACACCGTTGCAGCCTTCATTAGAAAGAGTGAATTCCGAATCTATGGATGTCAGGCTCAGTGCAAAATTCGGTTATACGCCAAACAAAACGGACGAATATTCATTCAGCATCATTTCCCAAAATGCAGATAAAGACATCGCTCCCAATGCATTGAAAGCAGGAAACAGCAACTGGAGAAATTACCCGACGTACGATAAGAGAAGCATGTATTTGAAAACAAGAACTTTGGTTGCCAATAAAACCTTTTTAAATTTTACCGGATATTATGATACCTATTACAATAAAATGAAGCAATATGATGACGATCAGTATACTTTGCTCAACAAAAATTCTTCATTTTCAAGCGTCTATGACGATTATTCATTAGGTGGAATTATAAATTTAACGACCGAAGCGATTAAAAATAATGTTATTACACTTTCTGTTAATAATAAGTTTGATTCTCATAAAGAACATAACGAGGAAATTTTAGCCAATACCTCTACCGGACAAAAATTTAAAGAAGGTGAACCTGAGCAAAATTATAGGGATAATACTTTTTATGTTGGTGTGGAGGATGTCGTGACAATTAATTCATTGATAAAAGCCGTAGTGGGAGCTTCTTACAATTCAAGAAATAATATCAAGGCTCAGGAATACGGAACTCACTTTGAAACAGGAGAAAAAAATGTACTGTATGATTTTCCAAAAGGTTCAGATCACGCTTTCGATTACAAAGGAGGAATTATTGTGGAACCTGTAAAGAATCATTTAATCACACTTTCAGCTTCCAAAAGATCAAGATTTGCCTCTCAGAAAGAAAGATATTCAAGCCGATTCGGAAGTCAGGTTCCCAATCCGGATTTGAAATCAGAATACACCTGGGCTTATGATATCACCTATTCTGCAAAGTTGGGAAACAAATTCAACTATGAAGTTTCAGGTTTCATCAATAATGTGAAAAATGCCATTTTTGCCAGAACAGTCGGCGCTTTAGACAACGGAAACCCCGTCAGTCAAAATGTGAATATCGGCAAAGCCGTTTTCCAGGGTTATGAACTGGCGTTCGGATATATGCCGATTAAAAATATGACTTTAGGAGCTAACTACAGCTATATCGATATGAAAGATAAAACGGAAGGTAGTAACGAAAAATTTACCGACGTTCCGAATCATAAATTAATGGCTTATACTAAATTGGAAGTACCAAAATTACGCTCTACACTTAATGTAAATATGGAATTTTATGGAAAAAGATACACAACAAGTACAGGAGATCAGGCACCCGAATTTACGTTGGTTAATGCTAAATTATCGGTAAACATTGTGAAAGGAGTCAACTTTGATTTTGGTGTCAGAAATTTATTGGACAGAGATTATTATTTGTCTTATGGCTATCCTAAAGAAGGAAGATCTTTTATAACTGCATTGCGATATCATTTTTAAAATTTAAATTAATGAAACTTAAAATATTTGGAAAACTCACGGATATCTTTACAACGGATGAATATAATTTTTCTTTAGAAAACATAAAATCCATTGCTGAACTGAAATTGATGCTTGAAAAAGAATTCCCCAAACTAAAAGAAACGACTTATTTGGTCGCTGTTAACGGAACTAAAGCAGAAAATACTCAAGCAATCTCTAATGTATCTGAAATAGCTTTATTGCCTCCATATTCAGGTGGTTAAAATTTAAACATAATGAATTTAAATCGATACAACAGGCAGATTATATTACCGGATTTCGGAGTTTCTGCACAGGAAAAAATCGCCCATTCATCTGTATTGGTGGTCGGCGCAGGTGGATTGGGATGCCCGGTTCTCCAGATATTGGTGTCTACGGGCGTTGGGGTAGTAGGTATAGTAGATTTTGATACAATAGAATTAGAAAACCTTCATCGCCAGTCTTTGTACAGAGAGCAAGATGTAGGATTACCCAAAGTTATTACCGCGGTAGAACATCTAAGTAAAATTAATTCTGAAATTGAGATTATTGCATTTCAGGAAATGATAACGGGTAAAAATGTTTTGTCGATGATCCATAATTTTGATGTAGTGGTAGATTGCACAGACAATTTTGCAACAAGATATTTGTTGAATGACGCTTGCTATCTGATGAAAAAACCTTTGGTCTATGCCTCTATTTTTCAGAATGAAGGTCAGGTTTCGGTTTTTAATGTGGAAAAGGAAAATCAAATCACCAATTATCGGGATCTTTTCCCGGTTCCACCCAATCAAAATGAAGTTCCGAACTGTAATGAAGCCGGAGTTTTGCCTGCGCATTCGGCGGTTATCGGTACTTTTCAGGCAAATGAAGTTATCAAATTATTGATTGACTCTCCCGAAACTCTGATTCACCAATTATTGGTTTTCAACACGAAGAATTATGAGTCAATGAAAATCAATTTTAAGGAAAGTACGGAAAAATCAGGACCGAAAACGATTCAAGAATTTCTGAACTTTAATTATAATGAATTTTGTAACAGTTTTGATAATAGCATAAAATCACATCAGGAATTGATATCGTTTTTAAATCAAAACAACAGTATTTTGATAGATGTAAGGGAAAGCGATGAACAACCTAAAATTGCATTAGCAAAGACTTTAGAAATTCCGTTAAGTTCACTGGAACAAAATCTGAACAAACTAAATTGTTACACATCCATCTGTTTTGTCTGTGCTTCAGGAGCTCGAAGCCAAAAAGCATTAAAACTGTTAAAAAGTCACTTTCCTGATAAAGAAATAAAGCATCTTAAATCAGGGATAAAATCAATTCAACAATGAAAAAATTAAAAAATATTTTTATCGAAGGCCCTATAAATCCTGCTTTTGTTGCGGAAAGCATCACTAAGCATACAGTAAAAACTGCTATTGGAGGACATAGTATTTTTCTCGGTCAGATCCGTGAAGATTTAATTGACGATAAAAAAGTAGAAGCAATTGATTTCACCACATATCATGAAATGGCCTTAGAAAAAGCTGGAGAAATTCGCGAAGATATCATTACAAAATATGAATTGACTTGCGCACATATTTACCATTCTCTGGGCAAAATCAAAGTTGGCGAAATATGTCTTTTCGTCTTCACTTCAGCCCCACATCGCAAGGAAGCCATTCGTGCCTGCGATGAAATGGTTGATAGGATCAAGAAAGAAGTTCCTTTATGGGGGAAAGAAATATGGGAAGATAATACTCACACTTGGAAAGAAAATAAATAATTAAAAATAAAATGGTTAATATTACTCACAAAAATAGTACTCTCAGAAAAGCTTTAGCCGAAGCTGTACTGAGCGTTAGTTCACAAGATACAATTGATGCAATAGTTAACAACAAAGTTCCTAAAGGCAATGTTTTTGAAATGTCAAAAACAGCAGGATTATTTGCAGCAAAAAAAACAAGTGACATGATTCCTGATTGTCATCCGCTTCCGATAGAATATACTTCCATACAGTTTGAAATTAGAGATCTTGATATTTATATTACTTCAGAGATTCACACGATTTATAAAACGGGTGTGGAAGTAGAGGCAATGCACTCGGCATCCGTTGTAGCGCTTACAATGTACGATATGCTGAAGCCAATCGATAAAAACATTGAAATCAGAAATATCAGACTCATTGAGAAAAAGGGCGGAAAATCTGATATCAAAGATTCGGGAGAAGGTATCGATGCTTCTGTAATTGTTTGTTCCGACAGTATTTTTGCAGGAAAAAAAGAAGATAAAGCAGGGAAAGCAATTATTTCATCTTTAGAAAAGAATAATGTAAAGACAAATGATTATGTAATTATTCCTGATGAAGTTTTAGAAATTCAAAATAAAATAAAGTCTGATATTGAAAATGGGATTGACCTAATAATGATTACAGGCGGAACCGGACTTTCAAAAAGAGACGTTACACCAGAAGCAGTTCGTCCGCTTTTAGACAGAGAAATTCCCGGAATTGCCGAAGCAATCAGAAGCTACGGGCAATTGCGAACTCCTTATTCTATGCTTTCCAGAAGTCTTGCCGGAATGATTGGCGATACGTTGATTATTGCACTTCCCGGCTCTACAAAAGGTGCGGAAGAATCTATGGATGCCATCTTCCCTGGAATTTTACATATCTATAAAATTTTGAACGGAGGAAAACATTAAAGTAAACTGATATTTATCAGAATAATAAAATACTAAAAAGTCTTTTATTTGGAATTCAAACCTTAAATTTATCATTATCTAAATAGTAAAAAAGGAAAGTCAAAGGTTTTTCTTTAAAATTAAAAGATAAAAAGATATTAATATTTTATTTAAAATTTAAAAATGGTCAAAGAACAATTTAAAGCAGGTCATCCCGTTCATACCTATTTGGTTGAAGAGGAGTTAATCATCACTCTGTTGGAAGAGTTAATTAATACAAATCCGAACGAAGAGTTTCAGAAATTTTATAACCTTTTCAATCATTTAGCAACTGTAGAAAGAAGGTTTGAGCGAAAAGAAAATCAGTTGTTTCCCTTTTTAGAACAAAAGGGCTGGACAGGGCCTTCAAGAAATATGTGGTCTTTTCATGATACGATTCGGGATATTTTCAGAATAATCAGAAAAAATATTGACGATAAAGATTTAGATTCTGCTAAACAAAATATAGAATATGCGGGTCAGAATCTGAAAAACCTGATGGAAGTTGAAAAAAGAGTACTGTTCCCCAATGCGATGGATATTCTCTCAGATGAGGAATGGATAAAAATGCGTGAAGGTGAAAACGAAATAGGCTGGATGCTGAATGAATCACCTGCAAAATATCCTGATGAAGTACAATATGTTCATCCCTCCGAAGATACCACTTTGAGAACAGAGGTTGTTTTTGATGAAAATGCATCACATTTTGATGAAGGATATATGACGGTAGAGCAGGTAAATCTGTTGTTCAGAACTTTGCCATTAGATCTAACGTATGTAGATGAAAACGATCGTGTAATTTTCTATAACCGTGGAGAAGAGCGTGTTTTTCCCAGAAGTGCTGGTATTATAGGAAGGGAAGTTCGTTTTTGCCATCCTCCGAAAAGTGTTGATACGGTACTGAAAATTTTAGAAGCTTTCAGAAAAGGTGAACAAAATGAAGCTTCGTTTTGGTTTAATTACCGAGATAAACTAATTTATGTTAGATATTTTGCAGTCCGTGATTCGGAAAAAAATTATCGTGGCGTAATTGAGATGTCGCAGGATATTTCTGAGACAAAAAAAATTGAAGGGGAGCGAAGACTTTTGGAATGGGAATGATAATTATCATTTAAAATAAAATACTAAATTGTCTTTTATTTCAAAATAGATTTTTATCTTTGTATTATAAAAATAGCAAATGTTTTCTAAAACCTGTGAATACGCCATTCGAGCTTTGATATTTATCGCACAGAAGTCTAAGGACGGAAGTAGGGTGGGGATTAAAGATATTTCATCAGGGATAGATTCTCCGGAATATTTTATTGCTAAAATATTACAGGATCTCAGCAGAAAGGGCTTTGTACAATCAGCAAAAGGACCCAACGGAGGTTTTTACATGGAAGGAAAAGATCTTGAACAGTCTGTAGCTGATATCGTGAGAGAAATAGATGGAGATAAACTCTTTTCGGGTTGTGGTCTCGGTCTTAAAGAATGTTCGGAAGATCATCCTTGTCCTATTCATAATGATTTTAAGCATATTCGCCAGAAAATAAAAGATATGCTGGAAAATTCTAAAATCGAAATGTTTGTTAAAAATCTAGATTTGAAATTGACTTTTCTAAAAAAATAAACCACTTAAATAATTAAAAAGATAATAATTTTGAATATAAAAACTATCAAATAATAAAATACTTTAAGGTATTTATATGTTATTTAAATTTAATTATTTTAAAACATGAGAATCTTTGTAAATCTATACAAAATGAGAAAATCACTCTTAGTAACAGCTGTTTTGTCTGCATTCATTAGTTTGAATTCCTGCAAACAAGACGAATCTGCTTCATCTGAAAACAAGCAAGATGCAGAACAGATCAAAACTGACGGAACTACCGAAGAACACAAGTTTGCAGTAGCACCTAATGTTCCCTTACCCATTGGTAACCGTGCTGCAAAAAAAGTTATCGTCAGACTTGAAACCATTGAAAAAGTGGGCGAACTTGCAGATGGAACGCAATATAATTTTTGGACGTTCAACGGAACAGTTCCCGGAAGTTTCATCAGAGCAAGAGTGGGAGATGACATTGAACTTCATCTTAAAAATAACGAAAATTCAACCTTTCCTCACAATATAGATTTACATGCGGTAAACGGCCCCGGAGGTGGAGCAGAAGCAACTTTTGTTGCGCCAGGAAAAGAAGCCGTGTTTACTTTTAAAGCAACCAATCCGGGGTTATACGTTTACCATTGTGCAACTGCACCTGTAGGAATGCATATTGCCAACGGAATGTATGGTTTGATTTTAATTGAACCGGAAGGTGGACTGCCAAAAGTGGACAAAGAATTCTACATTATGCAGGGTGATTTCTACACCAAAGGTAAATTTGGAGACAAAGGTCTTCAGGAATTTGATATGGATAAAGCTATTGCCGAACATCCTGATTATATTGTATTCAATGGTAATACAGGTGCCCTGTTAGGTGCAAATGAGCTTCAGGCCAAGGTAAGTGAAACCGTAAGATTCTATGTTGGAAATGGTGGACCAAATATGACATCATCATTCCATGTTATTGGTGAAATTTTCGATAAAGTATACATAGAAGGTGGAAGTAAAATTAATGAGAATGTACAAACAACGGTAATTCCTCCGGGCGGAGCTTCAATCGTAGAGTTTAAAGCGACAGTTCCCGGCGAGTATGTGATTGTGGATCATGCGATTTTCAGAGCCTTTAATAAAGGTGCTTTAGGTAAAATTAAAATCACCGGAGCTGAAAATCCTGCGGTTTACAAAAAAAACTAAAATTACTTAAGGTTACATTGAGGATCTAAAATATAGAAATAATGAGAATTGTGGTGAGTATGTTTTTTGCAATTGCCGTAACCCTGTTTTCTTGTTCCAGACATTCTAATATGCATGAAAAATCTCCGGATGTTCATAGCCATTTAAAATATGTCTCCAACTCAAAAAAAATGGTAAGAATTGACGGAGGTGTCTATGAAGCTTTTATAGGTAAAGATTCAGGAAGAACTGTAAAAGTAGAAACCTTTTATCTGGACGACAGCCCGGTTACCAATGCAGACTATCTCAGATTTCTTAAAGCAAATCCTCAATGGACCAAAAGTAAAGTAAAACGTCTTTATGCAGACAGCTCATATCTTCAACATTGGAAAAGTGATTACGAAATACCCGAAAATCTAAGTCCGGATGCACCAGTTACAAATGTTTCCTGGTACGCAGCTAAAGAGTATGCAAGAAGTGTTGGTAAAAGATTACCTACAATTGACGAATGGGAATTTACAGCATTGGCAGATCGTAATTCAAAAAATGCTTCTAAGAAACCTGAGTTTACGGACTATATTTTAAAATCATATCAGAAAAAGGATAAAAATAAGCAAGTTATCAAACAAGATTTACCTAATTATTATGGTGTTTATGATATGTATGGAATGGTTTGGGAATGGACATTTGATTTTAATTCTGTAATGATGAGCGGAGAATCCCGCAAGGATAATACGACAAACGAATCTCTTTTCTGTGCAGGTGCTGCCATCACTTCTAGTGATCTTAGAAATTATGCCGGATTCGTGAGATATGCACTCAGAGGGAGCCTTAAAGCTGATTATTGTCTTAATAACTTAGGATTCAGATGTGCAAAAAATTTAAATAAATAAAAAATGAAACGGTTACTATATCTTTTGTTTGCATTTTCAATTTTGTCGTGCAGCAAAAAAGAAGAGATTATAAGTCCCGACTCGATTTACAACGTGGGGTCAGTATGGGAAAAACAGGATGGAAGTAAAATTTCCTTTATAGATCTTAAAGGGAAAGTAATTGTAACGACAATGATTTTTACCTCATGTAAAACTGCTTGTCCGAGGCTGACTGCGGAAATGAAAAAAATAGCAAAAGAAGTTGGAAAAGTAGATCCTGATAATATCGAATATTTATTGATTTCTATTGACCCTAAAACAGATACTCCTGAAGTTATGAAGGCTTATCTAAAAACCCATCAGCTTGATGAAAAAGAATGGATGTTTATCCGCAGCAACGAAAACGATACAAGGGAAATTGCCAATATTATGGCCGTGAAGTATAAAGAGATTTCTCCTATTGAATTTTCGCACTCCAATATTATTAGTGTGTATTCAAAAAAAGGTACACTGGCTTACCAGAAAGAAGGCCTTGATAACAATATTCAACGCACTGCAAAAGAAATTAAAAAGCAACTAGAGTTATAAATTATAAAAAAATTGAAAAATGAAAAAGGTAGTATTAGGTGCAGTTTTATCAGCACTCACAATGATCTCATGCTCAGATAAAAAGCCAACAGAAACAGCGGTAGAATCTAATGTAATGCTTGAAGAGCCTAAGACAATAGATTCTGCAGCAATGGCATCTAAATCTGAAACATTAACACCCGAAGCCGAAGGAAAAGAGTTGTTAGAAGGAATGGATTGTCTGTCATGTCATAAAGTAGACGCTAAATTGGTTGGTCCATCATATCAGGATGTTGCAGCAAAATATACAGAAGCTGATATTGATATGCTTGCGCAGAAAATCATTGATGGCGGAAAAGGAAACTGGGGAGATATCCCAATGACACCTCACTCAGGAATGAGTAAAGAAAATGCTCAGAAGATGGTAAAATATATTCTTTCTTTAAAAAAATAGATAAATATTTATATAATATTTGGAAGTTAAAACAGCTGAACCTGTTTTGATCTCACTTTTCTCTCTGGCATTACGAATCCATGTTTTTTACTTGCTGAATTTTTAATTATCGTAATGCCATGAAAGAGAGTGGCTTTTGAAATAATTGAGTTACAGTTTTTATTTTAAAAATCTGTAATTGAAACAAAGCAATAGTGCAAAACAAAAAAATTTTAAAATAATAAAAGATAAAAAAGTATTAAATTATGAATACACAGACAGACTTTATAGGAGACATTGTAGCAGAAGATTTTAGAACTGCTGCGATATTCAAAAAATATGGCATCGATTTTTGTTGTAAAGGAGGTAGAACGATAGAAGAAGCGTGTGGTCCGAGAAATTTAGATAGTGATCAAATTTATTCAGACATAGAAAATCTTCCGAAGACTGATGGTAATTCTATTGATTTCAACAGTTGGCCATTAGATCTTTTAGCAGATTACGTAGAAAAAACGCATCACCGCTATGTGGAAGAAAAAACACCTGTTTTGCAACAATTTTTGGATAAGTTATGTAAAGTTCATGGTGCCCTGCATCCTGAGTTATTCGAGATCAGGGATCTGTTTTTTGCATCTGCACAGGATTTGGCTTCACACATGAAAAAAGAAGAGTTAATGCTTTTCCCATTTATTAAAAATATGGTTAGAGCGCAAATAGAAGGAATGGCAATTCCGCAACCTCCATTTGGATCGGTAGAAAACCCTGTAAATATGATGAAGCACGAGCATACTGTTGAAGGAGAGCGATTAAGAAAAATTGCAGAACTTACAGATGAATATACACCTCCTGCAGATGCTTGTAATACCTATAAAGTAACATTTGCAATGCTTCAGGATTTTGAAAATGATCTTCATAAACATATTCATTTAGAAAATAATATTCTCTTTCCAAAAGCGATTCAATTAGAAAAAGAATTTTCAGTAGAACACTAAATTGAGAAGATTATGACAACTAAAAAGTTATGGACCTGGCTTGCTGCCGTTATTATCGGATCATTTGCCGTTTTGATTTACTACGGTGTAGATATTTACAGGAAAATCCCTCCGGTTCCCGATAAAGTTGTTACAGCTGATGGAACAGTTATGGCAACAGGGCAAGATATAAAAGATGGTCAAAATGTTTGGCAGTCGATCGGTGGACAGACTGTTGGGAGTATTTGGGGGCACGGAGCCTATATTGCACCCGATTGGAGCGCAGATTACCTTCATCGCGAATCTCTGCTTTTATTAGATGAATTGGCAAAAAAAGACGGGAAAACTTATAAAGATCTTCCCGATGATGAGCAGGCAAGATATAAGGTACTTCTGAAAAGAGAAATCCGAAAAAACACTTTAGATGAGGCAACTCAGACGATTGTAATTTCTCCTGAAAGAGCTAAAGTACAGGCAGAATTAGCAGAATATTATGCTAAGATATTTATGAATGATGCGGAGATGAATCAGCTTCGTGACCATTATGCCATTCCTAAAAATACAGTGAAAACTGAGGAGAGGATGGCAAAAATGAATGCTTTTTTCTCTTGGGCAGCCTGGGTTTGTATCACAGATCGTCCCGGAGACACAGGAATTACATACACCAACAATTGGCCTCATGATGAACTGATAGGAAATATTCCTCCACCATCGCTGCATTTGTGGTCTGGATTCAGTGTATTAATGTTATTAGGTTGCGTTGGGTTGTTGGTTTTCTATCACGCTAAAAATAAAGAAGAAGAGATCAGTGAAATGCTTCCATTGGAAGATCCTTTGAGAAGTATGAAACCTACAGCCTCGATGCGTGCAACTTTAAAATACATTTGGGTTGTTGCTTTATTGATTTTAGTGCAAATGTTTGCAGGTGTCATCACAGCGCATTACGGAGTTGAAGGAAGTGGGTTCTATGGTTTTCCGCTCGATGAGTTTTTACCGCAGTCAATTTCGAGAAGCTGGCATGTGCAATTAGCTATTTTCTGGATTGCAACTTCTTGGTTAGCGACAGGATTATACATCGCTCCTGCAGTTTCAGGATACGAGCCAAAATATCAGGTTTTGGGTGTCAATATTTTGTTTGGAGCCCTATTGATCGTAGTTTTTGGCTCATTAGCCGGACAATGGTTAGGCGTGATGCAAAAGTTGGGCTATGTAGATAATTTCCTTTGGGGACATTCTGGTTATGAGTATGTAGAATTGGGAAGAATTTGGCAGATCTTATTGTTAGTGGGATTAATTCTTTGGTTAATTTTAATGGTAAGAGCTCTTTTACCAGCATTGAAAAAGAAAGATGGCGACAGACATTTATTATTACTCTTTACACTTTCCGCAGTGGCAATCGCATTATTTTATGGTGCAGGATTGATGTATGGAAGACAAACCCACATGGCAATTGCAGAATATTGGAGATGGTGGGTGGTTCATCTTTGGGTAGAAGGATTCTTTGAAGTATTTGCAACCGTTGTAGCTGCGTTTTTATTTACGAGATTAGGATTACTAAGATTAAAAGCAGCAACTCACGCAGTATTATTTTCTACAATTATTTTCCTTGCCGGAGGTATTTTGGGGACGTTCCACCATTTATATTTCAGTGCAACACCAACAGCAGTTCTGGCTTTGGGAGCAACATTTAGTGCACTCGAAATTGTTCCGTTGGTTTTAATAGGATTTGAAGCGTATCAAAATTACCAAATTAGTAAATCTACCAAATGGATCAAAGCGTATAAGTGGCCAATTTACTGTTTCATTGCAATGTGTTTCTGGAATTTCTTAGGAGCAGGTATTTTCGGATTTGCCATTAATCCACCGATAGCATTGTACTATATTCAAGGGCTTAATACCACTGCAGTTCACGGCCATGCTGCACTATTTGGAGTGTATGGAATCCTGGGAATTGGTTTGATGATGTTTATGTTGAGAGGATTGTATCCGGACAGAGAATGGAATGATAAACTGATCGGTTGGGCTTTTTGGTTAACTAATATCGGATTATTGGTGATGGTAACCATCAGTTTGCTGCCGATAGGAATTATGCAATCTGTAGCCTCAATTAAAGAAGGGTATTGGTATGCACGTTCCGCCGAATTTATGCAAACCGATATGATGCATACATTGAGATGGCTACGTGTTCCGGGTGATATTTTATTGGCAATAGGAGAAATGCTGTTAGTAATTTTCATTATCGGACTGAAAACCGGCTGGTCTTTAAAAGATAAAAGATAATCAATTATTTAATCCTGAGAACTGCCACTTTTGTAGTGGTGGTTCTTTTAAATTTTAAAATATGAAAAGAAACGAAAACTTAGTCCCGCTTTCCCGAGATCATCATTTCGGATTGCTTTGTAGCTGGAAAATTCGTCAAGGGATCAAAAAGAATGTTTCTTATGACAGAATAAAAAAATACATCAATTACTATTGGCAGGAAAATCTGAGTCGTCATTTTGAAATCGAAGATCTCGTACTTCCCGAAACTGAAAACAATATTCTTCAGATTCAGATGGAAAAAGAACACATCGAGATCCGTAAGTTGATCAATACTATTAATCAAACTAACGATATCCGTATTTTAGGAGATTTTGCGAATGCTTTAAGCAATCATATTCGTTTCGAAGAGCGGATGTATTTTCCTCATTTAGAAGAACATTTATCTGATGTGAAACTGAATAATATTGGAGCTCAACTTGAGCAAATACATCAAAAAGAAAATGATTTTTATCAAGATGAATTCTGGAAATAAATTATTGAATTTAAATTAAAAACATGAGCATTCATATTCAATCACGATTGGGCGACTATCTTTATTTGGCGATGGGTGACTGTAACGGCCATAAAGTTGTAATAGCAGTTGGTTACACTTATGGTTACGCAGATAAAAAAGCTAAACAATTTGAAGAAGCAAGTCAGGGAACGGTAAAATATATTGATATTTCAGTCGTGAAATCTGGTGATAAAGAAAAATGCAAAACTTTGAAAAAATTGGTTTGATCTTACAAATCCCCACAAAATATTTTTGAATTTTCAATGGATAGCCTTATCTTTGAAAAGGATAAGAAAGTCTTATTTTAAATCTTTCTTTTCGTTTATTTTATGAAAAATTGGATTTATTTAAGACTTTCTTTTTGCTTATTTTTAGCAACAATTTTAATGTTAAATTGTAAAAAAACTGAATCTGATTTTACAAAAAAGGCGACACAAAACTTTACAATTTCAGTTGCAGCAGCAGCTAATCTTCGGGATGTTTTGGAAGAATTGAAACAGATTTATATGAAAGAAAATCCTGATAAAAAAGTCGAAATTACTTTTGGTTCGTCGGGTTTGCTGGTTCAGCAGATTTTAAATGGAGCACCTTTCGATTTGTTTCTGTCAGCCGATTCTTCTTTTCCAGATAAGTTAAAAAGTAAAAATAAAACTTCTGGAAATTCTGAAATTTACACCTTTGGAAAAGTGGCTTTATGGAGTTCAAAAGCCAATGTTTCCAAAGGTTTGAAACTGATTTTAAATCCTGAAATAAAAAAAATCGCCATCGCCAATCCAGATCTTGCACCTTATGGAAAAAATACGGTCGAAGCTTTGAAAAAAATGGGAATTTATTCTCAAATTGAAAACAAAATTGTTTGGGCAGAAAATATCAATCAGTCCGCACAATTTGCTTCAACAGGAAACGCAGATATCGCATTCATCGCACTTTCCAATGCAAAGAACAAAGGAATGATGACACGAGGAAATTTCTACGAATTATCAGCAAGCGAATGTTTACCAATCGCCCAAAGCGGAATTGTTTTGAAAAGTAAAAATCAAACCGAAGCAAAAGATTTTTTTGATTTTATTAAAAGTAAAAAAGCCAGCCAAACTTGGGAAAAGTACGGTTATCAAACAAAAATTTCAAAGTAAATGCTTGATCAGGATTTTATTTACACTTTATTACTCACCGGAAAATTAGCGTTGATAACAACAACGATTCTGATATTCATCGGTGTTCCGATTGCATATTGGCTTACTTATTCAAAGTTTAAATTGAAATTTATCGCCGAAACTTTAATCTGTATGCCAATGGTTTTGCCACCAACAGTGATGGGATATTACTTGTTGGTCGCCTTCAGCCCCGAAAATGCATTCGGAAATGTTTTGCAGGAATTTTTTGATGTTCGCCTCGCATTTTCCTTTAACGGAATTGTGGTTGCGAGCATTATCGCGAATCTTCCGTTTATGATTCAGCCTTTGCAGAACGGCTTTTCTGCATTGAATGATGATTTGCGCCAAATTTCTTACACTATGGGAAAATCTAAAATTACAACTCTATTTAAAGTTCTTATTCCTAATGTCAAAACGTCTGTTATTACAGGAATTGCGCTCACTTTTGCCCATTGCATCGGTGAATTTGGTATTGTCATTATGGTCGGCGGAAATATTCCTAAAGAAACAAGAATCGCTTCTGTCGCGATTTACGACCAGGTTCAGGCGCTGAATTTTGAAGTTGCAAACCGTTATGCATTCATACTTTTCATCGTTTCGTTTTTGATTTTATTGTTGATTTATGGTATCAATCGAAAAATTAATTTTACCACTTTCCGATGATTGAATTGAATATAAAACATCAGATTTTCACTTCTTCCGGAAGCAAATTTCTGGAGGTAAGTGAAGTGATTGAAAAGGGAAGTTTTATTCACATTTCGGGCGATTCCGGAATTGGAAAAACCACTTTTTTCAAGATTTTAGCAGGAATTATTACTCCGAATTTTGGCATTATTAAAGTCAATAATTCCATTTTGTTAGATACCGAAAACCGAATTTTTCTGTCTCCTCAAAAGCGAAATATTTCGATAATGTTCCAGAATTACGCGTTGTTTCCGAATATGACGGTAAAGCAAAATATCGCTTTTGCACAAAAAGACAAAAACCTAGAAATAATCGATTATTATTTAGAAAAATTTAATCTGAAAATTCTGGAAAATGTTTTTCCTTCAAAGCTTTCTGGCGGACAACAGCAAAGAGTTGCCTTAGCGAGAGCGTTGGCTCAAAATGCCGAAATTATTTTGCTTGACGAACCACTATCAGCTGTTGATGCATCTTTACGACACTCGATGATGGAAGAAATTTTGAAAATTAATCAAGATAAAGATTCGACGATTTTTATGATCAGTCATAACCAAGGCGAATTTCAAAATGTTAGTTTCAAAAATTTGATAATCAGTTAATATAAAGTTTTTATCCTCTAAACTTTATTCATCATTAAATTTTAATAATTCTTTATTTTCTTCATAAAACTGCTTTGAAATTTAAAATAAGACAAAAATGTCTTATTTATGATTCTTATCATATTGCTATTTTTATTAAGTATAAATAAAATTAATTTCTTTGTAAAAATAATTTATACATTATGAAATTAAAATCAATTTTTGCTCTTTTATTAGTGCTTCTAATTTTCACTTCATGTAGCAGTAGCGACGATAGAGAAGAAGATATTGCAACAGCAGGAGAAATCAAAACGCATCAATTTTTAGATGCAAGATCGTACACCAACTGGATTTATTTTTCATTTTCAAAAAATGAAATTGTTACCGTTTCAGATCCTCAAAATGATAATAATTGGGACATCGCTTTCCACAGAGGTGATGTAAAACTGAATGGTGGAAAATCTGGAAAAGGGAGTGGCGAAGCAATCAACACAAACAAAACTGAATGGAACTCCATCATTTCTGCACCAACTTCCGGATACGTGAAAGACGAAATTGGAAAAATCACAACTGCGTTTACAGGAACTGGAATCACGGAGGAAGATCAACCGTTTTCTCAAACTTTAACAACTTGGTTAACAGTCGATACAAGCAGTCCGCCACCAAAATATACGGTTCATAATTTTGTGTATGTTGTGAAATCGGCTTCTGGAAAATTTGTGAAACTACAGATTTACGATAATAAAAGTGCAACAAACACTGCTGGTCACGTAAGTTTCAAATACCAATACAATGCTGAAGGCGGTTCTGCTTTTTAAAATCAACAAATTAATCTCGGGTTATTGAATGAAATGAATTGTTGGATATGTTTCAGCAATTCATTTAAAAAAGAATGGAGATGCTAAAAAAACTGATAATTCTTCCACTGATATTTCTTTCAAATATTCTCTGGTCTCAGACTGAAAATCTTTCCGAAAAACAAGAACAATACAAAGATATTGAGCAAGTTGTAGTAACGGCGACAAGAACCGAAAGAAAACTGAAAGACGTTCCTGTAACCGCACAAGTCATCACTTCTGAAGCGATTGAGAAATCGAAAATGGCAAATTTTCGTGATTTTATGGAGCAAGAATTGGCGGGTGTAGAATTTACTAATAATGGTGGTCACGCAAACATCAATATGATGGGATTTGGCGGGAAATATGTTCTTTTTCTGATTGACGGCGAAAGAATGGCAGGGGAAACTTTTGATAATATCGATTACAACAGAATTGATATGAACAACATCGAGCGTGTGGAAATCGTGAAAGGAGCGTCGTCTTCTTTGTACGGCTCCAATGCGATTGGTGGTGTCATCAATATCATTACTAAAAAGCTTAAAAAACCTTTGCAGATCAGTGCTTCGGCTTTATACGGAAGCAATAAAGATCAGAATTACAATTTAACTTTCGGAACAAAACAAAAATGGGGAAGTGCAGGTTTTTCAGCGTTTTATAAAAGCAGAGATCCTTATTTATTGACTGATACAGAAGCGTTGAAACAAGAATACACCCACGGAAATATTGTGGAACAAAAACTGAGCAGTACCTACATTGCTGGATATACAGATTACGGTTTCAGTCCGAATGTTTCCATAAAAATTACGCCAAAAATCCAGACAGAAATCAATACAGGTTTTTACTTTCAGGAGAGAAATACGGGTGGTTTGGATGGCTTTAAAGTTCGGGATCAGTTTCATAATTTCAGAACTGGGATGAAGACAAGTTTTCAGCTTCGCGAGAACAGCAATTTGGTTGTATCAGAAAGTTATGATGAGTATCAGAAATTCGATTTTTATAAATTATTAAATCAAAAAGATAAAAACTACGAGAACAAAATCTGGCGAGTTGGTTCCATTTACGATGTTCAACTTTTCGGAAAACATTCTTTGGTTGCCGGTGCAGAAGCTTTTTCTGAAGATTTGTTCACATTTATGTTTGTGAGTGATGGTTCTGGTGCGAAAAGAGATGCTCAGAATTATTCACTTTTCACACAGCAGGAATGGAAATTGGCAGATGCTTTTACCTTGGTTACAGGTGCGAGATACGATTATCATTCACAATTCAAAGGACATCCGACTTTTCGTTTGTCGGGAATGTACAAAGTCAATAAAAATATGACTCTTCGAGGTGGATATTCCGGAGGTTTCCGAGCACCGACGCTGAAAGAATTGTACACCGATTGGTTTCATCCTTATGGTGGCGGTTTTCAGATCATTGGAAACAACAATATGAAAGCGGAGAAAAGCAACAATTTCAATATTTCTTCGGACTTAAATTTCAAAAAACTGAACATCACATTGATGGCTCAATATTCCAAAATTCAGGACAAAATCAATGCAAATTGGGTTTCCAGCGATACCGTTCAGTACATAAATGTTGGGAAAACCGATGTTTTCAGCAGTGAAGTTTCTTTGTCTTATCGTTTGAGAAAATCATTGTTGTTGAAAGGTGCCTATACTTATGTTTATGAAAATCCACAAAAAAGATCGATAACAAGACCGCATACAGCGACTGTGAGAGCGGATTATACTTTGGATTTTCTCAAAAAATATGCGCCAACAATTAGTTTCAGTGGAAAATATTTCAGCAGTATGAATACGTTCGGAACTGCGGATATCACAGATGTTGATAACACAACGGGAATCGATACGCACACAGAAGAATACAAAATTTACTACGAGCCATATTCGATCTGGCGATTGCAGTTGTCTGCGCCTTTGCTTTTCAATTTTACAGCAAGCGCAGGAATCAATAATTTATTTGATTATAAAACCAAATTTTCAAGTTTTTACTCCAGCATTTCGCCTGGCAGAACATATTATATAGGATTAAAATGGGATCTCAATTAATTAAAAACAAAAAAAAGGCAATCTACTTTGGTCTTGCCATCGTTTTACTTTTCGCAGGTTGGTTTATTTGGAAATCAACTGCATCTGCAACACGCATTGCTTTGGTCAATTTTCAGCCGTATCAAGCGTCGAATATCGCATTGTCGAATCAGGATAAAATGATAAAATTTAAGGAAGTTTCTTTGGATAATATCGATAAACTCAAGAATTATGATTTTGTTCTCGGTTTCGGAATGGGACTTAAAATCGATGACAAACAACGTGCAAAACTAACTGAGATTTCCAAAGAAGTACCGATGCATTTCACTTCGGTTACGAATCCTGAAAATAATATCAACAGTTTAGATTCGCTTCAACTGAAGAAAGTTTCGTCTTATCTCGAAAGCGGAAATAAAGAAAATTATCAAAATCTGGTTCGCTACATCCGAAAGGATATTGATGGTAAAAAACTATTCGTCACCAATCCTAAAGATGCGATTGCGAGTAAAGAAAATGTCTATTTCCATATTGATGAGAAAGTAGC
Organism: Chryseobacterium limigenitum; assembly: GCF_900114875.1. Lineage (GTDB taxonomy): Bacteria > Bacteroidota > Bacteroidia > Flavobacteriales > Weeksellaceae > Chryseobacterium > Chryseobacterium limigenitum. The sequence goes on from NZ_FPKW01000004.1 coordinate 245,961, forward strand.
TTTTAACGATATTAAATCTTATGAAGATTACCTCAAAAAAAATAATTTCTATAAAGAAGGTGCACCAAAAGTAGCTTTGATTTCTGGTATTCACGATCCTTTTAGCGGAAACAAGCAGTATTTGGACAGCATTATTGTCTCATTTCAAAAGTCCGGTTTGAATGTTTATCCTGTTGCTTCTTTCACCGATAGAATCAGATTTTTATCAGAAATAAATCCAAATGCAGTCGTCTATTTTCCACACGGTCGTCTCACAATGGGAAATCCCGACGAAGCTGTCAATTGGCTGAAACAAAGAAATATTCCGTTTTTCACACCACTTTCTATTTTGCAGTTGGAAGAAAAATGGTTGGAAGATCCAATGGGAATGGTCGGTGGATTTATGGGGCAATGTATCGTAATGCCGGAATTGGACGGCGCGATTTATCCTTATGTTCTCATCGCTCAGGAAAAAACCAAAGACGGAATGTTTTTGTTTAAAACGATTCCTGACAGATTGGCGAAATTCACCCAAATCGTAAATAATTTTATTGATTTGAAAAACATAAAAAATCAGGATAAAAAAGTTGCGGTCTATTATTTTAAAGGTGAAGGAAAAAACACGCTGAACGCACAAGGAATGGAAGGTACAGAGTCTCTCTACAACGTTCTGAAGCGATTTAAAGCTGAAGGTTACAACCTGAACGGGCTTCCCGAAACCGAGAAAGAATTTGAAAATATTATTCAAAAACAAGGGAGTATTTTCAGTCCAAAAGCGAAAGGTCATTTCGAGGAATTTGTGAAAAATGGAAAACCGACTTTGATAGAATCTTCGAAATATGATTCTTGGCTGAAATCTTCATTAAGCAAAAAATCCTATGATGATGTCATCAAAAAATATGGTTCTGCACCGGGAGATTTTATGAATGTCAATCAAAACGAAAAATCTTATCTCGCAATTTCTGCGGTTCGTTTTGGTAACATAGCATTGCTTCCACAACCATCTGCAGCGATTGGTGATGATGAATTTAAAATTACTCACGGCGTAAAAGAACCTCCAACTCACGCTTATTTGGGCGCTTATCTTTGGGCTCAGAAAGAGTTTAAAGCAGATGCAATGCTTCATTTCGGGACGCACGGAAGTTTAGAATTTACGCCAGATAAACAAGTTGCTCTTTCCGGAAACGATTGGGGCGATATTTTGGTCGGAACGATTCCTCATTTTTACTATTACACGATTGGAAATATCGGCGAAAGTATGATGGCTAAACGAAGAACTTATGCAACAACGATTTCTTATTTAACGCCAGCTTTTGTAGAAAGCGATATGCGAAATTACTTCCGAAGTTTGCAAGACAAGATTAGATTTTATCATAAAACGGATGCTAAAAATAAACCTGAAATTTCTATCGAGGTTAAGAAAATGGCTGTTAAAATGGGACTTGAAAGAAGTTTGAGATTAGACAGTATTCTCACAAAACCTTATTCTGAAATGGAAATCGAAAAGCTGGATAATTTTGCTGAAGAAGTTTCTACGGAAAAAATCAATGGTGAATTTTATGTTGCTGGACAAGCTTATAAATCAGAAAAAATAAATTCTACCGTTTTGGCGATGAGCGCAGATCCAATTGCTTACAGTTTAGCTTCATTGGATAAAATGAATGGAAAAGTAACGGATATTCAACTGAAAAATAAAGCTTTTTTTAATCAAAAATATTTGAATCCTGCGAAAGTTTTAGTGAATCAAATTTTAAATGGAAAACAAGTTTCTCCAGAATTTGTAAGCTCTGTTGCTGGTGTTAAAATGGATGAATTAGAAAAATCCAAATTGCTTTTGAATCCTCCAAAAATGCGACCTGCGTTTTTAGATAAAAAATCAGGAAAAGGAAAACCGAATTTAAGTAAAATGAAAGGTCAAAAACCAGACTTTGCAAAATCCGGAAATCAGAAATATTCAGGAAAACCAAATGCTGAAAAACCATCAGGAAAGCCATCTTTTGCAGATTCCAAAAAACCTGAAATTCCAAAAGCGATGAAGGATAAAGCGAGGGCAATTTTGGAAATCGACAGAACTTTGACCAATGTTTTGCGATACAAAGAAAATCTTCTAAAAAGCCCTGAATTTGAATTGCAGACTTTGCTAAGCGCTTTATCCGGCGGTTACATTGCGCCTTCTTCTGGCGGAGACGCAGTTGCAAATCCGAATGCTGTTCCAACTGGGCATAATTTATATTCCGTAAATGCAGAATCTACGCCGTCAGAAATTGCATGGGACAGAGGCGTGACTTTAGCTCAAAAAACACTGGACGAATACAAGAAAAAACATAAAGAATTTCCTAAAAAAATCTGTTATACATTTTGGAGCAGTGAGTTTGTAGAAACGGAAGGTGTTTCCATTGCGCAGGTTTTATACATGTTGGGAACCGAGCCTGTGAGAGATACTTACGGTAGAGTTTCGGATGTGAGATTGATTCCATCAAAACAATTGGGAAGACCAAGAATTGATGTGATTATTCAGACTTCTGGTCAGTTTAGAGATTTGGCGGCTTCACGATTATTCTTAATTTCTAAAGCCATCGAATTAGCAGCGAATGCAAAAGATGAAGGTTTTGAAAATCAAGTTAATAAAGGAACTTTAGATATTGAAAAACAATTGGTAGCCAACGGAGTTCCACCAAAAGATGCGCGGGAAATGTCGAAGCAAAGGATTTTCGGAGGTTTGCAGGGAAGATACGATACAGGAATCAAAGAACTGATTACAGCAGGAGATAAATGGACTTCCCAAAAGGAAATCGCCGACCAATATATTTACAATATGGGCGCAACTTACGGACAGGAAAAAGATTGGGGAAAATACAGCGAAGGAATGTTGAGAGCGGCGCTTAAAAATACGGATGTCATTATTCAGCCTCGTCAAAATAATACTTGGGGCGCAATAAGTTTGGACCACGTTTACGAATTTATGGGCGGAATGAACACGGCAATCAAAGAAGTGACGGGCAAAGATCCTGACGCATATTTGGCAGATTACCGAAACCGAAATAATATGAGAATGCAGGAACTGAAAGAAGCAATTGGTGTGGAAGCCAGAGCAACGATTTTCAACCCGACTTATATTAATGAGGTGATGAAAGGAAAAGCTTCCAGCGCATCGCAAATTACAGAAATCGTGACCAATACTTACGGCTGGAACGCAACCAGACCAGAAGTTATTGACAATGAAATGTGGAACGAAATCTATGATACTTATATGAATGACGTTCATAATCTTGGCGTGAAAGAATTTTTTACGAAAGAAAATCCTGCCACTTTGCAAGAAATGACAGCCGTAATGCTGGAAACTTCCCGAAAAGGAATGTGGAAAGCCAATGCAGAACAATTGAAAGGTCTTGCTTCGCTTCATACGAAACTGGTAAAAGAATTTGGCGCAGAACCTGGAGGTTTTGCTGGAGACAATACAAAATTACAGGATTATATTTCTAAAAACAGCTCTCCTGAAGATGCGAAAATTTATAAAGAACAGATTCGGGAAATGAAAGAAGGCGTGAACGATGGGAAAATTTCTAAAGACGGAAAAGTTCTTAAAAAAGAAGAAAGACAAACTGCAGATCAACAGGAAAAAACTGAACTGAACGGCGTTTTCATCGGAGCTGTGGTTGTGATTTTATTCGGAATTTTGATTTTTGTTTTAAGAAAAAGAAGAAAAAACGAACAATAATCTATGAACATCATCATCGACATATTGATTCTCTTCATCATCATCAACACACTGCTGAAATTGAGTTTTTGGAAATTCTGGCAGATTTTGGTAATGGCGATTTTAGCCGGCGGATTTCTATTTTTTGTCTATCCTTTTGCGATAGAACAGTCGCAGGTGAAAATGAAAGAATATCTTCAAAATACAGAGATTCTCAGCAATATTGCGATTTTGGTAACGCTGGAATCTGCAATTTGCCTCAGTTTTTGTTTTACGGCTTTGCTGGAATATATGAATGGAAAACAAAGCAAATGGAATTCGGTTTTGAAATTTTATCCCGGTTTGTTGATTTTTCCTGTTTTGTTGTACCTCCTGACACAAAGTTTTTTCACTTTTACAGGTTTTGATTTTGAAGTTTTATCGATGCTTTTTGCTGTGATTGTCATTGTTTTGATAATCGGTTTAAGTTTCGGAATTCGCTATTTGGTTCCTGAAAAAGATTTGAGATTGGAGATTCATTTTTTGATGAGTTTGTTTGTTGCAATTCTTGGATTAATCGTCACAACAAGTGGAAAAATGGTTTATGTTGCAGTAGATGAACCTCTGAATTTCCAAAGGTTAGGATTTACTTTTGGGTTGTTTGGATTTTTATTTTTTGCAGGATTTTTCATTAATAAAATCTGGTGGAAATTTTTTCGGAAACCATAGTCTGGAACAGAGAATTGCTCGCAGCCCGACTTGAATGGAGCTCTTTTTGTGAGGAGGAATGACGAGCAAAAAAGCGGGAGTGGAAGGCGTAAAAGCTGCCATAAAAAGTAAATATAAAATTGCTTTCGACGTAGTCAAATAGCTGCCCAAATCATAAAAATAATTTAAAAAAATAATAGAATAAAACGAAAATGGAAACAATTTCTAAAGTACTTTTTTGGGTCGCCAACAGTTTGCTGATTCCCGATATCATCATTTTGCTGATTTTATTTGTACGATCTTTATTGCTTACGGGCAGTTTTTACAACCAGTTTATCACGAAACAGAAAAACGACAAATTGCTGGATTTGTCTATCAAAACATTAAGTTCTGAAACCTCAGAAAATCTGAGAAACAATTTGCCGAAAAAAGATAATTCTTTGTATATTAAATATTTAAGAGATTTGCTCACGCATCGTCCGGATGTTACTTATTCTGATTTTTTGATTTCAAATTTTGAAGGTGAAGCGGAAAAAGACATTGCGGTTTCCAAACTTTTGGCAAAATTAGGACCTGTTTTGGGTTTGATTGGAACTTTGATAGCGATGAGTCCCGCTTTGGTTGGTTTGTCTTCGGGCGATATTTCTGGTATGGCGTACAATATGCAAGTGGTTTTTGCGACCACGGTTGTCGGTTTGGTAGTGAGTGCAGTCGGTTTGGTGACTTTGCAATTCAAGCAAAGATGGTATGCCAAAGAAACCAATAATTTGGATTATGTTGCCCAAGTTTTAACCCAAGATTTGTAGAAATGAGAAGAAAAAGACGCATGTCTAAATTTCGGGTAGAAGAGGATGTTGATCCGTTGAGTGTGATTGTAAATCTTTTTGATGTTGCGATGGTTTTCTCTGTGGCTCTGATGGTTGCAATGGTGATGAATATGAATATGTCGGAAGTTTTCACAAAAGAAGATTTCACCGTTGTGAAAAATCCGGGTAAAGATAATATGGAAATCATCACCAAAGAAGGCGGAAAAATTAATAAATATACACCATCTGAAGACAAAAAATCGTCTGACAAAAAAGGCAAGAAAATCGGAATCGCGTATGAGCTGGAAAATGGTGAAATTATTTATGTTCCGGAGTAATTTTTAACTTTGAGAAATAGTACTGAATAAGAAATGAAAAACTTTAATTTTTGGTTAAAAATCTGCGTTTTCAATTTCTTCGTTGTATCGGCCGTCGGTGTGATGATGCGCTACAATATGGCTTTTTCTTTGTCTGGGTTTAATCATAAATTTATGCAGGAATCGCATTCACATTTTGCATTTTATGGTTGGGTTTCGGCGGGAATTTTTCTTTTTGTGACGAAATATTTAAGTGAAAATTTCAAGAAAATCAATCTTGCGAAATATCAATATTTAATGATTTGCAATCAAATTGGTTCCTACGGAATGTTGTTTACATTTCTTTATGGAGGCTATTTTTGGTTGTCGATTGTCTTTGCGTCGATTGCTTTGTTTACTGGGTTTGCATATTTTATTTTTTTGTTAATTGATACAAAATCGAATGAAAATCCTGAAATTATCTGGTTGAAATCAGGCGCTTTTTTTGCCACATTTTCAGCAATCGGGATTTTCGGATTGGCGTATTTTTCTAGCAAGAAAGAAGAGTTTGATGTTCTGTTTCGAGCTTCCACTTACTTTTATTTGCATTATCAATACAACGGATTTTTCCTGTTTTCCTGCATCGGATTATTGTTGATTTCATTAAAAAAAATCGGAATTGAAATCAAGGAAAAACTCAACAAAACCATTTTCTATCTTTTGTTTTTCGGATGTTTTTTCGGTTACGGATTGTCCGTTTTATGGATTGAAATGAACTCAGTTTTATATGGATTTTTTGTCTTGATTTCCGTAATTCAATTCTTCGGCGCAATTCCATTTTTGAATTGGATAAGAAAAACGAATATTTTTAAGCGTCAAAATTTTATACAGAAACTTCTTCTTTGTGTTTTTGGTTTTGCTTTTATTCTAAAATTTATTCTTCAAAGTTTATCGGTAATTCCAAGTTTAGGAATTTTTGCTTTTAGCAATATTAACATTGTTATAGCTTATCTGCATTTGGTTTTATTGATGGGAGTTAGTCTATTTTTGGTTTGGAGAATTTTGCAGAATAGAATGATAAAACTAAATCTCGTATTAAAATTCAGTGTGTTATTAATGGTTTTCGGAATTATTTGCAACGAATTTATCTTAGCTTTATCCGGAATTTTTTCAATATTCTACATTCCTTTTTTAAGCTCAAAATATTGGCTGCTCTTTGCTTCGGTTGTTATAATGATTTCAATCCTAACTTTTATACGATCTTTAAAAATTGAAAATAAATAATTTAATATAAAAAAATTACAGTAATTCAGGAGGTTGACTCATAATTTGAAATACACTTCCCAAATCTTTCAAATCTTTAATTTTATATTGGAACATAATAAGGACCTTTTCTCTTACTGCAACTGCAAGATGATGAATAGGACAAGGGTTTTCACCGCTGCAGTGTTTTAAACCCAAAAGACAAGAAGTGAGAACTTCTTTACCTTCAAAATTCTCGTAGATATCTTGAATGGTAAGATTTTCAAATTGCTCATCTGTTAGATAGAATCCTCCTCCTTTTCCTTTTCCTGAAGAGATCAACTGTTTTTTAGTGAGCTGTTGTAAGATTTTAGAGGTGAAATATGTTGGGGTACCTATTTGCTCAGAAATATCAATGATACCTATCTTTTTTCTTTCTGTAGCAAGAACAATGCAGGCTTTAATAGCGTATTGACAGGTATAAGAAAATATTAGCATTTATAATAATTATTTAAAAATGTTTTTTGAATAATTCTACCCAAAAAAATAGTGATAAAATTACAAAATCTTTAAGTAATCAGCTTACTATTGAAATTGAATTTTGTTATCAGACATATTGATGAAATAAAGCATTATGAAATATGTTGTTGTTTCTGATTCAATATTTGAATGTATGGAAAAAACTTAACTAATATAAAAAATAAGATAAAAAGGTCTTATACTATTAATTTAAAACTTCATTATATGCTTAATTCAGAACTTTTACATTATGTACAGGGAACTAAGAAGAATATTCTGTTGAACGTTCTTTTTCGATGGTTTGCTTTGTTGATGAACATTCTAATTTCTTTTTCAGTTGCACGGCTTTTAAATGATTTGTTTATTGGTCAACCTCCTAATTATTTTTTATATTTTATCTCGGTACTGAGTTTTTGGTTGGTCAAATTTTTATTTGAAAGAAGGGCTGAACTTTACGGACATCAATTATCAGAAAGCGTTAAAATAGACCTACGCCAAAAATTTTTCAAAAAGATTATTTCGATTGGACCTTCTTATAATCAGAAAATTTCTACCTCCAAAATTATGCAGCTTGCCGGGGAGGGTATTGAGCAACTGCAAACGTATTATTCAGGTTTTATGCCTCAGTTGTTTTACAGTATTGCGGCCACTTTAACAATGGTTGTGATCAGCTTTTTTATTAATATTAAAACATCACTTATTCTGTTATTACTATCACCAATTATCCCATTAGTGATAGTGATTGGATTGAGGATAGCAAAAAAAATATTAGGTAAATATTGGAAAAGCTACTTTAGTCTTGGACACATTTTTTTAGATAATATACAAGGCCTCACCATGCTAAAAAGTTATGATTTAGATGCAGAAAAACATTTGCAAATGAATCTTAAAGCCGAAGACTTTCGTAAAAAGACAATGAGTCTGCTGAGATCGCAGCTTAATTCAATTAATATGATGGATATTATTGCATTTGGAGGTCTTGCCGCCGGAATTGTTACAGCTTTGTATCAACTAAAAAATCATCAAATGTCAATGTTTGTTTTACAAGGTGATACACGTCTTCTGGCAGTATTTTTTATTATTCTTCTCTGTTATGATTTCTTTGTACCATTAAGAATTTTGGGCTCATTATTTCATGTTGCAATGAATGGAATCTGGGCTAGCACTTTTATAAAGGATGTTCTTGATGCTCCTGAGAATACTCAGGCAAATCAAACAATAGAGAATTTGGATTATGACATACAACTGAAAGAAGTTAGTTTTTCATATGATAAGAATAAAATCATAAGTCATTTGAATATGGAATTTCCTCACAAAAAAATTACTTCAATTGTGGGGCAATCTGGATGTGGAAAATCAACAATTGCAAATTTACTCATTGCAACAGTTACTGGCTATCAGGGTAAAATAATTATTGGAGGAATTGAGAATAAGTTTCTTACCACGGAAAACCGCATGATGACGATCAATATGCTGACTCATAATCCTTATTTTTTTAAAGGAACTGTCAAAGAAAATTTACATATAGCAAATCCAAATGCAACCAATGAAGAGATAGATTCTTTGTTGAGAGACGTACATCTTTATGATTTTCTCTATGAGCAACAAGGGCTGGAAACATATCTTTCTGAAAATGCCGGCAATTTTTCAGGAGGACAAAAGCAGCGGCTTGCCATTGCAAGAACCCTTCTTCAAGATCCTGAAATTTTAATATTTGATGAAGCAACTTCTAACATCGATGAAGAAAGCGAAGAAATTATCATGAAATTGATTCGTAAAATCTCATGCGAGAAAACCATTATCATTATTTCTCACCGCCTTTCCAATGTAAAACTTTCTGATAATATTTATTATATGTCAGACGGAGAAGTGAAAGAACAGGGCACTCACGAAGAACTTATTAATGCACAGAAAGACTATGCAATTTTATATCAACATCAAAAACATTTAGAAAAGTATGCAAAATAGTAATAAAAGAAAAGATAATATGCTGAATCTTTTTTTAGAACTTCTAAAGTTAGTGAAACCACTTACAGGCTATATGTGTTTGGCGGTAAGCGCTGGTGTTATTGGTTTTTTAATGGCTATTTTCATTCCAATTTTCGGAACATATGCCATGGCAGATATTTTGGGGTTTAAAGTTCCTTTATCATTCAATGTTCTCATCATTTTATGTTTTACGTTTGCCGCTTTGACAGGATTTCTGCGTTACGGAGAGCAACTATGCAATCATTTTATTGCATTTACCGTACTTGCCCTATTGCGTGATAAAATTTTTTCTGCCTTGCGTCGGCTCGCACCTGCAAAATTAGAAAACAGAGATAAAGGATCACTTATTTCGATGGTTACAGCAGATGTTGAGATTATGGAGGTTTTCTATGCACATACGGTATCACCTATGATAATTGGCGGAATAGTATCTATTGTAATGGTATTGTTCATTGGATCATTTCACTGGATATTTGGTATAATTGCATTATTGACCTATCTATTCGTAGGTGTATTTTTACCTTTATATATTTCAAAAGCGGGAAGGAAAAGCGGCATAAGGCAACGTGAAAGTTTTTCTAAACTCAACGATTATATGTATGAAACTTTAAAAGGAATTAGTGAGATTTTTCAGTTTGGTGTTGAAAAACAAAGAGTTGATACCATTTCTAAAATTGGAACCGACTTAAAGAATAATCAGCGGAAACTGAAAAAATATGGCTTTCAAACAAGTTTATTGAATGGTTTTGCAATGGTTTTTTTTCCTGCTTTTATTCTTATTTTCGGGGGGAAGCTATATCAAACAGGTCAGATAGATTTCCCATCGATGATTATTCCCGTGATTGCGCTTTTATCATCATTTGGTCCTGTTTTAGCGCTTTCGAATGTCGCTAATACTTTACTACTGGTTTCTGCTTCCGGAAAAAGAATCATCGATTTAATTAATGAACAGCCTGAAGTAAATGAAATAACAAACGGTTCTAATATTATTTTTAATAAACTTGAATGTGATAATATCAGTTTTTCTTATCAAAAAGAAAATATTTTGAACGGTTTATCTTTAAATTTAGAACAAAATAAAATTCTCTCCATCAATGGTAAAAGTGGTTCCGGAAAATCTACCTTACTGAAACTTATGATGCGTTTTTGGGAAACAGATAGTGGAACAATAAAAATATCAGACGAAAATATAAACCATATTAATACATCATCTTTAAGGGTTAATCAATCATACCTTATTCAAAATCCTATTTTGCTAGACGATACCATTGCTGAGAATATTCGTATTGGTAACTATAATGCAGATTTGGAGGATATTAAAAATGCCGCAAAAAAAGCGAGTATAGATGAGTTTATAAATAAGCTCGAAAATGGTTACGATACTAGAGTGGGAGAGTTGGGAGACCGTCTGTCTGCAGGAGAAAAACAAAGAATAAGTTTAGCAAGATTATTCTTGCATGATGCACCGCTTTTACTTTTAGATGAACCTACAAGCAATATAGATAGTCTTAATGAAGGCATTATTTTAAAATCACTTAAAGAGGCTTCAGTAGATAAAACTATAATTTTAGTAACGCATAGAACTTCAACAAAGGGAATTGCTGAAGAGTATTTAAATATGTCAGAGATTCGCAAATCATAAGTCAACAAAAAAAAGAGGCTGCCTCACTTTTGAGACAGCCTTTTTTTTATATAAATTGTCTTTCTAAATATTATTTCAATCTAAAATTGGGCATAATTTTCAAACCCACCCACGTCCATGTCTGTACATTTTTAAGGTCTGAGACATTCTTAAGGAATTTCATGCTTTCCCCTGAAAACATGAAAGAATGACCCACATTTGCTGTAATCATTTTTCCGACTTTATGGGTGAAAACAAAGTCTAGCTCTGTTCCTAAATAGGTGGATATTTTTTGACCAAAATCAGAATAACCCATTTTTCCATTAGAGGTAAAAGCATGTAAATTAGCTTGTAACAATGAATTTTGACTGAATTTTAAATTTGATTTTAAATAATAATCATTCAGTCCAAAACTGTTAAAATGGCTTGTTCCAAAATAAAAGTAATCCATAAATCCGTTATAAAAATGATTGGTGCCGTATAACGGACTGAAGGATTTATTTTTGCTGGATTCGGTATCGTAATTCTTCCCTGAAAGCCATTCTGTTCCCAAAACAAAGTTGAATTTTGGATGAAGAGTAAAGTCAATATTCCCAGAAAACTGATAAGCATTTTTACTCTGCGCAAGTGTATTTTTTCCGGTTTGATAATATGCTGAACCAAAGAAGCCGATATTTTCCAAGTATTTTTTTGTATTAATTCCTATTGTAAGCATATCGTAATGGGTTCCGGATGGATTCTGTAATATATTATTCATAGCGATCGCAGAGAATTCAAAATTTTTCTTTCCGATATATTGATAATGAATGATCTGCAAAGACTTTGTTATTTCTCCCGCTTCCGAAATAGTATAAATTTCTTTATCGGGAAAATCATTTAGATCATTGTCGTCATTATTATAAGTTACTACAGTTTCTAATTTTGAATTTAGGCTTAATTTATAAATACCCTTTAATGCATCAAAACTTCGTCCCTGCATCATCCAGTCGAGTGTTCCAATAAGTCTTTCATTATCGTAAGAAAGAATTTGGCGACCTAACTTTAATGAGAATTTCTCTGAAACCTGATATTTTGCCCATGCTTCATTTAGAATGAAATTTTGATTTTTGCTTGCGTTTGACGAAGTCTCACCCCAAGTGCGGGTATCTTGCGCAGAGATATAAAGTTCCAAATTTTTATAATAATAATCTATGCCAAAACGTGCCCTGGAAGCAATCGTTGTTTCAGGTGATTTTCCTTTTGGCATTATTGTTCTTGCTCCGTTATCCAGTTCGGCTCTCGTTCGGAAATCTATATTCATTTTTAGGCTATCAACCTGAGCATTGACATTTCCTAAAATAAAAAAAATAGAAACAAAGGTTATTGATTTTTGTACCATATCAAATTATTTTTCAACAGAAATTTTATAAGTTTTATGACATGCAACACAATTGTTCAACAGTTGATTGAGTTTCTCTTGAGTTTGCTGACGGTCATAATTTTTTTTTGCTATTTTCGATATCGCATCAAAAAGCTCATGGGTCTGAAATCCCATTTGTTTAAATTCATACGGTAGAGATCTAACCAATCCTTGAGGAACAACATCTACTTTGCAGGTTCCTGATTGCTGACCGACTTTTGTAATTATTTCGGGATTGTTTTTGGCAATTCCTTCGTTGATTTTCTGAACACTTTCCAAAAAGCCACGCATTTCTGTCATCACAAACTCACGGTTTTCTCCAGTCATCTTTATTTCGGATCTTCCGTCTTTTGCTAAAATTACTTTCTCACCCTCGTAAAAGAATTTATAGATCAAACCTATATTTAGGAATATTGAAAGCAAGAGTAGAATAATCGTTATTTTTTTCATTACTTTTTTATTAAACAAATTAGTAGCAGAACTTAGCAAGGTCTTTCACAGCCTTTTCTCGTGTAGAAATACCAATTCACACCAGTAGCCATTACGCATCCGAAAACTAAAAACCAGAAAAATAATCGCGCATCTCCGGAAATTGCTCGGGATTGAGTAATCAAAACATTAAACACGAATGGTCCAAACGCCGCAATTGCTGATGTGAAACCAATTACACCTGCCGCTTTTCTTGGTGATTTGGCAAAGATGGTAGGAAATTGTTTGAAGGTGGCCGCATTTCCAACACCGGTAAAGAAGAAAATGGCTAAAACAATCAGTAAAAATCCTTGAAATTGATCCGGTGAAGTAGGAGTTAAATAGCCACCAAGAATTAATCTTGTAAGTAAGATTATTAAAGAAATTCCTGTAATATGAGTGAGAAGAGCACCTCCAATTTTATCGGCAACTTTTCCGAAAATTATTCTTGATGCTGAGCCAATAAGCGGACCGTAAAAAGCATATTGCAAAGGGTCCACATTTTTATCTAAGGGAAGATATAGATTTTTTATCATTAACGGAAAAGCTGCTGAAAAGCCTGCAAAAATACCAAACGTCATAATATAGGTCATCGTACAGTACAAAGTATGTCTGTCTTTGAAAATATCTAATTGTTCTTTAAATGAAGCTTTTACAGGAATACTTTTTAGAGAAAACCATGCCCAGATACCGATTATCAATAATGGAATAACATAAATGAATGCAATATTCTCCAGATAAATGGTTTTTCCGGTCTCGGCGATTATTTGTCCACCACCTAAAAATGAAAAGATTGTTAAACTCATAATCAATGGAGAAAGAAGCTGCACCAAACTTACTCCGAAGTTTCCTACGCCAGCTTGGATTCCGAGTGCAGTTCCCGCTGATTTTTTAGGAAAAAAAAGGGATGTTGAAGGCATAAATGAAGAGAAATCTCCACCTCCAATTCCGAGTAGAAATCCGATAATCATAAAATAGGTGAAAGAAGTTTGAGGATTCATCACTGCAAAACCAAGCATTAGTAAGGGAATGATTTTAATTAATGAACTGATGGAAATGATTTTCCTCGTTCCATAAATCGGAATTAAAAAAGTATTTACAATTCTCAGGAGTCCGCCTGCAAGACCGGGCATTGCTGCCATCCAGAAAAGTTGGTCATCGGTAAATTTGAATCCGATATGGGGAAGTTTGATGACGACAACGCTGTAAAGAAACCATGTAGCAAAAGAAAAAGTAAGTGCAGCCGTCGTTATTGTCAGTGTTTTCCAGGCAATTTTTTTTCCTTTCTTGTTCCAAAATTCTTCGTTTGATGGGTCGTAGTCGGTTAACCAATGTGAATTGTTCATATTTTTAATTGTTTATTCTTTTAAAGTTTAGTCTTTGTTGTTGTTCTCATGCTCAATTTTATCTTTGAGATGAGGAGCTTCGTTGTGCATCATTTTTTTAATAATAGTATTCATCCAAAACAGAGAAATAGCGGAAACAATGAAGACGAAAATCCATGAACTCGTCCATAATCCTGAGAAATCGAGCAGATATCCAAATAATATAGGACCTATGAAACCGCCAAGCCCACCTATTAAACCTACCATTCCGCCAACTACTCCCACTTCATTCGGGAAATATTCAGGGATGTGTTTATAAACTGCGGCTTTTCCAATTCCCCACATAATCCCTATGAGAATGACAAGAATTGAGAAAACCCAAATATGTGCTTCAAATTTGATTAAGGTAACACCTTGAGCTAAAAGTTGCTTTTTCTGAACCTGCTCGTTTTGTTTTACTAATACTTCCTGCCACGAAAAAGATTCAGGTAACACCGAGGTCTGTTGTGGAATTTCGGGTTTTGAATTAATTTTAAATTTACCTGTATTAAGGATAATTTTTTCTTTTTCTATTGCTGTAACTATTCCGGCTTTCTTAGCAGTGATGCCTTTTCCCGGCGTTAATATTTCCATTTTTGGAAGCATGAGTAATCCGCTTAATACTAAAGATGAATATAAAACCCAGTACATTACTTTTCTCGCCCCGAATTTATCAGACAAATAGCCACCAAACGCTCTGATAACACCACTTGGCAAACTAAAAGCTGAGGCTAAAAGTCCACCCAAAACCAATGATGTTTTGTAAACGCTCACATAATATGGCATTAACCATTGAGAAAAGGCGACAAACAGACCAAAGACAAGGAAATAATACAGTCCAAATCTCCAAACTCTAACCTTAGAAAGTGGAGCAAGAAGTTCTCGGATAGATTTATTTTGAATAGCTGCTTTTTTATTCTGTACAAAAAATAAAAAAATCAAACCAATGATAACCAAAGTGATTCCGTAGATGATTGGGAGTAATCTCCATCCATTTTCTGGGTTGTTTTCTGAAAAATAATTAAGTAGAGTTGGTGCGAAAAACGTGGTAAGTGCAGCTCCTGCATTACCCATTCCAAAAATTCCTAAAGCACGACCCTGCCATTCTTTAGGATACCAAGCTGATGTAAATGCGATTCCCACTGCAAAGCCAGTTCCCACCATTCCGAAAAGTGCGCTTAGCAGAAAATACATCCAATAGGAATCTACAAAGTAAAGTAGGAAAAGTGGAATGCTGCACAAAAGAAGTAAGATGGAGAAAACAGGTTTTCCGCCATATTTATCTGTAAGAATTCCTAATGGCAATCTCATAATTGAGCCCGTGAGAATTGGTATACCTAAAAGCCAGCCTGTTTCTACTACAGACCAATTAAAAATATTATTATCTACTAAATAGGTAACTAAAACACCATTCAAAGTCCAGCAAGAAAAACAGATGGTAAATGCCAATGTATTTAGAAATAACATTTTGTGGGCGGAAGATAAATTTGTATCCATTTTGTACCAGTTTAAAAGAAAAATTGATTCTGATACAAAGATATTATAAATAAGACATTTTTATCTTATTATACTTTTTTTTTCTATTTTTGTGTCATAAATCATATTGCTCTTGCGATTCAGATAGAGCACTAAATTTTAAATACTCATCGTACCATCCTTTGTAGATTTATATAATAGAATCATATTCAAATCATTATGAAAAGTGTAACAGAAATTGAAATTATTCTCAATGTCAATGACCAAGTAAAAAATGTAAACTCTTCTAGAGCTTTATTAAAAAAGAAGCATAATGAGTTTGACAATGTTTTAAAATTCGGGGCAAAATTAATCAGCTCAATCACAAATAGAAATTGGCAATATCATGTATGTCATTTTTCTTATTTAGAAGGACGTATGACTGCTTTTGGTTCAAAAATTCAATAAAAAGTACAGCATGCATAAATATTACGTGAGTGTATTTTTTATTTTGGTAGTAATCTACGTATTGTATAGTAAAGAAATCTACACAGAAAAAACCAACTTTGGGTATATTAAATTGTCCTCTAATGCTTTAAAAGGAGAAAATCTGTGGCTGCAGAATAATTGCAACGCCTGTCATCAACTATACGGATTAGGCGGGTACATGGGGCCGGATTTAACAAACGTTTCTTCGCATCCCCAAAAAAGTGCAGAATACTTAAAAGTGATGATGATAAGTGGTGTGAAATCTATGCCCAAATTCAATTTTTCATCAGATGAGCAGGAGTATATTCTTCAATTCTTAAAAGAAGTTGACAGAACAGGCTATTACCCAAACAGAAATGCACAGATAAAATATACAGGTTGGGTTCAATATCAAAAAAAAGAAAATAATGAAAAATAGCACATATCCATTATATTATATACTCGTTGGATTGTTGAGTCTTGCACTTTGCCTGTTGGTTGGGCTTTTATCGGGTGTTCAATATGTTATCCCAGATTTTATTAAAGAAAATCTTCCATTCACCGTTCTAAGGCCTCTGCATACACTTTTTGCATTGTCATGGATTTTTATGGCTGCAATGGGCGGTATTTTTTGGTATATACAAAATGATAAAGTGAATCCTGTAATAATGAAATGGCAGTTTTGGATTTTCTTTATCACGGGAATATTGATTGTCATAAGCTATCTTTTTAAGAAGTTTGAAGGAAAAGAATATCTGGAGTTTCCGCATTGGTTCTACATTCCCATACTGTTGGGCTGGCTTTTATTTGGACTCTATTATTTCCGTGTGATGTGGCGAAATTTTTCTCAGTGGCCGGTCTATTATTGGATGTGGGGAACCGGAATTTTACTAATGATTTTTCATTTTACCGAGGCTCATCTTTGGATTTTACCCTATTTCAGAGAAAATTATATACAGAATTTAACAATGCAGTGGAAGTCGGGAGGCGCTTATGTAGGAGCCTGGAATATGTTGGTATACGGGTCATCCATGTATATAATGGAAAAAAGCAGCGAAAACGACTTTTACAGCCGTTCAAAAACCGCTTTTTTCTTTTTCTTTCTTGGGTTAATTAATGTAATGTTTAACTGGGCACATCATGTGTATGCTGTTCCTAATCCTGGCTGGATAAGATATGCAGCTTATCTTGTAAGTATGACAGAATGGATAATACTTTTACGAATCATATATCTTTGGAAGAAAAACCTGTCGAACGAGAAGAAAATTTTTTATTCATCCTCCTATTCTTTCATGATGCTTTCTGAGCTGTGGATTTTTATTAATCTTTTTCTTGCGATTCTTTTGTCGATACCGGCTTTAAATCTTTTCACCCATGGAACGCATATTACAGTTGCCCATTCTATGGGAACAATAATAGGAATAAATACAACAATTTTGCTTTCATCAATATGCTTCATACTAGATAAGATCAAAGCAATATCAAACAATACCAAAAGATACATAGTAATAGGAACGAAGATTTTCAATTTGTCTTTTATCTGCTTTTTTATAACCTTATTGGTTATGGGAGTTGAACGCTTAAAATGGATTTATTTTTCAGAAAATATCCTGTTTAGTCAATTTTATGATGGCAATAAGCATTTACATATTTTATTTGGAATATTTGGATTGGGTTTATTGCTTGGTATGTACATAATAATTTATCAATTGATAAAGCTTATTATACATATTATTCTAAAAAAAGTAGCCCTAGATTATAATCTTTTAAATTGATTTTAATAGCAGAGTAAAATTAAAATCTTAAAATAAATTTCGATTAATAAAATAGTAAAATACCTTAATATATTATTTAAATTTTAATTATGAAAAATAAATTCACCCGATTAACAGATGAACAGTTAGAAGTAAAATGTAACTTTATAGAAAACTACTTATTATCTTCAAATGCTGCGAGCGGAGCCTTATTCGATTCAAATGCCAATGTTTCCAATAAAAATATTGCAACTATGGAAGCGGAACTGAATAAGGATATTAATATTCAAGTTAACAGAAAACTTATTTCAAATAAAATTAAAGACCTTTTTGGTGATAATCTGGCAGTTGAATACATCAGACAATTGAATGATCATGAGATTTATGTACACGATGAAACCAGCTTAAAACCATATTGCGTGAGTGTTTCTATGTATCCATTACTTCTGGATGGATTAACAAAACTGGGAGGAGAATCTAAAGCCCCTAAGCATTTAGCTAGTTTTTGCGGTTCTTTTGTTAATTTCTTATTTTCAGTATCATCACAATTTGCCGGTGCTGTTGCTACCGTAGAATTTTTGTTGTACTTCGATTATTTTGCTAGAAAAGATTTTGGCGATGATTATATTATAGAGCATCAACAAGTTATTGAAAGTGAATTACAGCACGTTGTATATGCAATTAATCAACCAGCGGCAGCTAGGGGATATCAGTCGGTTTTTTGGAATATTTCTTTATATGATAGCTCATATTTTGAATCTATGTTTGGAACATTTGTTTTCCCCGATGGAAGCAAACCAAATTATTCTTCATTAGATAATTTGCAGCAATTTTTTATGCAATGGTTCAACAAAGAACGTTCAAAAGCCATTTTAACTTTCCCAGTGATTACCGTTGCAATGCTTACAAAGAATAAGAAAGTAGATGATGATTCTTTTGCCAATTTCTGCTCCAAAGAATTAAGCGAGGGCAATTCATTTTTTATCTATCAATCGGATAATGCAGATTCATTAGCGAGTTGCTGTAGATTGAGAAACGAAATTTCTGACCATACATTCAGTTATTCTTTGGGTGCGGGTGGTGTTTCTACAGGAAGTATCAATGTAATTACAATTAATATGAATCGGTTGGTTCAGAAAGGAATTTCTCTTGAAAATGTGATTGATAAAGTACATAAATATCAGGTGGCTTTCCGAAGTATTGTACAGGATTATAAAGATGCAGGAATGCTTCCTGTTTATGATGCAGGATTTATATCATTAGATAAACAATTTTTAACCATTGGTATTAATGGAATGGTTGAGGCCGCGGAGTTTCTGAGAATTGAAATCTCTAATAATGACAATTATAAAAAATTCGTCAATGAAAATCTTAAATTGATATACCATAAAAATAAAAAAGCAAAAGAAATTTATGGTTTTATGTTTAACACAGAATTTGTTCCGGCAGAAAATCTTGGTGTAAAAAATGCAAAATGGGATAAAAATGATTGGTTATATGTACCAAGAGACTGCTACAACTCTTATTTTTATATAGTTGAAGACAAAAGTCAAAATCTGATAGATAAGTTTTTCCTTCATGGCAAAGACTATATTCAATATCTTGATGGCGGCTCTGCATATCATTGTAATTTAGAAGAATATCCGAGCCAGGAAGGATTCAGAAAATTATTAGATGTTGCGGCTCATACAGGCTGTAATTATTTCTGTTTTAATATTAAAGTTACAGTTTGTAACGTATGTGGTTTTGTTAATAAGCAAACCGTACATTATTGTACAGATTGTAACTCATCTGATATCGATCATGCTACTCGAGTGATTGGCTATTTAAAGAAAATTACAAACTTTTCAAAAGACCGTCAAAAAGAAGAGAAAATAAGATATTACGGTAATGTTGAAGTATGATTCTTACGATATCGTATTACAGGAAATTCCTAATGAAATTTCACTTTGTTTTACCATCACAGGTTGCCAGTTAGCTTGTGATGGCTGTCATTCGGAGCATCTTTGGAATCCACAAAACGGAACAGATCTTACTCCAGACCTCTTTCATAGTCTGCTTGTAAAGTATCAGAAAGTAATAACGTGCATCCTTTTTATGGGAGGAGAGTGGCATGACCAAAAGTTACTTGAATTAATCTCAATAGCCAAGCAGCAAGAATTAAAGGTTGCATTATATACAGGACTTAATGAAAAACAAATCCGAAGAAAATATTTTGAATTATTGCAAAATTTAGATTTTATAAAAACCGGAAAATGGATACCCAGCCTGGGAGGATTAAATAAATTTAATACCAATCAAGAATTGAAAAATTTAAAATCCGGAGAAATTTTAAATAAGTATTTTATCAGGTAATAAATCTTTGTAACAGCTAAAAGGTAAGTTTTGACAACAATCTTTGCAAGTAAATAGGTATTGGTTTACATTTGTATCACAGCCTTTATTTTAATTATGAAAAAAAAATTAGGAGAGTGTGATCACAGTTGTTTTATGTGTAAAAATATATTAAAAGAATGGTGGGAAGCAATCGATATAAAAGGAAATAGTATCAACGTAAAAAAAGGACAGAAATTTATCAATGAAGGTAGTGAAATGCCTGGTGTGTTTTTTATACAAAAAGGATTTGTAAAAGTACATAAACATTGGGGCGATAGGGAAATGATTGTAAGGTTTACCAAGGAAGGAGAAATTGTGGGACACCGTGCAATTTCCTCTGAAAATTTATTATCTCCTATTTCGGCAACAGCAATGCAGGATTCTGTATTGTGTTTCATAGAGCTTAATTTTTTTAAGACTTTACTTAAAACCAATTCAACTTTTGCATATGAGCTTATGATGTTTTATGCAAATGAGTTGCTATGGTCTGAACAAAAAATGGGCAGCCTAGTGCATCTTTCAGTAAAGGAGCGCTTCTTAGTTAATCTTATTTACCTTATCAATTATTTTGGATTGGATGAAGAAAATATTTTGAAGATTGAACTAACAAAGACTGATTTAGCCGCCTATATAGGTAGTACTTACGAAACAGTTTATAGAACAATTTCAGAATTGGAGAATGATAAAATCATATCATTCCGTAATAAAATAGTTAAGATTATTAATCTTGAAAAATTAAAATTACATATCGCGAATACCTAAATGAAAATAATAATTAAAGTGTATTAAATAGTATGTTTTTTCAAATCATTTTAAGATTCCATAGCTGTGAAAGTTTATCCAAATCTTCCAGAAAAGTGTTCGAAAATTGAACCTCTGGGGTCGCAAGGCGGAAAAGACTTTTACTATAATTTTCCTTTTATTGAATATTCTTTTTCGAGTCTTTTATCGATCAGAAAAAGAATAAAAGGGAGAACAGATGCTGTAAGGTAGATGATTATTCTAATCAAGCTCCATCGATATTTCGAAGATGCTAATATAAGATATACAAAGAATACCAGAAATAAAATTCCATGAATCCATCCAAAATATTTGACAGCACTTGGAATATTGAAAAAATATTTTAAAGGCATTGCAATTAGGAGCAGAATTAAATAAGAAATACCTTCTATCACAGCTGTTTTTCTATACAGATTGATCATATTAATTATTTAGGTTTTCGTCGATTAAGAATGTTCTTACAATATTAATTGATTTCAATCGAATAACCAAAAGACCAAATTTATTACCTAGGCGGAATTTTAAGTCGTTAATAAAAATCATTAAACAATACTTGAATATAACGTAAATATTTCAAAAAGATATTAGCACAAATATCGTCCTATATAAATATTTAATAAAAAAACTGGAAAAAACTCAAATTTTTGTTTGCTGGTTTTCCATATTTTATTAATTTTGAGATAGTTATTATTGGTTTGAGACGTTTTGTCCCTTATTTGTCCCCCAGCCTAATTTTGATACCGTGAATAGGGAAATCTTAAGTTTTGTTTAGGATCTAAAATTTTTTTTTAATAATGTCATAATCTTTAATATCATAAGTTCTTTAAGTTCATTCAAATCTTATACAAAAGTGTTCATAAACTGAACCTCTGGAGTCTAGATTGTTATCAAAAACTTAATAACATATTAATTCTAAGTTTATTACTTGTTAGTTATAATAGATTTTAATTCATATAGTGGTTTTTAATCTAATTAATACTATTTAGACTGTCCGAATACATATTTCAGCCAATATATTTAACAAGATTTACAATAAAATCCTGTAAAGTTTTACAGTCAGTTCCCATAAAAAGTTTGTGAAATTGAAATGGTGCGTAGTAGCCAATAACAGCAAGCTTTTCTGACGAGAGGTCAGAATGAAGGTTTTGATTTGTGTAATCGATAACTTTTTTGTTCCTTCTGCTGTGTTCAGTATTGCATTAATAGAATTTTTGATAAAAACAAGATAACTTTATTCGCCGACTTTTTGATCATTTCTTAATCACCAAAGCTTTGACACCGTTTAGCTTTCGTAACATCAACCTACCATAAGCAAATTTCAAAGTTCTTGTTTGTATATGAGGCTATCCGATTTTCTAAAGCAAATATATTCCGTTGTCACTGCGGTAAAAAAATATTTTTGGGTATCCGGGATCGGAGATCCTAAAACCTCCGCAAAAAGATTTCAAGCTTTATCAATGTTCTTTCTAATTGTTTTTACGGAATTGATTGCAGTTTTCCTTGTGCCTGCCTGAATGGTAATCTGCATAGAAAAGTCAGAAACCTCACAAGATGCAAATGCATTTCGTTGAAATTTTAATCCATATTAATTTCTTCGTAATATCATCTTATCAGGTGTACGATCTTATAAAGAATGCTTTCATTATACAATCAATGATTCATATAGAAACATTTTTATTTTAACATTATTTAACCTATTTTTGCTGCTAAATTTATTAATTCTAAATAAAGAAGACCCTACGGTTTCTTAAGTCTTTCAAATGAAGAAATATGTTGCAAGTGCTTTGGTGGTATGTTCAATTTCATATGTAGATGCACAAAAAATAGCGGTAAAAAAGGATTCCGTCAAAACAGAAAATATAGAAGAAGTTGTTCTTACTTCATCATACGGAACTCAAAAGCTCAAAGAGGAAGTTGTGGGTTCAATCGTAACACTTACATCAAATGATATAGTTACCGCTCAGCCCTATGAAAGCTTAGACAAAATGATTGCCGGGCTTGCATCAGGAGTGCAGATAGGAAACAATAGCGAATTGGCAAAGCCTGTAAATATTAATATAAGAGGACTTGGATCATTGGTACCCCTTAACGGTTTTTTAGGAACATCCACACAACCACTTATTATTGTCGACGGGATTATAATAAGAGAAGACCAGCCATTTGACGAAGCTTTTTTTGATGGAGGAAGCAGTGCTGAAATGAACATAAATCCTTTGGCAAGATTCAATCCCGATAATATTGAGACTATAAATATTCTGAAAGACGCGGCGGCAGTTTCACTTTACGGTGCAGAAGCTGCTAACGGGGTAATATTAATTACTACAAAAAAAGGAAAAAGAGGAAAACCCTCTTATTCGATTTCCAGCCAGTACGGAGTTTCACAAAGCATTAATAAAGTGAAATATTTAAATGGACAGCAATATGCTCAACTTTTTAACGATTACAATAAAAATAACTCAGCAAGTGGAACAGGAAATTATCCATGGAATGGTACTGATGTCAATTGGTTTGATGTAATGAACAGCAATGGTGATTTTTTCAGAACCAACTTTTCGGTAAGTGGAGGGATGAAACATTTTAACTACCGAGTTGGTATAGATTACTCTAAAAATAATGAAGCTAAAATCATTAATTCACTTGAGAAAAAAGGCATTGATGCTACATTGGGTCTTGATTACGGAAAACTGAAAGTCAATTTATATGCAGCATTCAACAACTTATACAAGTTTCAGCCCAATACGTATTTCAATTTCATTTTAGCACCTGATAGACCTGTTTATGATGCAAGTGGTAATTTTTCTCTTTCAGGAAATGCTGGTATTCCTAATCCTTTGGCAGCAGCTTACCAAAACATAAGTGATGTCGATAACAATTCTTTACTTTCAAGCCTGAATGTAAATTATGAATTATTTAAAAATTTTAAGATCAACACGTTATTTGGTGTTGATATATCAGATAAAACAAACAGAGACTGGAAATCGGGATTAAACCAAAGTGGAATAGCAAATAAGGTCAATGGTAGAAGCCGTGTATCGCTCTCAGATGCTTCAAAATGGAATTTGAGTACCAACTTATCTTATGAACGAAACTTTGCCGAAAAGCACCATATTGACGTAATTGCAGGAGCTGAAATAAGGCAGGATCAGGATTTTAAAGAAGTGCATAACGGGACAAATTTTGTAGTATTTGATACCTATCAAGATCCTTCATTGGCTTTAAATACTTTGACATACAGAAGCTTGACACAGAAGAATAGTGGCAGAAGCTTTTTTGGACAGCTCAATTACGATTACAAGAAAAAATATTTTTTCTCAGGAAGCTTGAGAAGAGATGAAAGCTCCACATTCGGTCCTGATACCAACGCCTCTTTTAACGGAGGATTGGGTACATCATGGGTAATTACCAACGAAAACTTTATGAGTAGGCAATCTGTTATCAGTTTTCTAAGAATACGTACATCTTATGGAATGACAGGGAATTCTCGAATTGGCAGCTATCGTTCTTCAGGGTTGTACAATATTTATCAAAATGGATTCGATTACGATTTTCCGTATTCATATCCTGATTCTTCTTCTCCGCCCAACCGACTTCTTTCGTGGGAGAAAAATGAGAAATGGAACATTGGTCTGGATTTCAGTTTGTTTAACAAAGTTGATTTCACTGTAGAAGCTTTTAGAAATAATCTTTCAGACATGGTTGTATCTCGTGACATTCCACTGGAAAGTGGATATTCATCGGCAGAGATCAACGGTGGTGCAATGTATAATCAGGGAATAGAGTTTTCGATGAGGGCGAAGTGGATTAATAAATCTAATTTCAGATGGAATAGCAATTTTAATATTTCTTCTGTTCAAAATAAAGTGACAGACCTTATTGGTCTTGGAGATGATTACTCGGTGGCGGCACTCGCAAGAGCGCAAAAAATAGGGTCATCTACTTCAGCGATTTGGGGCTATCAATGGTTAGGTGTAAACCCCTCCAATGGACAAGATATGTATTTGGTCAACGGAGAGGCGAAGGATGCCAATCAATTTACTCCGAAGGCATCAGATTATTCAATTATTGGTAATTCTCAGCCTGATTTGATTGGAGGTTTTAGCAACTCTTTCAATTACAAAAAATTTAGTTTATCATTTTTAATCAATTTTGAAATCGGTGGTGATGTGCTGACTCAGGGTGAACTGATTGATAAATACAGTATACTTTTTAATCGGAATATGAGTGTAAATGCTTTGGACTATTGGCAGAACCCTGGTGATATTGTAAGCAACAGAAAGCCGACAAATAAAGCTGTAATTGCCAACAGTACGAAATATATTTATGATAATACCCATGTCAAACTTCAGAATATCAATTTCAGTTATCAGCTACCATTAGATCATATCAAAAACAGTTTTATTAAAAACGCAAGCATCTTTTTAGACTGTACAAATGTTTTGTATTGGTATAAGCAAAAGTCTCCTGCAGACAAAAACGGCATCAGGGAATTCAGGTATCTTTATCCAGAGATGAGAACTTTCAGTTTTGGTTTTAAAGCTAATTTTTAAATTATCCGAGTATTATGAAAAAAACAATATTTCTCATCATATCAATAGTAACATTATCTTCTTGTAGTGATTTTCTGAGAACAGAACCTGTTGAGAAAATTTCTATAAATGAGCAACTTTCAACTAAGCAAGGGGTATTGGAATCTCTCAATGGAGCATATTATCAATTAAGGAATACTTACTTTTCGGAAGCAAATTTTGTTTACGGAGATCTGCTGTCAGGAAATTTAAAATTCAGCCCGCAGAACTCAGGTGTTGTTGCTCAGGATATTTCTGTAAACCTCATTTACAACTTTGAGGATCAAAGCTTCGCAAGCAATCTTTCTTATTTTTATTCTGATATGTATCAGATAATCAATAATACGAATTTGATATTGCAGTATACCAATCAGCTTACCGATGCAACGCCTGCAGAAATGAGCGAGATCAAAGCAGAAGCTTTTGCTATACGTGCATTTGCCCATTTTCAGCTCTATAAATATTATGCTCAGAATTATACCTTCACCACAGATGCGTCACATCTTGGAATTGTGTATAACACCCAACCGCTGAAAGCTGGTGTTGATTATCCTCAGCGAAAAACTACTGCTGAAGTATTTGTTCTTCTTGAAAATGATATACAGCAGTCGTTGAGTTTATTTCAACCGATTCATGCAATACCCGCAGGACAAAAAAAGAATTTTATGAATTCTGATGCAGTAAAATTGCTTGGAGCTGAAATTGCTTTATGGAAAAATGATTGGCAGAAAGCATACAGCTATGCTGATGATTTAATTAATACGACAACACTAACTCTTACCCCGGCTTCTGCTGTTTCCACAGATTGGGCTGTTTCAGAGTCTGTATTCGAAATTGCTAATAGTTCAACCGGTGAGTTTCCTGCTGGATTAGTTTACAATTATGTTAGTTCAGCGACTAAATCAAGTTACAATGCTTCTACGGATGTTTACAATTTGTTTACATCCAGTGACAATAGGAAAAATTTGATGGAGACACAGAATTTAAAAACAGGGACTACAGCCACATCAACGAATTTACCTTATTATTTCACAAAAAAATATAAGCTTCAAACAGGCAGCCTCATCTACCGTTTGTCTCTTGCCTATTTTATAAGAGCAGAAGCTGCTTTACGGTCAGGAAATTCACAGCAGGCATTGTCGGATATTAATCTCATTAGAAACCGAGCAGGAATTTCAGCATTATCTTCAGTGAATATCGATATTTTGCTTGAAGAGAAAAGGAAAGAATTTGTATTTGAAAATCAGTATTTTTTCGATCTGATCAGAAACCATAAAAATATTATTAGAAATGATGGTTGCATTTCAACCAATTGCAATCCTTCCTATCCTAACAATAAGTTTGTGGTACCTATACCTCAGGCTACAATCAATATCAATTCAAATATGCAGCAGAATCCTGGTTACTAAATCGTAAAAAAAGCCTGTTGTCTTATAACAGGCTTTTGTTCATCTCTTTAAAATTACTTTTTTATAATTTTAACTGTCGATTTAATCTTTCCATTACTGATGATCACAAAATAAGCACCCTTCGCTAACATTGAAACATCAACAATATTATTTGTCTTAAAAGTTCCTTTTTTAACCAAGTTACCAGCTAGACTGTAAATCTGAATTTGTGCCTCGTCTTTCGTTAATAACTTAAAGTGATTATCTACCAAGGTATTTGAAATTAGAAGATCATCATTTTTCAAGAATTCATTTGCTGACAGACTGCCTGAATTGATTACTTCATTCCACGAATTTCCCAGTCTTAATTCATCAATCTCAATATTTCCAATATTATTGGCTTGTCGTAAAGCTACACTAGCTACCTGAGTTAGTTTTGAAGAGGTTCCGAAAGCACTTGTGTGCGTAGGAGTGCCTTCAGCTGCAATTGCAGGATTGATCCATAAGCTGGTTTGACCATTTGTTCCCGTCATGTCGTATTTTAATACAACCAGATAGGTAGTCCCTGATTGATAATCAGTTGGAGCCGAACCGCCATAAATATCATTAACCGTCGTAGTTCCACCCGTATTATTCAGTATTCCGATATTAAAAGTATTTGGTGAAGATCCTTTTCTCAGAGATAATCTGGACACGATTCCTGTACTTCCTAAGTCATTCCCAAATAATGCAGAAAAATGCATAAAATATCCTGGTGCAGTTGCGGTTGTATTAGCAGCCAATGTTCCAACATCTGTTACTTTCATCAGAAATGATATATAAGCTGTAGTTAAGACCGGTTGCGCAAATGCCAAATTAACATCTTCAGTTTGAGTAGATGTAAGATAAGCCCTATTTCCAACAGGAGAAGGTATGCCTGTATAATTCAAACTGTTACCAATATCTGATGCTGTTTGTAAAGTTGATTGTTGGCCTAATGTTCCACTATGCGATGTCCATCCGTTCGAAGATAATGCACCGACATAATTAAAACTATGATATTGTGCGGACAAAATTAAAGATCCCACCAGTCCTAATAAGGTAAATGTCTTTCTCATAAGTATTATTTAAAATTAGTCTAAACAAAATTAATCATTATAGATTCAAAAAGAAGCATTAGAATCATTAATTTTGCTGAAAAATATCATTTAAATGAAGAATATTTGGAGTTGGATTTTGATTATTGTTATTTCTGTTTTCGTATTCAATAATTGTCTGCAAAAGAATGTATATAATGAAATGTCTAAAGATCAATCGTTTATAGATAAACTAAGAAGTATATATTCTTCGGGTAACTCATCTACATGGCCTAAACCCACTCTTGACAGTAAGGCTGTTCCTCATTTTTCTGAAATAGGTCATCTCCCAAAAATTGAGTATCCTTTAGACAATCCTTATTCTTCAGAAAAAGCATTGCTTGGCAAAACTTTGTTTTATGACCCAAGATTATCAGGATCAAACCAGATAGCTTGTGCTTCGTGCCATGACCCGGAGTTAGCGTGGACGGATAATAAGACTTTTTCTTTTGGGCATGACCGACAGCTGGGTTCACGAAATGCGATGACTATCATGAATATTGCCTATGCAACATCTCTCTTTTGGGATGGCAGAGCAGAAAGTATTGAAAAGCAATCACACATGCCTATTGAAGATTTGAAGGAAATGAATGAGCACATTGATATTGCTACAGATAAGATTGCAAAAATAAAAGGCTATGAAATACTTTTTGAAAAGGCATTTGGCAGTGGAAAAGTGACCAAGGAAAAAATTGCGAAAGCAATTGCTACTTTTGAAAGAACTTTAGTTAGTCCTCAAAGTAAATTTGATAAATTTATTGATGGCCAGTCGAGTCTTTTTAGCGACAACGAAGTGATGGGACTGCATTTATTCAGAACAAAAGCTCAGTGTATCAATTGCCACAACTCGGGCTACTTTTCAAACAATCAATTTGAAAATGACGGCACAGCTCTTTTAGGTTCTAAACAACAGGATTTGGGTAGATACTTAGTAACCAGAAATCCTGATGATGCAGGTAAGTTCAGAGTTCCGACATTGAGAGAGGTCACCCGAACAGGCCCATGGATGCATAATGGAGCATTTACACCATTGAGAGATATTCTTACTTTCTACAATAACGGCAGCCCCGAAGCTCCTAAGAAAAAATCCACTGTGTATCAAGGAATTACTTTACATTCAAAAAAATCTGAAATGCTAAGGCCACTCAACCTAACTGTGAAAGAAATAGAACAGCTAGAGGCTTTTCTTGGAACCTTAAGTACGAGAATGCAGAGGCTGACACCACCAAAGCTGCCTGAATAAGACTGAAAAATTTGTTAGTAGATCAAAGTACAAGTTAAAAGGTGATAGCTTACGCATCTTGAAGTTTTTATTTTCTTTAAGATAGTTTTAATCTGATAATTTACTGCTGGAATTACTCATCACTGTTCGATTAAGCTATCGATATTTAAGTAATATTAAATTTCTTCAAATCTAAACTTATGCTGAGCTCGAAAAAACTAAATTTTTAGTTGGATTAAAATGTTTTACAAGCTTGAAAGCTATGCAGATTGTTCAAATTTCGTAAATTAGTGTTAGTCAAAATAAATTGACCATTCATATTATCTCATGCAGAAATATTAATTGTTTCACATCAACTCAAATCAAAAAATATGGCTCTTAAAAAATTAAGAATTGAAAATCCACAAGAATTAAAAAGTCTCTTCATAGATAAAGCAAGTGATTATGAGGAAATAGATTTTAATATGATTTCCCAGATTGAGGAGTTGGGATTTGCCAGTAAAAAAGATTACTATATTCCAGATGAGTTGGTTTCATTAAAAAATCTAAAAAAGCTGAGTGCAAACAATCATTGTCATCTTCCTGCAAATATTGATCAGTTCCAGTCCTTAGAAGAACTTTATGTAAGCGAAGAAGCGATTTACAATGTTCCAGATTCCATCAAGAAAATCAAGTCTCTCAAAGACCTGAGAATTGTTTTTGATCCTAAAAATAATGAACCACAGATCTCCCCTGAATGGATTTTTGATGTAAAAAACGTTGAAAAGTTAACAATGTCCTATTGTAGATTTTCGGAGATTAAGATTAATAATGAAAATGCCAATCAGCTTGAAGAAATAGATTTTAGCTGTTCTTTGTCTGATCTTAAAATGTTTCCTGACCTTTCATCTTTGAAAAATGTGAAGAAGCTCAATCTGAGTGCCGAAACTGTTATGGGTCAAAAAATACCACCGTATGAACTCTTCGGGCAAATGCTTGACAGTATTAAAAATTTGGAACAGATCGAAGAGTTGGATATATCTTTTTGGAAACCAAAGAAAAAGTCGGACTGGCTTGTAATAAAAGATCGTAAAGTATCAATACCAGATGTTTTTAATCGTTTTCCAAATCTATTTAGATTATCGATTGCAAATATGAAGATCGATTTTGTTCCCGACTCTATACTAGGACTAACGAAATTGAGGGAACTGCAGATTCAGGGCAATAATTTTGACAAGGATGAAATAGCAAGAATCAAAACTAACCTGCCTAAGTGTGGTGTCCAAAATTATTAAAGGTCATTAATAAATAATTTCATTTATTAATGAATATTAGGAGTCATTGTAATAGTTTTAATACGATTTAATAATGAAGTCATCTCGACTTTCTTTTTTTTAATTTCCTAACAGCAATACCGATAAAAGCTAAATAATTAAATCCTATCCAGCTTGTTACTGTGGTGTCAAATCGGTTAAGTATTGATCTGAAGCTATCAAGCCAAGCATTAGTTCTTTCTATGGCATACCGCTCTTTGTACAATTGATGATCAAAGTAATGGTTATTTTCTGCATCTGAGTTTCTTTTATTGTGAGCAATATTAGCTATTATTCCCAATTCTAAAGCTTTCGACCGTAAGTTTTCAGCATCAAATCCTGCATCGAAATTCAGGAAAAGTCCGTCGAGTAAAATACCGGATTGTTGTAAGAAATCTGTTATTTCTGCAAAATGCTTTTCAATATTAAATAGATCATTGTGATTTCCACACACAGGTATCGACATAGCTAAAGGTAATCCGTTTCTATCCGTCAGATATATAGCATTAGTTGTTTCGCGCTTCTTCCTGCCCTGATAACCAACTGCTTCACCTCCCTTTAACGCTGGTGTGTGACTGCCGTCTACATCTCCACTGGATAAATCAATTTTTGATTTATTCTTTTGTAAAATGCCACTCCAACAAGCTTTCCATATTCCGGCTTTACACCATTGACGATAATAGCCAAAAACCGTTTTATAATGAAGAGCCTCTTTACTAAATAATTCTAGTACCGGTAAAAGATACCATTGAAGGCCTGTTTTAAGTTTATATAAAATGCAGTTAATAATCTCGCAAATAGGAACTTTGGATTTAAAACCTCGTTTTCCAATGGGAATATAAGGCACGATTTCTAATTCTATTGTATCTTTGCTTAGTACTCTGTACAAGGGATAGGATTTTTTTTAGTTTAGCGACACTAATTTCCGAATCCCTTTTTTTATTTCAAATAACAAATAAATGTTTCTTTAAGTCAAGATGACTTCAATATATAGAAAGTTTAAAATCATTGCATGATTGATTAATTTAGAAATTTAAATTAAAGTATCTTCTTTTATAAAAACATTTTCTATAACCCATAACTGACAGAAAAATATGGCAAAGCTTCCGTTTACAAAGGCTTATCATAAAAGATCAACAAAAACTTATTTATTAGAAGTAGCTACTTAATCAGCAATTTATATTTTATTTGAGCATTCTGGTCTTCCGGTTCTTTTTCAATGTATAACTTTAGATATTCAATCGCCTGTTTTTTTTGACCTGAGAACCTATATGCCTCACTGATGTAATAATAACCATTGGTTGAGTTTGGGAAAAGGTGAATATTTAACTTAAATAAATCTATTGCCTGATTCGTCTTTTTTTCAAACAAGAACTTACAACCATATCGTTCAATCAGATTTTCTCTTAATGAATATTTCTCTGAATTTTGTTCTATTTCCTTAATGCCGGCTTCATAACCTTTGTTGGATATGGCCTTAATTATATTTTTGGTATAAAAGAAATTGTCAATTGAGGGTGCTGAACCTACTAATTGTTTTTTGATAAGATTACTCGCTTCCCAATAATTTTCGACTTCTCCGTTGGTTAGAATGACGACAGTATAGCCCAAATCCGGATAGATCATCAGTTCGCAAGCAATACCATCGTGTCCACCGGTATGTCCAAAGATGCGTTGCCCGTTGATTTTGTTTTCTTCAAATCCGTAGCCGTACATTCCTTCTGTGTACTTCACTTTGCCTGATGTACAAAGGGTAATACTCTCTTTATTCAATAAAATATTGTTTTGTAAAGCATTGGCGAAATTCAACAAATCATCAGCCGTTGAATAGCCTCCACCAGCAGGCGTTCCTTTGGCTAAATTTGAGTAAATATTATTTTTCCATTGTCCAGGTTCTTCCAATGACATGGTGTAGCCGGTCGCCAAATTTGGAATCGCATGATCCAATTCATAAGCATCCGTATTAATCATTTTTGCAGGTTGATAGACATGTTCTTTTACGTAATCAAAATAATTCTGACCCGACAATTTTTCAATAATCAATCCTAAAACCATATATCCGGAATTGCTGTAGTAGAAGTCACTACCTGGCGCAAAGGCTAGTTTCTTATCTACAAACAACGGAAGATAATCAGCAACTGTTTTGAAATTTACTTTTGCAAGCTTGTCATAATCCTCCCAAAAACTGCGCATTCCAGAAGTGTGCGTCAATAAATGATGGATGGTCACCGAGTCGGCAACTGTTTTATTTGGATAATCTGTGAGATATTGACCTACTTTATCCTGAATCGAAATTTTCCCGGATTCTACCAATTGCATAATAGCGATTGCTGTGAACATCTTGTTGATGGAAGCTAAATTGAACTTCGTGTCCGGTTTATTTTTAACGCGGTCCGGCAAATTGGAAAAACCAAAGGCTTCTCTATAGATTGGTTTGCCATCTTTTGCAATAAGAACGACCCCGCTTAGGTTATTTTCTTTTTCAAGAATTTTTAAGTGAGACTTTATCGGGTCAATGATGTTTTTCAAATTTTGTGATCGGAGCACAATAGGTTGTAAAAGAGCTATGAAGAAAACAGCTGTGATAAAATAGATTTGACGAATGGTCATAGGGTTTTTCTTTATTATTAAGTGACAAAACTACTTTAAGCCGAAAAGGAAAAATTGTACAATTGTAAACCTGCCTATAAAAACAGCCAATGAATTTGTTTTTTTTCCAGCGCCGTCGTTTTTTCAAAGAAAACCTTGGGAGAAAACCCTGTCACAGATTTGAATTCCCTGATCATATGCGACTGGTCAAAATAATCAACACCATAGGCGATATTCGTTAAGTTATTTCTTGCGGTATTTGATGTGTATTTGTTGACGGCATTTCTAAATCTAAGTATCTTTTTGAATTGAGACGGTGTTTTGCAGATATGTCTGATAAAGTGTTTGTTCAAGGTGGTACGCGAAACAGCATTTTTTTCGCACAGTTCGGTAATGGTTAAAGCGTCATTTTCATCACCCATCATTTCAGACAAAACAGTCTCAAGGAAATTGTGCTGAAATCCTATTAATTTGGATAACCAATAGTTTTCAACAGCCTCTACTTTTTCGGTTTCATTTTGCAAAGAAAGAATGTCGATCATCGCTTTTCTATAATCTTCAAAAGGTGAAAATTCAGAAAAGTTGGAGCTGTTGTAATGGTTTAAGTCGTGCTCCAAAAATGCATTGATGGCCAATGGTTTGAAATAGATGGTGATTTCGTTTGCTTTCCCTTCGTATTGCACGTACACCGGTTTATTGAAATCAGATACTAAATTGGTTTCCACCTCATTGTCATCGCATTGCCCGATGAGCAATTGATTGCCTTGAGTGGTCGCTCTTGATCTTTCACTGCTTGATACAATGGTGAAAATAGAGGGGAAGGTGATGTATTTAGCGGGTTCTTCTTCAGCGGTATGGGTAAGTATATAAATACACTCAATATATTTTTTAAGTAAAGGATTGGAAGGGAAATAAACTTTTATTTTCATAGGTTGTAATTCTGCTTTAGAGACCAACTAATTGTTTGTACACATATTTCGCTAGATAAGAATTTATTTGTAGTTACGGAGCCTTTTGTCTTGTACAATTAGATCACTAAAATTACCACAAATTTCACAGTGTGATAAGTAATAAGATTTCAAGTCTAAGCGTCTTTCAGAATGGAGAGAAGACAAGGTCAATAACTGCTAGATTTTCACTGATTTTCTTACTGGCATGATAATTTCAATTTTTCATATCATTATAAAAATTAGATAGGATGGATGGAAAGTTTATGAAAGTATTAGGATGGATAGCAACAGTGACTGCAATGGCGATGTATTTTTCATATATTCCACAGATTGCTCATAATTTAAACGGAGATAAGGGTGATTGGCTGCAACCTTTGGTTGCTGCGATCAATTGCACGCTTTGGGTGACCTATGGCTACATTAAAAAACCTAATAGTGACTGGCCGATAGTCGTGGCGAATTCACCGGGTATATTCTTTGGTCTTTTTGCATTCATTACTGCATTATAAAATAGACAAGAATTATAAAATATTTGATGGAATAATAGGACAAGGTGATTTTAAAATGGCTCAATTTATGCAATTAAGCATAGTACCAAAATAGATAGAATATGTATAAGAAAATTCTTGCAGGCTTAGGAGGCGCAATCGCCCTTAACCTTGTCCATGAGATCATCAGAAAAAACTTTGATAATGTTCCTGAAGTGAATAAAGTAGGAGAGGAAGCGTTGAATAAAACATTGGAAACAATTGATTTAAAGATCACTGATCAGGATCAGCTCTATGGTGTAACATTGGCCGGAGATGTTTTAAGCAACGGTATCTATTATGCTACGACAGCAACGAGCGGTTTTAATATTGCTTCTGGATTGGCTGCTGGTTTAGGAACTGTTATGCTTCCACAAAAGATGGGTCTTGATGATTCCCCAGTTGCGGAAACCAATCAGAAGAAAATCATGACAGTCGGGTATTATCTCTTTGGTGCCATCGTGACCAAGCTGATCTACGACAAGATAAAATAATCTCCTGCTAAGACTAAAAAATGTGATTTGGATCACACAGGAATAGTGAGCCAAGTCCTGTTTTTTAAAGACAGATAATGTCAACTTTGTAGTATTCAATTAAAGAAATATTAAAAATGAGCAAAAAAGTTTTATTCGTACTTACGAGTCACGACGAATTAGGTAACACCGGTTTGAAGACCGGATTCTGGACAGAAGAATTAGCAGCTCCCTATTATGCTTTGTCTGATAAGGGTGTTGAGATCACCCTGGCATCTCCAAAAGGAGGTCTTCCACCAATTGATCCAAAAAGTGAAGATACTTCATCTCAAACGGAGGTAACACGAAGAATGGATAATGATGAGGTATTACAGGATAAATTAAAAAGTACACACAAATTATCTGAAGTCAAAAGCGAAGATTATGATGCTGTATTTTATCCCGGAGGTCACGGTCCGTTATGGGATCTTGCTGAAGATAAGATTTCACAACAGTTAATTGTTGATTTTTATTCTAATGACAAACCTATAGCGTTCGTTTGCCACGCACCCGGTGTTCTGAAGGATGTAAAAATAGATGGCGAATATCTGGTCAATGGTAAAAATGTTACAGGATTTACAAATACTGAAGAGGAAGCTGTCCAATTGACGGATGTTGTTCCTTTCTTAGTTGAAGATATGTTAAAAAAGAATGGTGGCATGTACAGTAAAATAGAAGATTGGAGTCCTTATGCAATTGTGGACGGAAGATTGATCACAGGACAAAATCCTGCTTCTTCTGAAAAAGTTGCCGAAGAACTACTGAAGCTTATCTAAGTAGATAATCAATTAAAGATTTTTTTAAATACAAAAGCGGCTTTTTGCCGCTTTTGTATTTAAAAAACTTTCACAATTTCAGAAATTCTCTTTCTTGAAATTAAAACTATCTCCCATTATTTCCAGAAGGGTTTTATGATTCTGCTTTTTTTATGACTTAGAAACAAGAGAATAATAGTCGCAATAAAGCAAAACAGGGTTGCCTGAATACTACCCTCTGGACCAAAATTTCCTCCTGTAATGATTGCAAGAAACTCAGGTGATGAGCAAATCTTTTTAATGATTTTTGCTATCTGCAAACAATATTCTACTATTAACTTTAAGCTTGAAGAATCTTTAGAAGCATCACTTTTATTTTCTGCCTTAACATCATGTTTAAGTGTGAGTCCGACAGAAAAACTAAGCGAATTAGAACGAATAGATCTCAAAGATTTACTAAGTATAAAATAAAATTTATTGTTTATCTGTAAATGATCAACACGATTAAAAATGATCGAAGTTGTTTGCCAACTTCGATTGGCAAATACAACTTTAAGTAATTTTGCTAATAAATGATAAAAGCGGAATCAAATGTTCGATTGTAGTCCCTCTCATTCCGCCAGTTGGGGAACCAAAATAAGCTAAAACGCTGTAAACATCACTGTTTACAGCGTTTTTTTGTTTTTGCGCTAATATCAAAGAAAAATCAAAATAGGTCACGATTCATATGCCATCAAATTTCAATTCATTGATAATACTTTTTAAGAGATACTATGGATCAATCTCAAAACTTGGGGACTAGGCAAAAAGTTTAGACAACCTGAAGAGGAAAAATGCTTTATCCCGCACGCCTCTTAATTGTACTCTGAAGTTTTTTATTTTAGCATTGAAAGACTCGGCGGAAGCATTCGTGCTTCTTCTTTCAAAATAATTGAGAATCTCATTGTAATGATTCATTATGGTTTTTCTGAGCACTGAGAAAGCTTTAAATCCTGATTCTTCCACCTCTTTAAACCAATGTGCCAATTTCAACAGTGCAACGGATTTTTGAATGTTTTGATTGTAAATTTTCCTCAGGCCATCAGATAAATTGTACGCTTTTTCTAAATCAGGATATTG
>NZ_FPKW01000010.1 GCF_900114875.1 Chryseobacterium limigenitum
CTCTTTGGATGATATTACCGGTTTTCGTATCGGTCCATCTTCTGCGTTTGATGTGTAGTTTTACTGTTTTTCCACGAAGAGGAAAATCGTCAACGCTAATTTCCGGAACAAAACCTTTTGACTGCAATAACAGAGACGAAAACTCTTTCGGAGCTGTATTTTTCTCGTCAAAATAGATGTGGAGGATTTTATTTTCTTCCTCAAATTTTACAATCTCAAAATGCTCAATCAAGAGTTCAGGTAAAAATAATTTGAGGAGTTCGGCATCGTTTAACATTCCACAAAATTAGCAATATTTTTTTCCTCCCCAACTTTTGAGATTGATCCGATTTCTCTATTTTAGCTTGCGGAAATAATTCTCTGCGATTTCATTTAACAAGAAAAAAACCTCCTGGGAAGGAGGTCAAAAAACACAAATGATGAAATAAAATTATATCGAAAGATATTAATCCATTTAATTCTCTAACAAAGTTATGATGTATAAAACCCATTTCTTATGAGCATACTCATAAACCCTCAAAAAATAGGCTTAATTTTTATATAACTTAAGTATTACAGTTAATAAGAATAGATTTTTTGGAATAAAATATTAAACATATTCTCTGCTAAATTCTTACTGAATAAAGAGAGTAAGCACCTAAAAATCAAACTATAACTAGATGTAATAGAACTATTATAGGAAAAAATTCTAAAATACATACTAAATTTGCAGATAAATATTGCAGATAAGGCAACGGTTAAATTCTATCTTTTTAATATTCCTATTTCAAAATACATATTCGAGTAATTAATTGGTTTTAAATTATTAATCCCTAAAATGAAAGATAAAACAAGTCCTAAATTACAATTTTCAACAATTAATAATCATAATAGTTAAAATATATTTTAAAAATATTCATAACTATAAAATATAAAATTATTATTAAACATACATTGATTTAAATCATGATTTTCAATGAATTTAATTGATAAATTTGAAATTAAATTATAAGTCACATAATAATGAATAAAATCTCTATTCTAATTGCAAATTATAACAACGGAAAATATTTTCTGGAAGCTTATAATTCAATTATTGATCAGACCTATAAAAACTGGGAGGTTATAATTGTTGATGACGCGTCTACTGATGATTCAATAGAGATCATTAAAAATATTATTGGTAACGACAACCGTTTTAAGCTGTATGAAAATATATCAAACAAAGGTTGCGGTTATACAAAGAAAGAGTGCATGAAGTATGCAACAGGAGAAATATGTGCTTATTTAGATCCTGATGACGCACTTTACCCTATTACTTTAGAAGAATCGGCTGAAGAATATTTATTCAATAATAAAATTGTCGCCACTTATTCTAAAATGATGCTGTGTGATGAAAATCTGAATCCTCAGAAAACATTTAGCGCCACAAAAAGAATTTTCAATGACAGATACTTTTTTAACTGTCCTATACAATTTGCTCATTTTTTCACTTTCAAAAGAGAAGTATATTTTAAAACTCAAGGAATCGATCCTGAATTAAAAAGTGCAGTAGACCAAGATCTGTATTTGAAAATCCTTGAACTTGGAGAAGTAGCTTTTATTAATGAAAACCTATACAAATATAGGCTTCACGCTGATGGTATTTCTCAAAACAACTCAAAACAAGGCGCAAAAGATTCGTTTGCAAAAGTCATTCACAAAGCCATGGAACGAAGAGGAATCAAAAGAATCAACGGCAAAAATGTTCCGGATCAATTTACCAACGCAGACGAGATCTATAAACTTTTAGAATACCAGACCGCACCATTATTCAGAATAAGAAATAAATTTAATATCGCATTCATGTAGATTCTAAAAACCAATGAAAATATTTGTTCCCAAATAAGTATTGACTGTATTATTTATTCCTAATTTCTATAATTCCCTTACTAATATTCATCAAAAAAGGTCTCCCTTGCGGGAGACCGTAAAAACACAAATGATGAAAAAAATCTATCCGGAAATGAAAACCCGAATAGAATATCGTAAAAGTAATTCACATTACTTTATTGTCCTTTTTAAATTATAAACTGTTACAAATTTATAATAATAAAGCATTAGTTAAAAATCCTAATTTACTATCTATCAGTAAAACAAATGAATAATAATTACAATTAGAATACTTTTTAAATAAAAAATTTCTAGACTGATATTTTACCATTGCAAATATAAACTAATTTTTATTATTCCTCCCATGCAATAGGAATATAAACAGTAACATATCCATCTGCATCCAAATACGCATCGGAAACCACTCCTACAACTGAGCCATAACCAACCCAGCCACCTTGTCCCTGCATCGCCGTAAAGGTGTAGGTTCCGGCAGGAATTCCATCATAATATTTAGGTAAAGCCTGAAATCCACCACTGGCATACGTATCGTAAGACTCTCCTGTATTATTATTTGTTGCAATAAAACTTCCTACATCATAATTTCCGGAAAGAATTTTAGTTCCTGTACTGGAAAGCAATCCGTAACGAATATGATATGCCTGTGTTTTGGAGGTTTCCTTTGAAGTTTTATTATTCAAATTTGCTTGGGAATCAATCATAACATCATCATTTGGCGAACAGCCTGTAAAGATTATCGCTAATCCCGCAAAAGCTAAAATCTTAACTATTGAGTTTTTCATATTAATATAATTTGGTCATTCAAAAATATGAATTTTATATTAATTCAATGAAAATCAACAGTTAACATTAGTTTATATTAAATTTTAACAAAAATAAATTCTCATACACAAAGACGTAGAAAAATGAGATAATAAAGCAATTTCATTTAAAATTAAATAAACATTAACCTTATTTCGCAATCAACAAAGGGTGTTTTAATATATTTTTAGAACATTTAACATTGGTTAACTTAAGGTTGGCTTCATAATTGAAAATATTATCATAGTTAAGGTCAATTCGACTAAAACAACCTTATTAAAATTTGAGTTATGAAAAATATAGTGTTAACAGGGCTTTTGTCAGTTTTTTTATTGACAGCCTGTAAGAAAGACGACCAATTAGCTGAAAAATCTCTTGAACAACAGAAAATCGAATTTCAGGCAAAACAGTTGGATATAGAGAAACAAAAATTAGCAATTGAGAAAGAGAAAATGGCTTATGAAGCTCAGAAAAAAGCTGATAGTATCGTTGAAGTTCAAAAAGCTAAAACAGTGGCAGCTAATAATTCAAAACCACAGGTAATAAGAGAAACAAAAACCATTTACAGAGAATCAAGCTCTAGCTCTAACAATGGAACATATGCAGATAACGGAAACAGTTCTACAGGAACCACTGCAACCAAGAAAAAAGGAATGAGTAAAGCTGCAAAAGGTACCATAATCGGTACTGTAGGTGGTGCCGCTGCAGGTGCGATCATTGCTAAGAAAAATAGAGGTCTTGGTGCCGTGATTGGTGGTGTAGTTGGTGGTGCAACAGGATATACAATCGGTAGAGCCGGTGACAGAAAAGACGGTAGAGTTCAACCGAAATAATTAATATTTTCACAATAAATTTAAAAGATTGCTTATTTTTAGGCAATCTTTTTTTATGATCTTAATTTTACTTTCTACAATTCTTATTATTCCGACCTTGCTGGGTTTCGGGAAAATTGCGGAAAATTTTTCAGGTTCTTTATTTGATGGAATTTCCTCAAAAATTTTTTCCGGAATATTGGGAATCAGCTTCATATGGACGATTCTTGCATTTTTTATTCCTTTGAATATTTATGTAGAAATTATAACGTTGTTAATTGGACTTCTTTATTTTTTTAAAGATCAATTATACCAAGAAATTTATGATTTTTCAAAAAAAGATACAATTTCAATTGCAATAATCTCATTTGTAATTCTCTTAGCAAGTTCTTATTATCCTTATATATTGGATCATTTTGGATATTACGTTCCGACCATAAAATGGCTCACAGAATACGGATTCATAAAAGGAATTTCAAATCTGGATCTTACATTAGGGCAAATGTCTGTGTGGCATATTTTTCAGGCGGGATTTTCTAATTTTTCCGATCCATTCTTAAGAATTAATGCTATTTTATTGATTGTCTATGCTATTTATATTATAGAAAAGAAAAGCTGGATTCAATTATGTTTCATTCCGATTCTGCTATTGTTTTCACAATCTCCAAGTCCGGATCTTCCTGTCATCATTTTTTCGATGATTATCTTAAAAGAGATTCTTTCAGGAAATAAAAATGCGTCCTTATTAATAGGATTCTCATTTTTTGTTTTTGCCATAAAACCCACGATGATCTGGCTGCCGATTTTAAGTTTCCTCTACTCTATTCTTATTATTAAGTCAAATTTTAAAAGTCTGATTTTTGGAAGCTCAATTCTTACTTTATTCTTAATTAAAAACATCTGGACTTTCGGTTTTCCAATATTTCCGGTTTCAGTTGGCGATTTGGGAATAAGTTGGAAACCCAATCCCGAAGTTTTAAAAATATCCTCACAATATGCTATTCTGAAGACGTATGATATGCAATATTCTTATCAGGAAATCCAGCAATTTTCTACGATAGATTATATTAAAAACTGGCTTTTGTTAGATGGAATTAAATCAAAAATCAACATTTTATTCATTGTAAGCTTAATATTATTTATTGGTTTTACGATTATAAAAAAAAATAAGATCATTTCATTAATTTGCATTTCATTGATAATAAAAACCGTTTTAGTTCTTTTATTCTCAGCACAATACAGATTTCTCATTGATGTTTTTTTCGTGATATTTTTTGTAATGTTCATTAATTATTTTACCAAAAAGAAAGCTTTTTTTGTTTTCACATCATTAAGTATATTTTTCATCGGATTTTTATCTTTCCCGAATCTTATTCAAAAATATATCCCGAGTTTCAAATTAAGTAAATTCATGGGAACATTTGAAAAAGAACAATTATACAAACCTTCAAGTTATATTTATAAAAATTTCAGTACTCAAAAAGTAGGCAATTTGAAATTTAATATTTCTAAAAAATATTCATTTAATTTTGATACTCAGCTTCCTGCAATCACATCAAGCTATATTTCTGATGATGTAAAGGCAGAAATTTTCCCGCAACTTATTGATGAAAATAATATCAAAAAAGGATTTATCTGGAGAAAAATGACTCCAAAAGAGAAAAAAGAAGCCCAAAACGTTATCAATACTATCGAAAACACCAATAAATAGAACCAATCCGAAAGCTTTATTATGTGGAGAAAAATCGGTAATTTTGTATCATGTTCAATACTTTAGGTAATCTTCTCAGTCTTACAACATTTGGAGAAAGTCACGGTGTGGCTTATGGTGGAATCATCAATAATTTTCCGGCAGGTTTGGAAATCGATCTTGATAAAGTTCAGTACGAATTAGATCGCAGAAAACCAGGTCAATCGGCTATTGTTACACAACGAAAAGAAAGTGACACCGTAAAATTTCTTTCAGGAATGTTTGAAGGAAAAACAACGGGAACTCCAATTGGTTTTATCATCGAAAACGAAAATCAGAAATCAAAAGATTATGATCACATCGCTAATTCTTATCGTCCGAGTCATGCAGATTTCACGTACGATCAAAAATATGGGATTAGAGATTATCGTGGCGGTGGAAAATCTTCAGCGAGAGAAACAATCAACTGGGTTGTGGCAGGTGCGCTTGCAAAACAGCTTTTATCAGATATAGAGATCAATGCTTACGTTTCTTCTGTAGGCGATATTTTCTGTGAAAAACCGTATCAGGCTTTAGATTTTTCTAAAACTGAAAGCAATGAAGTTCGTTGCCCGGATTCAGAAACAGCAGAAAAAATGATCTCAAGAATCAAAGAAATCAAAAAAGAAGGAAATACAATTGGCGGAACAATTACCTGTGTAATTAAAAATGTTCCCGTGGGAATTGGAGAGCCTATTT
Source organism: Chryseobacterium limigenitum (assembly GCF_900114875.1). Lineage (GTDB taxonomy): Bacteria > Bacteroidota > Bacteroidia > Flavobacteriales > Weeksellaceae > Chryseobacterium > Chryseobacterium limigenitum. The sequence goes on from NZ_FPKW01000010.1 coordinate 5,914, forward strand.
TCTCTAAACTTCAGGCAGAATTAGCAAAAGCAATGCTAAATATCAATGCCTGCAAAGGTTTTGAATATGGAAGCGGATTTTGCGGAGCTAAAATGACAGGAAGTGAGCACAACGATGGTTTCAACACAGATTTCACGACAAAATCTAATCTTTCAGGGGGAATCCAGGGAGGAATTTCTAATGGAATGGATATTTATTTCCGTGTAGCTTTCAAACCTGTGGCTACAATTTTACGACCTCAGGAAAGCGTTGACAAATACGGAAATCCGGCTATTGTGGAAGGAAAAGGAAGACATGATCCTTGTGTGGTTCCAAGAGCCGTTCCTGTGGTAGAAAGCTTGGCTGCTTTTGTATTGGCAGACTTATTTTTGATCAACAAAACAAGAAACATCAATAATTTTTAATAAAAATTAATCGTATGAAAAATTACTGGGATAAAGGAATTTCTTTCGAAGAGTATGTAAATACAGGAAGAGAAAGATTAGAAAATCCAACCACTGAACAGGACAAAGATTATAAACAATATTACGAATTGGGACTTCAAAGAATGGAAAGAACTTTAAAAAAGTACACTCCCGATGAAGAACAATTAAAAGAATTGGAATCTAAAAATTTCGACGGAAAAATTTTAATTATTTCAGAAACCTGGTGCGGGGATGCAAGTGCAACCGTTCCAGCTTTGGTTAAATTTTTCGAAGGTCACAACGAAGTAAGAATATTTTTAAGAGACAGCGATAAAAGCCTGATCAGTCAATTTCAAACCAACGGAACAGAATCTATTCCGAAAGTTATTATCTTGGATAAAGATTTTAACGTAAAAAATTCTTGGGGACCACGTCCAAAATTCGGAAAGGAATTATTAATGAAATACAAAGCCGATCCGGAAGCATATACAAAAGATCAGTTTTATAATGACCTGCAGTTGTATTATGCCAAAAACAGAGGTAAAGACGCTGTTCAGGAGATATTGGAGTTGTTATAAATAGGTATTAGTGTTTGGAAGTTAGTATTTGGTGTTTGGTTTTAAAAAGTAAAAATGAAAAAAAATATAATTTATATAGTCTTGATCGCCATTATCGGCGTGAGCGCTTTCGTTCCGGGAGTAAAGCACACTCTTAAAGACCTGTTTTTCCCGATCGCGACGATTGAAAACGCGGTACACATCAGCGAAGAAGATTATGATATCGAATTAAAAGGAATCAACGTTCCAAGCACGAATCTTAAAAACTTCAAAGACAAACCTATTTTCCTGAACTTTTGGGGAACCTGGTGCCCGCCGTGCAGAAAAGAATGGCCTTCAATTCAAAAATTATATGACACCAGAAAAGGAAATATAGACTTCGTTTTGATTGCAATGAATGATCAGGAGCCGGCTGTGAGAAAATTTTTAGAAGAAAACAAATATAACGTTCCCGTTTATATTGCTCAAAGCCCGATCTCAGAAAAGCTTTTGCCAAAAGTATTTCCAACTACCTTTCTCTTAGATAAAAGCGGAAGAATCCTTATAAAAGAGGATGCTTCAAGAGACTGGAATACAGAATCTACCCATCAATTTATTGATAATATTATTAAGTAATATTTAACTAAAATTTTTATTGAGTTGGTACGGAATTTGCGAAATTTGTATAGTTGAAAAAATTATTTCAAAACTAAACACACAATGAAGTATTCAAAATTAAATTTGGCAAAAGAAGCCATTAGCCATAAAGGTTTCGTAAAAAAAATCCCTGATATATTCAGGATGATAAAAATGTGGAGGAAAGGAGAATATCCTGTAAATTCGATTGATATTATTCTACCTTTATTAGGTCTTGTCTATGTAATTTCACCAATCGATTTACTTCCTGAGGTTGCAATACCTGTTTTGGGAGTTTTGGATGACCTGGCAGTTCTGTCATTAACGATTCCTAAATTGGTAAAAGAAGTTGACAAGTTTTTACTTTGGGAAGCCGAAAAGGAATACAGCTCGGGTCAGACGAAAGTAATCGACGCGCAAATAATAAAATAAATAAAAACCATTCCGAAAAGGAATGGTTTTTTGTTAATAGTGAATAAGTCAATTAACTTCGTTGTGAATTTTAATAATTTAAACCTAACAAATAACTGCAAACAATTCACAATTGCACTTTCACTTGCAAAGCAAAATTGACAATTCCCCTTTCACATTTTAAAGTTCCCTTTCAAATCCTTAAATTTGCAACATCTAATAAAAAATAATGGAAAGTAAAAAAGAATTCTTTTTGGAGTGCTACAAGCTAGGTATCATTAAATTCGGAAGATTCACTTTAAAAAGTGGCATTGAAAGTCCGTTTTATGTAGACTTAAGACCTTTAGCCTCAGATCCTAAAATTTTAAAAAATCTTGCTAATTATTTATTGGAAATGCTTCCTTTAGATAATTTTGATTTGATCTGCGGAGTTCCTTACGCTGCACTTCCGATGGCAACAGCTATGTCTCTGGAAAGCTACATTCCGTTGATTATCAAAAGAAAAGAAGCAAAAGATTACGGTACTAAAAAAATGATTGAAGGAATTTATCAAAAAGGACAAAACTGTCTTTTGGTAGAAGATGTAATTACTTCCGGAAAATCTTTAGTAGAAACCATCGCCGAAATCGAGCAGGAAGATCTTAAAGTTGCAGACATCGTTGTTGTTCTTGACAGAGAACAAGGCGGAAAACAGCTTTTAGAAAACAAAGGATTTAGAGTTCATACCCTTTTCAATATTTCAGAAGTTTGCGAGATTCTTCAGGAAACTGGAGATCTTAGTGATGAAGAAGTAAAAAGAATTCAGGATTTTCTTCAAGGGAATCATATTCAGTTTGAAGAGAAAACAAGATCTTCTTATGAGCAGAAATTGCAGAATGCTCAACATTCGGTTTCTAAAAAATTATTAGAGACAGCTTTAGCAAAACAATCAAACCTTATCGCTTCTGCAGACGTTACCACAACCCAGGAATTGTTGGAACTGGCAGAAAAAGTAGGTCCAAATATTATTGCATTAAAAACTCACATTGATATTATTTCTGATTTCGATTACGAAAAAACAATCGTTCCATTAAAAGCATTGGCTACAAAATATCAATTCTTATTAATGGAAGACAGAAAATTTGCCGACATCGGAAACACTCAGGAATTACAGTTCACAAGCGGAGTTTTCAAAATTACAGATTGGGCAGATTTCGTGACTTCACAAGTTATCGGAGGTTTTGAATCGTTAGACTGCTTCAAAAATGTAGGTGTTGTAGCCATCATCGGAATGTCTTCAAAAGGAACTTTAACAACCAACAGTTATAGAGAAGAAGCTCTTAAAGTTGCTTTATCTCATCCAAATGTAATCGGTGGTGTTTCTCAAAATCCTATTCCGGAAGAGATCTTATTGTTTACTCCGGGAGTAAATCTGGCAGACTCAGGAGACGGAAAAGGACAGCAGTATAATACACCTGAACATGTATTCAAAACACTTCACACAGATTTCATCATTGTAGGAAGAGGAATTTATAAATCTGATAATCCTGAACAGGCTTCTATCACGTATAAAAACGAAGGTTGGAGCGCCTATTTGAATTCTTTGGAAAAAAAAGCAATTCAGAACTAAAATCTTACGAAATTTCTTCAAAATAAGTTATATTTGGTACTTTATCAGAATTTTGAAAAAAAGTATTAGTATTTGTCTTGTTTTGTTTTTGGGTGTTGTAGAGGTTTCTGCGCAGAAAGACAGCATTTATATTGAGGCCAAATTGTCTTCGGATAAAAAAACGCTGAACATTAATCAGGAACTCGTTTATTACAATAATTCCGAAAAAGATCTCAATACCGTAAAACTTTTAAACTGGGTTTCAGCTTACAGAAAAAGAGGAACTTCGCTGGTTTATAGAAAACTGGAAGACAGAAATAACGATCTGCATTTTGCCAAATCTGAGGAACAGGGAAAACTTTTAAGTTTAAACATTAAAAGTTCTGACAATCAGGACATTTCTGTAAATAATATTTCAGAAGAGAATCTTTTCCTTCCTTTGGCTAAGGTTTTAAAACCCGGCGAAAGCGTAAAATTACAACTGCAATATCAGATGCAGCTGCCTGATAAAAAATTTACAGGCTACGGAACATCTGATAAAAATATAGCTTTAAAATATTTCTTTATTGTTCCGGATCATTTTGATCCGGACAATATTTCTCAGAGAAATTATCATGATATTGAAGAATCTATCAGCTTTAATACGTATTGGACGATCAATTTTGACATTCCCGTCAATTATTTTATTGAAAGTAATCTTCAGCAGATCCAGATGAACTCTTTTAAAGGATATTTAGATTCTGATCCTGAATTCCTGATCTCACAAAATGAGTTTCCTTCCATAAAAATCAATACTGAGGATATTAATACCGAAGTAAAATTTGGATATAATTTAACTCCGGAAGAAAAGCAGAATTTAGAATTTTATTTACCCTTACATTTAAAATTCATTAAAGAAAAAATAGGTTCCGTTCCTGAAAAAATATTTATTTCAGACAAGTTCAGAGACAAAGAAGACTTCTTTGGAAATAATGATATTACGTTTTTGAAATTCAGATTCAGGCTATTTACCGAAGCTGAAAAAACAGATATGGATTATTTTGGGATCATTGCTAAAAAAATTCTTGACGAAGGTATTATCACAGACAAACAAGACAACCATTGGTTTAAAAATGGTTTAAAATCTTATCTTGAAATCCAGTATTTAAATAAATTTTACTCAGAAACTAAACTTTTAGGAACTTTACCCGAAACCAAAATCTTCGGTGTAAAACCTTTAAAACTGTTTCATGCTTCAAAAGTTAAGTTGATCGACCGTTATGGTTTGGCATATCAATATATCATGTCTCAAAATCTTGATCAGAAAATTGATGAAAAATTTACTGTTTTAAGCAATTTTAATGACATGGCGATCAGTGGTTTCGAAACAGGAAGTCTGTTCAATTATTCAGCCGATAAAATGGGGTACGAAAAATTCAATACTCTGTTAAAGAATTATATTGCTGAAAATACTGATAAACAAATTAATCCAAAGGATTTCTTAAAAGAACTTTCTCAGGAAGATAAAACAACAGGTTATTTAACTGATTTTCTTGAACATAAAAACAGGGTTAATTTTAAACTGAAAAGATTTAAAAAAGAAGATGATTCTTTAAATATCAATATCTATAAGAATACCCTTTCTTCAATTCCCGTAAAACTGGAAACTGAGACTAGGGAAACAGAAGAGAAAAAAGAATATTGGATAGAAACAGATGAAAATGAAAAGTCGAAAATGTTTTCTATTCCGGCATTAGATATTTATAAAATCACCTTGAATAACGATTTTATTTTCCCGGAATCGAAGTACCGAGATAATTTTCTTTATGCAAAAGGCTTCTTTTCAAATACAAAAAAGATCAAATTAAAACTGATAAAAGATATTCCGAATCCTGAATTCAATGAAATTTATATTAGTCCGAGGGTTCGTTTTAATAATACCTATGACAAATTTTTGATCGGATTTAATTTTAAAAATCAATCTTTTTTTGATCAGAAGTTTTTGTACTCTGTAACGCCTACTTACAGTACAGGAACCGGGAAAATGACAGGTTCAGGAGCTGTTTCATACTCTTTTCTGCCTGCTGAAAGCATTCTCAGAAGTTTGACTTTTGGAGTTTCAGGATCTTATTTTCATTATGATTATGATCTTGCTTACAGAAAAGCATCCATTTTTTCTAATATCAATTTCAGGAAAAATCCTAGAAGTACAGTAAGCAGAGGAATTGGCCTTTCTTATACTTATTTTGAAAGAGACCTGAGTCAGGCAATGATCGATAGACATGATTATGACAAATATAATCTTTGGAGTGTTGGTTATGGATATTCCGACAGTCAGATGATTCACGAAAAAAGTTTAAGCGTAAGCACACAAGGAATGGAAGATTTCAACAAAATCACCGCAGAAGCTTTTTATAGATGGGAATTTGCCCCAAAACAAAAATTAAGCGTAAGATTGTTCGGAGGCTATTTTCTTAGAAACGATACACGAAATAACACTTTCAATTATGGTATTTCCAGAGTTTCCGACTACTCTTTTTCTTATAATCTTTTAGGACAAAGTGCCAACAGCGGAATTTTATCCCAGCAATTTATTTTGGCTGATGGCGGTTTCAAATCGTTTATTCCCGGAAGTGTTAACAAATGGATTACCTCTGCGAATGTAGATTCAAGTGTCTGGAAAATATTTCATATTTATGCTGATGCAGGTGTTTATAAAAATAAAGATCAGCCTACAAAGTTTATTTGGGACACAGGCGTAAAAGTAAGAGTAATTCCTGATTTCCTTGAAGTGTATTTTCCAATTCAGTCTTCTTTAGGATTTGAGCCTTCATTTAAAGATTATGCGAGAAGAATAAGATATACATTGGTTCTTAACTTAGGGTCAATCATCAATGCAGCCAGAAGAGGATGGTATTAAAAAATAAAAACAGCTACAAATGGCAGCTGTTTTTTATATACAAAGATTATTTAAAACTAATCTTTTAGTATTTTTTGAGAAACAGGTTCATTATTGATGGTTCCCGTAACAATATAATTTCCTTTTGGCAAATCAGAAACATCTAAACTTAGAATATTTTTCACAGAAGTTGCTTTTAGAATAGCTCCTGCGGAGTTGTATATTTTTACATTTTTCACTTCAGTTCCGAATATCAATTCATTTTCTTTTACAAATCCATTTTGGATGAAATTGAATTTTCTAGAATTATTATAAATATCAGCAACCGCTAATGTTCCACCGGAAGAATTACCCGGAGAAGCCGTTGCAATAGTAAAATCGACTACATTATTATTGGTGTCGCCAGAGATTCTTGTAATAGAAGTTGTTGTGGTTGGTGAAGGAGCCGGCCCAGGACCTTCAAATTGATCTGCTGTAGGTCCATAGCCTACAAAATCTAACACATTTGTAGCTGTCGGTCCGGTAACCTGTGTCGCATTACTAGCCAAAACAACTTTTCCGGAAGTAACAGCTATCCCGATTCCGACTGAAGGATTTGGATTTCCATTAAAGTTAATAACCGTTGTAGCAATAAAATCCGGAGTTGGGAGATCTACCGTTCCGCCGCCGCCGGTTGCCTCTTGAATCAGGTACGCCTGGCCAGGAGTCAAAGTAATAGTTGGCAACGTATGATATTGAGTAAAAGCTCCAACAGCCGGAGCGTACTGAATGGTTGCTCCTGTTAAAGTAGCTGTTGACGAACCAATATTTTTCAGTTCTATAAAGTCATTCTTCAATGTTGCCCCCGAATTTCCGCCGCCGCCGTATATTTCGCTGATAACAATCTGAGCATTCGTTAATGCAACCGTCGAAACTAATCCGATAATAGTAAAAATTTTTCTCATGATAATATGATTTTTGTGATGTTATCATGAAAATGCAAAAATAATACCGAAAACAATAATTAAAATCAAATATATATTTAATTATTTAAATTAAAATCAACATAATTAATTTAAAAGAACATTATCTATTTTAAACGAATATATTTAATAAAGATTAATTAAACAAAAAAAACCGCTGCTTCAATGAAACAGCGGTTGTATATCTAAAAAAATATTTCAGATTAGTCTTTCAAGATTTTTTGAGAAACCGGTTGGTTATTTACCGTTCCTGTAACGATATAATTACCTTTTGCTAATTCAGCAACATTTAAAGTTTCATTTTCTTTTACAGAAGCAGTTTTTACAACTTGTCCGAACATATTGTAAACTTTTACATCTTTAGCCTGAGATCCGAAAGTAATTCCTTCATTTTTAACGAAAGTGTTTTTCACGAAGCTTCCTTTTACTTTAGATAGATCAGAAACTGCTAAAGTTCCTGTAGAAGAAGAATTTTGTGGTGTTGGCGCACCTGCTACAAAATCAGCACCGTTATTGTTAGTATCTCCACTAACTCTAGCGATTGAAGTTGTATTAGATGGCGCAGGTGCTGCTGATCCCTCATAATAATTTGCAGTTGCTCCAAATCCAACGAAATCAATTACGTTAGTACTTGTTGCAGAAGTAACAGCTGTACTGCTAGAAGTTAATGCAACTTTACCGGCCGTTCCAGACAAGTTAAGAGCACCTGTAAAATCTGCAGTTGGCAAATCTACACCATTTGCACCCCCTGATTCCTGAATTAAATAAGTTTGTCCTGGAGCCAAAGTAATATTCGGTAAAGAGTGTGTGTTTGTTCCTCCATTAAAAGTTCCTGTCGCTGATGCGTACTGTATAAACGCTCCTGTTAAAGTAGCTGAAGATGTACCTACATTTTTCAATTCAATAAAATCATTTTTGTAAGGAGCACCTGAGTTACCTCCTCCTCCATAAACTTCATTAATCACAATCTGAGCATTTGCAGACGAAATAATAGCAATCCCTAAAATAGTAAAGATTTTTTTCATGATTTAAATTTTTAATTATTAATAATTTACATGACAAAATTACGTAGATTTTTTTATTCTATACAATAATTGGGTTAATTTTTTGTTAATAATGATTAACCCCTCACCATTAACATTTTTTAAGTATTTTTACCAATTATTATTAAAAGCTTGCGGAATTTTATCCTATTATTCTCGTTGTTTTTTATGGGCCTATTCTCGGGAAATGCCCAAGTCTTTTCGTGGAAAAATCCTAATATTCAGGAAGACAGTATAAAAAAGGACAGTATTCTCGCCGCAAGACTTGAACAGGATATTTTCACAAAAGATACTTTAGACTTTGTAAGAACAAGCAACAGAATTATTGTAGATGAAGCTGTACTTGCAAAAAATGATAAAAAAAGATTCTTAGGAGAACTAAATTCTAAAGGTTCAATTATTCGAGGGATAACTTTTGGTAATAATCAGGGGCAATCTGTGCAAAGTTCGATGGATCTGCAAATTTCGGGGAGACTTTCTAAAGATGTGACTATTTTGGCCAGTATCTCAGATCATAATTTACCCATTCAGGCAGATGGATACACGCAAACTTTAGAAGAATTTGATAAGATCTACATGCAGCTTAATATAAAGGATAAATCTATTCTCAGGGCCGGACATCTTGATCTTAATGAATCTAAAAACTATTTCGCAAAATACCAGAGGCGAAGCATGGGACTTCAGTTCCAGACAGAATTTGGAAAGGACAATAAAACTTTTGTAGATCTTTCCATGGGTGTGGCTCGAAGTGAGTTCCACAGAGTTCGTTTTCAGGGAGTCGAAGGAAACCAGGGACCTTATCGTTTAACAGGTAAGAATGGCGAACAGTTTATTACCCTGATCTCAGGTTCCGAACAGGTTTTCATTGATGGTATCTTAATGAAACGTGGTGAAAACCAAGACTATATCATCAATTACAATACAGGCGAGGTAACTTTTACCAGTTTCCGACCTATTTTCCAGCAAAATTTCATTACTATTTCTTATAATTATGCGAATAGAAATTATTCGAGATATTTATTTACCGGAAAACTTGAGCATAAGAGAGAAAAAATGAAAGTCGGCTTAAGCTGGTTTATGGAAAATGATAACAAAAATGCTCCCTTAGCGCTTAATCTTTCTAAAGAAGACGAGCTGATCTTGGCTAATGCTGGAAATGATCCTAATTTAATGTATGCTCCATCAGGCGTGATTACCGAATATGATGTCAATAAGATTTTATATAAATTATCACAAAATGGTAACGGAAATTTCTATGAATTTTCCACCGATCCTAACGAAACACTTTATCAGGTCTCGTTTACGTATTTCGGGGTCAATCTTGGAGATTATAAAATCACGCAGACCACCAATAACGGTCGTGTTTTTGAGTATGTAGGACCAAATGCCGGAGATTACAGAGCTGTAAGAAAATTGCCTTCACCACAAAAATCTCAGGTATATTCCGTAAATTCTGAATTCTTACTGAAAGACGGTAAAATAGGAGCCGATTTTTCATTAAGCAATTATGATTTAAACTTATTCTCCTCAAAAGATTCTGATCAGAATATTGGCTATGCGGGTCGTATTTTCGGGAATAAAACTTTCACCAAAAACAACTGGAAAGGTACTCCAAGCTTTGAGTATCAATATATAGATAAGCAATTCCATATTTTAGACAGAATTAATGATGTAGAATTCTCGAGAGACTTCAACTTGACTCAGGAATTCAGCGGAAGAACTCAAAACAGATTTATTTTCAGTTTTTTAAACAAATGGAATAATAAATCTACATTAAACTACCGCATTAACTATCTGGACGAACAGGATTCTTATAAAGGAATGAAAAATGATCTGGATTTTGGCTGGTTCAAAGGAAAATTTTTCACAAAAGGAAATTTATCTTATTTGAACACCAATGCCATTCAGCAGGATACAAAATTCATCAGAGGTGGTGTTTCAACCGAATTTACGGGACAAAAAGGAAGCTGGGCAGTCGGTGGAAGCATGGAACACAACGAGAAAAAATACAACGACACCCAATTGATGGATGTTACAAGCTTCAGTTGGAAAGAGCTGTTTGTTCAGAAGAAAATTGGTGATAGTACAAGAACGAAATTATTGGCCAGAGTTTACATGAGAGACAATGACTCGGTGCGTGACAACAGGCTTCAAAATATGAATAATATTTTAGGTTTCATGGCAGAAAGTCAGATCATCAAAACCGAAAAAACGACTTTAAACGCTTTAATTCATTACAGAAAATTCTTCTATCAAAATCAGGATATTGACGCTTCAAGAAACAATGATTTTGTGGTTGGAAATATTCTTTACAATCAACAGCTTTTCAGAAACGGTATGCGTTTGCAGGCTTTTTATGAATTAGGAAACGGACAGGAAGCGCAAAGAGAATTTCAATATTTAAAGGTTACGGACGGGCAGGGAATTTATAAATGGACCGATTACAATGGTGACGGCGTTCAACAGCTTGATGAATTTGAAATTGCAGAATATTCGGATCTGGCACAATACATTAGAGTTTACACGAATTCTGTGCGGTATATTCCTTCCAATAAAAATAAGATCCAGTTGGCATTATTTGTAAATCCTTCTATCGTTTTTAATTCTGAAAATAAATTTTTAAAGCGTTGGAATTTTAATATTTCCTTAAATTCTCAAAACTCATTCTACAAAAAAGATAAGGTTTTGGTGATAAATCCTTTTGAAAAAAATGCTGATCAGATTCTGAAAAATCAAAACATATTAGCATCGTTCCAATTCAGTCCGACAGAAAAATCCGGATGGAATGGTAATTACCGCTTTATTTCCAACGACAACCTCATCAATGCCAATTTCAGTAATGAAGAAAGAGAGCAGATTTCTCATTTCTTAAATGTTGGATATTGGTTTAATAAAGAATTCAGGGTAGATTGGGAAAATTCTGTTCATGATATTCAAAACTCGTCACAGTTGTTTGCTACGAGAGATTATCGTCTGAATAATTTTGAGACTAAGCCAAAAGCAACGTATAAATTTACGGATGCCATTCAGGCTGAATTATCGTCTGCTTTCCGCCAAAAGCAAAGAATGGATGGCGAAGAATTATTAAAGGCCTTTGACATCACAGGAACGATACAGTGGGATCGTAAGAAAACTTCCATCAGAGGAAATTTCTCTTTCATTAATAATAATTTTAATGGAAATAATTTCAGCATCGTCGGAAACCAAATGCTGGATGGCTTAAAGCCGGGTAAAAACCAGGTTTGGAGTGTTTTCATTCAACAGGCAATCAATTCTTTCTTACAACTGAATTTAAATTATGAAGGAAGAAATTCCGGAGACAGAACGATACACATCGGAAGTATGCAGGTGAAGGCGAGTTTCTAAAATTCATTATTTATCATTTCAAAGCAACAAAAAACCCGACTTAAAAGCCGGGTCATAATTTTAATTCTTATTTGGTTTTATCTTTTTATAACTTTTATGGATTGTGATTCTCTTTCAGAATTAACTTTCAGGATATAAATACCGGCTGGTACTTTTCTCATATCAATTAATGCTTTATCTGAATTTACATTTTCAACAATCACTCTTTGTCCAACCGTATTGTATACTTCTACGCTTTTGATTTTATTCACATCATTAATGGAGATAAAATCAACCACAGGGTTTGGATAATAATTGAGTTTCTTCTTAGCAACATCCTGTACCGCTAAAACTGTTGTAACAAACTCATAACCTCCAAGATCCGGTGTTGTTGCATTTCTGGCATTTCCGTCAGCATCTACCGTAACTTCCGGAACCGGTGTTGCTTTATTATCAAGAGTGGAATTACCTGATGATGCTAAATGAAAATCTGTAGCCGAAACAAATACAGGAAGTATATTAAGGGAATTTACATTTCCTCCGAAACCCGTTTGTATATCCGCCAAAGTAGCTCTTGAGGAACCTATATATCCAAGATTTGCTCCCGAAGAAAAATAATCATTATAATTAATATTAGAGAAAATAGTATTCGCAGCACCTGAATAAACTGTATATCTGTCACCTGTCTGTGTTTGGCTGTTTACAAAAATATTATTTCTTAAATCTATTGCTCCTGCAGCTGTTACAGTTGACAAAGCATTGAATGCAGAAGGTCTTCCTGCTACAGTCTGGTTCACATCCATCACAACGGTATTATAATAGATTTTATAGCCGCCACCTGCACCGACTACAATTCCGTTACCGTTATCATTTACTCCGCCACCTGCAGCATATCCGTATCCAGAAATACCATTTACAATGTTATTGGATATCAAAGTATTTGCAGCAGGATTTGTAGAAGCTACATAAATACCCTGAGAGCCATAGCCATTTATATTCGTATTTTTAATTGTACTCACTTTATTTTTATCTATGACTACCCCATTTGTCAAAGTACCCGCAACATAAATCCCAGTAAAGATAGTGCCCGTTCCGCTTGACGTAAAATTGTTAATATTATTACTTCTTATAATAATATTTGCAGCTGCTGACGCCCCTGTATTGCCCGATGTCACTGTAATTCCCGTTGCTCCTCCTGCACCTGTACCGGTATATCCAAGATTCGTTATCGTATTTGATGTTATTGATGAGTTCACCGTTCCTGTTGCAAACCAAACACCTCTTTTAATTTCGGCATTTGCAGTTTCAAAATTTCCAATTGTATTATTGGTAACTGTTGCTCCGTCTAATCCCTGCAAATATATTCCTACCAATCTGTTTGCATCCGTTCCGGTTGCAGTAAAGTCGTTGCCCGTAACCAATGTATTCGCACCGTTACCTGCAGCTATCGCCGTAAACAGATACATTCCTATATAAGATTTTTTTACGGAGTTATTTTGAAGAGTAACATTATTAAAATATCCTCCTGTAGGCGTTGTGTTTCCATCGTACATGATAAAGGCTGAAGAAGTATTAATACCATTAATGATATTTAAATTCTTAACAACAATATTCGTATTTGCCGCTGCCGCAGAGGTAGCTATAAAGTTAATAACCTGTGGCGCTGTTGTAGCTGTATTTGTAAATGTAAGATCTCTTGTTGTTCCTGAAACTGTATTACTTCCGTCCAATGTAATATTACTTCCCAGAATTCTTACAAGCGCTGAACTTGCCAAATTCCCTGAAACAACCGGGGTTGTTCCCGTTGCAGGTTTTATAGCAACAGAAGTGTAATTTGTTGTTCCTCCGCTTGCATTTAAAACCGCCATCGCTGTTTCTGTAGTACTTGCTGTAATACTAATATTAATAGCTCCCTGATGTGTTCCTGCATTAATGGCATCAAAAGCATCCTTTAATGTAGTATACGTTCCTGTTGTTGTGCCTGAAGTAGCAGCCAAGCTGACTTGTGCATTTAAGTTCACAGCTGCAGCACTTACAGCAATAAAAAATAGAATTTTTTTCATGGTATTGTAATTTGAATTGGATTATAAATATATGCAAAATATTCAAACAAAAATTAAAATAAATTAATTTAACACAAATAATCTATCATTAAATTAAATAAGAATCAATTAATTAGGGATTTTTAACACATATTTCATTCCCAACTTAAACACAGTAAAAGTACTTTTTTAAATGTTTTATAATTTCGTAAATTTGCATCATGATAAAAATTGGCAACATAGAACTGCCGGAATTTCCGCTTTTGTTAGCTCCAATGGAAGATGTAAGTGATCCTCCATACAGACGCTTGTGTAAAATGCATGGTGCAGATTTAATGTATTCAGAATTTATTTCTTCTGAAGGGTTAATTCGTGATGCTATGAAGAGCAGAAAAAAATTAGATATTTTCGATTATGAAAGACCTGTTGGCATTCAGATTTTTGGTGGAGATGAAGAAGCAATGGCAATGTCTGCAAGAATTGTAGAAACCGTGAATCCTGATCTTGTGGATATCAATTTTGGTTGCCCTGTAAAAAAGGTAGTCTGCAAAGGCGCCGGAGCAGGGGTTTTAAAAGATATTGATTTAATGGTGCGTCTTACAAAAGCCGTTGTAAGCTCTACTCACCTGCCTGTAACCGTGAAAACACGTTTAGGATGGGACAGTCACACGATCAATATTGATGAAGTAGCAGAACGTCTGCAGGAAACCGGGATAAAAGCATTAACGATTCATGCAAGAACACGTGCCCAAATGTATAAAGGCGAAGCTGATTGGGAACATATTTCAAGAATTAAGCAAAATCCAAATATTGAAATTCCGATTTTCGGAAACGGTGACATTGATTCTCCCGAAAAAGCTTTAGCATACAAACAAAAATATGCGTGCGACGGAATCATGATCGGTCGTGCAGCCATTGGTTATCCTTGGATTTTTAATGAAATAAAACATTTCTTTAAAACAGGAGAACATTTGCCTGAACCTACAATTTTCGACAGATTATTAGCTGTTCGCCAACATGCAGAATGGAGTGCAGAATGGAAAGGTGAAAAATTAGGATTGATAGAAATGAGACAGCATTACAGCAATTATTTCCGTGGAATCCCTCATTTTAAAGATTTCAGAAGAAAATTCTTAGAAGTATATACTTTGGAGGAAATGGATGAAGTAATTAAAGAAACTCACTCATTTTACGAAGAATTTCAGGCTCAACTATAAACAAGAAAACCATCAAATATTTGATGGTTTTCTTTTATTATTTAAAATTGAATATTTTAATATCCTTCTGAAGAAGACTGATTCTTAATTAACCCTAATGCTGAAGAAGTTCCTATTCTTTTCACTCCCATATTGATCATTTTCTCGGCATCTTCTGGAGTTCTTACACCTCCTGCAGCTTTCACAGGAAGTTTTCCGGCATTATCAAGCATAATTTTTACACCTTCAAACGTTGCTCCGTTAGGTTTTCCACCGGTAGTTTCATAAAAACCTGTTGAAGATTTCACAAAAATATTCGGAAGATCATTTTCAGAGAAATTTTCTTCTGCCCAATTGGATATCTTTTTAGTAAGATCTGCAATTTGCTCATCAGTTAAAGCTGCGATCTCAATGATCCATTTTGCAACCTTATGATTCTCGATACACAATTGTGTACACTTTACAAATTCTTCTTTTACCAACTCAAGATCTCCGTTCAGATAGGCATTATAATTAATAACAAAATCTAATTCGTCCGCTCCGTGCTGTATTGCTTTTGAGGCTTCTGCAAGCTTTTCATCAACAGAATAAGTTCCTTCATGAAAACCGATCACAGTCCCTACAATGACATCTGAATTCTTTTCCCGAATATACTTTTTGATCTCGGACACATAATCCGGACGGATCATGACCGCAAGAATACTATTATCAATAGCCTCTTGTGCAAGATCTTTGTCTTTCTGTAAAGTTTCTTCGTTTGAAATACCTGATTGTGCAGGAGTTTTCAAATATGTTGAATCCAAATATTGAGCAATATTCATAATCTGTTATACTTTCAATTGTCTGTAAATACCTTGTTCCAAAGATATGAAAGTTTCTGTTCTTGTCACTCCTTTTAACTTCTGAAGTTTGCTGAGAATCATCATCAAATGATCATTATCCTTACAAAGAACTTTTAAGAAAATCGTATAATTTCCTGTGGTGTAATGCGCTTCTACTACTTCATTGATTTCTTTTAAAGCTTTCACAACTTCAGGATAATGACTTGGCTGATCTAAAAACACACCGATATAAGAAATTACCTTATATCCGATCTTTTTAGGATTCAGAAAAGAAATTGAATTTTCAATAACTCCTGCATGCTCCAGCTTCTTAATTCTCTGGTGTACAGCGGTTGTTGAAATTCCTACGTTTTTTGAAATGTGAGCTAAAGAAGTTTTAGCATTATCCATCAACATATAGATGATCTCCTTGTCGATTGAATCTAAATGGTAGTTTGCGTTTGTTGAATTTTTCATTTTTTCTACTTTTTAAATTATTTATGTTTTTACATTGTGTTATAAATCTCTAAATTTTACAAAAACCGGAAAATGATCGCTATACCCGCCCAAATACCGTGTACCGGCATAAGTTCGAAAGGGTCTGCCTTCAAAATTCCTGTTCCTACTGCTTATTTTTTCAGAGTTGAACACTTCAGCATCCTGAAATGATAAACCTACATTATCAAATAATGATTTTGACAATATAATCTGATCAAACAGCAATCCGGATTTATAATGAAAAGTAGAATAATTTCTTGAGGAAAACAACTGCTGGAAAGGATTTTCTAATACCTTTTCACTGGCGTTGTCATAGAGAATTTTTACTAAATTTTCATCATCTGGGTTTTCGTTAAAATCACCACACAAGATTACATGCTCTTTTTCATTTATTATATTCAAGATCCGCCCCCGAATCTCGTTCAATATAAAAGCTCTTTTTGGCTTATTAATATCTTTTTCTCGCTTTGAGGGAAGGTGCGCGATAAAGACATTAACAATCTCTCCTTTATATTTCACTTTAGAATACAATACATCTCTTGTTGTGTCGTAGTTTTCTGTGTTTTTATCTATAATTTCAAAGAAGAAAGTAATGGTTTCTGAGTCTATTACTTCTACTTTATTCTTATCATATAACAGGGCAACATCTACATTTCTCTCATCCATAGAATTGTAATGAATGATGCCATATTCTGAATTAAAGGGTTCCAGTTCTACAAGATCTTCCAATACTTTCCTTCCGGATACTTCAGACAGACCTATCATAAATGGTAATACCCCATTCTCCTCCTTCATCAATTGAAATACGTGCGCAATTTTAAGAAGCTTGTTTCTGTATCTTTTGTCGTCCCAACCTTTTAATCCTGATTTTGTAGGATCCAATTTATGAATTGGTGTGGGATCTGGCAAAAATAAATTTTCAACATTGTAAAAACTGAACAACTCCATCGCCTCGCATTTCTATTCTTTATTTTTTATACCTTAGTTTCGATATGTAAATTTATTATTTTTTTTCAAATATGGTTAATTTATTTACAATATATTTACATTAATTTCATACTTAAAACAATAATGTATTAGTAATAAAAATAACCACTTACAATAATTTAATTAAAATTTTTAATCATAATCAAGTTCTATCACTCAAAACAAAATCAAAACAGTATATAAAATTTAAAATAATTAGAATAATAATCTATTATAAATAGGATTATGTAAACATATTTAAATCTTAATCGCAGTTATTGCAATTATTATTCCATTTTTCGAATTAATTATTCAAAAAGTAAAAAAAATGTTTCTGATTAACGAATTTAAGTAACTATTCCGAGAGTAAATCAGGACGTTTTTCTCTTGTAATCCTCATTGCCTCGTCATGACGCCATTCTTCAATTTTAGCAAAATTACCGCTTAATAAAATTTTAGGCACTTCTAAACCTTTATAATTTTCAGGTCTTGTATAAATTGGCGGAGACAAAAGATCATCCTGGAAACTATCCGTCAAAGCGCTTTGCTCGTCATTTAAAACTCCGGGAACCAAACGGATAATTGAGTCTGCAAGAACACACGCGGCCAATTCGCCACCCGTTAGAACATAGTCTCCGATCGAAATTTCTTTTGTAATATGCATATCTCTCACTCTTTGGTCGATACCTTTATAATGTCCGCACAAAAAAATCAGATTATTTTTAATAGAAAGTGTATTAGATATTTTTTGAGTTAAAGTAACACCATCCGGTGTCAGATAAATAACTTCATCATATTCTCTCTGAGATTTAAGCTCTGAGATACATTTATCCAGCGGCTCAATCATCATCACCATTCCTGCCCCACCTCCGTAAGGCTCATCATCAATCTGCCTGTGCTTATTAATTGACCAATTTCTCAATTGGTGAAAATGCACTTCTACCAACCCTTTATCCACCGCTCTTTTCAAAATGGAAGTCTGAAAAGGACTTTCCATCAACTCAGGAAGCACGCTTATGATATCAATTCTCATTGTAATGTTTCGTTTTTCTTATTCGGTAAAATAATGAGTCTTAAAGAAGAGTCTTTATTAAAGTAGCTCCACATCCAGTTGAAGAACACAGCAAGTTTATTTCTTACACTTAAAATTAACATTAAGTGTAAAAACATCCAAAAATACCATGCAAAAAAGCCCTGGAATTTTATAAATGGTAAATCTACAACAGCTCTGTGTTTTCCGATGGTTGCTAAAGATCCCTTATCTTCATATTCATACTCCTTCCATTCATCAGAAGTTTTCTTTAAGAAGTTTTTACCTAAATTTTTAGCTTGATTTATGGCCACATTGGCAACCTGTGGATGCCCCTGTGGATATTTTGGAGTTTCCATATAGGAAATATCTCCGATAGCATATATATTATCGTAGCCTTTTATTTTATTAAAACGATCTACAATATATCTGTTTCTGTTTAATTTATCCTGAGGAAAACCATCTACAACGTTTCCTGTAACTCCGGCTGCCCAAATCACATTGTTTGACGGAATACTTTTTCCGCTTTTCATGTGAACCTTATCACCGTCATAATCAGTAACATATTCTTGGCTCATGAAAGTTACTCCCAGATCTTTCAGATACTTTTCAGATTGAACCTGAGCTTCCGGGCTCATTACAGCAAGCGGTTTTTCTGTAGAACTTATTAAAATGATCTTCAGATTATCGAAATTCATGTAAGGATAATCTCTTGGCAGAATTTCTTTTTTCATTTCAGCAAAGGCTCCGGCTAGCTCAACACCTGTCGGCCCGCTTCCTACGATAACTATATTCCAGTTTCCGTCGTCGCTTCGGCTTTTTTCGATAATCAGCTTTTCGAAGGTCATCAAAACATGATTTCTGATTCCGATTGCTTCCTGAGTATTTTTCATTCCGAAAGCCCTTCCTTCAAGATCTTTATTACCGAAAAAATTAGTCTTACAACCTGTCGCGATTACTAATTTATCATATGTAAATTCTGCTTCATCCGTAATCACTTTATTATTAGCCGCATCAATTTCTCGAACTTCCGTCAAACGAAACTGCGTATTCCTGGACTGCTGAAAAATTTTTCTGAACGGGAAAGAAATATTGGAAGGCTCTATCCTTCCACACGCTACCTGATAGAAGAGCGGCTGAAACATATGATGATTAACTTTATCCAGAACAATTACCTTTTTGTTCTTGTTATTCAACGTTTTTGCAAGTTGTAATCCCGCAAAACCTCCTCCTATAATGATGATTTTTTCGCGTGTTTCCATATTATACAAATTTACTGATTTTATTTAGCATTTTAGTCGTTAAAAAGTTAGTTTTGCAAAACTTTATGACACAAAAAAAGTACACCAAAAAAACTGCCAAAAAGATTCATAACAACAGGCGAAAAAATTATTTTTTCCGCAGGAAAATCGTTTTGGCTATTTTATTTGTTGCTTTATTGGGTACAGGATTGTATTTAAAACAGTCGATAAGCTATTACTACGCTTTATATTTTAATAAATTCAGTCATAAAAAACTCCATAATAACGAAAGGGAAACATTAAGAATTCAAAAAATTCTTAGTGATAACCTCGATAAAACGTATGGTTTTGACATTTCTCATTATCAAAACAGAGAAGATATAAAATGGGACAGCCTGAGTATCGGGAATAAAACCATTCCGTTAGAGTTTGTTGTGATGAGAGCTACAATGGGCAACCGAAGTGCCGACAAACATTTTGAAGAATTCTGGCAACAGGCAAAGAAAAATGAATTAATACGTGGCGCTTATCATTTCTACAGAGCAGATGAAGACCCTGTAATTCAAGCGAATAACTTCTTAGCAAATGTAAAATTGGAAAGCGGAGATCTTCCCCCAATTTTAGATATTGAAAAAATTCCGAAACGAAAAACCAACAAAAAATTAATTGAAGATTTAAAGGTTTGGTGCAAAATCATCGAGGAAACTTACGGCGAAAAGCCTATTATCTATACCTATTATCATTATTATAAAGATTTTCTAAAAGGTGAATTTGATGATTATCCGCTTTGGTTGGCCAATTACAATGACGTTCCCACTCCCGCTCCTGAGGGCAATTGGGATTTCTGGCAGTTTACAGAAAACGGAATCGTTCACGGAATCAACACCAAAGTAGATCTCGACATTTACAATGGCAGCTTATGGTCTTTGAAAAGGCTGACGATAGATTAAATCATTTTCTAAGAAATTCTAAAATATCAGGATTTAATTCTTCAGGATTTTCAAAAGGGATAAAATGCGTTCCGTTTTTATAGATTTTAAACTCAGAATTAGGAATCTGTTTCGCTATAAATTCGGTATGTTGCTTTTTGATCACATCATTTTCTCCCGCAATCACAAAAACAGGATTTTGAATTTTATTTAAAGAATTTTTAGTAATATTCGGTTCTTTCAGCATAATTTTCAGCAAGCGTATTTCATTGAACTTCGCAGGATTATTTTCCGCCTGCAGAACCTGAAGCTGAGTTTTCATATTATTTAAAAGTCGAGAATCTACACCTTCAGGAAATACGTTAGCCCCTATCGTTACAAGTTTTTTTACATGATCGGGATATTTCAGGGCAAATTCAAGACCTGTATTTCCGCCATCGCTCCATCCGACGATATTTACTTTTTTTAAGCCCAATTCATCAATCAAAGACTCTACATCATCTGCGAAAATTTTATAGGTAAAATCGGTTTTTGATGTATCTGTACTTTTTCCCTGACCTCTCGTATCTACCGCAATTACTTTATAATATTTAGAAAGCTCAGGAATCTGCTGATAAAATTCTTGAATACTTCCACTGTTCCCGTGAAGCAAAATCAAAGGCTCGCCTTCACCATATATTTCATAATACAGATCTGCATTTTTTAGCTTTAAAACCTTTCCTGCAGAAGAATTTTTACCGTAAATAGAATTTTCTTTTTCCATATTATATTTGCTTAAATCAGGAATAAGGTCTGTAAGGTTTTCATCAGAAACAACCGTTTCGTCTTTTACATTCTTTCCTTTTTTATCAACTTTAACATCAATATTTATTGCAGGAGCCGCCAACGTTATCTTTTCCCAATCTCCGTAGAATTTTCTTAAAAAACCTGTCCGAAATAATGCTGCACTGATATTTATCTTACCCTCAAATTCCTTTAAAAACTGAATTCCAATGAAAAATTTTCCCTGAACCCAAATATTATAATGATTAACATCTAACGAAAAAACTCCGTCTTTTATCATATCTTCAGTTAATTGCACCGTAATTTCTTCCTCTAAAATATTTTTATTCGGAAAACCATTTTTCTCGCTGTAAATACTGTAACGCATTACAACCGGCTTATCCGATTTATAACTTGCAATATTTAAGTTGATATTTTTAATCTTGGATCTTTTGCTGGCATTAAATTCCAAGGCAGTTTCTCCCAAGAAATCTTCTTTTCGAAATTGTGGATTTACCGAGTACATCACATGTTTCGTCTTGGTATTCACACCCCAGTTTTTATCAACTACCTTTTTAGGCGCAATTTTTACTTCCTGAATACTTCTAACTTTCTCATTTAGAAAAATTTTCTGATAATTTTGTTTAGAAAAATTTTGAACAGATTCTGAATAATTTTCATAACCAGGAACTTCAATTCTTACTTTATGAGCTGTATCACTTCCGGAAAGATCGATTGAAAAATTTCCTTTTTCATCTGAAATAGCACCTATTTTTTCTTTTTCAACACCTATCTTTACATAAGGAATCGGTTTATGGTCTTCTTTTGAAAAAACGGTTCCCGAAACAATCTGCGCGTTGATGCAAAAAGTAAAAAATATAAGAAATAAAATATTGAGTTTTTTCATGGTAAAAGTTTGATGCAAAAATGTCCATTTTTTTCATCAAAAGTTCCCAACAGCTTATTAAATTTAAAATCAATTTAGTTAAAGTTATTCTAAAAAATCACTCCCACGGATTACAAAAATTTGCCAGATGACTGAGTTACAAATTAATTAATTCCGATAAAAATTATTTAAAAGGTCTCCTCTGAATCCATTCAGATTTAGGATTAAGTGATGAAAATATTTTTCCCATGAACCGATTTAGTAGAATATTATTATGTTTTATTAAACCAAAAATTTCAATAGGTTCTGCGCCAATGGTTGATTTTATTTCCAAGGCTGTTCTTCCGAAAATGATTCTTTTAAACTTGTTATTAATTGAAAATTCCACTATGTCTAAAAGCATATTAAGATACAATTGATTTTCCTTTTGAAGCTCTTTATCATAGCCTAAAAAATAGGTATCAATATCTTTGTCATTCAGAATTAAAGTATAAAATCCAATCAATTTTTGATCTAAAAAATATCCAAATATTTTAAAATTTTGATTTAAATTTTCTTTCATACTTTTAAAATGATTTTCAGCAAGAAAAAAAGTATTGAAAGGAGCATTTTCGGCTACATTTTGATAGAGAATAGTCATTTCTTTTTGATGCTTCTTTATATCATCAAAATTCATTTCGCACTTTTCAATTCCCTCAAATTTCTTTCTGGCAGAGCGGGCTCTTGTTCTGTATTTTTTAGAAAAATCATTTAAATAATCTTCAAAAACAGTCCAGTTTTCTTTTAATTTCAACATCATATTCGGCTGAACTGAAAATCTGAAATAAGACTGGTGACTTTTACCCTGAAAATAGTTCACAAAATTAGACTGATAATCTTTATAAATGATCAAAGATGTTTTTCTGATTTCTTTTTGCATCTTTTGAACCGCCTTATCCAAAAGCAGAATAACTTGTTCTAAAGTGATCTGAGATGAATCAAAATAAAATCCATTTTGACCTGTCAACATATTGTTTCCCAACACCATAACATCTTTACTGAATTTTCTCCCAAAGAAATTTCTGATGTTGCACCAAACTTCATTCTTCTGAAAAGTTGCATGATTTTGAAAATTTAAATACTGAAATAAAGCACCGCCAATCAGCTCATTATCTTTAAAAAATCCAACATAAAAACATTCCATATTATCCGGTCTGGAAGATTCTAATACTTGAAAATACTCTTTGGAAAGCATGATATTCTGATTTCCGATCACAGCATTCCACTGTAAGGGTAAATCCGAAACGCGATTGTATATTTTTAGATTATATGACATAAAAAAGGCCACAAATGTAGCCTTATAATTTTGACCGTTAGAATTTTATTTTTGTGTAACCCAATTAAAACCTTCCGGAGAATACCAACCGCAGACAATTCCACCCATAATTGTGATCGTTATCGTCCAATATGCAGTATTAATGAAGGTGTATTTCCAAGATTTCCTTTCAAACATCGCATTAATTGCGGTAAGAGGAAACACAAAGAAAACTCCCGCCATAAAACAATGCAAAGCACCGTGGCCAAAAGAACGATACGCAGTTCCATAGTCTTTCATAAAGGCAAAAAATGAAGGTTTTGCGTTCGTTTCGTCTCCACCAACCATTCCTAAAGCTCCAAATTGATGTATTGTAATCATTTGTAGGAAAAAAGCAATCAAAAAAGATAGAATAAATGCGAAAACAAAGACAAATCCCATGTTTGATCCTTTCATTTTCTCTTCTGTTAATCCTACTTCCTGCATCCAAACAGTTCCGAAAATTTTTGGATGATACCAGATAAATCCCATAACAAGGGGTACTAATGCGGCTACCGCAATAGCCAAAAAGTTAATTTGCATCATAGTTTTGTATTTTAATTTGTATATCAAATCTACATTAAAAAACAATATAAAATACACTTTAGATAAATTATAATTCATTTTAACTAAAAATTAAAACCAAAATAGAGCAAACTCAATTAAAAAGCCAATAGCAATCTACATTTTTATACTAATTATAAAAAATGATATCTGTTTTAAAAGATATTTATATAATAATATTAATAAGTTTTAAGTGTTTACATTTTCGTATTTTTGCCGCTCAATTGAATTCCTAAATCAAACCATTAAATTCCAATGAATTACGTTTCTGTCGAAAACCTTACCAAATCTTATGGCATCAAAGTTTTGTTCGAAAATATCTCTTTCCATGTAAATGAAGGAGACAAAATTGCCATTGTTGCCAAAAATGGGAGCGGAAAATCTACCCTTCTGAAAATTTTAATGGGAAAAGAAATTGCAGACAGCGGAACTGTAGTTATTAATAAAGATATTCAGGTTGTTTTGTTTGATCAGGAAATCGAGTTTGATTCTGACTTAACGATCGACGAGTTCATGATGACTCTTGATTCTGCACCGATTCAGGCATTGAAAAATTATCATAAATCACTACTTTCAACAGATTATGATTTCATTGAAAAAGCTTTAGCCGAAATGGAAATTCATAAAGCCTGGGATCTGGAAAATGACATGAAACAAATTCTGTCTCAACTGAAAATCACAGATTTGGAAGCCAAAATGGGTACGCTTTCCGGAGGGCAAATAAAACGTGTTGCGTTGGCAAAATTATTAACCGAAACCAGAGCGGAACACCGCCACACTCTTCTTATCATGGATGAGCCTACCAACCACCTTGATGTGGAAATGGTAGAATGGCTGGAAAGTTATTTAAGTAAAGCTAAAATCACTTTAATACTGGTAACCCACGACAGATATTTCCTAGATGCTGTTTGTGGAATTATCTGGGAAATGGAAGATAAAAATCTATATTTCCACAACGGTTCTTATGCGACGTATCTTGAAAACAAAATGATTCGTGAGGATAATATGAATTCTACTATCGACAAGGCCAACAATCTTTACAGAAAAGAATTGGAGTGGATGAGAAGACAACCTAAAGCACGAACTACAAAATCGAAATCCAGACAAGATGACTTTTACGAAACTGAAAAAATAGCTAAAACCGATACCAGAAAAGAATCTCTTGAGCTTGATTTCGAAATGAAAAGGCTCGGAAATAAAATTCTGGAACTTAGAGACATTTCTAAAAGTTATGGAGATAAATTATTATTAAAAGATTTCAGTTATCAGTTTCAAAGAGGCGAGAAAGTAGGAATTGTAGGAAAAAATGGTGCGGGAAAATCTACATTATTAAATATTATCCAAGGGCTTGAACCAAAAGATTCCGGAGAAATTGAAACCGGAGAAACCATCAAATTCGGTTACTTTTCGCAAAAAGGACTTAAATATAAAGAAGACGAAAGAGTTATTGATTTCATCAAAGAAATTTCTGAAAATTTTCCTTTAGCCAACGGAAGAACAATTTCTGCATCGCAGTTTTTGAGATTATTTTTATTTGATGACCAAACTCAATATTCGCCTATTTCAAAACTTTCCGGAGGTGAAAAAAGACGACTGCATTTGATGTATATTTTATA
Organism: Chryseobacterium limigenitum; assembly: GCF_900114875.1. Taxonomy (GTDB): domain Bacteria; phylum Bacteroidota; class Bacteroidia; order Flavobacteriales; family Weeksellaceae; genus Chryseobacterium; species Chryseobacterium limigenitum. Next base: position 31,601 of record NZ_FPKW01000010.1, read on the forward strand.
TCAAAATCCAAACTTTTTGATATTTGATGAACCTACGAATGATCTTGATCTTCCAACTTTGACGGTATTAGAAAATTTCCTATTAAACTTTCAAGGAAGTTTGATTATTGTTTCTCACGACAGATATTTTATGGACAGAATTGTTGACCATATTTTAGCGTTTGAAGGGGAAGGAAAAATCAGGGATTTTATCGGAAATTTCTCGGAATACAGAGAGAATTTAAAACTAGAAGAAAAAAATCCGAAAGTTGTTGTTGAGAAAAAAGCTGAAGCTCCTGTTTCGGCTCCTGTTCCAGTTTCAACACCACAGCCGCAGGCTCCAAAAAGAAAACTTTCTTTTAAAGAACAAAGAGAATTGGAAACTATTGATAAGGAAATCCCTCAATTGGAAGAACAACGCGCAAAGATTCTTGAGCAACTGAATAATGAAACTGAATACGAGAAAATTGCTAAACTGTCTGCTGAGTTAGAAGCAATTTCCGAGAAATTAGAAAACCATGAAATGAGATGGCTGGAGCTTCAGGAGATTTAATTGAGTTATAAGTTTTGAGTTATAAATTATAAGTTAAGATGCTTCGACTTCGCTCGGCATGACATCGCTAAAAATTTACTGCTAAAATTAGACAGTTAGTATTAGAAATGTCATGCCGAGCGAAGTCGAAGCATCTCTTTTTATATAAAATTCAACTTATTCTTTAAATCAAATTTATAATCTTCCCAGCATTAGAGCTTTCCCAAGCGGCATCAATAATCTTCATATTCTGAATGATCTCTCCTGCCGGCGATGGTAAATAGTATCCAAACACAATATGTTCGTAGATATTTTGGTAATAATTCATGTAATTTCCGGATTCACTTGAGGTAAGAATTCTTTCTGTTTCTGAATTTTCATTTAAAACATTTAAAATTCCGTCCGCTTCTTTTAAAGGAATTGTCCAGTCTTTACCGTAAACAGGAATTGATCCTGCAACCAATTCATTCTCCTGATTGTCTGTCCTTTCCTGTAAAAAAGTTCCTTTTTCACCATGAATTACATAAGCGTAATGCGCTTCTTTACTGAAAACAGAAGATTTTAATCTTACTCTTAAGTCATTCTTATAATAAAGAAGGATCTCGAAATAATCATTCGCAAACTCTTCTCCTTTCATAGAAAATACATCAGCAAAAAGTTTTTCGGGAAAACCAAAATACTGTACCGCCTGATCTACCAAATGCGAGCCTAAGTCATGAAGTGAGCCAGAACCCGTTTGCTCAGGATTTTCTTTATGCGCTTTTCCGCTCGCTGTTGTACGGAAACGGTCAAAACGAATTTCAGCTTCTTTGATTTCACCTAATTTCCCTTCACTCATTATTTTTTGAACCTGAAGAAAATCACGGTCAAATCTTCTGTTTTGATAGACACTTAAAAATAAACCTTTCTCTTCTGCTAATCTTACCAATTCTTCAGCTTCAGCAACATTTACGGTGAAAGGTTTTTCAACAATTACATTTTTCCCTGCTTCAAGAGCCATTTTAACATATTCAAAATGAGTCTGAACCGGAGTATTGACTACCACTAATTCAATATCAGCATGAGCCAACATTTCTTCTACCGATTTATAGATTGTCGCGTCCGGATATTTTTCTTTTGACTCTTCTTTACTTCTTTCTACAACAGCCGACATAAAAAATCCCGGATGTTCTTTTAAAAAAGGAGCGTGAAAAATTTTTCCGCTCATCCCAAAAGCACAAAGACCAACCTTTACCAATTGCATAATTTTATTTTTAACAAATATATTCATAAAAAATTTCACAATGAATAGTCTGCGCTATTAATAGAAATAATCCATTTATCTATAAAAAATATGACAAAAATCACAATAATTATTTTGAATTAGTCTAAATAACAATGACTGAATACTTACATTTGCACCTTATTTAAAACCCCTCTAAATAAAGTGAACATGAAAAGACAAATTACCACCTTAGGCTTTATAGTGCTAGCAACCGCCGCTACTGCACAAATGAGGTTTACACCTGAAAATGATACGATTAGAATCCAGACTATAGAAGACGTAAATCTTCATAAAACAGGAAACCCTAATAAAGCAAGACCATTATCTACCAAGTCTAATCTTACGGTAATGGAAACACCGCAACCAATTTCAATTGTTACTCATGAAATTATTGAACAACAGCAGGCAAAACAATTGAGTGAGGTCCTTCAAAATGTAAATGGTGTTTATCTTACTTCTGCAAGAGGTGGTTCGCAAGACAGTTTCGGAGGACGTGGTTTTATTTTCGGAAACGATAATATTTTCAAAAACGGATCAAGAATTAACAGTGGAGTTTTTCCTGAAGTAAGTGGCTTAGAAAGAGTTGAAGTTTTAAAAGGAGCCAACGCAATGCTTTACGGAAATGCGGCTGCCGGAGGTATTATTAATATGATTACTAAAAAGCCTAGGTTCAATTTCGGAGGAAGTGTTGGATTGAATGGCGGAAGCTGGAATTCTTACAAACCTACGGTTGACATTTACGGGCCACTATCCAAAAACATTGCCTTCAGGGTAAATGGAGCTTATGAATATGCAGAGAGTTTCAGAGATGTGGTGCAGTCTACAAAATATTATTTTAATCCTTCATTTTTATTCAATATCAGTCCAAAATCACAATTGATAGTTGAGGCTGATTATCTTAAAAATGATTTGACACCGGATTTCGGGGTTGGATCAATAGAAAATAGGGATAAAAGCTATTCTTTGAATACCGGTGTAGGAAGGAATGTCTTTTTTGGAACAGATTGGCAGTATCAAAATGTTGAACAAGTTTCAACGAATGTTACTTTCAATCATCAGTTTAATGAAAAGTGGTCTTTAAACACCACTGCTGCTTATTCTAATTACACCAAAGATTATTTTTCTACAGAAAGAGTACAGTGGGCTTTTGACAAAGTGCAGACTAATCGTATTTCATGGTCAAGACCTTTTGGAAAAACTTACAACGAACAAAACTATACTTCTGCACAGGTGAATTTGAATGGTGAATTTAATACCGGAAAAATTAATCATAAAGTATTATTTGGTACAGATGCAGATTATAACCAAGCAGATTCTTATGCTTATAATGTAACTGCCCCAACGAATGTATTATTCTTGGACGATCCTACGACATGGGGAAATGTAGCAATGCCAAGTAGCAGTAAAAACACTAAGACCAGAGTAAATACCCGAAGAATAGGTGTTTACGCTCAGGATTTCATCAGCTTAACCAAAGAGTTTAAGATAATTGCAGGCTTACGTTGGTCGTATATTCAAAATATGCCTTCTATAAAAGAAACTGAAGCTACTAACAGTAAACCTTATGACAAGAGTTTCGTTACCAATTCTTCCACTTCAGACCAAGCCTTTTCACCAAAAGCAGGTTTAGTTTATACACCAAATGAAAATCTTTCTGTTTTTGCAACATATACTAATTCTTTTATAGCGAATACCGGACAGACAATATTTAATGAAGCTTTGAAGCCAACAACTGTTGATCAATATGAAATTGGAGTTAAGAAAAACATCTGGAACAATGCAGTTGCCATTAATTTATCTTTATATCAAATAATTAATCAAAATTCTTATCAAACTGCCTTATTTAAAGCAGATGGAACGCCAAATATTGACACCAACTTTAAAGAATTTGTAGGTAAAATGCGTAGCCGAGGTGTAGAATTGGATATCACAGGTAATCCAATGCCAAACCTTTCCATTATTGGAGGTATTTCTTATAATAATTCAGTGTATTTAGATACACCAGAAAAAGTGGGTTATGTAGAAAATCAAAGATTAGTGAGAACCCCAGCTACGACAGCAAATGCCTCTGTATTTTACACCTTTACTAAAGGAATTAAAGGCTTGAAAGTAGGCGTTAGTGCTTATTATATAGGTGATAGATTGGCAGGATGGAACGATACAAAAACGGGAAGCAGTACAAGTTTAGAAGCAAGAAATGGAGTAAGCAGAACTTTTGAATTAAAAGATTACACAACAGTTGCTTTATCTGTAGGTTACGAATGGAGCAAATTCTCAATCCAGGGAAAAGTGGGTAATTTATTTGATGTTGTAAATTCCAATGTTCACGAAAACTACTCCGTAAACCCTATTACCCCTAGAAATTACTATTTCACATTAACATATAAACTGTAATAATTTAATATTATTAATAATTTCATCATTCAAAGTGGAAGTTGCATTTTAGCAGTTTCCACTTTTGAAATTTAATAAAAAAAGATATTGAGACATGGATAAGATTAAGAACACAAGAAGTTTTATGAGAATCACCCACCGTTATCTGGGATATTTCCTTGCAGGAATTATGGCCGTTTATGCCGTAAGTGGTGTTTTATTGGTTTACAGAGATACAGACTTTCTGAAAAAAGAAAAAAAGTATGAAAAAATAATTGCTAAAAATCTGAATGAAAAAGAATTAGGCAAGGAATTAAAAATGAAAAACTTCGAAGTAGAAAAAACTGAAGGCGATATTTTAAAATTCAAACAGGGAACTTATAACTCTGTTACAGGTGAGGCAAAATACTCTAAAAAAGAGCTTCCTTTTGTTTTAGATAAGATGACAAAACTTCATAAATCCCAATCTAAAGACAAACTATCACCATTAAATACTTTTTTTGGCATAGCATTGTTTTTCTTCGTTATATCAAGCTTCTGGATGTTTAATCCAAAGACAAAAGCATTCAAAAGAGGAATTATTTTCACTGTTGCAGGGCTTGTAATCTCTATAATTCTCTTATTTATATAATATCATAAAATCCCTCATCAAATGTTAAAATAATATGACATAAAAAACATTAATTCACGCCCTGGTTCCCAAAAAAACACGTGACATTGAGCAGTCTGGCACATTTGTTGTTTAATCTATATTTTAAGAATAATAAACATTAATTATTAAAAATTATAAATTATGAAAAAACTAATTCTATCAGGAATATTAGCTGTAGCAGGATTAACTACTACAATGAATGCTCAAATTCAGGAAGGTAACTGGTTAGTTGGAAGTAGCCTTTTATCAAGTAATTTTGGATTAAACACTGGTGGTGGTTATAGCATTGCATTACAGCCAAAAGGTGCATATTTTATTAAAGATAATGTAGCAGTTGGGGGGTATGTAAACTTAGGTATCAGTAAAGTTACAAACGGAAGCCCGACAGATTTCACTTATGGAGTTGGTGCATTAGGTCGTTATTATCTATCTCCGGGTGAGAAAGGTGTTGATAACTTATTAAACCACGGTCGTTGGTTCTTCGAAGGTAACTTAGGTGTTGGAGGTAGATCTGTTGAAGGAGGTAACTCTACAACTGGTTTAGACTTCGGTGCTGGTCCTGGTTATTCTTACTTCATTACACCAAATATTGGTGTTGAAGGTTTAGTAAAATACCAAGGTCAGTCAGGATTCGGTAGTGAAGGATTAAATTCTAACATTACTTTCAACGTAGGTTTCAGTATTTATTTACCAACTTCTAAAGGTAAGCAGATTATCAACGACGTAAAATAGTCAATCACTTCACATATACATATAGTATACAAATGAAATCGCCTCGAAATATTTTTTCGAGGCGATTTTCGTACAAATTAAAACTAAACTATAAAAAATCAAATAAATCACGTATTCGGCTGTGGTGTGTATCTCAGATAAGGCTTAATCTCTGTAACACCTTTCGGAAATATTTTCCTTGCATCTTCTGTTGAGATTGATGGCGGAATAATAACATCTTCACCATCTTTCCAATTGACAGGTGTTGCAATTTTATAGGAGTCAACCAACTGAAGAGAATCCAAAACTCTAAGAATTTCATTAAAATTTCTTCCTGTTGAAGCAGGATAAGTAATAATCAATCTTACTTTTTTCTCAGGGTCAATAATTAATAAAGAACGAACCGTAGCTGTTAACGAAGCATTGGGATGAATAAAATCATACAACTCAGAAACTTTTCTGTCTTTATCCGCAATGATAGGAAACTGTACATCCGTATTCTGAGTTTCATTAATATCTTTAATCCAATTTTGATGATCTTCTACTCCATCTACACTTAATGCAATTACTTTGGTATCTCTTTTTTCAAATTCTGACTGTAATTTTGAAGTATATCCAAGTTCAGTTGTGCATACAGGCGTGTAATCCGCAGGATGCGAAAACAAAATCCCCCAAGAATCTCCCAAATAATTATAAAAATCTACATCTCCCAAAGATGATTCAGCCTGAAAGTTGGGTGCGGTATCTCCTAATTTAATTGACATAATATTCTGCTTTATTAGTCTACAAATTTAGTAGACTTTTTGAAACTGGCAAAATATTTGTTAAGAATTTATATATTTATTTAATAAAATTTTCATTTCATGCAGAAAAATGGTTTAAGTTACATCGATGTTGTATATAGAGTCCTGGAAAACTGGTATTTAAAGTTCGCAGAAATTACCCCAAAATTAATTGTAGGGATTCTGGTTTTTACCTTTTTTCTTATTACAAGCAAATATTTAAGTCAGGGTTCTGTAAAAGTCTTCCATAAACTATTCCCGAAAAGCAAAAAAGAAAGCTCTTTAGTAACATTGATCGGAGTTTTCAGATTTCTGATCATGATCATGGGAAGTTTTATTGCTTTGGAAATTATGGGATTCAGTGGTTTCCTTTGGAAATTCATCGGAAGCTTGGGAGTTGCCGGGGTTATCGCCGGGGTTGCTTTGAAGGATCTTGTTTCGAGTATATTTTCAGGGATGCTTATCGGGATCGATAAAGCCTTTAAGATCGGAGATTATATCACAATAGGTGCTCATTCCGGGACGGTGCAGGAAATTGGTTTTTTAACCACCAAACTCATCACAGACGACGGAAAGAAAGCTTACATTCCCAATCAGGTAATTTTTAATGCTCCTTTTTATAATATTACCGCTTCACCTCAGCGAAGGATTATTTTAAATTTTGAAATTCCGGGAGATGAAGATCTCAACAAAGCTCAACAAGGTATTTTAGAAGTCATCAAGAGTCTGGAAAATGTTGATAAATTAGATACATTAGAAGTTATTTTCACAGATCTGAAACAAGGCGCATTCACGCTACAGGCGAAATTCTGGATGAAGGTCGGGGCAAGTATGGTTCAATTAAAAAGCGAGGCTTTAATGAAGATCAAGCAACGTCTTGATGCAGATAATATTCAGTTGGTAACGCCCACAAGTATTAGCATTACGAATGGAGAAAGTCTTATCAATGAAAATCATGATTAATAAAAAAACCGCTTTGTGAAAGAGGGCACTGAAAAACTATCCAAAAATAAAAGGGCTTAAACTTTAAATCAGTTTAAGCCCTTCTCTTTGCTATATTTTCAAATTTAAAAGTTTTCAAACTCAATCAAGCGATTCTCTCAGAGCCTTTATTTCATTTTTTTTATCAAAATTTTGTCTCATTTTTTATAAGAGGACTTTTTCAGTGCCCTCTTGTGAAAGGCGGTTTTCTTTTATCTGTAAAGTGAAATTATTTCAACTTTAAGCTATCTTTCTTAGGCATTGTAGCACAGGAATCATTTTCAATTTTAACTTCACCCATTTCGTACTTTCCATTTTTAGGAATAGAATCTTCTTCAACCACAACCATTCCTGTTGTTGCATAAGTAGTTTCTTTAGGTTTTGAGCATCCCGTTAAAAATAGAATTAAAGAAAATATAGCCATTGTAACTCTACTATTTTGAAAGTGTGATGGAATATATTTAAAAAATTGATTTTTTAACTGCTCAGATTTTTCAACTTCTTTAGTTAATTGATGACTGTAAAATCTTCCGCAAACTTCTTCATCTTTCTTTTCATCAATAATTTGCAGGATTTCCTCCGGTTGTTTTTCTGTAAAATCAATCACACATTTATTGCAAACGGAACAAAACCTCCCTTTTTCCTGAGAAGACATCGATTCCCAATTTTCTGAACACGGATTTGGAATGTGTAGATTTTTCATCAATTATTATTTAATTTTTAAAAAGAAAAAACCGTTCCAAAAATGAAACGGTTTTAATTTTATATAAAAATTTTAGTCTTAAGCTAAAACTTCTTTTACTTTGTTTGCAGCTTCTTCTAAAGTAATTGCAGAGTGTACTGGAAGACCTGACTCATCAATTAATTTTTTAGCTTCAACAGCGTTAGTTCCTTGTAATCTTACGATCAATGGAACCGGAAGGCTACCCATTGCTCTGTAAGCATCAACAACACCTTGAGCAACTCTGTCACATCTTACGATACCTCCGAAGATGTTGATCAAGATTGCTTTTACGTTTGGATCTCTCAAGATGATTCCGAAAGCAGTCTGTACTCTCTGAGCATCAGCAGTACCTCCAACGTCCAAGAAATTAGCAGGGCTACCACCAGATAATTTGATGATATCCATAGTTGCCATTGCAAGACCAGCTCCGTTTACCATACAAGCAACGTTACCGTCTAGTTTTACGAAGTTAAGACCAGCTTCACCAGCTTCAACATCCATTGGATCTTCTTCTCTTGTATCTCTCAATGCTTCAAGATCTTTGTGACGGAACAATGCGTTACCATCTAAAGTTACTTTAGCATCTACAGCGATAATTTTGTTATCAGAAGTTTTCAACACAGGGTTGATCTCGAAAAGAGAAGCATCAATTCCTGTATAAGCATTGTAAAGAGATGCAATGAATTTTGTGAATTCTTTGAATGCATTTCCTTCAAGACCTAAGTTGAAAGCAATTTTTCTAGCCTGGAAACCTTGAAGACCTAAAGCAGGATCAATGATTTCTTTGTGGATCAAATGAGGAGTTACTTCCGCAACGTGCTCAATATCCATACCACCTTCAGTAGAATATACGATTGTATTTTTACCTTCAGCTCTGTCTAAAAGAATAGAAACATAAAATTCTTTAGTTTCAGATTCTCCAGGATAATAAACATCTTCTGCAACCAAAACAGAGTGTACTTTTTTACCTTCAGCAGAAGTTTGTGGAGTTACCAACTGCATTCCGATGATGTTTTGAGCGTTTTCTTTAAGCTTATCCATGTTTGGAGAGAACTTTACACCACCACCTTTACCACGACCACCTGCGTGAATTTGTGCTTTTACAACCCAAGCCTGAGCTCCGGTTTCAGCAGTCAATTTTTCAGCAGCTGCTACAGCTTCTTCTACATTGTTCGCTACGAAACCACGTTGGATAGCAACTCCGTACTTTGATAAAATCTCTTTTGATTGATACTCGTGAAGATTCATATTATTTTTATTATTTTATATTAAATTTTAAAGGTTGACAAATTTACTAAAAAGACATGGAAGTTCAAGTTTATTGGCTTAAAAATTCAGACAGTCTTTAGTATTTTTTCCGCGATCTAAATTAAGCAAAGATTTAAAATATAGAAAACTGCGAAAAAAAGATAAAATTTTTGAAGTCTTTACGACAATGTTTGTAACCTAAATACAATTGACGAAGGTTTAAAACACTATTGTTTGTAACCAAATACAAAATACATTAATCGAAAACACTATTGTTTGCGACCACATACAAACTATTTTTATTTAAAACAACAGTGTTTGTAATCAAATACAAAGTACTTTTGTTTCCCACAATATTGTTTGTAACCAAATACAGTTTTATTTACAATAAATCACTCAAATTATTATCAGATTAGCAAAAAATCATTCTTCTTCTAACCTTTCTGACTGTGACCCAATAAATGGAATTCTCGGAGCCAGAAAATAACCCGTTAAACTCGCAAAAAGTATTGGAACAAAATATGTAAACCCGGTTAAAGTTCCCAAAATAATGGTTGTACTCATCGGTGTTCTCGTTACACAGGCATTAATTGCAGCCATACAACTTACAATTGCCAGTGTTGTATCAACGGTCGGAAATAAATTATGGATAATCAACCCCAATGTTGTTCCCACAAAGAAAAGCGGAATGATGAAACCACCTCTCCAACCCGAAGTTACGGTGACTGCGATGGCTAATATTTTGAAAATTAAGATTAAAACTAAAAAGTTCAACGCAAAATTTCCGTTGATGATCTGATTGATCTCGTTATGCCCGAAATATCTTGTGATCGGAAAATAAAAAGCGATAATTCCCAGAATAACTCCACCTACAAAGGTTTTAATATAAATTGGTAAATTTCTGTATTCAAAAACTTTCTTGAAAAATTTAACGACAAAAATAAAGATCCAGCCAAATAAAGTTCCTACAATTCCGAAAGCGGTTGCATAAGCAAAATCGTAAACTCCTGTGTAATGATAGGCCTTCAGATCCCAAGTCGCCCCGATTCCCAAATGGATGATCAAAGCAAACATCAGATAACTGAAACAACTCGCCACCAAAGCCGGAATAATGGCTTTATAATATTCAACTGCGTGTTTATGATGCAAAATTTCTAATGAAAAAAGACTTCCTCCAAGCGGAGCACCGAATAGTGCCGTAAAACCGGACGCCATTCCGGCAATACTTAAAGAACGTAATTCCTCTCCTTTCAATCTGAAAATTTTTCCCAACCAAGTTCCTGTAGAACCCGTCACCTGAACCAAAGGTGCTTCCGGCCCTAAACTTCCACCTGACGCCACACAAAAAAGGGATGACAAGATCATGGAAGGATTATTTTTCGGCTCTAGTTTTCCTTTATTAAATCTGATATTATTAACGATCAAATGAATTTCTCCCGGATCACCGATAAAATGAATGACCAAACCGGCTAGTAAACCACAAATCGCCATCGTCGGAATCACCATCCAACCTTGAAATTGAGCTAAAAACTCAGTGAAATGCTCAAGGACGATCCAATATAATCCGGCAATAACTCCACCGACAAGACCTGTAAAAGCCCACATAAAAAAGGTTCGACTAAACACAAACGGATTAAATCTTATGGGTTGATCCAAAAGATCAAATGTTTTGATTAAGCGCCTTCTTCTATTGATTTTCATTTTAATTTATTTTAGATATTAAAAGAATCTCATCATTTGTCTTTGCTGATTATTACAGCTATTACAATAAATATTTTATTCAAATCTTAACACAATTGGCTGTGCAAAGTTCTGAACAATCGGTTTTTTGTTATAAATCAAAGGTTTCTCCAAACCTCCAACCGCATAAAGGAACAGTGCACTGATGATACCGAATTCTGTATCAGATGCTCCTTTATATTTTATATTTTTGAACTTTCCATCAACATCAATCATAAAATACAAATTACAACGATAGGTTCCTCCGTCAAGATCTTCTACCAAATAAACCGGAAAGTCAAGTGTCAATTGTTTTTTCAACTCTTCAAGCTGTTGATAATTCTCAACCTCAGCAAGATCGATAGATTTGTTTTTCACTTCCACCGGAGGTGTGATTCCTGTTTGAGGCACATTATTTTCGATCTGTATTCCGCTTGTTGTTTTAAATGAAATATTGGGATCAACTTTTCCTATCATCGCCTCTTTGTCATAAATGCTTTGATACAGATTTTTCAGATTCTTTATTTTTTCACCATAAAAAGCTTTGTACTTTTGACGATATAAAGCAGAATCTTTTTTGTAATCATACTGATAAATACTATCAGAAAAGCACTTTTGTATCCTTTTTACTTCCGTTAAAATACCTCTATTCATTAATTTTTTCTTTTCCTGAGCATTTATTTTTTGAACACTTAAAGAAGAGATTATGAACGTAATAAAAAATAATAAAAAGCGATGATTCATGGTTTGATTTTTCAATAAACAATCTACATAATATATTGCAGATCTACTTTTTTGATTAAATTCTATTCTTAGCAAAATAAACAATCAGCATTCCCCAGCTAATGATCATCAACAATCCTCCAAGCGGTGTAATTGGTCCTAAAAATTTAAGGTTAGCCCCCAAATAATCCTGTAAGCTCAAGAAATAAATACTGAACGAAAATAACATCGTTCCCGCGATCATTAAAATAGAAACCCACTTTTCTGATGATGTTTCAAATTTTAAAATGTATCCAACGATCAATAAAAAGAAAGCTGCATACATTTGATATCTTACTCCTGTCTCAAAACTTTCCAGTCTTTCCACAGATAATATTTTCTTTAAAGCGTGCGCGCCGAATGCACCTAAAATTACTGACAACATGCCGTAAACAGCACCAAAGACTAAAGTTATTGTTTTCATTTTTATAATTCTTCTAATTCTAGATTTAAATATTTTTTTGTTTTATGATCCTGCCAGGTTCCTATGATCTTATTGCCTTGTATATCTGCTTCAATCAAGCCTCTCAGCATCCATTGTCTGGCTTCCTCACTATAATAATCACTTTCTACAAGCGAAATATGACTTCCTTGTATCTTCCCATTCCACTCGATCAGTTTTTTATTTTTATCATACCAGTACATCGCGGAAAAACCTCCGTCATCATACATCTTTTTGATCAAAACTGTAATAGGATATTTTCCATCAATTTTCCCTTTATATAGTTTATTACTTAGACTTGTTTTATCAATTTGTTCCGAACCTGACAACAAATTTTTCGCATAAGGGCTCCAATATTTATCCAGTTCTTTGTAAGGGAACTCAACAACGTGACTGTCCAGCTCATCCAATGCTCTCATTGCATGATTAGAACATCTTCCAGCAATAAATCTTATTTTATCCTTTCCGAAATAATACCCTATATCATCTAAGCTATATGCTGTAAAACATTCTTCATATATGGAAATCTGATCTAAAACCTCTTCTGAAGGATTTTTCTCAGATTTTAATTGTAAAAGAAAATCATCAACCTCTTTCTTTACCTGTTTCTGAATTAAATTTTCAACTGTTTTTATTGAATTGGCTTGAAATAAATCTTTAGCATTAATAAAGTTCCCAGTTCTCAGGTCAAAATTTTTCCAGATTAAAAAACTTTCAGGATAAGCTCCGGAAGCTTCACCGTCTAATGCAAGACTTAAAATATTTTTAGGAGTTTCCAACTTTTCCCAACTGTAAAAATAGACGTAATTGGAATATGAAGTTTTTCCTGCAGAAACCAGCTTAAAAGGATTTCCTTCTGCTCCCGGAACGTATTCCAACTGATCAACCTGCAAAAAAGTATTGATTTTATTTTCGACTCTAAGATTTTCAGAATAAGCAACCAAAGGAAAAACAGAATCCTCAGTCTTCGGTTTCAAATCAGTTATTTTTACATTTTTCTGTTGTGAAAAACTTAAACCTGAAATAAGCAAAAAGAATAAAATCTTACTTTTCATTACTTAGATTTCAAATACAGGGTAATAAATCTGGCTACCAACGTAGAAATTCCCAAAATAATAAACATAATGGCGAATTTCTTTGAACTTCTAAAACCCGGATTGTTTGTTTTCTTTAAAAATATTCCAAATATGATAAACAGGATCGGTAAAGCAATTTGCAGCATTATTTGTTTCTTAATCTGTTAAATTCATTGATAACTTCGTGATGTGTAACGGTTTTATCTTTAAAATAGGTCACAAAATGCTGTTTTTCTTCTTCCGTAGCTCCCATTTGATTCAGAATATTGAATAAATGCATTTTCATATGACCTTTTTGAATCCCCGTTGTCACCAAAGAACGTAATGCGCCAAAGTTTTGAGCCAGACCGGAAACTGCCAAAATACTCATCAATTCCTGAGCAGAAGGTTTTCCTAGTAAGGCTAAAGAGAATTTTACCAAAGGGTGAAGATTCGTTAAACCTCCTACAACTCCTACAGAAATCGGAAGATCGATCCAGAATCTGAAAATTCCGTTATCGGTTGTACAATGCGTTAATGACCTGTATTTACCGTCTCTTGCTGCGTATGCATGCGCACAAGCTTCTGTTGCCCTGAAATCATTTCCTGTTGCAATTACCACAGCATCCACCCCATTCATCACACCTTTATTATGAGTTGTCGCACGGAAAGGCTCAATTTCAGCAATCGTAACCGCCTGTTTGAATTTTCTTGCAAACTCTTCATTGGAAATTCCGCTGTCGTCTTTTAAGTCTTCAATTTTACAGGAAACCTCCGCCCTTACGATACAATCAGGTGTGAAATTAGAAAGAATATTCATTACAATCTGTAATGAATTCTTTTCTTCCTGCGTGAAAGATTCGCTTGTTGCAACTTCCTGCTTCAATGTCTTTCCAAACTGCTCAAGACAAGAATTAATAAAGTTGGCGCCCATTGAATCTACCGTATCAAAGCTTGCTTTAAGCTGGTAATAATTAGGCATTTCAGCAGTTTTATCAATCAATTTTATATCTAAAATTCCGCCGCCACGATTTCTCATGTTTGCCGTGATGTCATTGGTAGCTTCAATCAGTTGTTTCTTTAAATTGAAATTAAAAAAATTAAGCAGTTTATGAGGTTCTACATTAAATATAAAGTGCGTATGACCTAATTTCTCAGTATTGATGATTGTTGTTTTAAAACCACCTTTATCAATCCAGAACTTTGCAGCCTTTGAAGCTGCCGCCACCACAGAACTTTCTTCAACGGCCATCGGAAGAGCGAATAATTTTCCGTCAATTAAGAAATTAGGGGCAATTCCGTAAGGCATATAAAAATTGGAGATCGTGTTTTCAGAAAACTCATCATGAAGCTTCTGAAGATCAGCACTTTCGTTCCAATATTGTTTTAATATATTTTGATATTCTTCGTTTCCTTCAAGATATTCTGTGACAAGCCAGTCGATTTTCCCTTGTTTTGTTAATTTGGAAAAACCTTCTACGGGTTTATGGTTCATATGGATAGATTTTTATTTCTTATTATATGGATGATAAATCGCAAGTTTACGATTTAACGCATAAATTGATGACCGTAAATATAGTAATTTTGTCTCTGTAATATATTGATAACTTCCATGAAAAAAGATTGACATTTATCAATTTTGGAACTACATTTGAACAGAAAATAATATTTAATAATAACATTTTCAATTAAAAAAATGAATTTTGACCGTCTGAAAGAAAAACTCGAAATCCTTGCCGATGCCGCGAAATATGATGTTTCATGCTCATCCAGCGGAGGATCGAGAAAGAATAAAAAAGGCGCTTTGGGAGACAGTTCTGCAAGCGGAATTTGTCATACCTATACGGAAGACGGACGATGTGTTTCTCTTCTCAAAATTCTATTGACCAATCACTGCATTTACGACTGTGCCTACTGTGTTTCCAGAAGTTCGAATGATATTAAAAGAGCCGGATTTACAGTGGATGAGGTAGTTGATCTAACAATAAATTTTTACCGAAGAAATTATATTGAAGGACTATTTTTAAGCTCAGGTATCTTTAAAAATGCCGACACGACGATGGAACGCTTGGTTCGTGTTGCGAAAAAATTACGCCTTGAAGAGAATTTTAACGGGTATATTCATTTAAAATCAATTCCTGGTGCGAGTGACGAATTGATGCAGGAAGCCGCTTTGTACGCCGACAGATTTGAAATTCCTACAGAAAGCGGACTGAAATTACTGGCTCCTGAAAAAAATCGACAGGATATGCTTAATCCGATGAAATATATTCAGAATGGGATTGCACAATACAAAGATGAAAAGAAAATCTTCAGGAAAGTTCCAAAGTTTGCGCCTGCAGGACAATCTACTCAAATGATTGTTGGTGCAACGAATGAAAATGATTTACAAATCATCAAAGTTGCAGACCATTTTTATAAAAATTTTAATCTGAAAAGAGTCTATTACTCTGGCTATGTTCCTGTTTTGGAGGATAAAAGATTGCCTTCTTTAACGACAGCAGTTCCGATGCTTAGGGAAAACCGTTTGTATCAATCGGATTGGCTGATGCGTTTTTATGGTTTTAAAGCGGAAGAAATTTTAGATCCAAATATGCCGTTTCTTGATTTGGAAGTTGATCCGAAATTGAGCTGGGCATTGAGACATTTGCATCAATTTCCTATTAACCTTCAAACTGCGGATTATCAAATGATTTTAAGAATTCCAGGAATTGGTGTGAAAACAGCTCAGAAAATTGTCAGTGCAAGACGTTTTCAGATTTTAACGATGGATCATCTTAAAAAATTAGGAGCAGCCGTGAATCGGGCGAGATATTTTATTGATTTTAATGCAGGAAACGCTTATTTGAGATATTTAACGGATAAAAATTTGAGAAAATTATTGATTGGAGGAAGCTCTTCTAAATTTCATAATCAGTTTTCGCAGCAGTTGACTTTATTTTAAACTTTTTAAACACAAATTGCGCAAATAATTTTCACGAATTTCACTAATAATTCTAAAACTTAAATATCAATTCATTCTAAAACTCCAAAACCCTATAATTCTCCAACTCAACATGACTACCCTCCTCTACGACGGAAGTTTCGACGGGCTTTTCACAGCGATATTTGAAGTTTTCGAATATCGTTACAGAGATGTAGAAATTGTAAGCAGAGAAAAGTTTCATCAGGAAAATATTTTTGCGGAAATCCATGACGTGATTACGCAAACTGAAAAAGCAGAAAGAGTTTTAAATAAATTAGAACAAAACATCGGCAAATCCGGAGTCCATGAATTGCTGAAAGTGTATTTATCTGAGGATTTGGAGCTAGAACAGCTTATTTTATCCGCAGTCAAACAATCGATTCAACATCCAACCGAAAACATTCTGCAAAATTATGCAGATAATGATATGTTGAAAATCTCTAAAATCTGCAAATCTGTAAGTCGAGAAAGACATAGAATGACCGCCTTTGTTCGTTTTGAAAAAATGCAGGATGATGTTTTTTTTGCTAAAATTGATCCCGATTTCAATGTACTCCCTTTAATTCGTAAACATTTTAAAGACCGTTACCAAGATCAAAAGTGGATGATTTATGATCTGAGAAGAAACTACGGAATTTTGTATGATCTGGAAAACTGCGATTTCTTTTATCCTGATGAAAAATTAGATTTAAATAAATATCAACAGAAGTTTCACGATGAGGAAACTCAATATCAGAGGCTTTGGCAACGATATTTTACAAAGACTAATATTGTAGAAAGGAAGAATTTGAAATTGCATATCCAACATGTTCCAAGGAGGTACTGGAAGTATTTGACGGAGAAGAATTGATTTTTTATTTTAATAGATTATTTTGTGAAAATCTGTGGTCAAAATACTTATATAAATCTGGGCGTGCCCCTCGCCAAAGCAAACCCGGAGCTCGGGTCGGGCTTCTCCGGGCTCCACTTCGTTTCGGTGCTTTGCACTGCTCGCTTCGCTCGCACCCTCCATATCCCTCACGCAAAACTGTCAGTCCAAAGAATTGGTCAGCACGAAATATCGATAAGCTAAAATCCCTCTCTGAATTTTGGTAAGATCGCTTTATTGATTTTATTGACGAGTTTAAAAAATGATTTTTTCATAACTTTATATTTTAATGAGAAACACCATTGAAGCTATTAGAGTTCAAAAATGATGCAAAACAAATAATACTGTATTCTATCCTTTCGTAACTTTGCTGAGTGAAACGCCTTTGCGAACTTAAAAACACTAAGTTTGTAAAAAAAAGCTTTGCAATCTTTGCGTTAAAAACCAAAAAAATGGACGAAATATTCAAACAGCAAGTCTGGGAAATTACCAAGCTCGTTCCCAAAGGAAGAGTAACAAGTTATGGAGCTATTGCAAAAGCAGTCGGTTACCCCAATCATTCACGACATGTGGGAAAAGCAATGGGAGGCTGCCCGAAAGATGTTCCGGCTCATCGTGTTATTTCAAGTTCAGGAACTTTATCCGTTCCGGAATTTCAAGTTAAATTAGAAGCAGAAGGAATTGAGGTTGAAAATTTCAGAATTAAAAATTTCAAGAAACTATTTTGGAATCCATTGGAAGAATTATAGGATTTCTACAGCTCAGCAAATAAAAAATACGGCTGAGTACCTTTTTTTAGTGAAAAATGTTTGAGGAGTTTAGTTTTGTCTCATAAAATAAATGAAACCATGAAAACAAAGCTTTTATCTACCGTATTTTTCTTATTTACCATTTGCTTATCAAAGGCACAAATGGACGATAAATTTTACCAGCCGAGTAAAGAAATGAAGCCATTAGAATTTTCAAATGTAAAATTCATTGCACTTCCTGTAGAGAATGATACGATCACTGCGGTAGTGTTGAAACCTCAAACCAACAACATTAAGAAAACGATTTTATTTTTCCATGGTGCGAATGGAAATGTTTCGACTTATCAATATATTACAAAGCCATTGGTGGATGATGGTTTTCAAATCGTAATGATAGATTTCAGAGGATACGGAAAATCAACAGGAAAACCTACTCATGTTAACGTAGCTTCAGACGGGCAAAAAATGTTTGACTTCTTACTAAGTAAGCCTGAGATCAAAAACACTAAAATATATATTTACGGAGCTTCATTAGGTTCTCAGATTGCGACTCATTTGGCAAGAGAAAATAAAGAGAAAATATCTGGATTGATCATAGATGGCGGGATGTCATCATTTGCAGACATAGCAACAGTTCATGCTCCTCAGTACAAAGATTTTATTAACCAAATGTTACAAAACGTTTACTCGGCAAAAGAAGATGTAAAATATACGCAAGGTCTTCCTAAGCTATTTATCTATAGTAAAAATGATAAAACAATTCCTTTTTCTCAAGGACAGGAATTTTTTGGAAATGCCTCGGAACCTAAACAATTTCTTGAAAACACATCAGATCATATTCAAGGTTTAAAAGATGAGCCTAAAGAGATTTTAAAGGCAATTGAGAACTTATAGAGATTGATTTGTTTGGATAAAAAAGTTTCGGGGTCGACTTTGTCGACCCCGAAACCACAATATAATTAATTGAACTATTTTTCCAGTTGTTTATAGCTTCTTTGGATAAAATCGGTAAGATCTTTTCCTTTCAATAAGTTTTGAGAAAGTTTAGCTAGATCTAAAGCATGCTTTATTAATCCTTCTTTCTCTTCGGTATTTTCAGTTTTTAAGATCTGGTTGGCAAATTCACTGTTGGAGTTTACAACCAAATTATACATTTCTGGGAAACCGCCCATTCCAAACATTCCGCCACCGCCGGTTGCCTGCATATCCTTCATTCGTCTCATGAATTCGGGCTGAGTGATGGTGAACGGAGCATCATTACTTTCCAAATCTTCCAGCTGAACAGTGAATTTTTTATCCTGAACCGCATCTTCAACATTCTTTTTTAATGATTCTTTTTCAGTTTCATTTAATTTAGAAATAGTTGGTTCGTCTTTTTTGATCAGATTATTTACATGATCAGCATCCACTCTTGCAAATGAGACTTTCTCCTTAGAAGTTTCCAGTTTTTGAATAACGTGAGGAATGATATGAGAATCTAAAAGAAGAACTTCATATCCTTTATCTTTTGCAGACTGAATATAGCTGTGCTGCTCATCAGCATTAGAAGCATAAAGAATGATTAAATTACCATCTTTATCTGTCTGTGTCGGCTTCAGTTTTTCTTCCAACTCATTCCAAAGGAAATATTTTCCGTCAGTGGTAGGATATAAAGTGAATTTGTCTGCCTTTTCTGCAAATTTTTCTTCAGTAACGATTCCGTATTCAATAACTATTTTAATGTCATTCCATTTTTGTTCGTAATCCTGACGGTTTTCGTTAATTAAAGAAGCCATTTTGTCGGCTACTTTTTTAGTGATATAAGAAGAAATTTTCTTTACAGCACCATCCGCCTGAAGATAAGAACGGGAAACGTTCAACGGAATATCAGGAGAATCAATTACTCCACGAAGAAGCATTAAGAAATCCGGAACGATGCCTTTTACTTCATCTGTTACGTATACTTGGTTTTGGTATAATTGAATTTTATCTTTCTCGATATTTAAATTGTTGCTCAATTTAGGGAAGAATAAAATCCCTGTTAAGTTGAAAGGATAATCAACATTCAAGTGAATATTGAATAAAGGCTCCTCAAACTGCATTGGGTACAACTCGTGATAGAATGACATATAATCTTCACTCGTCAAATCACTTGGAGCAACCGTCCATGCCGGAGTTGGGTTGTTGATGATGTTGTCTACTTCTTCAGTTTCAGCAACCGCATCTTCCGGAGCGTCCTCTGGTAAAGGTAAAGTGTGCGTTTTTGTTCCGAACTTAATAGGAACTGGCATGAATTTGTTATACTTTAATAATAATTCACGGATTTTTGCTTCCTCTAAAAACTCTAATGAATCTTCTGCAATATGAAGAATGATCTCGGTTCCTCTGTCGGTTTTATCTGTTGTCTCTTCAAGAGTAAATTCCGGGCTTCCGTCGCAGATCCAACGAACTGCTGGTTCATCTTTGTAAGATTTAGTTAAGATTTCAACTTTTTCAGCCACCATAAACGCTGAGTAAAATCCAAGTCCGAAATGACCGATAATTCCTGAATCTTTTGCGGTGTCTTTATATTTTTCTAAGAACTCTTCAGCTCCTGAAAAAGCAACTTGATTGATGTATTTTTCAACTTCTTCCGCAGTCATTCCAATTCCCTGGTCGATGATGCGAAGTGTTTTTTGTTCTTTATCAATTTTCACTTCAAGCTTCGGATTTCCGTACTCTACTTTTGCTTCGCCGATACTTGTTAAATGTTTCAATTTTAAAGTAGCATCCGTTGCATTTGAGATCAACTCTCTTAAGAATATTTCGTGATCACTGTAAAGAAATTTCTTGATAAGCGGGAAAATATTTTCCACAGATACATTAATATTTCCTTTAGTCATAATAATTTAGTTTTGATTTGTTTTATTATTCACAAAAAAAATACCACGCGTCAGAAAGTGACAGATTGACATTATTTTTTTTGCAGGAAGAAGGAAGCTTGAGGAAGGTAGTTATAGTATCGTCCTTTAATTTCGGAGAGAGGCGAACCTTTAGCAGGATTGAAGTACCAAGGTAATTTTGTCTGTCTCCCTCTTCCATTAAAATTACAACTGTGTAATATGAATTTTCAATGAAATGTCTTACTTTTAATCCTTAAATTTTTTTTAAAATGAAGTTGAAATGTATAGTTTTTATTCTGCTCGCCATGACCTGTTTTATGTATGGACAGAAAAAGCCTTTGGATCATTCTGTTTACGACAGTTGGCAAAATATAGGTGCGAGAAAAATCTCAAATGACGGAAAATGGATTGCCTATTCTGTAGATGCTCAGGAAGGAAATCCCATCCTTTTTTTATATTCGGTTAAAAATAAAGATTCGAAGAAGTTTCCTAGGGGAACGAAAGTGGAATTTACAAATGATTCAAAGTTTGGCATTTTTCAAATCCGCCCTTTGTATAAAGATGTAAAAGCGGTGAAGGATAAAAAATTAAAACAGAATAAGCTAACAAAAGACAGTCTTGTCATCGTTGATTTTTCGAGTGGTAAAACGGAGAAAATTCCTAATGTAAAAGGGTTTAAAATTCCTGAAAAAGGAGGTTCTTATGTCGCCTATCTTTTGGAAAACATGAAAGATAAATCTTCGGATGATGCTTCTGATAAAGATGATGGAGAAGAAAAGAAAGACGACGATAAAAATGCAAAGCCTTTGCAGCTGGTAGTTCGGAATCTTTTGGATGGAAAAAGTACAACCTATGAGAATGTTTTCCGCTATGAATTCAGTAACAATGGGAAGCAACTTGTTTTTGTAACCAAGAAACCGGAAGAGAAAACCAATAAAGATAAAAAAGAGAAGAAAGATTCTTTGGATGCTCAATCTGCAGAGAAAAAAGTTACGGACAAATCAAAGCCAAAGAAATATACGCTTCAAACCGTACAGGTAGTTAATTTACAAACAGGAGCTGTAAATAAAATTTCGGAAATGGAAGGCGATTTCTCCCAGTTATCTTTTGATGAAGAAGGAAATCAGCTGGCGTTTGTAGGAACTTCTTCTGCACAGAATGATTTGGTGAAATTGTATCAGTTTTATTATTTTAATTTAAAAAACAATAAAAAGGAAATTGTAGCCAATGATAATGCACAAATGAAGAAGAATTGGGTAATTTCTGAAAATAGGTTACCAAAATTCAGCAAAAATGGGAAGCAGTTATACTTTGGTGTTGCTCCAAAACCTATTGCAAAAGATACTGCAATGATTGCAAACGATCATGCTGTTGTGGACATTTGGAATTATAAAGATGATTATCTGCAAACGGTACAGCTAAAGGAATTGAGGAATGATCTGAAAAAATCTTATGCAGCAGTAATGCAAACCGAAAAACCGGATTTCTTCAGAAATATCAATGGTGAGGATCTGGATACTTTACGATTGGTAAGCGAAGGAAATGCCGAATTTGCGCTGGGTATTACCAGTTTGAATAACCGTATTTCTTCGCAATGGGAAGGCTCAACAAAGAAAACCTATTTCCTTATCGATAATAAAACAGGAGAGAGAACAGAAGTTATTAAAAATCTGGATGGGGCAGTTGCAGTATCTCCGCTTGGAAATTTTGTTGTGGTTTTTGACAGAGAAAAAGGGAAATGGCTGAGTTATAATGTGAAAACAAAACAAACACTTCCGTTGAGTACCGATTTGCCTGTTTCCTTCGTTGAAGAAGAATTTGATATGCCGGACTTTCCAAATTCTTATGGTATTGCATCATGGACGGATAAAGATGAATCTGTGATTATCAGAGACCGTTATGATCTTTGGGAATTTTTCCTGAACGGTTCAAAAAAACCAAGAAATATCACCAATGGATTCGGTCGTAAAAATAAAATAACATTTGATACTTACGATTTAGATAAAGATATTAAAAGCTTAAACCGAAAATCTTCCATTTACTTGTCGGCTTTTGATAACACATCCAAAGCGAACGGAATTTTTAAAACATCTATTCATTCGAATGGTGATCCTGTAAAAGTTCAGATGGAAAATGTCTGGGGATATCGCAGTCTTCAAAAAGCGAAAAATGCGGAGGAGTATATTTTGATTAAAGAATCATACACTGACTCTCCAAATATTTTTACAACATCAGATTTCTCTAAGCAGGACAAGTTGAGTGATACCAATCCGCAGCAAAAGATTTACAATTGGGGAACAGACGAATTGGTAAACTGGACAACGCCAAAAGGAAATACATCTACAGGAGTTTTATACAAACCGGAAAATTTTGATCCGAATAAAAAATATCCTATGATTGTCTATTTCTATGAAAAACTTTCGGATAACCTGAATCGTTATGTAGCTCCGGCTCCAACGCCTTCAAGATTAAATATCTCTTATTTTGTGAGCAACGGATATTTGGTTTTCACCCCTGATATTTCTTACACTGATGGCTTACCTGGAGAATCTGCGATGGAATACATTAATTCCGGAGTTGAAAAGCTAAAGCAAAATCCGTGGGTAGATGGCGCTAAAATAGGAATTCAGGGGCAAAGCTGGGGAGGATATCAGGTGGCTTATCTTATTGCTCATACCGATATGTATGCTGCAGCATGGAGTGGCGCACCTGTCGTCAATATGACTTCTGCTTATGGAGGAATTCGTTGGTCTTCAGGGATGAACCGCCAATTTCAGTATGAAAAATCGCAGAGCAGATTAGGGAAAAATCTATGGGAAGCACCGGATCTTTATATTAAAAATTCACCGCTTTTTACAATTGATAAAGTGAAAACTCCCGTAGTTATAATGAGTAATGATAAAGACGGAGCAGTGCCTTGGTATCAGGGAATTGAAATGTTTACCGCATTACGCCGTCTGGGGAAACAAGTTTGGCTTCTGAATTATAATGGCGATGATCATAATCTTATGAAACGCCAGAACAGAAAAGATATCCAAATCCGTGAACAGCAGTTTTTTGATTATTATCTTAAAGATACTAAAGCTCCGGCTTGGATGACCAAGGGCGTTCCTGCCACGCAAAAAGGGAAAGACTGGGGATTTGAGCTAACAGACGAAAAGCCTTAATATTGATAAATAAGAATCGGCGGCACCTTTGGTGCCGCCGATTTGTTTAATATGAATTAGAAATTACTGCTTTTTAATAGCGATTTCTTCTTTGATTTTGTTTTCTAATTCCTCAGAAAGCTCGGGATTGTCTTTTAATAGATCTCTTACAGCATCACGGCCTTGTCCAAGCTTAGTTTCGCCGTAGCTGAACCAAGAACCACTTTTCTTCACAATTCCCATATCTACTGCAGCATCAAGGATTTCTCCTGTTTTAGAAACACCTTCACCGTACATAATGTCAAATTCTGCCATTTTGAAAGGTGGAGCAACTTTGTTTTTCACAATTTTCACTTTTACACGGCTTCCAACAGCTTCATCTCCGTTTTTGATCGGCGCACTTGCTTTTCTGATGTCTACTCTTACAGAAGCATAGAATTTCAATGCGTTACCACCCGTTGTTGTTTCAGGATTTCCGAACATTACACCGATTTTCTCTCTCAACTGGTTGATGAAAATTACTGTACATTTTGTTCTGGAAATAGTTGCCGTCAATTTTCTTAATGCCTGAGACATCAATCTTGCATGAAGACCCATTTTAGAATCTCCCATTTCACCTTCGATCTCCGCTTTTGGAGTTAACGCAGCTACAGAGTCAATTACCACAATGTCAATTGCTCCTGAACGGATCAGGTTGTCAGCAATTTCTAAAGCCTGCTCACCGTTGTCGGGCTGAGAAATGATTAAGTTTTCAAGATCAATTCCCAACTTTCCTGCATAACCTCTGTCGAAAGCGTGCTCTGCATCAATAAATGCAGCAATTCCGCCTGCTTTCTGAGCTTCTGCGATTGCGTGAAGCGTTAAAGTTGTTTTACCTGAAGATTCAGGTCCGTAAATTTCAATGATTCTTCCTCTTGGATATCCGCCAACGCCTAAAGCGATATCTAATCCTAAAGATCCTGAAGGAATAACTTCGATAGTAGTGTCGATTGCACTATCTCCTAACGTCATTACAGTCCCTTTTCCGTATGTTTTATCTAGCTTGTCAAGCACTAATGCAAGTGCCTTTTTCTTATCTTCTATGTTGCTCATCTGTTGTTAAAATAATTGCTCAAAAATAGTGAATTTTACCGTCAAAAACTAATATTATTTGTTCCTGAGAATTGATTTTATAGTTAAAAAATAATAAAATTTGATGGGGTATGTTATTCAAAACGAATTAAATGCAGGATTAAAATCGTGTTGCTTATTGAGGGGTAAAGTTTGCGAATATTTTTACTATTCAAACATTCTTTTATATTGGGCTTATTTAAACTTTTCTTCTTTTAACAATCATCCCCAAAGCTTGTCATCATGAAAGGATCTCGACATAGTATTAGAAAATAGCATGGAAAGATTCGTGTTTGGATCCTTTCAGGATTGTAAAATACAATACAAATATTTGATTTTCAATACTATTTAAATCAGCTTAGTCAACCCCTAGTCAATAAGTTTAAATTTTAACTTTAATTGACTATAATTTATCTAAACTTTTTAGATTCTTTCATCTTACTTCTGCATTAAAAATCTTAAAAACAAATATAAAATAAAAACGGAATGAAAGAATCACCCCGTTTATACATAATTGCAAATCTTTTGCAAAAGTTACAGCAAAATTTTTTACATCAGTAAAGCCCTTTCCCAATCTTCAAAATTGATGTCCTTTCTTGCATTAATCTTTTTCATGAGCTGTAAATATTTCTTTGTCGGTTTCCCGTTATAGAACTTCTTAAAATGCTTTTTATAGAGTTCCTCATACAATTTATCATTCAGGTAAGAGCCAAAGACCTTTTCCCAATCCCTCCACTTTTTAGACTGCAACTGTTTTTCATAATACAAACCGTTAAAAGCTGTCCTATGCAGAAAGTACCCACTGTTTAAATGCAGTTTCCTGCAAACCTTTTGCGTATGAGGACAGACGAAAAACCATAATAAACCATTTCCCAGATTGGAGGGACGGGTAATTAATTTCACTTTGTAATTGACCTTTTGAGAGTCATTAAAGGTATAATCTAGGGTAATGTAGCCATCCGTGTCGTTAGTCTCTATAATGACCGTTATTGAACTTGCCTTGGCTCCATTGCTCGTATTCCAATATATACTCCTGTTAAGGTGTACATTAGGCTGTAAATAGCCCAATTTCTTTAAATCTGCAATTGTGATTCGTTTTAAACATTCTACCTCATCGGGACTGTTGCTCCATCTTCCCATAATCTTAATTTTTAAATGTTACTTGGTGTTTATATCTATTTTCCATTTGCATTGCGTTTGCACCGCGTTCGTTTCTGCAACTGCTTTATTAAATTTCACTTTAGGATCTTAAAATTTTCGAGCCTCTTTTTCCAGCCTGAAAATAAAACCTAAATTTTTAAGGAACTTTTCACCTTTTCCAGCCTATTTTTGACATAATTCCTTTATTCATAATGGTTTCAAACGTTTTTAAATGTGTCCGGAAACGACGTATATTAAAATCCGTTTATTTCCTCTGTAAACAGGCGTTATTTCTCAATAAACACCTCAGATTCCGGTAGTTCAATTTCAAAACTTAACTTTTCCAACAGGTCTTGCCAATCCAAGTCCGACATTTCCACCAGCTTAAAATCCAATATATCGGAAAAATCTATACTCATTTCCGGAAGTTCTATATTTAACTCCTGCATATTTAATTCAGAATCCAACAAGACTACAAAATCAATTTCGGACCCTAACTCTAATTTCAATTCTAACTCCGAGAGATTAATTTCCAACACTTCAGTTTTCGGTTCCTGCAAATCCTGTTTACTGTCCTTTGCATTTTCCTTTCTTTTTTTAGATAAATCATAATTTCCGATACTTCTATTTTTAGCCTTATTTCCGGCACTAATTTTCTTTTTCATAACTGTTAATTTTAGAGGATGTCATTTAGACTTTTTGACCCTATATCTGAACGGTCGAAAAGTCTAAACTTTTGTTTTTCATTTTCGTTACAATTGTCGGTCGAAAAGTCTAAACTTTTTTCAGATAATTTTTCGATTTTCTGTTTTATCAATTCCGAAACTTTAGCCTTTACATTTTGAGAATATTTCAATGTCATTTCCTGAAACTTTTTCTTATGATAATATTTATCTTTCTTGTTGAGATTTACCCAGTAGTTAGGGTTCCTGTAATCTTTAAGCTTGTTTATCTCTGAGTTTTTCATATTGGTTTGATCCATAGTATAGTCGTAGAAACAGACTTCCTGAAATTCTTTTAATAAAAGGTTTTTGAGGGGTATCATCATTTCAGGTTTTGCAATATCCGGTAAATACATAATTCCTAAATCATTGAGTAGGTTCATTTTCAGAAACTTAATCTCAAATCGTAAAGTATTGGGTTGTAAATGCTCATTAACCGTCTTTTTAAACAAACTAAACGCCTTCTTTTCATGCGGTTTCATAAAATTTTGGTTTTCGGCTATCTTTTTTAATTTCTTTTCATACTGTGCAGTTTTATTATAGATTTTAATAATGTAATCTCTCTTTGCCGATTGATAGTAAAAAGAGCCTGAAATAGTTTTATTAAATTCTACGGATCGGTGAAACAATAAATTTTGTAAGAGTTTATTCGGATCAAACGGTAATTGAATGTTTACTCCTATTTCGATATTTTCCAGTCTGCAACATTGAGGTTTTACTCTTATTTCTGTTTCAAGGTCTTGTAACGCTGTGGAAAAGTTTCTCATATCAAAATCATTTCCGTTAAAATCGGTACGGTTAAAAAACTTGTGAACACTTCCTTTTACCATAATCCGACCGGAAGCGTATTTAATAATCTGCATTCCGAAATATTCACCTTCTTTTTTGTCGTCTGTTTCTCCGGTTTCATTATTCACGGAAATGATAAAATCGGTTTTGTCGGTGGGTAACTCATAATTTTTATCCGTATAATGAAATTTTACAAAGTCTGTCAGCATAATTTCTTATCTTTGTAAAGACAAAAGGTTTTGCAATTTGTCAGGTTTGAACGCCTTAAGGAATGTATTTTACATTCCTTTTTTATTTCCGGCAATTGGTGATTATCTCGCTTATCCGCGTATGCAGATCATGTTTTGGGCAGGGATAAAATTCCTCGAAAATCCTAATTTCTATTTCCTTGTTACTTAATTCATAATAGACAATACATAAAGCATTACCCGATTTTATAAGTAGGTTTGTGTAATAAAAATTGGCAGTTCCGGCAGGTCGTAGCCCTAAAACAGTACATTTTGCCCAATTGGAAGCATCACGAAGTCGTAAAAGGTTATTGAGTCCGCTAAAGGTGTTATAACCGTTATTCCTTTCAATACGGATAAATTCAGGCAGTAAATGATCTTTTTCAGAATAATCTTTTACATTTGGCGGTGTATCTGTCTTTTTATACTGTCGAAAGGTCTTTTTAACCTCATCTAACCTGTAGATAATAGTTCTCTGATCCTGATAATGAGTGTTGGAAACTGGCATAATAGAAAATTTAATCGTTAACAATCATTGCATTTTCTATTTCATCCAGCCTGTAATATACTCTGGAACCGAGTTTATGGGATTTTAGTATTCCGCGTTTACGCCACTCGTGAATGGTAGGCTTAGTCACACCGAAACGTTCGCAGACCTCATCTGCGGAGAGGTAGCGTTTCGGTTCGTTGTTTTTAAAGGTTTGGGTTAAATCGGCAAGTAGGGAATCCTTTACCTTGCTTACGATTTCGTTGATGAGGTTCTCTGGTTCTACTCCGATAAAATTAATCTGTTCCATTGTATCGTGATTTTTGTTTGTTTCACAATACAAAGATTTGAAATATCCTTACCGTATTTTACTCCTTTGGGGTAGCGATGAGGTAGCGTTGGGGTAGTAAAATAGGTAAGATAAGTTTAAGGAAACTGCTTCTAATAAGTCTTGGAGTTATAAAAATTTCTAATTGTATTTTTATGTTTTTCGTTGATCTGATAATCTTTTGAGGATTTATTTTTCGTCTTTCTGTTGAGGCAGTATTTTTTGATATTGGTATAACTTCCTCCGATCAGATTATGAATAATTTTATATTCATTTTCGGGACTTACTCCGTCCTTGACAAGCTTGGTGAAAACACCCAAATGTTCCAAAAGTGCTATCTTTTCCGGAGTTGTTAAGTTACTTTTGGATTCTTTTTCCTTCTGTCTTTCGGGGGCTATTTTCTTTAAAATAAATTCGTTAATGAGTTTCATTTCACCCAAAAAAATGAGATACTTATCATAATCAAATACTACACAACCCATTTTAAAATTCCCTTCTTCAAATAAGGTTTTCCCTTCCTCATCCACTACAGGTTCGTTATTATCGTCATAAACAGATCGTGCCTCTACAATTTCTTTTTCTATTTTAAAGAATGGGAGTAGCTGATAAATCACATTATTAAAATAAAATCTGTCATGTGGAACAAAGTTTATCAATTCACCTTCGAAATCATAAATAAACTCTACCAGCTTATTATCGTTACATAAATTGAACTTTTTCTTGAAATTACTTTCCAAAACGCCAATAAAAATGGAA
This sequence comes from Chryseobacterium limigenitum, assembly GCF_900114875.1. Taxonomy (GTDB): domain Bacteria; phylum Bacteroidota; class Bacteroidia; order Flavobacteriales; family Weeksellaceae; genus Chryseobacterium; species Chryseobacterium limigenitum. The sequence continues at coordinate 60,973 of NZ_FPKW01000010.1, forward strand.
ACATAATTAGGTATTTCATATTCTGTCGTAATTCCGTCAACACCGAACGACATATCAGTTAGAGTATATTTGGGTGTCTCGTCTTCAAATTCCCTGTACCCAACATAATATCCTGCAAGAGAATAAAGCCATTTGAGGTAATCTATTTCATTTTTGCCCGAATTGTCCTGTAACCAAAGTTCGAAATCGGTTTTATTATTATCTGTAAATTCTTTGTAAGAATAATAAAATGGTAAATCCATAATCTTTAATTTTAGATCACTAAATTAAAAAGCTAACACGACAAAACGTGTCGTGTTAAAATTTACTAGATCCAATCTTGCATGAATTTGAAAATATTCTTTTCTTAAAAAAAAGAGACCGTTATTTAAAACAGTCTCTTATAAAATAAAATAAAATAAATTAAATACTAAGTTCCTAGTCTAATATAAGATAGCAACTGCAAGATTGAATTGAACTAATTTCTCACATCTAATTGAAAAAGAACGACTAATAAGTATATGCAAATTCCACTTAATAGTATATTTAAAATTATAGATATTACTTCTATTCTTGTTATTTTTCTCTTTATATAAGTTACACTTATAAGAATTAGCATTCCTAAAGAAATTCCAAGATGCAAAATTGAATTATCAATTAGTCCATTAATGGATAAATAGCAAATGATGATTGCATAAAACAAAATTAATATATTGCTAATCAATGTTATGTTATTTTTCATTATTCAGTTTTTTTATTTAATTCTTTAACTATTGCATTATAAACATTATAACGATACTTATCGTCAATTTCAGTATGTGTAGCATTAACAGGCACATTTAATATATTCGTTTTTGAGGGATCTTTAGCTTCAATGTCTTCTCCTCCAATACTAGAACCTAAAAAGCCGTCATTTTTGTTATAATAATTTACAGCACTTTTTACATTCGAAGGAATTTCATCATCATCATATGTGTCTGCAATATCTAATGTAAATAAAAGGTCAACCTTAATATCACTATGTTCATTAACCAATTCAATTAAATTATCTGCACCTCTACTATGTCCAGCCATTATTAATTTTCCTTTGGGACTTTGTTTTCTAAAACTACTAATACTTTTTAAAATATCGTTTTTTGTATTTTCAGAAGATGAAGAAGCAAAAACTGCAACTTGATTCGTTTCACTATTAAGCTTGTCTATTATACCAATGCCCTGATAGTCTATATCACCATCTCTTCTTGTTTTTGCAAAATTTTGTGCTTGAGTTGCCCCATCAGGGGGATCATGCCCAATCCATCCTTGATTTACAATTATTAAATTTTTAGTACTCTTATTAATTTTTACAGCTTCCAACCCCTCCAATTCCCTGTGAGCCGTAACTTTATTTTCCGAGAAGTTAAACGGTGACTGGTACGCATACTTCTCCGCTAATGGATCGATATTGAAGAATCTTACATCAGCAGGATCATAGTTTCTCCATTTAAACGAACTCCATCCCGTGTCCTGCTGTTTCTCCTGTTCTTGGAACGAATATAGGTAATTTGGTGATAATGAACCAAACGTATTTAATCCGCCACCTCCGAACTCCAATCCAAACGGGTAAAAATCACCTGTTCTGTCTACTATGACATTTCCCGAAGTGTCCTTGTAATAGGCAAGTCTTACATTTCCAACCTGATCCTTATACTGGTAAAAATACTTATTTTGCAGGAAATCAAAATACCCCTCCTCGGTTGGCACAAACTGTAAAGTTGTCACAGGCTCACCAAATACGGTTCCCGCGTTTTCTGCACTGTACTGGAATCCGTCGAGGTACTCCGTCACCGTTGAAGCATCCGCCTCAGTACGTCCTGAAAAATAGTTGTGAACCTTTTTAAGCTTACTGCCGTCTGCGCGATACAGGTATGTTGTATTCTTATACTTGGTGACTCCCCCCAATCCAAACGGATCATTTCGCACAACGGATTGATTGAACTTAATATAATTAGGCAGGTTGAGGTAGTTGTACTTAATTTCCAGCATTCCCTTATCGGTCTTACTCGTCATATTCACGTTCTCGTCATAGGTAATCGGACTTCCCGAAGTATCGGGATAGCCAAAGTAGTTTCCTGAGCCATCCGCAACAGTATCAAGCCTGTTTCCTGTGTAGGAATAGGTTAGGTCATCCATTAACTGCGCCCCGATATACTGCGCATTTCGGTTTCTTTTAAGCGTTTTTACATTACCATTCAGGTCATAGGTCAACAACTCATTGTAGTAGTTGTTTTCAGGAATAGAGGCGTTGGGCTCGGAATAAATACCGCTTTTAAGTCTTCCCATTGCATCATACTGGTATGAATACCTTTTCAGCCCGTCACCGTTTGAGGCGATCCAGTCCACCTCAGCAATATTCCCGTTGTAGTACGGTGATGAAAGGTTGGTGTTTGCCGGATTGGTAAACTTCAGCTCATAGGCAAATAGCTTGTTTCCCAAGCTCTGCGGATTGTTGATCTTGATAAGCCATCCCTGAATATTGTAGGCATAGTCAACACTTTGAAGCGGAGTTGCCAAGTCCGTGCCCCCGACCTTCTTGTTCTTTACCTGTGAGAGTTCGTTATACTCGTTTTGAGCCAGTATTTCGACGGGATTGCTGTCTACTTGGTGCTTATGTGTTAAAAGCCTGTTTCCGTTGTCATATTCGAACGTTTCGGTAATAACCTTTTCGGTGTCGGTGCTTACTCTTTTATGATAGGTAACACTTTTTTCGGTGAGTTCCCCCGTATAATCAAGCTTTAAATCCCTGTTGGTGTAACCTCCCAAGTGGTTCGTTGACTTTGTGGCAATGACTTTTCCCGTGGTATCATAATACGTGTAGGTCTTCGTCCAGTTATTATCCTCAATGTTTTTTACATACGAAGACGTCAGAACCCCATTTGTTGAGGTATCATTGTCAGCATCCAGCGTTTCCTGCATGGTATATTCCCCCAAAACCTTTAAGGGGATTTCAGGTGCCCCCGGCGGGTAGGTATCATAGTAATTAACCGTTAACAGGGTCATGCTTCCCGTAGGAAAGGCATTCTTGGTATAAAACACGTCCATTCCATTCACATTGAACGGGACTCTGGATCTTGCCTCATTGTTGTAGGGATTGGCGGACATATTGCCCAGTGCTGTCTGCATGGCAGGTCTTGAAGCCGTATTGCTGAAAAATCCCGTATAGGCGACTCTTCCGTCTGCATCGTACTTGGTAAAAATCCAGCCCTTGGAGTTAAAATTATTGTTTAATGTTCTAAGTACTGCATCCTGCGTTAAAACAAGTCTGTCCTGTTTATCATACACAAAGTACTCCCAGCCCTTGTTGGGCAGTTTTTTCTCTGCTAAACGGTCTTTTCCGTCCAGCCTGTACTGATAGCACAGATTATTCAACACCTCATCGGGAATCTGTGTTCCTGTAGGTAGGTTTTTGATTGCATCAGACGCCTTGGGCGGAATAATGAATGCCAACTGATTGTATTCATTGTAAACATAGTAGGTGTCTGCATTTTCTGAGGCATTTAAAACCCGTCTTACGAGTAGCAGTTGTTTTCGCCCGTTGGTATATTCGTAGATAACATTACTGTCCTCATCCGTAGCTTTTCTTTTGTAAACCGTTCCGGCGGGATAATAACCGTCTGTACCTGCAACCTTAACTACTGAATTGGTGATCCCGTCGACGGTACTCGTTGTGGTGGCATACCCGCGAATATCGTTTGCAGAGTTAGCCAGATATTCATACCTGATCGGCTTATTTGCCCAGTCCGTGCCGACCTTGGTTTGTTCCTGCAATCTATCCAAGGGTGAATTTTCGATTTTCTTTTCTGCAAAAATCCTTTCACTGCCGTAGATACTGGGATCAGTGGCATTGGTTAAAGGGCTGGGAACAATATTCCCGTTAAGTGTAGCAGACTGCGGAACGGGCAAAAAATCCTTTACCTGTCTGCCAAAACCGTCATATTCAATGTGCGTTACAACATCCTTTCCCGTTGGGGAAGCCTTTACGCCTACAATCTGCTTGGGTCTTCCGAGCCCGTCAAAATATTCAACGCTTACCGACTGCTTAACACAGTCTGCGCTGAGGCAGTTGATCCTTTGAATATAATTCTCGTTTGAGGTGGGAACCTGCGCATAGGTCATTCCGGCAATCATCAAGCCGAGAAATGATAGTGCCTTTGTTAGTCTGTATTTTTTCATATTTGTGATTATTGTTTGTACTTATAGTGAGTCTTTTTAGCCGTTTTCGGGAGATAGGTTCCGGTAGTATTTTTTCCTCTGGTATTTCCCTCCTTAAGTCTTCCAAGCGAATCATACGCAAATGTTTCCCTGACTCCTAATGATGAGGTTATACTCGTTACACCGATTAATGGATCGTAGGTGTAGGTTGTTATTTCCTTTCCTACAAGTGCCGGTTCATTTCTGAAACTATTTAAGGCACTAAGTAATAAACTTTCAGTGCTTGGGTCTGAAGCATCGTTATTGGAAGCCGTGATTATGGATGAAGTTGTAGATAAAGCGGTAATCTGATCGTAGGTCATTCCTTCAACTTTTGCGATCGGCTCTGTTTTATCATATCCCCAGATAATGGTTACAGGAATGCCATCTTTGGTCGTGTACTGAACAATATTTCCCCTCTCATCGTATCTGTCGTAGGCTACGTCTGTTGATGAGGTATTGTTTAAATTATCATAGGATTTTTCAGATAATGGTAATACCAATCCTCCGGCTTGGGCTGTTGGCAGTGAAGTTGGGTACATCGTTTCGTCTCTTCCTACTGTTTTAGTAATGCTACCAACGGTTTGCGTTTCTGTTGTTTCCAAGGGAATACCCACCATATTTTTATCGATCATGAGCTGGTTGCCTTTTTCGTGGGCATAGGCATATGTTGTCTCATTAACCACAGGCGTTATTTCTGTCGTAGTGGATTTCTTTTTTGTCAATTGATAATGAGCCGGATTATTATAAAAATATTCTGTTTCGCTCACCACAGGGGTACCGTTCAAATAATCCGTTGTTATTTGCGATTGTAGATACTGCCAGTAGGAAATTGTTTTGTACTCATCGACATCAACATTGTCTATAAAGGGAGTATTAATGACAAAACCTACTGTTTTACCGTAACAGGCATGATCGGGATTGCCTATATCATATTGGGTGCAATTATAGGGCGTTGTAGACGGGCAGTAGAAAAGATCATTTTTTCTGTGTGTAAAGTTTTTGAATTCAAAGATATTGGCATCATTTTTCACATAGTTGTTTTCCTTACTTTGAATAATTCCCAAACTTCCGTTTGAATTTTTGCGCAATATTTGCGATGAGAGTTCCAGCCCGTTATTCCAGCCATAATTAGTATATGGAGTCGTTAAAATCGTATTACTTCCCCAAAGATGTGCCCCTCCGGAATCCCTGTTGATAATAAACTCCTTGGTTTCTCCTCCTCCTTCAAAGTTATCACCACCATAACTGGTAGTAACGTATCTGTAAAAGGTAGAGGTACTTTTATCGGTATCAAATAGGGGAAGAAGACTATTGGAAGCCAGTGTTATGAAGTTTCTGCTAAGTAAAACACAGATCATACCACTTCCTTCGCAAACCTCGGATGAATGAAAGGTGTTAATAAAATAGGGTTCGACTCCCTTATCTCCTGAAGAGTGGTTAATGTCATCCATTGCCCCGTAGTAATATCTTTTATAATTGGGAACTGCTGAAACATTATCATAATCCTTGGTAGATTTGATCCTTACCCCTCCTGTATCAAGGTTCGTATCAAAAACCTGTGGGGCTGTTGGATAGTATTTTGCATACAGGTCAACAAAAGTACATCTTGAAGCCGATAACTTCAGGGTAGCTGTTGTCCCGGCTGCTATGCTAAAGGAAATAACACTATTTTGGTTAGGGATAAATTGATATGAAGATCCATAACTGTAGGGTATTCCATTGGAGATACTGGTAAAGGTTCCTCCACCTACCAAATCAATTCTGCCTACCGGATTATGGGTTTGCTGTTGTTCTGTGCAGTTGCCGTTAAAAAGACTTGTTCCTGATATTTCAATACTTTGATTAACAGGCGAGGTAATGGTGTACTGCTGTGTTACAATTCCGGCTACCGAATTATTGGCAGCGGTCATATTCATGGTGGTATATTCCGGATTGATCGTCTTTGTACCCCAATAGGTATTCCCCTCATATTCCAGCTCCGTATAGCCCTTGGTAGGGTAGGTAATCTTTTTTAGTAGTCCGATCTTTGAGAAATTCGGATCCGGATTCTGATTGGCTCCCGCATAGTTATACGTGTTAAGGCTGTAGTCCTTAACAAGCGGAACCAATGTAGAATTTGTTTTCCCGTTATAATACCCCCAATAATCCCTCTTGTAGGATAATCTTTCAGGAAACTCTGACGGGGTTTCATATTCAAATGCATAGGATTTTTGAGGATCTTTGAATGTAATTCCTGTTAAAAAGTTTCGTTTACTGGCAGTAGCAGAATAATTAAACGTTGCACTTTCAATGGAATTTCCATTTTTATCGGTCATTACGATACCTTGGATTGTATTTTCTGCCCCATAATCAATGGTACTGCTGGGATTATTGGCTAAATAGGTAAAGTTGATACTACCGTTTACAGGATTATTACTGCTTATGGTTTTTATCTTTTTCCCATGTATATTCATCAAATTTTCGGCAACCACCCCCATTGCACCACTCCCCAAAACTGTGGAACCCACACAGGTACTATAAGCCATACTTATAGTATAACTCTGTGATTGTGAGGCGGTATAATCTAAGTACATATTCTCATAAGTAAAATAGACCTCATCTCCTTTAGGGTGCACAATCTTAGTCAGATACCAAGCCGTTATTCCAATATTAGGCAGTTGGTGCCCGATGCCCAATGTTTTTGAATCGGTAATTTCTGTCTCCGTAAAATGATATTTTTCTCCGTCAGGTGTAGTAATAATAAATCCGTCAGTAGATTTTTCAATCTTTAATGCCTGTTGCTCAACTAAATGGATTTGATTATTCCTGTCATAAAAAAACTTTCCTGATATACCGTTGAAATTAAAAGAATATATATCCGCTTCTGAATCTATTCCGGCACTTAGATTACCAACATTATAAATAAAATCTTTAAAAGCCGGAGTATTATTAGTTGAAAATGCGTTAGCTGGGATTTGAAGTTTTTGAGAAGTATCATCGGGTTTGTCCCTTACTGTCCTTGAAATTACGCCTCCAAAATTTAAATTCCAGCCTAGTCCTGTATTACCGGATACCTCATCTATCTTGATACCATTAGAAGTATAGAACATACCGATAGGCAGTTTAATATTTTCAGTTTTATAAGTCAATAAAGGAACAGAAATATTGGAAGATCCTGTAAAAAGTCCTACAGGAACATTTCCATAATTCCCCAAAGCATAGGCAGTGGGAGAAGGAGGTATAATATTGGCTATATTCGTATTACCGTTTGAGGGCTGTTGTTGGGCATACAGATTTCCCATACTGACAAGTAGTGTTGCCAGTGAAATAATTGTTTTCTTCATTTGTATTTATTTTTTTATGAGTTTAGCGCTTGCCGTTTTATTCGTATCAGTTTTTACAGTCACCAAATAAGCTCCCTGAATGAGTGATTGGGTATTGATCTTGGTTACCTTGTTCCTGGTTTTCAAGCTTTGCAATTGTCGTCCACTCATGTCGTAAACTAAAATTTCAGCTTCAAACGCTCCCTCCCTTAAACCTGTAAACCCTATTTCTACATACGCATAATCTGATACTGGATTCGGATAAATCTTGATGTCCTGTTTTACTATTAATTGGTCGATTTGCTTATCGCCTAGTTTTATGATCTTCCAATTTTCAGAGCCAAGCGTTTCGGCACTGGTTCCTGCTAAAATGATACTCCCATCCCTGTTTAACTTGATGTCTGAAAGTCTTTCTTCTTTCTTATGTGATTGACCTTGCACGTATTTGCGCCATTTCTCATGTCCGTTTTCGTCAACATACAATATCCAAAATTTTTCATCATCGGTCTGAATTCTTCCCTCAGCTTGAGTATATCCCCCAATCAAAATTCCTGTAGAGGTTTTATCATCGGCAGAATGTAAAACACTCATTCCCATTAAAACGTCGCGATTTCCAAAATTGTAGGATTTTTGCCATTCCTCGTTACCTTTTTCGTCTAAAGCAACAAACCAAAGGTCTGTACCTGCTTCAATACCAACGGTTTTATTTCCGGAAATTTTACTTCTTGACTCACCACCTATAACGTAGCCCGATGAGGTTAACGCCAGTGTTCGCAAATGATCGTCACCTGTTCCGCCGTAGTTTTTCTCCCATTCAACCCTGCAATTTCTATCCAATTTTATGATATAGTAATCTCCCTCTCCAAAATTTTCAGTCTTTTTTGAACCTCCAGAACCGCTACGAGAGTATATCCCTAGCAAGGCGCCACCGTCTTTCGTTGGTATCATTTTTTCAACCTCATCAATAGATCTTCCTCCTAAAATAACCTGAGATAATTCCTTGCCGTCTTTATCCAGTTTTACAATTAAGGCATCTTTAGTGCCGTAACCCTTGGCAGAGTTTTGTACGCTCCCTGCAACAAGGAATCCCAGATCGGTTGTCTGAATGACAGATCTTGCTTCCTCGTCTGCATTGGTTCCAATTGTTTTCTGCCAGATTTCGTCTCCAAAAGAATTAACTTTGATGAGCCATATGTCTGAACCTCCCTTAGAATCGTCCTTTTTATCTAAAGATTTTCCGCTGTAAGTGGTTCCTGCCAGAATGAAATTTCCTTCCTCTGTGGCTACTGTTGCAGATAAAAAATCATGATTCTGTGCAGAGAAATATTTTTCCCATATTTTCTCACCTTGTTGATTCAATTTGACCAAATGATAATCATAACCCATGTTTTGTGTTCCGGTCGCTGAGCCTGTCGAAGCAGTGGTTCCTGAGCTTGTCGAAGGATGGATAGAACTACCTGAGATGAGGTACTGCCCGTCAATGGTTGTAGTCACCTGAGAAAGAAAATCCTGCGTATTGGATTTTATGTTCTTCTCCCAGAGGACTTCCTGGGCAGATAAATTGAATAATGCACACATGAGGAGTGCGCCCGAATAGTTTTTTTTCATAAGCATGTTTTTTTTTGCTTCGTGAATTTATTAATATATTTTGGTTCACAATATGGGGTTATCCCCATTTTTTATTATAAGTTTCTATTAATCTGTAATTTACTTTTTAATTTATTTCTGTAGCAAAGATGTACCTGCAAGGCGACAAACCATGTCGTATTATATATAGATGCATTTTTATTTGATTTGGTTGGAAATTTAAAAATAAAAGAGCGTGGAACTCATTCTATTGTAAGAGAGGTACTGGTATACCCAAGAAACAAATAGAGAAAAGCCCACGCAGGAGGTGAGCATCACTATTCTTGTTTCTTTTGAAATTACCAGTTTCCTCTTACAAGAAAAAGCAAATGCTTTTATATTTTTTCGTTAAAATCTTAATTGCGAAGATATAAATATTTTTTCAACTACCTGTGAGGAAAGCAGTAAAAACAAAACGGCGTTATTATTGTTGCGACTTCTCACACGCATACAGGCTCTAAAAACTCAGTGAAAGCATTTATTAGAGTGAAAGTCATTGGGAAATGGATAAAACACTGAAATGAGCGAGACATGAATGTTTGAAACGATAAATATTTATTCTGTTTCTTACGCGTATTGAGATAGTGGAATACTCAGCAAAAACGTTTCTAATTTGTTATTCCTATGCGCGTGTTAGATAGGGATAAATTCGGTTGAGGTATTGAGTTTAGGGTATTTTATGGATTTTTAAATAAATTATCGCAGAACGAGACGAACTGCGATAATAGAAAAAAATGATAATATTAAGTTAGTTAAAATATAAAACATTTCAAAATTAAAAAATATTTTTAAATCCTTTTTTAAAGACATTATCGTCATTAATGTCTACAGTAATATGGGTTAATGTTGTTTTAATTGTAGTTAATGTTGCAATAATGGCAGTTAATCCCGTTTTAATGGTAGAAAAATAGTAATAAATGGTAGTTTTTTAGCAATTATTTTAAATATGATTTTAACCGTTTTCTTTTTATTCATGAGGGTTCGTGAGCTTTTTTGGTTTGAATATCAAAAATAACGCCCCTGTGAAGAAATCAAGACTGTTTTCAACCTCATCATGAAAACTCATACCGTTTAGGTACTGTTTTTTATAGGTAAGAAAATTCGGCTATTTTGAGTTTTACCGAACATTTCCGAATATCTACAGAAATTTTTTAGCTTTTTACCTGAGTATGTTTTGTGGTTCAGTTTGCGGGTCTGTTGAACCACAATCCGTTATTTTTCTACGCGTATATGGACTCTAAAAACACGGCTCAATCATTTAAACTTTTACTTTTCGATATTGGACGAAAAATCTAATTTTTTCTCTTATGACATTTCAAAAATCTTCATAGTTTAGAAAATGAAATCTACAAATGCATTAATATTTTACGATTTAAATCGTATTTGTAAGTTTAAATTAAAATAAAGCTGACCGTTTTTCTCATAAACTTCACCAAAATGATGTTTGGAGCTACTAGCCGTTTCAAATTTTGTATTGGAAAGCAGATAATTTTCAAACTCATTTTTATTGTAAATATGATAACACACAATATCACCTGTCGTTTTTACTATCAAATAGCCTCCTGTAGCGTCATACTGCCCGGTCCAAACTTTAGATGCCATCATTCCCAATGCGGAATCGGTCAAAAAACGTTTTATTTTGTAGCTATAAAATAAATGTTTATCTGTTGTGTCGAAGTTTAAAGGATTCTGTTCTTCCGCTCTTTTTACCAGATCTTCAGTATTCGATTGGTTTGAAGAGGTAAACTGCAATAAAACAGACGCTAAAATTTGAGGCAGTAAACTGTCGATCAATATAAGATTATTGCTGAATATTTGCTTTTGTGTTTTCACAAATTCTAATTTTCCGTTACGTTCATAAATAGCTTTAGTCCGTCCCTTTATATCTCTCATTAATTTTGTCCCTCTCTTTACGTAAAGAGAATTTACATATTCTGCATCTGCTTCCGAAAAGGAATCACCGACTATTTTGTAAACAAAGTTTGTTGCCTCGCTTGCATTGAGTAAGGTTGAGGGGCTTCCTAATTGCGATTTAATGCTGAAACCCAATGAAGGCTGAAGTCCTGTTCTCTGGTCGTGAATTACAATGGTAATATCTGTTTTAGCTGAAGAACTTGCTTTTAAAGAAAGACAATTTATGCTTTTCATGAAGTCTTCAATTTCAGGTAAGGCAAAAGTTCCCTGATTGGTTTTGATTTCTGATAAGAGATATTGGGCTTTTATTTTAAACTCGGTTATCGGAATGCGAAAAATCACTTCGTTCCCTGAAATAACAACAATATTGTCTTCTATCGAATATTCAAAGTTCCCGTTTATTTCCGTGCGCAGTATTTTCAAAATCGGATAAACAATATTTTGAATTTTATTTATTTCGTTGTCACCCGGATGTAGTTCTCTGTCCCCCAAAAGTTTGAACAAAGCATAAATTTCACTCCACTCTCCTTTATTTCCTGTTATCATGTTCAAGTTCCGATATTAGTTTTTTTATATGTCCTTTGTCAAATAAACCGAAGTCACCATGCTTTTTTAAATTTGACAAACTTTCTTCCAATATTATTTGCGGAACATTCGAATAGTTATGTCTGTCATTTTTCTTTAATTTGAACTCTTTTCCTCTTTCTGTTCCAAGATGAAGCGATAAAAAATATTCTTTGTTTTTGAAACTGATTTTTAAATCTAATCCGCTAATGTAATCTGTCTTCAAAGAATAGCAAACGTTATCAAACGATTTATCTTCGGATAGAAGTAAATAGAAGTGCAAGTCTCTTATCAGGGAAGGATATGTTCTCAATAATCTTGCCTCGATTCCTTTTTTTGAAAACTTTTTGTTTTGAAATATAATATCGTCGCCTTCAAATTTGAAATCGTTTATTTCATAATATAGCTCCGTAAATTGTTTTTCGGAAGGAATTTTCAGTTTTGAAAAAACAAAATAATAAAAAGAAGTTATGAAAGCGGGGAGTTTTGCATTTTCAATCTCTTTAATTTTTTCTAAATTTTCTCCCGAATATTTGAGATTCAATAAATAGTTCTCTAGATCTGTACTTGTTAAATCCAATTTGCGTTCAACACTTACTGTGCCGTTTTTCAATAAAATATCCGTTATTTTTTTTGGAAATATCATTTAGCCCAGAATTTTTTTGATAATTTCTTTTGCTGTGGCTTGAATAGCAGGGACAGCTACAGAATTACCAAATTGTTTATAAGCAGAAGCATCGGCAACAGGAATTATATAATTTTCGGGGAAACCTTGTAATCTTGCCCATTCTCTCGGTGTCATTTTGCGTATCCCCTGTCTGTTGACTTCTCCTTTTATTTTTGTGGTGGGAGTAAAATCCCTAATTCGATCATCATAGACCAAATTTCTCTCTCTTCCCATTCCCCCGCAAACTACGGCATTCGCTATCTCATCGTCTGCAACTATGTTGTATCCGAATCCGTTTCCTTTGCTTTCGTGTCTTGCTTTATGGTTTTCCAGAGTTTGCAGATATTGTGTAGATAAATAATATTTTGTCGGAACAACATTTTCTTCTTTGACATCTGCAAAAGTTATTTTTTCGTCTGATGGTTCAGGATAAGAAAAATCGGTTATTCCCGTATTCGGATGAAAACCAACGATAAAAATTCTTTCACGGTTTTGGGGAACTCCAAAGTTCTTTGCGTTGATAATTTCAGGTTCCGGTACAAAGTACCCCAAATCTTCTCTTAATACGTTTAAAATTGTCGACAATGTTTTTCCTTTATCGTGATTTCTCAAGCCTTTTACATTTTCGAGGAATATGGCTTTCGGTTGTTTCTTTTTAATAATTTCGGCAACTTCAAAAAATAATGTTCCCCGTGTGTCTTCAAATCCCCCTCGTTTCCCGGCAATTGAAAACGCTTGGCATGGAAAACCCGCACAAAGGACATCAAATCCGTCAGGAATATATGATTTCGTAGAGTCTTTTGTAATGTCTCCAAAAGGAGTTTCTCCAAAATTAGCTTTATACGTTTTTTTTGCATATTTGTCCCATTCGCTTGTAAAAACACATTTCCCGCCTAAATTTTGCAATGCCAAGCGAAATCCTCCTATACCGGCAAACAGATCGATAAATTTAAATTTTGGATTTTTGTCAGGGGGGAAAGCAATATGGGAATTATTAAAAACTCCATTTCGTAAAGCCTCTTCGACAACTTTTAAAGAAATATTTTCATCGGGATATTTTTGCTCTAAAATTTCTTTGGCAAATGCAATTGCATTGTCTTTGTAAAATTGAGAAACTCCATTTTTATTGTTGTGTAAGTAGTGGGTTAAAACTGCCTCATGATTGTTATCCGGTTCAACCAACTTTATTTTGAACTGTTTGTCTCCAAAGTTTTCCAAAGAAATTTTTTCTTTTAAATCCATTTTTAAATCCTTAATAGTACTTTTAATCTGCGATACGCAAGATAATAAATTTTTCTCGATGTCTTTACTCCAAAATCGTAGAATATACCAACCTTGTTTTGATAATTCTTGATTGACTTCTTTATCTCTTTGGATATTTCTTTCTATTTTTTTGCTCCAAAATTCCTTATTCGTTTTATGATCGTGCTTTCTTTGTTCCCAATCTTTTCCATGCCAAAATTCTCCGTCGACGAAAATGGCAAGCTTTATTTTTTTGAAAGTTAAATCGGGTTTTCCAAAAACGGCTTTGTTATTTTTTCTATAACGATAACCTCCGGCAAATAAAATTTTCGCCAATAAAAGTTCAGGTTTTGTTCCTGACGATTTGTTGGCTTGCATATTTTTCCTTCTTTGCTCTTTGGTTAATTTATCCACATTACAAATTTAAAAAATTCAAAATAAAAAATTCAAACAATTTAATATTGTGCATACTCTGTAATTGTTGTTTTTTAATTTTCAATTATACCGTTTTCAAAATCCGCTCAATAATATTAAGCTGTTCGGGGGGGGGGTGCTTAATAGTTTCTTGGCTTAACAATATTCCGTTGATTTGCATATTATTAATAAGGATAAGAAAACGTAACCCAGTAATTTTGTTTTTTTTTAATTCACGCGTTATGACAGAGGGGAAACCTTTATCAATAAAAATTCGAATAACCGTTTTGGACTATTATTGTCTTTAATTTAGTCGTATGATCAGGAGTATTTATGAGCTATTTTTTTACGGGTAAGAAAACTCTATTACTTTGAAATGTACTTAAAGTCTCTCCCGAAGTTTTTATAATTGAAAATTTCTGTGTGTCGGTTTGCGTTCCGCTTTGTGTGTCTTCGTGAACCACAATTCGTTATTTTATCTTGTCTAAATGGACTCTAAAAACTCGGCTCATTCATTTATACTTTTGTTTTTCGATATTGGACGAAAAATCTAAACTTTTCTTTATTCTGACATCCCAAAAATCTTGCTGAGGCTTATAATCGTATCAAAATCTTTAACCGTACACACCTGCAAACGCTTTTTATAGACTCCGAAAATTAAAAACAAACCTCCTGCAAAATACAGGAGGCTAAAAAATCAGTTTATGAAAATCAATATTGAGTGCTTTTCAAGTTGCTAATATAATAAAAAAAGCAATTTTTCATAATTCAAATCTTTATCAATTTTCTATGATTTATCATTTGGGTTAATTCAGTGGGTTTTTGGGTTATTCCAATTTAAGGTTTTATAAGGTTTTCAATTTCAAGTTTTTTCAAGTTTTCAAAATTAAGTTTTGTTAAGTGTTAATAAGATATGAAGTTCCTCTTGATTACCTTTATTCAAATCTTGCTTTGAGATAATTTCTTTCAGGCATGAATCAAATTGCTCCTCGATTTTAGAAAGAAAATTTTCTATTATTTCATCCTCTCCATAAAAGAAATTTTTAGAACATTGGTGTTTAAGTGGTACATCTTGTTTGAAAAAATCATTCTTTAGGTTGTAAATACCAATTTGTTTTAGATTTTGGTTAAAAGAGAAATATCTAAGATAAAACTTAGGAACATAGTGTTGGTTTTTTTTAGCCATATTTTAAAAATATTCACTCATAATTGGAATTAGACCAAACCAAATATTAACAGAAATTACTACTTTTGAGTCGTACTGAAATGGGGGAGCCTACAAACTTAATTATTCCTTTACAAATTTTTTTGTAATATATGTATCACCTACTTTAATTTTTATAAGGTAAAAACCTTTTGAAAGTGTTGAAATATTTAATTTATTATTATCAAAACTTAATGAATTTATAAGTTTTCCACTACTATCGTAAACTTTCACATCTTCCACTCTCTTATCAGTTTCAATATTTAATATATCTTTTACAGGATTTGGATAAACAGAAATATTAATTTTATTATTAGGAATATTATCTGTATTTAAATTAGTAGTATTAATGTTATATTTTATCAGCTGTATTTTATTCTCATTATAATTACAAACTAATAAGTATAAAGCATTATTATATACTTTGATATTTTTGAAAGCAAAATTTGCACTATATCCATCTGAAAATATATTACTTCCATTTATTGTTTGTGTTGCACCTTGTGGAGAATAAGAGATTAGTTTATTTTCAAATAGTAAAAAATAATTGCTATTGTAATCTGCAGCAGTTATTATTGATTTAGATTGAATAGATGCTGTATTAGTACTTGGTATGCTTACAAATCCATTAGAATGGAAGTTTGTATTTACAGTTCCATTACTATTAAATACAAAAAAATTGCTATATTCTTCCAACTGATCATTTGTTCTTACAACTGATGTTACTACATAAAGTGAACCATCAGGTTTTAGATAAAAATCAGAAACATCATTAAAATAATTAACATTATCTACTAAATTAGCAATTTCATTTAAATTTATTTTGCCATTTGTACCAAAAGATGAATCTAAATTACCACTATAATTAAATTTAGCTAATTTAGCATTAATACCTGTAGTTTCATTTTCATAACCTAAAAAATACAGAGCGTTATTAGATGAAATTATTCTGTTACCAGACCAAGGAAAATTAAAAACTTTGTACCCATTATCTCCGTATGAATTATCTAAATTTCCATTAGATGAATATTTATATAAACCACTTGTAGAAACACTTCCTAAAACGTCATCTCCAACAGAGAAAAATCCACCATCATTATTTACAACAATGGGATTAGATAAAGAATTTACAGTTGAAGTTCCGGTTGAAGCAAAAGAGGTGTCTAATTGTCCGTTTAAATTATACTTTTTCACATATTTATTAGTAGAATAATAATTTACTAAAAAATGATTATTATCTTGTGGCAAAATATCAACTGCCTCAAAATCATCTAAATGAATTTTACCATTTGTTCCAAATGATGAATCTAAAGCTCCATAACTTTGTATTTTAATCATAAAATTATCCATTGTTGGTGAAGCATCACCTAAACAATGTAAAATAAAGCTCCCATCAGCGTTTTGAAAAAAATATCCATAGTTATATTGTGCATTGGTATTGTAATTGGTAAATTCAAAAATACCATTATTACCAAAACTGGTATCTTTAGTAAGTGTTATTTGTCCATTAAAAAATGTGGAGAAAAAAATAAGAGGAAAAAATTTATATTTCATATTGTGAATTTTTCTATTAAAATTAATAAATTATGTGTTTTATATGTGCAAAGGTAGTTGAATTTTCTATAAATAAGTCCTGTGCTTCCTTTCCTGAGTCTGTAGATTCTATCAATTAGGTTTTCAATGTAAGGTTTTGGCAGGCTTTCAATACTAACTTTCACTAACATTTTTAGGAGTTTCTGACAAAAAAGTCCAAAAGTATTTTATATTGTTTTACTCAAAAATGAGTAAAAGTATCACAACATAAGCAATCGTGAAGCAATGCTTCCTTTTGCTTCTATTATGTGTAAAACTTGCAGATGATTTTTAATAATGCAATTTTAAATCATATTTGAAAAACTTATATTTAATCAGTGTTTTGTTTGTGGAATCTGCACCTATTATTGAAAAATAAGAAAATATATTCTTTGTCGGTTCGTCTCTTTGTTTTTGATGCTCAAATTTGAGTAGCAAACATTTTACGTCATTTTTAAGGTTTTGGTACTTTTGGTCATTTTTGACCGAAAGTATGCATCTTATGTTTTTGCTCGTCATTTTTGACGTTCAAACATTCTCTGAGATTTTGCAAAAGAAAAACACCTGCTATTCAATAACCCAATAAACCCAGTGGGTTATTTGGGTTTTGCTTAGGCTTTTATATGGTTTTCAAGGTCAGGTTTTGTCAGGTTCTCAAAAGTTCAGATATTCGATTTTGAAAAGTCGGATTAAATCAATTTGCATTTTTAATCTGTGAATCGAACTTATTTTCCTTACTATCCAATTGTTCCCAGTAAGAATACATCTGCTCAGAAAGTGTACTGTTATCGATCCCGATATAGCCCAAAAATTCAGTCTCGGTTTTATGTCCCGTCACACTCATTATAATAGCCGTAGGGATTTTAGAATAGTACATCGTGGCAAAGGTTCTTCTGCATAAATGAGACGAGGCAAGATCGTGCATTGGGTAATTTCCGAAAACATAATACTTTTTAACCTCATTGTAGACTCTTCCATATTCAATGCGATCTATCCCTGCAAGTTTGCATATTTTCTTTAAATTATCATTGAATATCGTTTTTGAACTTTCAATATTATCAGAATACTGTGCGGGGAAACTCCCGTTTCTTTTATTCAGTATCTTTTTTACTTCTGCATGAATGGGAACCAAAACAGGAGTCTTTGTTTTCTTCTGACTCAAATTAATAAACTCTTTACCATTGATTGTAATAATTTTGTCGGGGGTCATTCTAAAAAGGTCGGACGCTCTCTGTCCGGTATAACACCCGATAATCAGCCAATCCCGTGTTTGTTCAAGTCTTTCATTAACAATTAATAATTCCTGTATTTTTTCCAGTTCCTCTACTTTCAGGTAAGGGGTTGGAGTTTCTGTTGAGAATCCTTTTATCTCGTTTAACTGCTCACTGATCTCGATACCGTCAATCTTTGCATCCTTAAAAATGGTCTTGGTATATTTTAAATATTTTCCGACCGTATTATCATTGAGATTCTGCCCGCGTAAAAAAGTAACAAACCTGTTTCCGACGGCAATATTATAATCTGAAACTTTCAATCTCTTTTTTTCTGTTTTGAGGAAATCATAAAATTTAGTTATAATCGTCAAATGATTTTCCTTAGTTCCTTCCGTGATAGATTTTCCTCTGTATTTTCTAAAGGGCAGGATATTGACTTTATAATGCTCCAGATAATTGTCTATAAAACTCAACTGATCTGCTTTTCTACCACCGGAATAAAAAGCCTCAATAATTTCATCCAGCCAGTCACCATTAATGATCTCGGTTTCGGTTCTTTTGCTGTACTGCTCCAAGATAAATGTTTCCAACTTATTTAAAATACTTACCAATTCGTTTTGCTTGTGGTGGGATTCTTTGCTTAATGCAGTTCTTTGGATCGCGGAACCTTTTTTGGCGTTCCAATCTTCCGGATTTACCGTCTCTCTGGTTTTTCGCTTATACACTTTACCTGCTCCAATAGAAAGACGGGAATATATCGTAGAATTTTGTTTCTTTGACTGAATAATAAATTTTATGGTAGCCATTTATTTGTCTTTAAAGTTTGAACAAGGCAAATTTAATCATTTAGTCAATTTCTAGGTAATAATATGCTTTTTTATTTTAAATCTATCTTAATGTATTTAACTACTGATATAGGTTTTATATAATTAAAATACTCATTATAAATAAATTACATATATTGCAAAACATACCATTATGAAGATAGATTTAAAGTAATTAAGAACTTACACTCCTTTCAGGATGACAAACTTGCTGTTTTTTCTAAATATTGAAAAAGAATATAAAAGCCCTAGCCCCGATGGGAACGGCATCCTTTTTTGTTATTGCGACTGACTGAAAGTTTAAGGGATTGCTTCACTTTGTTCGCAATGACAAAAAAGATACAGTGGACAGCGGGAAATAGCTTCTAAAAAAAATTAATGAAAATTTGAATTTTTGGCAACTCTTAAATAATCCTCCAATACTTTCAATTGAGCCTTGTTTCCTCTTTTAATTCTGGCCTTACGATTCACCAAATTGTCATAAATTTTATTAATGATTATTTTGGTATTGGGAAATAAATTTCTGTTGGGAACATCCGGAATTTGCAATCTCCTGCAAACGTCATCATCCAATAAAAACCATGTACAGCAAATGTGTAGATAGCGTAAATTTTTTCGTTGAAATTTAAATTTCAGAATAGGATATTCCAACGATTCATTCAAAAGAGAATGAGCCAGTAAGGCAGAATCTTTATCTGCCGGTGGCTGAACGGAAGTCCATAAATAAAAATATTCTGTAGCCTGTTTTTTATCGTCCGGTAAAAGCTTTTCGGGGATGCCTAAAAGATATCCGACATATTTCCAAAGATGAAAAAGTCCTTTTTCTTCTTCAACGGAAAATGTGTTTCCTAGTTTTTTAAGACTGTGAAGAAAAACCAAACTGAAGCCGATGTAAGTCGCCATCATATCCCAGGAATTGATGGGTTCGCCCCAATTTTCGGTATCCCATTCTTTGTAATGTTTTTTAATCGAAAGTCTAGCGTAAGAATGGATTAATCGAGTTTTGATAGCAAATTCATAACCTTTTGCGTGGATTTCCAGAGCATTGTATCTTGTTGCGTTCACCCAGAAATCCAAAGTTTCGGAAAGTCTTTTTACAGCTCCTTTCTTTAAAGCTTCGGTTACAATTAAAGGTTTGTTGAGGTAAGCATAATCGTAACCCCCAATTAAGCAGTAATCTCTCAGGGAAATTAAAGAATCCAGATTGCTTCTCATGCAAAGTTCGGCGCCGCTTTTCAGCAAGTCATAATCAAGCCATTCCGGAACATGTTGGGTTTGTGAAAATAATTTCTTTACACTTTGGGGAACATTGTCGCTTTCTGAAACTCCATTTCGGATGTAGCCTTCAATTTCTTTTGAGCCTTCACTGAATTTTTTAGTGAGATAAACGTCTTTTACAACTTCATCCCCGATCTCGTCGACATGATAAAAATAAGGAGCAAATTTTTCAAAATCTCTGAAACTCACTTCTGCTCCGGAAAAATCAGTAAGTTGTTTGCCGTTGCCTTTTATCCAAAAGTCCTTGAAATGTTGAGAGTCCTTGAAACGAGGTTGTAAAATTGCTTTTTCCATTGAATATAAAAATACAAGTTTTAAGCCGAAATTCCTTGGTGAGATTTATCAGGATTTAAAGGTGAATAGATAATTGTGAATTCGCTTTGCTTGTGAATTTTTAATAGGATTAATTCACTATTGACTATTAACCATTAAACAAGTCCCCATTCGAAAGCTTTTTTCACGAGTTCTTTGCTGTTTCTGGAGTTTGTTTTTGCTAAAATATTTCTTCGGTGCGTTCGTACGGTATGTTCAGATAAAATCAGCATTTTTGATATTTCAGTTCCGGAATATCCTTTGGCAATTAGGGATATTACTTCAGTTTCTCTCTTGGTTAAATTCATACAAGAATGTTGAGGTAATAATTCGTCTTCAATTTTCATTTGATGAAAATCGTTTCTCGGACCTATTCCCGAAACTAAAACAGTGTACGGATTTTGTGTAGTGATATGATGGATATTTGTATGAATGTTGATGGATTGTATAAGATGTCCGTTCTCGTCTTCCAAGGTCGGAATTGCCTGATGATGGAATAATTCATAATTCCCATTGGCAGTTTTCATCCTGAAACAATAGCTGGATTTTGTGAACAACTGATGATCCAGACCAATTTCCAGCATTTTTTCAATAACCATCTGTTCAGCCTTCATGACAAATGGAATATCGTCAGGGTGGGTGAGATCTATAACTTCTTTTAAGTTTTTAGGATATTTTTTTAAACCATGAAGCTGTAAAATATTTTCATGATGATGAGAAAGTGTACTGTTCGTAAGGTTTAAGACATAATAATAGAACTTTCCAATAGCGAACATTTCTCCAATAATTCTTTCTATCGGAGGTCTTTGTAGGGTTTTCTTGTCATTTTTCCTGACTCCAGGATAGCTATTCCATATTTTAATTAAGGGGTGTTCTTTCTCCGAGTTCTGCATGATTCAGTTTTGCTTAAAAATAGTTAAAGATTTCTTAAAAATACCACAAAAGGGGGATTTTTTTATCGGGATAAAATTCTAAACTTTGTGTAGTTAATAACCGTGAAAACTTTCTTTAAACTGTTTAGCTTTACAGCTGATATTTCTGCCCTTATTCTTGGAATCAGAAAAATTTTAATCAAACAATAAAAAATAAGAAATATGCTGTTTGCAGAGAACAGTGTACTAATGATAAAGTTTAAAATTTTCGTTAGCTGTTGAAAAGGATAAACTAAAAACCTCTCAAATATTTTTTGAGAGGTATTTTTATTTTTTTTAAGCTTGATATTTTTTAA
This sequence comes from Chryseobacterium limigenitum, assembly GCF_900114875.1. Classification (GTDB taxonomy): domain Bacteria; phylum Bacteroidota; class Bacteroidia; order Flavobacteriales; family Weeksellaceae; genus Chryseobacterium; species Chryseobacterium limigenitum. The sequence continues at coordinate 82,546 of NZ_FPKW01000010.1, forward strand.
ACAAAAAAGCCTTCCAATTTGGAAGACTTTATATATTGCCAATTAATTATTTCTAATTATAAAGAAGCAGCGTGTACAAGCATATCAACCAACTTGTTTGAATACCCCATTTCGTTGTCATACCAAGAAACAAGTTTTACAAAGTTTGGAGAAAGCATGATACCAGCGTCTTTGTCGAAGATAGAAGTTCTCTTGTCTCCGATGAAGTCCTGAGAAACTACAGCATCTTCAGTGTATCCAAGAATACCTTTCAATTCACCTTCAGAAGCAGCCTTGATAGCAGCACAGATCTCTTCGTAAGAAGTAGCTTTTTCTAATCTTACCGTAAGGTCAACTACAGAAACGTCAACAGTTGGTACTCTGAAAGACATACCTGTTAATTTTCCGTTCAATGAAGGGATTACTTTTCCTACCGCTTTAGCAGCACCTGTAGAAGAAGGGATAATATTGTTTAGAGCAGCTCTACCACCTCTCCAGTCTTTCGCAGAAGGACCGTCAACAGTCTTTTGAGTTGCAGTTGTAGCGTGTACCGTTGTCATCAAACCTTCTACGATCCCGAAGTTATCGTGGATAACTTTAGCCAAAGGAGCTAAACAGTTAGTTGTACAAGATGCATTTGATAAGATTTTGATATCGTCTGTAAGCTCAGTGTGGTTTACACCCATTACAAACATTGGCGTATCATCTTTAGAAGGAGCAGAAAGAATTACTTTTTTTGCACCAGCGTTGATGTGAGCCTGAGCAGAATCTTTAGACAAGAATAAACCTGTAGATTCTACGATATAATCAGCTCCGATTTCGTTCCACTTTAGGTTATTCGGGTCTCTCTCAGCAGTTACTCTGATTCTTTTACCGTTTACCACAAGATCGTTACCTTCTACAGATACCTCTCCCGGGAAAATTCCGTGTACAGAATCATATTTTAACATGTAAGCCATGTATGTAGCATCGATAAGGTCATTGATTCCTACAACTTCGATGTTGCTTCTTTCAGTCATTGCTCTGAAAACAAGACGTCCAATTCTACCAAACCCGTTGATACCTACTTTAATTGTTGACATAATAGTTTGTTTTAAATTATAAAATATTAGATTGCTAAAATTTCTGAAATCAATAATAGATCTTTGTTGATTTCGTTATGTTTTTTAATGGCTTCTTCAATGGCTGTATATACCATATCATTGGAACGCATTCCTACCATTACGTTTGTTTGTCCTTCCATTAATCCTGTCACAGCGCCATATCCTAGTCTGCTTGCCAAAACTCTGTCTGCACAGCTTGGCGATCCTCCTCTTTGGATGTGTCCTAAGATGGCAACACGAATATCATAATCAGGGAATTCCAGTTTTGTTTTTTCCGCTAATTCGTAAATGTTGGCTAATTTTTCACCTTCAGCCACCACAACAATACTTGATGCCTTTCCTGTTTTTTCACCTTTTCTGAAGTTGGCGAAAAGATCAGATATACTATCCTTTTTCTCAGGAATTAAAATATCCAAAGCTCCGGTGGCCAATCCGCTGTTCAAAGCAATAAAACCGGCATCACGACCCATCACCTCAACAAAGAAGACTCTGTTGTGGGAAGTTGCCGTATCACGGATCTTATCGATCGCTTCCATTGCGGTATTCAAAGCAGTGTCGTAACCAATCGTGTTATCAGTTCCAAAAATATCATTGTCGATAGTTCCCGGTACACCAATTACTCTGATCCCGAATTCTTCATTAAAGATCTTTGCTCCAGTGAAAGTTCCGTCCCCACCAATACAAACCAATGCATCAACACCGTATTTTACACAGTTGTCGTAGGCTTTCTGACGGCCTTCTTTGGTTCTAAATTCCTTGGATCTGGCAGATTTCAAAATAGTTCCGCCCTGGTTGATTATATTTTTTACGGAACGAGGTCCCATTTTCAGGAATTCGTCGTGGATAAGACCGTTGTAGCCTTCTCTCACCCCGTAACATTCTATATTATAATAATTTGCGGTTCTTACCACCGCTCTTAATGCTGCATTCATACCCGGAGAATCACCTCCAGAAGTAAGAACTGCAATTTTTTTTACAGCACTCTCTTTCATCTAGTAAAAAATTTCGAACACAAATCTACAAAAACAAGTTCACATTATCGTAGTAACTTTATAAGACTTTTGAATATAAATTATTAAAAATGTCTAAAATTTGTCGGTTTAAAAATATATCTCGCAGTTTTAGTTTCCGGAGCATTGATATCTAAGTCGTATCACGGCGAAATATTCTTACTAAACGGATCTAAAAAGTAGGTGAATCGATTGAGCAATATGTGAAAGCTTGCTGATTAAAAATATTTTTTTTTAAAGCACCTATCTAAATTTGTGAAAATCTGTGGTTAATAAATAAAAAAACGCCCAACAAAATTGGACGTTTCTATAACTTAAAGCTTCAGACTTCTGTCTTCCTGCTTTTATGAATTTTCCAGGATGTAAGAAAACATCAATGGTGCACAGATCGTTGCATCACTTTCAACGATATATTTCGGTGTTGTGATATCTAATTTACCCCAAGTGATTTTCTCGTTCGGAACAGCTCCTGAATACGAACCGTAAGACGTCGTAGAATCCGAGATCTGACAGAAATAAGACCAGAACGGAATGTCATGCATTTCCATATCCTGATACAACATCGGAACAACACATATCGGGAAATCTCCTGCGATACCCCCACCAATCTGAAAGAATCCAACTCCTTTTCCACCTGAGTTTTTAGTGTACCAATCAGCTAAATAAGCCATGTATTCGATACCGGATTTCATTGTAGAAAACTGTAATTCTCCTTTGATACAGTAAGAAGTGAAGATATTACCCATAGTAGAATCTTCCCATCCCGGAACTACGATTGGCAGGTTTTTCTCTGCCGCAGCGATCATCCAAGAGTTTTCTCTGGGAATTTCGTAATACTGCTCCAACACTCCTGAAAGGATCATTTTATACATATATTCGTGCGGGAAATATCTTTCTCCTTTTGCTTCAGCATCTTTCCAGATCTCAACGATATGTTTCTGCAATCTTCTGAAAGCCTCTTCTTCAGGAATACAAGTATCTGTAACTCTGTTCAGTCCTCTTTCTAAAAGAGCCCACTCGTCCTGAGCTGTAAGATCTCTGTAATGCGGAACTCTTTCGTAGTGAGAATGCGCCACCAAATTCATTAGATCTTCTTCAAGATTCGCCCCGGTACAAGAGATAAAATCTACTTTATCCTGACGGATCATTTCAGCAAGAATCTTCCCTAATTCAGCAGTTGACATTGCTCCTGCCAAAGTAATCATCATTTTTCCACCATCTTTAAGATGTGCAACATACCCTTTGGATGCGTCTACCAATGCAGCTGCATTGAAGTGCAGGTAATATTTCTCTATAAATTCAGTAATCGGTTTGCTCATTATTTTGATTTTTGCAAAGATAAAACTTAAAAACGGAATGTAGCGGCAGCACTTAAAGAAACTCTGTGTAAGCCCTCTTTTTGGTCTTCCCCGAACTCGAATGTTTGTCCGTTGAACTTCATTTTATTCAGTGTTCCGGCTGTTAATCCTACTTTTGGACCAATTAAAAAGTTCTTGGAAATCTGATATTGATACGCAAAATTAATTTCTGCCCCTAAATTAGAACCCGTTCCTTTTACATTTCCTGTTTTTGTTGTGTATGAAATTACTCCTAATCCCATATCAATAAACATTTTATGTCTCGTTGCTTCACTGAAGTTTGAGATCATCAAAGCCGGACCGAAGAAAGTGATATTATCTTTAGTAGTAACAGACGCAGAAACAGGCATTCCGCTTATATCGTATCCTAAAAGAAATCCGTCGCTTGATGCACTGTAATTCGAAAATTTCAATCCAATTGCTACGATATTTTTTAAATGATAATAGGCAGAAATATCGAAATTCACTCCGCTTTTTAGCCCATCAACATAATCTTTTTCTGTTTTTGTTAAGCCAGGTGTTGTTTTGGCAGTTCTCCATGCATATCCTACTGAAGGAATGATTGAAATTTTCGGTTGTTTTTGTTCCGTTTGTTGAGCAAAAGAAAATAACGAAATTGAAAAAGCTCCTAAGAATATTAGTTTTTTTAACATTATTTAAAATTTCCGGCAAAAATAGTATTTTTATTGATAAGCCATTATGATAGCTTATTATTTCATTTATTTAAAAACAATTAAAAAGTACAGCTTATGAGGCTGTACTTTTGGATCTAACAATAAGCAAGAATTATCCTTCTAAAGCTTCCACTTTCAGAATCTCTATTTTCCTTTCACCCTCTTTAAAAGGCCATTCGATAACATCTCCAACTTTATACCCCACTGTTGCCAACGCGATATCTGAAAGAATAGAATATTTATTTTTTTTAGGTTTAGCTTTGGTACTCGCCACAAAAATATATTCATGCTCAAAATCTTGGGTGTGATCTTTGATTGTTACCTTTCTGTCAACCGTCACAATATCTGAGGGGAGATCTCTTCTTAAAACCTGTTTAGCCTTTCTTAGCTCTCCAGTCAACCTGTTTTCTTCATCTCTGCTTACTTTTTTTCTTCTCAAATGATCTTTTATAGCATCATATATTCCGGTGGTTACAATAATATTATCTGACATATTTATTTTATTAACAAGATTAAATTACAATGCATTTTTTAGTGATCCAACATAGAAAACTGTGTGAATTATTCAGCCATTTCTCCTATGAAAAATTGCATTTAAATGATAAATAAACCTGGAAATTTTCCCCTGCCTTGGATCTGACAGGGATTAATTGATAAAGTCTTTAGAACTTTTCAAAAATGAATCTGTATGTAAATAAAGTAATGACAACAAAAGCCCAGAAAAATGGCTTTTAGCAGAAAGAGAAATAGATGTTGTCATATTGTTACTACTTGAATTTTGACTAAGATACCCAATAAGTTTCTAGAAAGCAAATAATTAACATTTTTTAAGCTTTGATTAATATTTAAATTTTCTGTTTTCTTTCTTTTCAGATATTTTCTTTTTCGTGTCTAATCTTTTTTCTTTTTTCGCTCGGGAAGGTTTTGTAGCGATTCTTGTTCTCGGAACAATTAAAGCTTTGTTAACGATATCTATAATTTTTTCAATCGCTTTGTTTTTGTTCATTAATTGTGTTCTGCTTTCAGAAACGGTTAAGAATAAAAGTCCTTCCAGATTTATTCGGTTTTTTAATTTCTCCTGAATTAAAGCTTTTTGTCTTTCATTAAAAAATTCAGATTCGTCGACTTTCCAAAGTACGGTTACAGCTGTTTCAACTTTATTGACATTCTGCCCTCCTGCTCCACTGCTGCGGGAAGTTTTGAAATTAAGTTCTTTTGTGAAATCTTTCATTTTTAAGATCATTGATTAACAGGTAAAGATAAAAGACTTTACAATATATTTTTTAATTCTATTCTATTCACTTTTCCGTTTGCTGTTCGCGGAATTTCATTAATAAAGATAATTTCTTTCGGTTTGTAAAAGTTTTTTCCAAATGGAATTTTAGTTATTTTTTCAATTAAATCATTTGATTTTTCTCCTTCAATCACTAATATCAATTTCTGTCCCAAACTTTCATCATTCACTCCTAAAAACACAACTTCATTAGGAATTTCTTTTTTAACCAAAGCTTCCAGTTCTTCAGGAAAAATTTTTGCCCCCCCGGAATTGATGACATTATCGATCCTTCCTAAAAATCTAAACTTATTTCCATCCTTAATTTCAACTAAATCATTAGTTTGCAATATACCAGAATTTACATTTGGTGCAAATATTTGCAAACAGCCTCTTTCATCTTTAGTAATAGAAACATTTTCAAATGCTGTAAAATAATCTTCAGCTTTTGGCATCAATTGTTTTAAAGCAATATGAGAAAGTGTTTCGGACATTCCATATGTTTCGAAAATATAATTAGTTGTTGGACTCCTGCTCAGAACCTCAGAAATGCTATTTTTCAAAGATGCCGACACCGAAGCACCTCCAATAATAAGATTTTTAATTAAATACAGCTTATCCAGTGAATTTTCAACCTGTAAGGGTGTCATGGCACAGAAGTCTATTTCTTCTTCTAAATTTTCAAGCGGTTTTAAAGATGGATCTGCAACAATCAGCTTCATTTTTCGTTCAAAAGATCTAACCATCATCATTTTTCCTGAAATATATTCTACCGGAAGACATAATAAAGCGGTATTACCTTCTTTTAAACCTAAAAAATCGCAGGTCATCACGGCGGAATTGATCATCTTCTGTTTTTCAATTTCGAAAATTTTCGGAACTCCTGTAGAACCTGAAGTCTGTACTTTCACTGTTTCAGAATCAGACAACCATTCTTCTAAAAAAAAAGTTACTTTCTTTTCAAATTCTGTCTGCGAATGTAAATTGTTAATTCTGAGATTATTGAAGTCTATCACCATATTTACCACCATAAAAAGTTATGTAAATTTAAAAAAAAGTTTAAAAAGTTCTTGCAAATAATGAAAAAAGCTGTAAATTTGCATCACCAAAATAAAACAGACCCATAGTGTAACGGTAGCACTCCGGTTTTTGGTACCGTCAGTTGGGGTTCGAATCCCTGTGGGTCTACAAACCATCCTTTTTAAGGGTGGTTTTTTTGTGTGAAATTTTCAAAAATTAATTCCGTTCAAAGACAATCACTTATAATTTTTTACATAAAAAAATTACATTTTTTCAATGAAGCTCTTGCCTATAAAGAAAAAAGCTGTAAATTTGCATCACCAAAATAAAACAGACCCATAGTGTAACGGTAGCACTCCGGTTTTTGGTACCGTCAGTTGGGGTTCGAATCCCTGTGGGTCTACAAACCATTCTTTTTTAAGGATGGTTTTTTTATTTTCATTGAACAAAAAAAGGACAGATAAAATATCCATCCTTTATATAATCTCAAGCTACTTTACTCTAGAGTTTTTCATTTTTAGGCTTGTACAATTTATACATTACAAACAAAAAGGCTACCCATATAGGAATTAAAATCACCTGAATTTCCATTCCTGTAATACTCATCAATACCAAAATAGCTAATAAAAATAAAATACAGATATAATTGGATATCGGATAAAATATAGAAGGAAATTTAGTTTTTTCTCCTGACGCCACTTTACTTCTTCTGAATTTCAAATGCGTGTAACATATCATCAACCAATTGATAATTAATGAAGAAACCACCAAAGCCATTAAGTATTCAAAGGCTTTTTCCGGAACTAATTTATTAATGATAATACAAATTCCTGCAAAACAAGAAGATATAAGAATTGCATTAATAGGAACGCTGTTTTTATTTAATTTCTGTAAAAATTTTGGAGCATTTCCCTGTTGTGCCAAGCCAAAAAGCATTCTGCTGTTACTGTAAACACTACTGTTATAAACGGATAAAGCCGCAGTTAAAACAATTAAATTCAGAACATTAGCTATCAAAATATTAAATTGAATGACTTTTCCAAACATCGTAAATTCCAAACCATTCAAATTTTGGAAAACCATTACAAACGGGCTTGAACCTTCTGTAATTTCTCTCCACGGACTCAACGAAAATAAAATAACCAACGCTCCAACATAAAAAATCAGAATCCTGTAAATCACCTGATTAGTAGCTTTAGGAATTGTTTTTTCGGGACTTTTGGCTTCCGCGGCGGTAATTCCGATTAATTCTAATCCACCAAAAGAAAACATAATCATCGCCATCGCTGCAAAGAGCCCTGAATATCCTTTTTCACTGTGATTAAATAATCCTTTTGGGAAAAAACCTCCGTCGTTCCATAAATTCGTAACACTTGCTTTATCTCCGCCAGTTCCGCTTATCAACAAGTAAATACCGAAAATAATCATCGCAACAATTGCCACAACTTTTATAATTGAAAACCAGAATTCCGTTTCACCGTAAACTTTTACCGAAGCAAGATTCAAAGCATTAATTAAAATAAAAAAGAATAAACTGGAAACCCAGAGAGGAATTTCCGGCCACCAAAAATGGATATAATGACCAATGGCCGTAAGCTCAGCCATACTTACGAGAATGTAAAGAATCCAGTAATTCCAGCCGGAAGCAAATCCGGGAAATTTACCCCAATATTTATAAGCAAAATAACTAAAACTTCCCGAAACCGGCTCCTGAACAACCATCTCACCAAGCTGGCGCATGATAAAAAAGGCAATAATTCCCGCCAAAGCATATCCCAGAATGACGGATGGACCCGCCAACACTGCTGCAGGGCCAATTCCAAGAAACAATCCTGTTCCGATGGCGCCACCAAGGGCTATTAATTGAATGTGTCGATTGGTTAACCCTCTGACAAGAGAACCTTTTTGTTCCTCTTTATTTTCATTGTTCATAGATCGAAAAATTATTGTTTAAATATATAAAATATCAACAACAATCCATCTTCCAGAGAATAAGCTTACAATCGTCTGTCTTCAATAAAAATTAAGAGAAATCTCAATGCTTTGCAATTGCCTTAATTAAGATGAAAAATTTTTATAAATATTCCTTGGGAACGGAAATATTATTTTCTTTCATGTAATTTAAAAGTTCGTGATATTTGTCTTCAAAATCGCTCATTCCGCATTTGTGAGAAATACTGCAGATGTCGGAAGGCTTTATATCTAAAATACCTGAAATCTTGTTTAAAATATCAAGATTGATCTTCACTTTAGAATTTTCAATATCGGAATAAGCCTTTTGTGAAATTCCCATTTCAAAAGCCATATATTCTTGGGTAAAATCTTTACTCCTTCGAATTTTTCTGATGTTTTGTCCACATATTTTCATCCTTTTTGCTTTAGTAGTTTTCGGTATATTTTAGAAGTTTATCTAATAGCCTCTAACAAAGTTAATAAATACCTTTGGCAAAACATTATACACGTTACATGATATTTATTTCATCATAGAATTTGGTTTAAAAATTTAATCAATAAAACCATCTTAAAGGAAAAATTTATCACTTCGGTACACACAATTGGAATTATGGAGACGCAAAGATTTAATTATGACAATAATATTGTCAGAGCATTCTTGTATGCTACTATTGTATTTGGTTTGGTCGGTTTTTTACTCGGTCTTACCGCTGCTTTAATGCTTTTCTACCCTGAATTACCTGAGTTTTTATTCGGAACAGATGATACTACGATTAAAAGTTTGGCATCCGGAAACATTCAAGGGCTAATCAATACTCAAGGTGCAATGGGATTTGGCAGAATCAGAATGCTTCATACAAGCGCCGTGATCTTTGCATTTGTCTGTAATTCATTCTTTTGCGGAGCTTACTATAGTATGCAGAGATTATTGAAAACAAGAATGTACAGCGATACTTTATCCTGGTTGCACTTTTGGTCTTGGCAAATAATGATCGTCAGCGTTGTCATCACTTTCTTAATGGGAATCAACACCTCAAAAGAATACGCAGAACACGAATGGCCGATCGATATTTTAATTGCTTTCTCGTGGATCATCTTCGGTATCAATATGTTCGGAACGATTGCGAAAAGAAGAGTAAGACATTTGTATGTGGCTATTTGGTTTTACATTGCAACCTGGATCGCCGTAGCCATGCTTCATATATTTAATAACCTTGAAATTCCGTTATCATTCACAGGCTGGAAATCATATTCTGTATATGCAGGAGTAAAAGACGCCTTGGTTCAATGGTGGTATGGCCACAATGCCGTTGCATTTGTATTGACGACTCCGGTTTTAGGTTTGATGTATTATTTTATGCCTAAAGCTGCCGACAGACCTGTCTTTTCATATAAATTGTCTATTATTCACTTTTGGTCTTTGATCTTCGTTTATCTATGGGCAGGGCCACACCACCTTCAATATACCGCTTTGCCGGCTTGGGCTCAGGCAGTGGGAACAGGTTTCTCCATTATGCTGATCGCTCCGTCTTGGGGAGGAATGCTGAACGGACTTTTAACTTTAAGAGGTGCCTGGGATAAAGTAAGAGAAAATCCTATCCTTAAATTCTTCGTTGTAGCCGTTACCTGCTATGGAATGGCAACTTTTGAAGGCCCCCTTTTAGCAACAAAATCTTTAAATAAAATCGGTCATTATACCGATTGGGTTATTGGTCACGTTCACATGGGAGCGCTTGGATGGAATGGCTTCATGGCTTTCGGAGTTATTTATTATTTAATTCCTGTAATGTGGAGAACCCAGCTTTGGTCTAAAAAATTAGCCAACTGGCACTTCTGGCTGGGAACTTTGGGAATTATCTTTTATGCCGTACCAATGTATATTTCAGGTTTCACACAAGGATTAATGTGGAAACAATTCAACCCGGACGGAACTTTACTCTATAAAAACTGGCTGGATACAGTAACCGCAATTATTCCTTACTTTAAAATGAGGTTTGCAGGAGGTCTACTATATCTTTCAGGTGCCATCTTAATGGTTGTGAATGTGATTAAAACAATCAAAGCCGGATCATTCCAAAAAAATGTACCTGCAGAAGCACCTGCTTTAGCCAATATCGGAAGCAGCAGAAAAGAAGGCGAAGGCGCACACCTTTGGCTGGAAAGAACACCAAAATTATTATCCATATTAGCTTTTGTAGTCATCTCGATAGGAGGATTAATAGAAATCATACCTACCCTGTCTCTTAAACAAAGCGTTCCTGAAATTACTGCCGTGAAACCTTATTCACCATTAGAATTAGAAGGAAGAGACTTGTACATCCGAGAAGGCTGTAACTCATGCCACTCTCAAATGATCAGACCTTTCCGCGATGAGGTAACGAGATTTGACGGTAAAAACGGGCAGTATTCAAAAGCCGGAGAGTTCGTTTATGACCGACCATTTTTATGGGGATCAAAAAGAACAGGACCAGATTTACACAGAGAAGGAGCAAGAAACCCGGATTCATGGCACTTTAAACATATGTATAATCCAAGAATTACTTCCGCAGGCTCTATCATGCCACGTTTCCCTTGGTTGATTACCAATAAACTTGACCGCTCTCAAATGGTTGATAAAATGAAATTAATGAAAAACAGTTTCGACGTTCCGTACACAAAAGCTGAAATAGATTCTGCAGGAAAATGGGCAGATAATCAATCGAAAGCTATTGTTCAAAGAATTTATTCCGAAGCTACCGATGTAAAAGATCAGGTAGAAAAAGATAAAGCATCGAAAGGATCTTCATTCGTTCCGCTTGAGCAGAGAGAAATCATAGCAATGATCGCCTATCTTCAAAGATTGGGAACCGATATCAAGACAACGGAGATCAAAACAGCAAGCATAAAGTAATCATTAAATTTTATTACAATGAAAACGAGAACCCCCATTTCAATATACATTGCTGCAACAATTGGCTTAACGATCATGGCATTCGAAATGTTTGCACAGGATTCAGGATATTTTTCTTCGCCTTTTTTCTGGGCATTGATATTGATCACCACTATCTTACTTCTCATCATGAATTCCATTGGAGACCTTGTTGAGAATGAAAGGTTCAGCAGGTTATCAGAAGAAGAGAAAAAAGAATATTTGAACGAAAAAAATATTCCTTACTATCAAAAGCTTTGGAATTCGGCCTTTAAAAAACAATCTGCAACCGAAGAAAAAGATATTCTGATCGATCATGGTTTTGACGGCATCACAGAACTTGATAATTCTTTACCCAAATGGTGGATTGGCTTATTCTGGTTCGGATGTATTTTCTGCGCAGTTTATTTATTTGCTTTTGCTTTTACAGACTATGCGCATCCCGAAGCTGAATTAAACAAAGAAACCAAAACCATGTTGGCATCCATCACAGAATATGAAAAAACAGCTCCACAGATCAATCTGGAAACCGCAAAATACAACGCAGACAACATTGCAGAAGGTGAACAATTGTTTAAAACCAATTGCGTAACCTGCCACGGAGACGGCGCAAAAGGAGGAATAGGCCCCAATCTTACCGACACTCACTGGATCAACATTAAAGAAAAAAGTTTATTTAAAAATGTATTCTGGATGCTTGAAAACGGTTCTCCCAATAATCCTGCCATGCGACCATTCATCAAAGAAGGAACTATCACAGGAAGAGATGCCGAAAAAATTGCGGCTTACATTTATCATATTAATCAGGAAAAAGCTCCTATTACTGAAGCTCAGGGAGGCGCCGCACCTCAGGGAGAAGAAGTAAAATGGGAAAATAACAACGAATAGAATTTACACAAAAATATAAACCATGCCATACCCCCTTTTGAAAACTAACATTTGAAATTTCATTTTTGCAAAACCTTTTCAACGAGAAAAAAATGATTAAAAAGGGGGTTTTTAAAAAATCAACTAAATCCTAGTCTTGGCTGTTCTTATCAACTAATTCACTTGACTAGCTAAACTAAATTCCATAATAGTCAGCCAAGGCAGGATTTTTGTATTCTCAAAGGGTACCACTCCAGATAATTTTTAAAATAGTATTATTATCTTTGTTTTAAACCCTATCACTTGAAATTTAAAATTAACACAAAAAAGCTTCTCAGGCGTATTGCAATAACCTTTATCTCAATATTGGTTTTGCTCACTTTGCTTATATTCAGCTTAAGGCTTCCGGCGGTTCAAAACTTCATTAAAGACAAATTGGTTGTCTATCTTGAGGGAAAAATCAAAACAAAAGTAAGCCTAGAAAAGGTTTATGTAGGGTTTCCAAACAGTCTTGTTATGGAAAATTTGTATTTAAAAGGCCAAAATATCGATACCCTTCTTGCCGTAAAAAAACTGGATGTGGGTTTAAATATGCTTAAACTTATCAATTCCACCGCAGATATTACTTCCGTAGATCTGGAAGGTGTTCGCGCGAATGTGGTAAGAAAACCGGACGGAAAATTCAATTTCGATTATATCATGGATGCTTTTGCTACAACTGACAAGGAGGAAAGCCCGTCAAAACCATTCATAATCTCTCTTGATAAAATTAATTTAAAAGATGTTGGCGTTACTTTCAACGATCAACAATCCAATAATGATATTCAATTATATTTCAAATCTTTCGACACCAGAGTTAAAACTTTTGATTTAACTAAAAATACATATGCCGTTAATAACATTAACCTTGACGGATTAAAATTAAAGCTTAAACAAGATCTCGTAAAAGAAGTTTCCAAAAAAGTGGAGAAAAAAGTGGATTCTCTGAACAATCAAAAACCAATGCAGATCGGGTTAAGAGGAATTAAATTAACCAATTTCGATATCGATTACGGAGACGACAATACCAAAACATTTGCAAAAGTTTTATTTAAAGAATTAAGTACAAAAGTCAACAAGCTTGATCTTGAAAACAATGCTTATAACGTTGGAAATGTATTTCTTTCGGGAGCAGACATCAACGCGAACTTATATCTTCCGGCACAAAATGCCAATCCAAAAAATACTAAAGAAGCTGAACCATCAACCAATTCCGACAAAGAAAAAGCAATGAAACTTCTTTTAGGAAAATTGGTTTTAAATGATGTAAAAGTAGCTTATAACAACACCGCGATCGCTCCTACAAAACAGGGAATGGATTTCAATCACATGAATTTCTCGAAAATGAATGTTGAGGTCCGAAGCTTTACAATGGAGAACAACACGTTCGCCGGAACTGTAAATTCAGCGGAAATTAAGGAAGCAAGAGGCTTGTATATTCAAAAATTCAATACGGATTTTGTGTATGGAGAAAAAGAAGCTTACCTGAAAGATCTTTATTTACAGACTCCAAAAACGCTTATTCGGGATGAGGTTATTTTAAATTATAACTCGATCGAACAATTAAGTTCAAACCCGGGAACAGTAAAAATTTCAGCGAATATCAAAGATTCTAAAATTGGATTTTCTGATATTTTAAATTTGGTTCCCACTTTAAGAAATACCGTTCCATTCAACAAATATCCGAACGCAATATTGAATGTAAACGCCAATGTAAAAGGAATTGTCAACGATCTTTTGATTCAGGATTTAAAGGTTTCAGGATTAGATCAGTTGCGCTTTGCCGCATCGGGAAGAATCAAAAATGCAATGAATCCTGACAATCTGTATTACGATCTGAGAATTGCAGAATTGTCTTCATCGGCAAAAACGATCTATAATTTAGTCCCGAAAAACACGATCCCTTCAAATATTTCTCTGCCTTCAAATTTCAGCATAAAAGGAACTGCAAAAGGTACAACGAAAGTCGTAGATACAAACCTTAACCTGTATTCTACCCTTGGAAACGCTGCCATTATCGCTCAAGTAGATATGCGCAGAAAAAACCATGAATTGTATGATGTGAAAGCCAATCTTCAAGGCTTACAGGTTGGAAAATTCATTCAGAATAAAGATATCGGACCGATCACTGCTCAAATTTCAGCAAAAGGTGAAAGTTTTGATTTCAAAAATGCAAACGCTGACTTGAAAGGTCACGTGGCATCGGCAGTTTACAAAGGTTATCGTTATCAGAACATGGATTTGACGGGGAAAATCAACCGTGGCGTCTACAATATTGTCTTAAACTCTAAAGATCCGAATGCTAATTTAAAATTAATTGCTTCCGGAGTTTACAACGAAAAAAATCCTACCGTAAAAGTAAACGGAGACATCATTAAATTAGACTTAAACAAACTTGGTTTCTATGATAAGCAAATGATCATCGGAGGAAAAATTGACGGTGATTTCACCAATCTCGATCCTGATAATCTGAACGGATATTTAAATCTTCAAAATTTTGCTTTTTCTGATACGAAAGAAGTCTATCCAATTCAGGAAGTTAATTTGAAAGCTTCTTCAACCAATGATTCAACCAAAATTATTTTCAACTCGCAGATCGCAGATGTTGAACTGATCGGGAAATATAAACTGACGCAGATCTTCGGATCTTTAGCCAACACAATTAATCAATATTATCAATTCCAAAAGCCCGGTAAAGCTCAAAAAATTGATGCAGGGCAGCATTTTACTTTTAATGCAAAAATTAAAAATGATGATCTGATCAGAAAGTTTGTTCCGGATCTGAAAAGTTTTGAAACGATCAATTTAGTTGGAAATTATGACGCAGATTCTCAGAAAATTGAGGTCGACGGACAGATTCCACAATTGCTGTACGGTGAAAATTCTATTGAAAACGCTTCATTAAAAGTCACGAATGAAAATCAGGCTTTACAGTATAATTTTGGCGTAGCTGCATTGAAAAGCTCAAGTTTAGCTTTAAATAAAGTGAATATCAACGGGGATGTCGCCAATAATATTATCAATTATAACATCACGACTAAAGACGAGAAAGATGTGACTCAATTCCTGATCGCAGGAAATGCAAAATCACTGAATGATATTACAGAAATATCTTTAAATCCGAATGGTTTAAAATTAAATTACAACGATTGGACGGTTGCTGAAGGAAATAAAATTCAGATCAGCAGCAAAGGAATTTTAGCTGATAATTTCAGACTTTCCAATGGTGGAAGCGAGATTTTATTACAATCCGAAACTCAATCTCCAAACAGCCCTTTAAATGTTTCGTTGAAAGATTTCAAAATTGAAACCATCACCGAGATTATTAAAAAAGACACGGTTTTAGCAAAAGGAACCATCAACGGAACCGCTCAGCTTCGAGATTTAACGAAAAACATGACATTCAATTCTGATCTTACTGTTTCAGATTTGTTCGTCTATGGAAATCCGGTTGGAAATCTTGCCGTGAAAGTTAACAATACCTCACCTAATCTTTTAAATGCTGATATTGCACTTTCCGGAAATGACAATGATGTGAAGATCTTGGGAGACTATAACACTTCTTCAAGCACATTTGACCTGAATATGGCAATCAACAAGCTTCAAATGAAGTCTGCACAAGGATTCTCGATGAACGCGATCACCAATACGGAAGGCTATCTTTCAGGAAATCTGAAAATTACGGGTAGTGCCGACAAACCTAATATTTTAGGAAAAGTAAAATTCAATGATGTTGGTTTAGAGATCGCAAAAACAGGAAGTGATTTCAGAAAACTGAATGATGAAATTGATTTTACAAGCAGAGGAATTGAATTTGATGCATTTAAAATAAACGATAAAGACGGAAATTCACTGGTTGTGGATGGACCGGTTCTTACTCAGACCTACAGAGATTTCGCCTTCAATCTGGATGTAAAAGCGAAAGATTTTAAAGTAGTGAATTCAGAAAAATCCAACGATGCGATGATGTACGGAATTCTTGCTATTGATGCAGGACTTCACATTCGCGGAAATTTAGATCTGCCAAAAGTTGACGGAAGACTGGCGGTTTCTGATGATACGGATTTCACTTTTGTACTTCCGCAAACCAGTCCATCACTGCAGGAAAGAGACGGAATTGTAGAATTTATCGATCAGGATCAGGTAGTTTTAAACAAAACCATCAAAGCAGATTCTCTGAAAGCTCAAAGCCGCATCAAAGGAATGGATGTGAGTGTAAATATCGAGGTAAGTAAAGAAGCTAAAATGTCGATTGTCATTGATAAAGCCAACGGAGATTTCGTAAAACTTCAAGGTGAAGCTGAGTTAACAGGTGGTGTTGATCCATCAGGAAAAACAACGCTTGTCGGTGTTTATGAAGTGGAAAAAGGATCTTATGAACTTTCCGTGAGTCTTCTGAAACGTAAATTTGATATCCAAAAAGGAAGTACCATTACGTGGACAGGCGAGCCGACCGCAGCAACAATGGACATCACGGCCGTATACAAAACCGAAGCCCCTCCTATCGACCTTGTAGAGCAACAGGTAAGCGGAGAAGACGCTTCGATACTGAATCAGTTTAAACAAAGAATTCCTTTCAATACTTTATTAAAAATGAAAGGTGAATTGCTGAAACCTGAAATCTCATTTGACATTACGACTGATGAAAAAAATAACGCTGTCTCATCAACAGTAACAGATATTGTAGACGCAAAACTTACCCAGCTGAGAACTGAAGAATCTGAACTGAATAAACAGGTTTTCGCCCTTCTCTTACTCAACCGTTTTATTGGCGAAAATCCGTTTGAATCCGGTGCAGGAATGTCGGCAGAAGCGATGGCAAGACAGAGTGTGAGTAAAATCCTTTCTCAGCAACTGAACAATCTTGCATCAGGTTTGATCAAAGGAGTTGATATTGATTTAGGTTTAGATTCTTCAGAAGATTACTCATCCGGACAAAAAAATACCAGAACCGATCTTAATGTTGGTTTAAGTAAAAAATTATTGAACGACCGTCTGAAAGTGACAGTTGGAAGTAATTTCGCCCTGGAAGGTGATGCCCGCCAGAATGAAAGCACAACCAATATTGCCGGCGATGTTACTGTAGATTACAGCCTTTCAAAAGATGGAAGATATATGCTTCGTGCGTATCGTAAGGATGAATATCAGGTGGCTCTTCAGGGGCAGATCATAGAAACGGGAGTTGGTTTTATCATCACTTTAGATTATGACAAATTCCGTGAGATTTTTCAGAAATCCAAGAAAGACAGACGTAAAAAAGAAAATAAGAATAACCAGGTGGTAGAATTTAAATAGACGCTAGATGCTATTAGACTTAATCACAGTGTTAAAATGTAAATATGAAAAGTAAATTTTATATATATTATAAATATTTGTTCGCTTCGGGATTTGCCGCAGTCAGTCTTTCGTGCAGCAACATAAAGTACCTAAAGGAAGGACAAATGTTGTATACGGGAGCAGAAGTAAAGATTGAAAACGACACCATTTCAAAGAAGGAAAAAAATGAACTTCAGGCTGCTTTGGAAGAAAATTTGGTTCCGAAACCCAACTCCACCATATTAGGATTACGTCCGAAATTATACTTTTACAACATCGCCAAAGAACCTAAAAAAGACAAAGGTTTTAATTATTGGCTGAAATATAAAGTAGGTGAAAAACCTGTTTTATTGGGAGATGTAGATCGTGAATTTAATAAAGATATTATTCAGAATTATTCTGAAAATAAGGGATATTTTAACGCAAAAGCTACGTACGATACTGTTTCTAAAAATAAAAAAGCACAGGTAATTTATACCGTAAGACCTGGTGCAAGATATTTAATCAGTAATGTTAAATTTCAACAGGATTCGACGCTTGTCAACAGAGAAATTCAGACTTTAACGAATAAAACCATCTTAAAAGCCGGACAGCCTTTTGATCTTGACGTCATTAAAAATGAAAGAGAACGAATTGATAATGCCTTAAAAGAAAGAGGTTTTTATTATTTCAGTGGAGATAATATTATTGTTCAGGCAGACAGTACGGTGAGTAAAACCCATAAAGTGGAATTGAATGTAAAACTGAAAGAAGATACTCCTGATTTGGCAACAGAGCAATTCAGCATTAATAATGTGATTGTTTTTCCGAGTTACAATATTCAGGATGTAAAAAAAGGAAAATACAGCGTTCCGATGAATCCGGACTCGCTTTCAAAATATGCTTATGAGGACATTTATGTAATTGATCCTCAGCATAAATTTAAACCGAAAATTTTCGACAGAGCATTATATTTCAAGAAAGGCGACTTATATAACCGCTCCAATCACAATCTTACGCTGAACCGTCTGATCAGTTTAGGAGTTTTTAAATTCGTAAAAAATGAATTTGTAGTTTCAGATTCTTTAAATCATAAATTTGATGCGTATTATTTATTAACACCGAGACAGATCCAATCACTTAGATTAGAAGCTTTAGGAAGAACAAACTCGGCAAATTACGCAGGTAGCGAATTAAACCTAAACTGGACGCACAGGAACTTCTTTAAAGGTGCAGAACAATTTAAAGCAGCGGTTTATGGAGCCTTTGATGTACAGATGGGCGGTCAGGAAAATGCAAAAAATATTTTCCGTGCGGGAGCTAACGTACAGCTTTCTATCCCAAGAATTGTTGCGCCGTTCCGTTTTAATTCTTCGAGTGCGTTTGTTCCGAGAACCAATATAACGTTGGGATATGAATTACTAAACCGTACAGAATTTTATAAGCTAAATAATTTTAATGCATCATTCGGATACGTCTGGAAAGAAAATGCGAGAAAAGAACATGATCTGAAAGTAATTGATATCACCCTTGTTTCTCCAGCAAATGTAACCGAAGCATTTTATGCACAAGCAACAACACCTGCAGCCTTAAGAGTTGTTGATCAACAATTAATTTTTGGCCCAACTTATACCTACACTTATACTAATACAATGCTTCCCAAAACCAATACGATCTATTATAAAGGAACGTTGGATCTTGCAGGAAATATTACCGGTTTGGTAACGGGAGCCAATGTAAAAAAAGATAAAGAGAAAGAAATCTTCGGTATACCATTCAGTCAATATACAAAAATTGAAAATGATTTTAGGTTCTATCATAAGTTTACGGAAAAGAGTTCGTTTGCCACCAGATTTATTGGCGGGATCGCTTATCCATATGGAAATTCGGAGTTTGTCCCTTTCTCTAAGCAGTTTTTCTCAGGTGGAAGTAACAGTATTCGAGCTTTCCGTGCGAGAACTTTAGGGCCGGGAAGTTTTGATCCCAGAACGATTCCGAAAGGAACATTATTAGATCAGTCAGGAGATATTAAATTAGAATTAAACGCAGAATACCGAGCCAATTTATATAAATTTTTAAATGTTGCCGCTTTTGTAGATGCAGGAAATATTTGGCTGTTACATGATGATACTTCAAGACCTGGTGCTAAATTCTCAAAAGATTTTGCAAGCGAAATTGCAGTCGGAGCCGGAGTTGGTCTGAGACTTGATTTCTCTATCCTGGTTTTAAGATTAGACCTGGCAATGCCTTTGAGAGTTCCTTATTATGAAAAAGGCGACCGTTGGGCATTCGACAGAATTAATTTTGGAGATCCAAGTTGGAGAAAAGATAATCTCGTATTGAATATCGCAATCGGATATCCTTTTTAAATTCGGGATTTTCAGTTTGTCTAATTTTTGGGATCATTTTAAACAATTCTTATGACAAAAAACGCAAAATTTTTCTGGGAGGTTTTAAAAGAAACTTTCGACGAATGGAATAACTCCAACGCATCGCGAGATTCTGCGAGTCTTGCCTATTATGCTATATTTTCTATTCCGGGCTTGTTGATTATTATTATTTGGATCGCAGGTAATTTTTTTGGTGAAGAAGCAATTCGTGGAGAAATAAGCAGCCAGATCAGCGGAATCATGGGCGCTGAGGTTTCAAAAAGTGTAGAAAGCATGATTGCCGGAGCTTTAATTGACAAACAAAATATCTTCATGAAAATAGTAGGGATTGGTTCCTTAGTTTTTGGTTCCACTACTCTGTTTTTCCAGCTTCAACATTCATTAAACAGTCTTTGGGATGTACAGTCTGCACCTAAAAAAGCTTTAATTAAATTTCTTCTAGACCGAGCCAATTCACTAGGAATGATCTTGATAATCGGTTTTTTATTAATGATAACCATGATCTTATCTTCATTGATAAGTGTTTTCAATAATATAATCACTAAATACTTTGGTTTTGAGACTTATTTACTCGTTGAATTGGTGAACTTTGGAATTGGGTTTGGATTGGTAATGCTGTTATTTGCATTAATGTTTAAATTTCTGCCTGATGTACAAATCAGTTGGAGACCTGTTTGGAAAGGTGCTTTTTTAACGACTGTTTTATTTACATTAGGCAAATTTTTATTGAGTCTTTACTTTGGAAATTTCAAACCTACCTCTGCTTTCGGAACAGCAGGAACAGTGATTTTAATCATGATGTGGATCAATTACTCCTGTATGCTCGTCTTCTTCGGAGCCGAGTTTACAAAAGTTTACACCTACAAAAAAGGATATAAGATCACTCCATCAAAACACGCAAAATGGAGCGCAGCAAAACTTTACGAAGAAAGTCATAAAAATCAGAATCCCAAAGTCTGAATCTGATTTTAAACACATAAAAAAAGCCTCTTGAAAAATTTCGAGAGGCTTTTATTTTTACATTCTGTTTACTGTTCCTATTCCCAGCAACCCTAATGATTTCTGTATTGTTTTTGCCGTTAGATCTGATAAATTCAAACGGAATTGTTTTAAACTTTCATCTTCCAGTTTTAAAACCTGATTACTTTGATAGAATGAATTGTAAGATTTAACCAAATCATAAACATAATTAGCAACTAAAGCAGGACTTAATGCTTCTGCAGCTTTTTCCACTATGCTTTTATAGTTCGCCAATAAAATAATTAATTCTTTCTCAAACTGGTTCGCATCTACAGCAACAACTTCTTTATATTCGTAATTCGCCTTCGTCAATAAAGATTGAATACGAGCATATGTATATTGAATAAAAGGACCTGTGTTTCCATTAAATTCTATACTTTCTTCCGGATTGAACAGCATTTTTTTCTTAGGATCAACCTTTAGCATGAAATATTTTAACGCTCCCATACCAATGGCTTCGTAAGAAACTTCTTTTTCCTCTTCCGAAAGATTTTCAAGCTTTCCAAGTTCCAGAGTCTTTGTTTTTGCGGTTTCATACATTTCCTGCATCAATTCATCAGCATCAACCACCGTTCCTTCACGGGATTTCATTTTTCCGTTAGGAAGTTCTACCATTCCATAAGACAAATGAAACAATTGATCTGCCCAAGAATATCCTAATTTTTTCAGGATCTTAAATAAAACCTGGAAATGATAATCCTGCTCATTTCCTACCGTATAAATTAATTTCTGAATATTATTTTCTTTAAAACGCTCAACTGCTGTCCCTAAATCCTGCGTCATATAAACTGAAGTTCCGTCTGAACGCAACAATAATTTTTGATCTAAACCTTCATCCGTAAGGTCACACCAAACAGAACCATCTTCTTTCTGATACAAGACACCTTTATCCAAACCTTGTTGAATAAGGTCTTTTCCTAAAATATAAGTATTGCTTTCATATTGAACCTGATCGAAATCAACGCCTAATCTTTTATAAGTTTCGCTAAAGCCTTTATAAACCCAAGAGTTCATTTCCTTCCACAGATTTCTTACTATCTCGTCTCCACTTTCCCAATCCAACAACATTTTCTGAGCTTCAACAATCAAAGGAGCATCTTTTTTAGCCTGATCTTCAGTTGAACCTTGAGCAACCAATTCAGAAATTTCTTGTTTGTAGTTTTTATCAAATTCTACATAATAATTTCCTACGAATTTATCTCCTTTTGTATTGGTCGTTTCCGGAGTTTCGCCTTTTCCAAACTTTTCCCAAGCCAACATTGACTTACAGATATGAATTCCTCTATCGTTAATAATCTGGGATTTAATCACGTCATATCCTGCTTCATTAAGAATCTGCGCAACAGAAAAACCTAATAAATTATTTCTGACATGTCCTAAATGCAACGGTTTATTGGTATTAGGAGAAGAATATTCTACCATCACCGCAGAATTTTTCTTTTCTATTGTTGAAAAACCTTCTGTTACAGATCTAAACTGATCTACGAAGAATTGATTTTTAACTTTAACATTAAGGAAACCTTTAACCACATTAAAACTATCCAAAAGTTCTGTCTGTTCTGTCAATGCTTCGCCTAATTCCACCCCAATACTTTCGGGATTTTTTTTCAATTGTTTTACTAATGGGAAAGTCACGATGGTAAAATCTCCTTCAAATTCGGTTTTATTTTCCTGAACTTCCAGATTGATATCCTTCAACTGATATACATTTAAAATAATTTCTGAAAGTTTTTCTTCTAATATATTTTTGATATTCATCTTACAATTTTGAAGTACAAATATACGGAAATAAAAAAACCGCCCGAAGGCGGTTTTAATATGAATGTTACAATATACATGGACATTAAAATTTATCCCAAAATAGTTTTGTCGTTGCTTTATCACCGCCTATTTTATTGGCAGCTGCAGTAACGTTTGCTCCATTTAACACATACTCCTGATCAGAATATGGCATTCTAAATGGAACAGAGGATAGATTAGATTTTGGTGGATTAACCAAAGTTGGGGCATCCAAACGTCTAGTAAAATTCCAACAAGCAAAACCTCTGTTAAACATCGCTATCCAAGCTTGAACGCCAATAGATTGCTTCCAATTTGAAGCATTATATGGATGTGCGGCCAAATAGGTTGTTGTACTGATCGGATCTACACCATTTTCATTCATCGATGCAGTAACAGCTAAATTATAAAGATTAGCTGCTGTATCTCCAGCAGAATAACCTCTAGCAGCCGCTTCTGCTTTTAAGAAAGCTACCTCCGCATAGCTCAATAAATTAGATGATGTAGTAGAAGATCTAAAATAAGAGCTTAATTGAGAATAGTCTGTATATGGATCGTTTAAGTCACCAAAAACGCCTCCTTTATATACCCCATTAACTTTAGTAAACCACACATTCATTCTTGGATCTGACAAGCTTTTCATTGTATTGATTACCAATTCACTAGGAACAAAATCATCTCTACCAGTTTCTAAATTATCAAAAACTGGATTTGTAAATGTACTTCCGTCATATTTAAATTTATAAGCTTCAAGATCCGAAGAAATAACACCCGCAGCAATAGCTGATTCTGCAGTAGATTTTGAAAGTACAGGATCTTCATCAGCTAAATTCATTGCCATTCTAAGTTTTAATGAATTTGCAAACTTCATCCACTTTGACATATTTCCAAAATACACTAAATCACTTTTTTCATAGCTGTTAGCTGTTAAATTAATTTTTGTAACAACATTATTTAATCTATTAATTAAATCAACATAAATTATTTTAGCATCATCATATTTTGGAGAAAAAACACCATCTGTTATTTTAAATGCGTCCGAATAGGGTACATCGCCATAAGTATCCACTACATTTTCCCAAACAAAAATTTCTTCAATTTCTAAAATTGCTAATTTATTTGCTTTTACTTCTGGAGTATTAACTTCTTTTTCAAGATTTATTTTCGCTTGCTTAATATTATTAAGAGAGTAAACATACATTCTATTAAAATGATTACGTGGCTGATTACGCGTAACTAAATCATATTGAGACTCTTGTGGATACTGAGTTTCAGCCCATTGCTGCGTAAAAAATCTATAATTATTAAAATTCACACTCGGAGTATCCATATAATAAGATGACTGAAATTGTGCAGTCGCCAATAAATTATCAGAAGGTAAAACTGATGGGTGCTTTGGATCTTCATTAAGCGATGTTAGATCACTTTGACATGAGACTAAACCAACTACTAATAAAACACTATATAGAGTTATTTTTAAAATATTTTTCATTTTTAAGTAATTTAGAATTTAAACGTTACATTCACTCCTACATCTCGTGTTGTTGGCATTGAACCAATAGACCATCCGTAAGAATTAATCCCACCACCTATCATTGCTTCAGGATCTGCGTGAGGTAGGTTTTTATGGATAATCCATAGGTTTCTTCCTACAATAGAAAATTTCACATCATGTATTTTAGTTCCAGCTAATACAGATTTAGGAAGTGTATAGCCTATACTTGCTTCTCTTAGTTTTATGAATGAACCATCATATACAAATTCACTGGATGGCTGAGTTTCATAACCATAATTACTCCCCGTACTATTTTGTGATAAAGCAATATTATTTGGAGAACCATCAGGTAATACTCCTGGAAGAACAACTGGTTTATCTCTATAATCTCCAATTGCAGATTCTTTATAAAGTCCTGTATCCATACCATAATACATATCGGTAGAAAATACATCACCTCCTTTACGCATATCAATTAAGAAACTCAAAGAAAAGCCTCTATAATTAAAACTATTTCTTATACCTCCAATCCAATCTGGTGTTGTATTTCCTATAACTTGATTAGAATTTGTCTGATAAATCCCTGTGCTAGGATCAATTAATTTTTGCCCATTCAAATAAACATAATCCGAACCAATTAAAGTTCCCCAAGCTTCTCCAACTCTTGCATTTAAAGAAACACCTCCTTGGAAACTATTAAGAAGTAGGTTAGTAATTCCAGGATAAAGATCTACTACTCTGTTTGTATTTTTAGACCAGTTTACATCAATATTCCAATTAAAATCTTTTGATTTTATTGGTACTAATCCTAATTGAACTTCATATCCAGTATTATCAATTCTACCTGCATTAATTACTTTTCCTGTTACTCCTGTGCCAGAAGAAACCGGAAGTGTAATAATTTGATCTATTGTTTTTGTTTTGTAATAGGCAAGGTCTAATGTAATTCTATCCTTTAAGAAATGCATTTCAGTTCCCACTTCAAATTCTTTTGACCTTTGAGGTTTTAAATCTTTCTCTGATTGCGTGATTATAGATTGATAAATACCAACACCATGCGCTGTAGCTCCTGTAGCTGGATCATTAGCTACTCCAAAAATGCCAGCAGAAGTATAATAATTTGCCAATTGATATGGATCCGCGGTCCCACCAACTTCAGCATAGTTGGCTCTTAATTTCCAGAAGTTCATCCAATTCTTAGTTTTCAATATTTCAGAAAGAATCAAAGATCCTGTAATTGAGGGATAATTATAAACATTATTTGCCGCTGGTAAAGTAGAACTTTGATCAATTCTCCATGTACCATCTAGGTAAAACATTTTATAAAAATCAAAAGACGCTGTAACATACCCAGAATTTGTTTGTGTTGTGAATAGCTGCTCATCTGCGGCTAAAACATTTCCTCCCGAATTTGTTAAAGCATAAATACCTGGTACAACTAATCCACCCTCGGTAGATGCATATGTAGAATTCAAGTGATTTCTTCGAATATTTCCTCCAACAACACCTGATACATTAATATCATCTGTAATTTGAAATTTATAGTTAGCCATTAAATCATAGTTAGTTTCTGTTCTTGTAACATCTCTCCTGTCATAACCGGAAGAAACATTTTTCCCAGATCTCCCAAAAGCCTGGGATACAGATCCATAAGCCAATCTATTCTCTGCAAATAAATTTGATCTGTCATAAGAAACTTTTCCCGTAACAGAAACATTATCTAGCAAATCATACGTTACCTGTGCATAAGTAAAGTTTCTAAACCTTCTATCTGTAGAATAATTTTCATACGCTTGAAAATAGGGGTTATTCCAATATGCAGGAGTTCCATTTGTAGCTGATTTTCTATTCCAACTGACATTTCCATAGTTATTAGCAACACTAGCAATAGCAGGATTAACATTAGCAAAATATGCTCTTTCTTGCTCCTTTAAATCAACATTGGTCTGCCACCATTGTCTGAAACCTGTAACAGTATTATCACTATATCCAGTTACACTACGTCCCTTTGTATCCTGCAATGTCATTGTAGAATAGAAAGAAGTATGCAATTTAGGTGTTAAATCATAATTTACTTTTAAAGAAAAATTATTTTTATTGAGATGAGAATTAGGCATTAGCCCATCTGACATCATATTATCATACGTAAAACTAATATTTTTACCTTTTTGCCCTTTTTCTAATGTCACACTATTTGTATAGGTTGTAGGATTATTAAAAAAGCTAAGGGGACCGTTTTTAGCAGCTACCCAAGGCGTTGCTTTTTTATAATTAGGAGATGTTGGATCATAGGCGTCCCATTGATACACTGATAAATTTGGATCAAATTTTGGTCCCCAAGAAGCATCAGCCCCAAAATTAGCATTTGCTATTCCATTAGCACCTTGTGAACCAAATTTTTGGGAATAACCTGCGCCATATCTTGTCTGATAGTCCGGAAAAGTAGATTTGTCTATAAAACCAACCTGTACTGAAGAAGATAAGGTAACCCCCCAAGAACCATCCTCTTTTCCTTTACCATTCTTAGTTGTAATAACAATTACTCCATTTAAACCTCTTTCCCCATATAAAGCAGACGCCGCAGCCCCTTTTAATACATTAATTGACTCTATATCTTCCTGATTAATATCAGATAAAGCATTCCCATAATCAACATTGTTTTCCTGAGTATAAGTATTATTAACAGGTGAACCATCTATAACGATTAATGGGTTACCACCTCCTAATGATTTAACACCTCTAATTAGTAAATTAGAAGAGCCACCAAAATTATTACTCGTAGTAACATTAAGACCTGCCACCTTACCAGATAATTGCGAAGCAATATTCCCTGTATTTGTTGTACCATCAGAGAGCGCGCTTGCCTTTATTTCTTGAGAAGCATACCCAAGAGATTTTTTCTCTCTCTTAATACCCAAAGCCGTAACTACAACACCTTCAATATCTTGCACTCTTACCGTATCTTCTTTCTTTTGTTGTGCATTAGCAACAACTAATGATGAAGACAATACTAAAGTAAGAACACCTGAAGTTATTTTTTTCATTCTATACTATTTTTCGTTTACTGACAAAATTGAAAAACCCTGTTAAAAAAAACAAAAAATAACGGATAAAAATTAACAAATATTAACTAAAAAGCATTTTACATTAAAAAATAACGTTAATTATTATACTTTTAACAAAAAAAATAAAAGCCTATTTATCATTTAAAAAATAAAAAAACCGCCCGAAGGCGGTTAAAATATAATAAAACTTATTTGTTTTTAATTTTTATCCCAAAAGACTTTTGTCGTTAACAAATCTCCACCAATAGCTGAAGAAGCAGCATTTACGTTTGCTCCATTCGTTTGATATTCACTTGCCGGATAAGACATACGTACAGGCACACTATTAATTGTTGCCGCACTTGCCGGTTGAAGAACAGGGTAATCTAATCTTCTCCAAAAGTTCCAAGAAGTCAAAGGTTGATTATACATTGCAACCCAAGCTTGAGTTCCAACTGATTGCTTCCAGTTTGCAGCATTATATGGGTGAGCAGCAATATAAGCAGTTGCATCTGAAGCTATCCCCCAATCTGTAAAGGATGAAGTAATCGCACTAGCATAATTAGCCGCAGCATTTCCTCCTATGCCCCAACGAGCACTCGCTTCAGTTAAATAAAATGCAACTTCTGTATAATTCATTAAAATTCCGGGAGTTGTAGGTGTATAAGCGAAATCCCCGGGAGCAGAGAAGTTAGCGAATGATGCAGGTTGTCCAATTACTTGTCCAATGTAATTTCCTGTAGTTCCTACGGTTTTAAAATACTTTGATCTTCTTGTATCACTATTAGTATTCATATAATCTACTAACGTTTTTCCTCCTACAAAATCATTTCTATTACTAGCTTTTACATTTTCAAAAATCGGGCTATAGTTTGGTGAACCTGATAAATATCGAACCTTGCAATCGTCTGCTGAAGATACCATTACTCCATTACTAATAGCCGTAGTTGCAGTTTGCTGAGCTAAAGTTGGATTGGAATCAGCAAGAGCAATTCCTAATTTAAGTAAAAGTGAATTACCAAATTTTTTCCAAGAAGTAAGGCTAGCTGCAATTGCTGGAGGAGTAATTGTTGCCGCTGGATAATACAAATCTGCAGCGGTAAAATTATCCGATTCTGAATTTATCCCTCCATTAACATCAATATTTGCTATATCCTGTTGTAATCTTGTTATCAAATTAGTATAAATTCCTGCTGCATCATCATATGCAGGAGCTACATTACCACCAAGCTGGTTAGATTGTGAATATGGAATATTTCCGAAAGTATCTACTAACCCTTGATAAGTATACACCTGCATAATATCAATAATAGCCAACTGATTTTGTTTAATTTTAGGCCAAGTAGCAATTTCAGAAGGAACAGGCTGATAAGCGTTTATTAATTCTTTTGCTTTTACTAAGCTATTCAACACATTTACATAATTATCAATATAAATCTGATTAGAAACATTTCTGTTTGTAAAATTATAATTACTTTCTTCAACATATGTTGTTTCCTGCCAATATTGCATTGTCAGTCTGAAATTGTTTTCATTGACACTTGGTGTATTAACATAATCACTTAACTCTTTTTGAGCGTTTGTAACTAATGTCGATGGAATAGTTGTATATGCCGAGTGTGAATCCAAATTAATATCATCTGTTGTACAACCGACAAGTAATGTCCCTAATAATATGGGTATTATGATTTTTTTCATTTTTCTTTTTTTAAAAATTAACTTTCACATTAAATGAGAAATTTCTTGTTGTAGGCATAACTCCTGACTGATATCCCTGTAAGTTTCCTGAAGATAATCCTGCTTCCGGATCTGCGTAAGGTAAATTTTTATGGATGATCCAAAGATTGCTACCTATAACACTGAATGACATTCCTTGTATAAATTTAGAACCTAAAGTTTCTTTTGACAGTGTATAAGTAATAGATGCTTCTCTCAATTTTACATAACTTGCATCATATACAAACGCAGCAGCAGGAGGATCTGTATTCAATACCTGGCTAGACCATGATTTGTCTAATCTAACATTATTGGTAATAAAGTGTCCTGGATTACTTGGATCAGGAATAACTCCTTGTTGAATAATACCTCCTCCATCGGCTAAAGTATTTCTGATAGGATTTCCTAAATCATTAAAGCCAACTGAATCAGCATAAATTCCCGTTCCGTATCCGTATGCTTGATCTAATGAGAATACTTTACCACCTTTTTTCACATCAATTAAGAAACTTAAAGAAACGTTTTTATAAGTGATCGTGTTTCGCAATCCTCCAAACCATTGAGCCTGATAACTACCTAAATTATTATTGGTACTGGTTGTTTTCATATAAGCACCTGTATCAGGATCAATTACCTTTTGGCCATCTGGAGCATAAATAAAATCAGTCCCGTAAATCGTTCCATACAATCCTCCCAAAGGAGCATTTAATGTAACTCCCCCTTGTGAAGTATTGGTTTGTAAAGCTAGATTGTCAACTCCATTTTTCAATGCTGTAACAGTTGTTTTAGGATTAGACCAGTTAGCTACTAAATTCCAAGAAAAGTCTTGAGATTTAATTGGAGTTACTCTTAATGAAAGTTCAAATGCTTCAGTTCTTAAATTACCAATATTTTGTTTCTGTAATGTTGTACCCGACGCATAAGAAACTAATACATTTGAAATTAGATTTTCCGAATCATTTTTATACCATGTAGCATCTAAGCCAACTCTGTTTTTCAAAAAGGAAGTTTCTAGACCAAATTCCATACTTTTTAGTTTTTCAGCTATCAAGTCTGGATTCTTTAAAATAGCATTAAACTGATAAGTAGGTTGACTTCCAAATGGAGAACCTGCCAAATAAGTATCGATCAATTGGTTAGCATCTGTATCATTTCCCACAATGGCATAGTTAGCACGTGCTTTTGCAAAACTCAACCATGGTGCTTTAATTAAGTTTGAAAGAACGACACTCCCTGAAACCGAAGGGTACCAATATACATTATTACCGGGTGATAATGCTGTAGTTTGGTCTCTTCTTATTGTTCCTTCTAAGTAATAAGTATTTTTATAACCTAAACTGGCTTGAGCGAAAACTCCAATAACCTGCTTACTTGTATCACTTGTTTGATTAAGTGGTCTTTCTTTAGAATTTGATATATCAAAATAGTTTGGCACACTTAGTCCTCCTACTGTAGAATGCACATCTGAATAAGCAGAATTATAACGGATGTTGGTACCTAAAACACCATTTAAATTCAAATCTTCAGTAAGATCTTTCTTATAAGTTCCTATGAAATCATAATTTCTTTCAGACAATCTGTAATTCCCTATGCTATATCCAGAAGGTTGAGGAGTATTAATGTTTAAACCAAAAATATTAGGAACAGAACCATTAGCTTTTCGCTCCTCAGTGGTCATACTATAACTGTCATTACTTAATCTTACCAAGAAATTCAATTCTTTTGATACATCATAACTTAAAGATACATTTCCACTAAATCTGTCTCTAGAGTCACTTTGGTAATTCTGATAACGTTGGAAATAGATATTATCCCAATATTGCGGAGCGAGATTAGTAGGATTAGTAATATTCCAAGTATAGTTTTGATGAGACATATTATAAAAATCGTCCTGCTGCTTGATATCAACATTTGTTGGCCACCATTGTCTAAAACCGGACATTATATTTCCGTTGTATCCCGTATCATTTCTACCTCTAGTTTTCTGCGTAATATAATTAGCATATAGAGAAGCAGTTAATTTATCTGTTATTTTATACGATGCGTTACCTCCGAAGTTATTCTTTACTAAAGAACTATTCGGCAAAATATCTGTCGCATCAAGATTAGTATAATTTACTCTATACGTTGCTACATCATTTCCTCCACTAAGAGAAAGGCTATTTGTGAAATTTGTTCCATTTTTAAAAAATGATATTGGTCCATTTTTAGCCATCGTCCATGGAGTTGCTTTTCCATAATTAGGAGAGCCAGGTATGAATGCGTCATACTGATATACTAATAAATTTGGATCATATTTCGGTCCATATGAAGCATCACTTCCAAAACCAGCTGCAAGTCCTCCGTTGTAACTTCCCCATTCATCCTCACCTACATATCCTTCTCCATATTCGGTTTGATATTTAGGGAAAGTAGTTTTATCAATAGCAGACATGGTAATTGAACTAGAATATTCTAACCCAATTCCTTTTTGATTCTTTTTACCTTTTTTGGTGGTGATAATGATAGCTCCATTCGCAGCACGGGAGCCATATAAAGCTGCTGCTGCAGCTCCTTTTAGCACGTTAATTGTTTCTACATCATTTGGGTTGATATCCGAAGCCGCATTTCCATAATCCACTCCATAACGTCCTGTAGTCTGGCTGGATGTATTGATGTTATTATTAATAATTGGAACTCCGTCTACAACAAATAAAGGTTGGTTAGTACCCGAGAAAGATTTAAAACCTCTCATCACAACATTAATAGATCCCCCAAAGTTTGTACTTTGTTTAATATCCATACCTGCTACTTGACCAGATAGATTATTTAAAAAGTTAGAAGTAGGATTCTTATTGACATCATCCCCTTTTACCTCTTGTGTTGCATAACCAAGAGATTTTTTCTCTCTTTTAATACCAAGAGCGGTAACCACCACTCCTTCGATGTCTTGTGTTTTAACACTATCACTCTTCTTTTGCTGAGCATTAACAACAGCTAAAGATGAAGATAATACTAAGACAAGCACACCTGCTGTTAGTTTCTTCATATCAAATTATTTTTTTGTACCGTACAAATTTGTAAAACTTTCTTAAGAATACAAAGCAAAATCTTAAAAAATTGTTATTTTTATTCTAGTTTTTAGAAATTTATTAACTTTACCAATATAAAAATGTTAATTTTTATGGAATTACTAAAAAAATGGACGAATTTTTACATCGAAGCAGGGTGTGATGAAGTCGGTAGAGGGTGTTTATGTGGTCCCGTGGTGGCAGCGGCTGTCATTTTGGATGATAATTTTAAGCAAAATTTAGTTAATGACTCTAAAAAGTTAAATTTTAAAACCAGAATGGAGCTTGATGACTATATTAAAGATAATGTTAAAAATTATGCAATTGCAGAGCTTTCTCCTGAATTTATAGATCAACATAATATATTGAATGCCAGCATTCATGCAATGCACAGAGCGTTGGATAAATTAACGATAAGACCGGAACTTATTTTAGTAGACGGAAACAAATTTCATCCTTACAATTACATCCCACATCAATGTATTATTAAAGGAGATTCAAAGGTATTATCTATTGCAGCGGCGTCTATTTTAGCAAAGAATTATAGAGATAGATTGATGATTGAGCTTCATGAAGAGCATCCTGAATACGGATGGAATACTAACTTTGGATATGCTACAAAAAAACATCAGGAAGCCTTGATAAAGCATGGTCCAACGAAATATCACAGACAATCTTTCAGGCTTAAATATGATTAGAAATTTAAAGTAGATAAATTATGGATTTTCAAACCAATCATAATTTAATTTAAATTACATCTAAATAAACAAAAAGGAGTAGATAAATCCACTCCTTTTCTGTATTTTAACAAATATTATTTCTTTTTCTTTTGTTGCTCAACTGTACTTTGTTGTTGCTGAGCTTTTTCCATCATTTCCCGCATCCTCTTCTGGAATTTACCTTCAGATTTTGGCTTTTCCTTATTTGCCTGAATCTGTGCGTGAATTTTCTTTTCATCCAGAATCACATATTTAATGACTAAGATAATTAAGATATTGATCGCATTCGATACAAAATAATACCAAGAAAGACCAGACGCTGACGTATTCAGGAAGAATAAGAATGTAATCGGGAAAATATACATTAGCACTTTCATGTTCGGCATACCTTCCTGTTGTGGCTGCTGCATATTTCCTGAAGTCATTACCGTATAGATTAAAATTACAATCGTACACGCCAATGCAAATACACTTAAATGATCTCCCAAGAAAGGAACTTTAAATGGTAATTTAATTAAATCATCATAAGCCGTTAAATCTTTTGCAAACCAGAATCCCTGACCTCTCAAATCAATAAAGTTCGGGAAGAAACGGAATAATGCATAGAAAATCGGAATCTGCACCAATGCCGGTAAACATCCCGCCATCTGATTCACTCCGGCCTTTCGATAGATTTCCATTGTAGCCTGTTGCTTTTTCATTGGATCTGCATCCTTGAATTTCGCGTTAGCTTCATCAATTTCAGGACGAATAACTTTCATCATCGCACTCAATTTATGTTGTTTATACATAATTGGCGATAGAATTAGCTTCACAATGATCGTCATTAAGAAGATTACCCAACCTGCAGTAATTCCCCAAGATGCAATCAAGTTGTACATCGGCATGAAGAAATAACGGTTCATTCCTCCGATGAATGACCAACCTAATGGTAAAATTTCGTCGAAGTTTTTATCGTAAGTTTTTAATAATGGTAAATCTAATGGTAAGAAGTACCAAGTAAAGTCTTGGTTTAATTCATTTCCTGTCATCTGAACAAAACCTTCATAGTTCAGTTTCTTCAAATATTCACCTTCTTCAACTGTTTCCTGATTTCCTTTACTGTGCGTAAATCCGTTTTTAGCTTCAATTACTGAAGAAAAGAACTGCTGTTTTACACCAATCCAGTTAAGGGTTTCTTTTTCCTCCTCCATCGTTGTTCTTCCGTCATAATCATAGTCTTTATAATTATTGAAAGCATAAGAGAATTCTGAGTGAGACTGCTCCTGAGCTCTACCTTTTTCTAAGTTTCTTACACTGTAATCCCAGATAAAGTCTGCTTTAGTATCAGAAGTAACTTTAGCAAGCCCCTGAGATCTTACTTTGAAATCTAAAGTATATTGATCTTTAAGCTCTGCTTTAGGATTATTATTTATGGTATATATAAACTGAATTGCTGCACCGTTATAATTGGCTGTCAACGTCACAGCGTTTCCGGTCACTGTCGGAGAGAAAACTAAATCTTTAGTATTGATTACTTTCCCTGTTTTATCTTTAAACTGGAAACCGTAGTTTGAGTTATTTTTAGTAATAAGATAAAGAGGAAGATCAGCTCTGTCACTTTTATGATCGTAAGCTTTATATTTTAAAAGTTCTACTTTAGAAACTTGCCCTCCTAAACTTGAAAATTCCAATTTCAATTCATTGTTTGCCAAATTTGCAGTCTGAATTGCATTAGGAGTTACATTTGGATTGATATTGCTTGCCTGAGTTTGTTTTACAGCATTTTTAACTTGTTCAGTCTTTTGTTGCTGAGCTTTTACCTCTTCCTCTTTCGATTGTTTGTTTTGGAAATAAAACATAAAACCGAAGAGTACCAAACATAAAACCGCAAAACTAATCATTTGACTTTTATCGAGTCCGTTGTTCTGTTGCATTTTATTTTAATTAAATTTTTTACCTATTTAAACTTTTCATAAAATCTTAACCACAAAAGGCACAAAAGTTTTTACTTAACACTTAAGTTAATTTAAAAATGACATTAATCCTTACTAAAAGAACACTTAAGTTTTTTTGAAAATCTTTGATCTTCTTCTTATGTGAACTTTTTATTTTCAAAACATTAAACTTAAATACTTATGTGTTTTTTTAACTCAACGCTTTTGTTTCTTTTGTGGTTATAAATTTTAAACCAATATGTAACGTGCATATATACACTATACATAATTCGAGTCGACAAAAATACTGTTTTTTTATCAAAACTCTATGCTATAATATATTACTATATAATAAACTCAAGCTGATAATAATCAACCTGAGTTTATATATGACGTTTGTAATTAAATAATTACCTTATTTCTTCTCACAAGCCTTAATAAAAGCTTTGAATAAAGGATGCGGTGTTGCAACCGTACTCTTGTATTCCGGGTGATACTGTACCCCAACATAGAATGGGTGATCCGGCATTTCTAATGCTTCCACCAATCCTGTTTCAGGATTTGTACCTGTAGCTAAGAAACCATTCTTTTCAAATTCCTGAAGATAATCACTGTTGAATTCATAACGGTGACGGTGTCTTTCAGAAATATTTTTAGTTCCGTAGATATCATACAACTTAGAAGCATTTTTCAATGAACATTTCCAAGCACCAAGACGCATTGTACCTCCTTTATCTACAACATTTTTCTGCTCTTCCATGATTGAAATTACAGGATCTGGTGTAGAAGTATCAAATTCCATTGAGTTCGCTTTTGCATGTCCAAGAACATTTCTGGCAAATTCAATCGTCATGATCTGCATTCCTAAACAAATTCCCAACATCGGAACTTTATTTTCTCTTGCATACTGAGCCGTTAGAACTTTACCTTCAATTCCTCTATCGCCAAAACCTGGGGCAATAAGGATTCCATCTACACCATTTAAAGTTTCTTTGATATTTTCAGCAGTAATATCTCCACTGTAAACCCATCTTACTTTCACTTCAGTTTCAAGGCTTGCTCCTGCGTGTTTGAAAGCTTCAGCAATAGAAATATAAGAATCCTGCAGAGAAATATATTTACCTACTAAGGCAATTTCTACCGTTCTTTTAGGGTTTTTAAATTTTTTAAGGAAAGTTTTCCAGTCTTTAAGATCAGCTTCTTTATCATTTTTAAGATCTAATTCTTTTAAAACTACATCGTCAAAATTTTGTTTTTGAAGGTACATCGGAACTTCATAGATCGTTTCCAAATCTTTACATTCAATCACATTATCTAAAGAAACGTTACAGAATTGAGCTAATTTTGCTCTCTGATCTTTTGGAATATTGTGCTCTGTTCTGCACACTAAAACATCTGCCATAATCCCGCTTTCCATCAATTGACGAACAGAATGCTGAGATGGTTTTGTTTTCAATTCTCCACTTGAAGCCAGATAAGGCAATAAAGTCAGGTGAATCACCATAGAATTTTTCTCACCCAATTCCCACTTCAACTGACGAACAGTCTCGATGTATGGTAAAGATTCAATATCTCCCACAGTTCCGCCGATCTCAGTAATGATGATATCGTAGTTCTGCTTAGATAAAATTTTAATTCTACGTTTAATTTCGTTCGTGATATGAGGAATTACCTGAACTGTTTTCCCAAGGAAATCTCCTTTTCTTTCTTTATCAATTACAGTCTGGTAGATTTTTCCTGTCGTAACGTTGTTATTTTGAGAAGTTGGAGCGTCCAAATAACGCTCATAGTGACCTAAATCCAGATCCGTCTCCGCACCATCTTCGGTTACATAGCATTCTCCATGCTCATAAGGGTTTAATGTTCCTGGGTCGATATTGATATAAGGATCTAGTTTTTGGATCGTTACATTAAAGCCGCGTGATTTTAGTAGAAGTCCCAGAGAAGCAGAAACGATTCCCTTTCCCAAAGATGAAGTTACACCTCCTGTCACAAAGATGTACTTTGTATTCTTTTTACTCATTAGATTAGGTTTGTGCAAAGTTAGGGGAAAAAGAAACACAAAGCAATTTTTTACCTTTATGAAATTGTAAAACATGCCTCTATCATTTATAAATCCTGATGAAAAAATTTATCTATATTTGATCTCAACAAACACAAAAAGCCATAACCATAATGATTTCGGTATATAAACTCAAACCAAAATTTCAGCAGCTGCTCACACCTATTTTATTATTTTTAAATAAAAAGAAAATTACAGCCAATCAAATTACGATCAGTTCAATTTTGTTATCTGTCATTATTGGAGTCTTATTTTGGAATGCTGATGTTTCAAAGTGGTTTTTCCTAAGCTTACCGATCGGATTACTGATAAGGATGGCTTTGAATGCGCTGGACGGGATGATGGCAAGAAAATTTAATCAAACGAGTAAATTAGGTGAAGTTTTGAATGAGGTTGGAGATATCGTTTCAGATGTGATTATATTTTTTCCTTTATTAAAATTTCAGCCGGAAAGTTTGTATTTAATTATAGCCTTCATTATTTTAAGCATCATTAATGAATTTGCAGGATTGATTGGAAAAGTGGTCGGAAAACAACGCCGTTATGACGGGCCGATGGGAAAAAGTGACCGCGCTTTGATTCTAGGTTTGTATGGCTTGATCGCATTTTTTGGAGTGAATATTTCAAATTATTCTCAATATATATTTGGTCTGATTATTTTATTACTTCTGATCAGCACTTACACCCGACTTAAAAAATCACTCCATGAAGCCTGAAGAAAATAAATTCGCAGACGTTCCTTTACGCGTGAAAACATGGATTTACATTATCCTAGTTTTTGCTCTTGGAATTTCACATCCTTTGGCAATGAAGATCTTCGTTTCATGGATCAGTTTTCAATGTTTTTTTGAATTTTTGAGAATGTTTAAAGTGAATACCAACAAAATTATTCCTTCAATTATCGTTGGAGTTTTACAATTCTTTTTATTGCTTTTTTTGAATATTGAGAACTATTTTCTTTACAGTTTATCTCTATTAATCATTATATTATTATCTTTTTCAATATTAAAATCATCGGGAAAACAATTGTCTGGAATATTAATTGGTTTAGTAGTTTGCCTTTTTGCTTTTCCGCATTTAGCTTTTATCCGAGAAAATATTTCAGGAATTTACTCAATTATTTTCCTCGTTGTAATTACCGAACTCAATGATGTTTTTCAATATGTAATGGGAAAATTCTTTGGAAAACATAAAATCGTTCCGAAGATCAGCCCAAATAAAACGTTGGAAGGATTTCTTGGAGGGGTATTTCTTACGATGATATTAAGTAATATTTTAGGTTTCTTTTTATTAAATTCTACCATTCTCACCAACACAGTTTTAGGATTAATATTAGGAATTTCAGGATTTTGCGGAGACATTTTCATGTCTTATTTAAAAAGAAAAACAGATGTAAAAGACACCGGAAATTTACTCCCCGGACATGGTGGTTTATTAGACAGAATGGACAGTTTGATTTTTAATGCTCCGATTTTTTTCTGGCTGCTTCCCCTTCTTTTAAAGATGTAAAAAATGGACAAAAAATTCAAAAGAGCACTATTATTTTCAGGTGGCGGAACAAGGTTAATGATCTACCTCGGAATGTTTGCAGCATTAGAAGAACTTGGAATGAAACCCGATGTTCTCATCGCTTCGTGTGGCGGAGCTTTTGCAGCAACCGTCATCAATGCTTTCCCGGACAATCTTTCAAGAAAAGGATATTTTCAATCCGAAGAATATTTTCAATTTGTATCTAAAACAACACTAACAAAACAGAAAAAACTCTCTGAAATCGGACTTTTCTCTCTAAAGAAACTATTTAACAAAAAGAATGCTCCTTATATTGAAGATGTCTTTAATCGATACTTGGTTGAAATGAATCAGGATTTAGCTATAGATTTTCCTTCATTAAAAAACACCAAATTTTCTCAAGAAATCCCAACACTTATCATCGGTTCAGAACTTCTTTTTGATCCAACAGAAGTTGAAAAAAAACGAAATAATCGAAAATTATATCAAAAAATAATTTTTACCGATCCGGAAACAGCAAAGAAAATAATTCCACAGCAAATCATCATTAGTTCTGAAAATTTAAAAAACAGTGCTATCAAAGAAATTCCCAAAATAAGAACTGATGTTTCTTTGTTGGCAAGCACAAGGATTTCCGTTTCTGATATGTTCTATGTTGCTCCCGCTTCATTACATGGAAAATATTTTGCCGGCGGAGCTATCGATTTAATTCCCATTGAGCTTGCAAAACACATTGCTGATGAAGTTTTTATTGAAAAAAAGCAATCTTATACTCCTTTAGAAGAAGCTTTTGTTCGTGCCGTTTTAGGATACAGTGGAAATAAAAGACTGGAAGATATTGAAAAACAGTCGCCTGATTTTCAAATTGACACCAATGATATCAAACAAAAACTGGAGGGACATTATATCAAAAAAAACATCAATTGGAAAAAATTTGAGATCGAGCTTTCTTTACCAAAAAGTCACCAACAGTTTGTAAAAGACATGGAGATGCAGTGGCAATATGGTTTTGATCAGACGATAAAAAGTATCAAAAAATAAAAGGAGTTGAAGCTTTTACACTTTTCGTGATTAAATTAAACTTATTTTTACCTAAAATTGAAAATCACAACACACTCATGAACGTTTTTATTGCAGGCGGAACTTCGGGAATCGGCTATTCTCTTGCTCAGCATTATCTTTCAAAAGGGTATCGCGTAGGGATTTGTGGAAGAGATTTAACCAAAATTCCTGATAATAGTTCAGAAAATTTAAACGTATTTCAAGCAGATGTTTGTGATATAAATTCAATTTTTTCGGCAGTAAATGATTTTCTACAAAATAAGGTTCTTGATATTTTCATCAATTGCGCCGGAAGCTACGCAGAAGATGTTGCCGGAAGAATTTCTTATGAAGAAGCCGAAGAAATGCTGCAAACCAATATTTTAGGAACTGTCAATTGTTTTGAAGTAGCAAGAAAAGCTATGAAAGGTCAAAACAAAGGAAATATTGCGGTTATCGCATCCGTTTCCGGGATTTTAGATTATGAAAATTCGAGTTTGTATACTAAGACTAAACGTTCGGTAATTCAGATTGCAGATGCTTATCGCCGGGCTTTGAAACCGTTTGGAGTTTCTGTAACGACCATTGCTCCGGGTTATGTTGATACCTTAAAATTGAGACAGCTTAACGATAATGATCTAAGTAAAAAACCGTTTCTTACTGATCTTGAAACTGCTACAACAATCATTTCAGATGCTATTGAGAAGCGAAAAAAATTAATCATTTTCCCTGCAAAGATGAAATGGATGATGAAGTCATTATCCATCCTTCCTTCTTCATTATTAAATCTTATCATGTTCAGGAAAGCCAAATGGATGAAAAACGACTAAAACTTAAGCCTAAAACCTATGCTATGTTGCTGTGTTCTGTTGTATTCATGATTGTTTACAATTATTCAGCATGGCATGTTTCAAAGCTCCAAAAAGTTCCATCTTTTGTTTTTGATTTTGAGAAATACATTCCGTTTCTCCCTTGGACTATCATTCCTTATATGACCAGCGTGCTGTTTTTCTGTAGCATTTTTTTCTTTTGCAACACGAAAGAACAGCTTAAAGTTCTGACTCAAAGAATGTTGTTTGTAACTATTGTAGCCGGAATTTGTTTTCTATTATTTCCATTAAAATTTTCTTTGCAAAAACCGCAAGTCAGTAATTCTATTTTCGGATATTCTTTTCAGTTTTTAACAACTTTTGACTCGCCTTTCAATCAGGCTCCGTCTTTACATATTGTGTATGCTTTTATTTTCTGGAGCGTTTTTAGAAATTTAAAAAAGTGGAAGATCTTTTTAATGATTTGGCTCGTTGCTATAGGAATTTCTACTTTAACAACTTATCAACATCATTTGATTGATGTTGTTACAGGAACTATTCTCGCCCACATTAGTTTTCTATTCTTTCCTTATCAGAAAAACAACTTTTTATACAGGAATTTTCAAGTCGCTAATTTTTATTTTTTATTAGCTTGGATCATTGTTTCAATCTTTTTATTGATATATAAATTTTCAAATGAATATTGGTTGATTTTGTTATGGCCAGCTCTTGTTATGATTTTGACAGGCTATCATTATCAAAAAAATAATATTCACTTTTTAAAAGATAACAATGGAAATATTCCTTTGTACAAAACAATATTTTATTATCCATATTTATTCATTTATTGGATATTCTGGAAGTTTTTAAGAAAAAATAAAAAACCATTAGAAATTATAACCAACATTTATATTTCGTCAAAACCTGATAAAAATGATTTGCAGGATTTTGAAATTAATAAAAATACTTTCGTCTACGATCTTTCAGCAGAAATTGAAGAAAATTCTGAAATCAAACAAAAATCTACCTATTACTCTGTTTCTTTTTTAGATATCGGAATGTTGGATCTTGATCAGACGAAAAAATTAGTTACAAAAATCACAGAAAATTATCTTCATCTTCCGAAAGACGGAAAAATACTCATTCATTGCACGATGGGCTACACCAGAAGTTCTGTCATCGGAATTTTAGTAATGAAAAATATTCTATCTTTACCTCTAAACCAAGCAATAACCAATATGAAAGTCCTGAATAAGAATGCGGTCATCCATTCTTACATCTACGATTTTCTGAAAAAATTTTAAATATGAACAGTGGAAATTTTAAGAGTTTTGATGAAAGCGAGATCTTTTATCGCGAGTGGAATTATCAACCTCAACAAAAAAGCATCATCATCATCCATCGCGGACACGAACATTCTGAAAGACTGAACGATATCGCACAATCACCTCAATTTTCAAACTATACTATTTTTGCATTCGACCTTCGCGGGCATGGACATACAAAAATGCCGACATCTTCCGTTTTCATGGATTATGTTCGTGATCTGGACTCTTTTTCAAAATTTTTACAGTCAAAATATGAAGTGAAAATTTCTGATGTTTTCGTACTTGCCAACAGTATTGGCGGCGTTGTCGCTTCGGCTTGGGCTCATGATTTTGCACCTGATATTGCGGGAATGGCTCTTTTGGCACCCGCTTTTAGAATCAATCTTATTGTTCCTTTGGCAAATGAAATGATCACTTTGGGGACAAAATTGAAGAAAGGATTGATTATCAAAAGTTATGTAAAATCAACCATGTTGACTCATGATCCCGAACAGCAAAAAGCTTACGATACAGACCCTTTGATCACAAGATCTATTGATGCAGAATTACTGATCGATCTTGCAAAAGCAGGAAAACGTTTGGTTGAAGATGCAGAAGCAATCGACACACCTACCCTTATTTTATCTGCTGAAAAAGATCACGTCGTTTTCAATAAAGATCAGAAAAATTTTCATGATAAATTAGATACAGATTTAAAAAAATACGAAGTCCTTCCTAACTTTTTCCATGGAATCTTGTTTGATACAGGAAAGGAAATGGTTTATGATAAAATTAAAGATTTCGCTGAAAAATGCTTTACCAAAACTCAGAAAAAAGCATCACTTTCACCGGATAAATTTTCTGTAAAAGAATATCAGGATCTTCAAAATAATGTTGGAAATAACCTGAATTTTAAATTTCAAAAATGGTCTCTCAGCAAAATTGGAAAGATCAGCAACGGAATGGCAATCGGATTGAAACACGGTTTTGATTCCGGCGCTTCTTTGGATTATGTTTATCACAACCAGCCTCAAGGGAAATTAGGTTTCGGAAAAATGATGGATAAAAATTATCTTGAAGCTATCGGCTGGACGGGGATTAGAATCAGAAAACAACATTTGATCAAGATTTTAGAACAAAAAATTCAAACTCTGAAAAAAGAAGGCAGAAAAGTAAAGATCCTTGATATTGCAGGCGGAACTGGAAACTATTTATTCGATATTAAAGAAAAATATCCTGAAGTTGAAATCGTTGTCAATGAATTTGTACAGGCAAATATTGAGATCGGAGAAAAAGTAATTCAGGGCAAAAAATATCAAAACATCAGATTCACCAATTTCGATTGTTTTGATCCTGAAACGTATAAAAAATTGAATTTTGAGCCTAATATCACCATTGTTTCGGGAATTTTAGAGCTTTTTGGAGATAACGAAATGGCGAGTAAAGCGATTCAGGGAATTAATTCTATTTCAGAGCAAAATTCATTCATCGTTTATACCGGACAGCCTTGGCATCCACAATTAAAAATGATTGCGTATGTTCTGAATAATCATCAAAACAAAGACTGGATCATGAGAAGACGTTCGCAAAAAGAACTTGACAGAATGATGGCTTTCAATAATATTCAGAAAGAAAATATGTTGATCGATGATTTTGGAATTTTTACAGTTTCTTCTGGGAAGGTTAATTTTTAAGTTAAAATTAAAACTTTTAAAAATTTAGTTTAGATTCCTCCAGGATGACAAATAAACTGTTAAATTTTAAATTATTATAAAATAAAAAAGGCTTCCCAATACTATTGAGAAGCCTTTTCTTAAACCAAATTTATATGAAAAATTATTGTTTAGCAAGCTCAAAATATAAGCTTACTTCAACGTCTTTAGCTACGCCTGCACCCGTTGGATCATATTTAATGTTATAATCTAAACGGTTAACCGTAAATTTTGTCTGGAAACCCATCACTTCTTTTCCCTGTTGATTTTTTGTGATACCACCGTAAGTTACAGGAACAGAAATTTCTTTAGTTACATCTTTAATCGTCAATTTACCTTTTAAAGTGTAGGTATTATTTTTATCTTTTGTGATAGAAGCACTTTCAAAAGTCATAGTCGGAAACTTTTCTGCATCAAAGAAATCTGCACTTTGTAAATGCTTATCTCTCATTTCAACACCTGTGTTTACAGAGTTTGTATTCACAAAGAAGCTAAATTCCGCTTTATCCAAACCGCCTTCTTTACTGGCAGCTACTTTTCCGTCAAATTTATCAAATCTACCTTGTACAAAGCTGATTCCCATATGTTTGATATTGAAATTTACAGAAGAATGCATTGGATCTACTGCCCAACCTGTCTGTGCAAAACCGACAACACTTAGTAAAGCAAATACAAAAGTTAAAAATACTTTTTTCATTATATATTATTTTAGATTAATCTTATGGCAAATGTAGGCCGTAAAAAACTATTCGACCTTGATCTATGTTAGTTTTTGATTTTTGATGAATTTATTTTTGAATAGAGTAAATCAATAAGATACATTAAAAGTAATATGGCAAAAGAATTCCCGTACATCAATATCGGTAACATATTTTCATTTGTTGGATTTGAAAAATAGGAGAACGGATTATTTCCCGAAGCGATCAACATGCACAAATAAATAGCTTCATATAAAATCGCAATTCTCAGTATTGAATGATAACTTTTCCTAAAAATAATGACAGTTACCAATCCTATTCCTGTAATTACTGAGGTGAGAATTAGAATTAATATTGAATACATTCCGAAACTTCCACCGGGCAAATTTAAACTTCTCACCGACCAATCTGTACACTGAGCATTTAAAAGGCTCATCACCACAAAAATCACCAAACTTTTCAGAATATTTTTCATGCTTGAAAATTAACTAAAATTTCGGAAGAAAAATTCAAAAAAAAATCAAGAACTTCGCGGTATGGCAAAATTAAAAACAGCATATTTCTGTCAGAGCTGCGGAACACAATATTCTCAGTGGATGGGACAATGCAAAAACTGTGGAGAATGGAATACTTTGGTGGAAGAAGTGGTAGAAAAAACCTCATCTAAAACACCACCGTTTTCGAAAACAAAGCAACACGTCATTAATATTGTTGAAGTTGAAACAATAGAAGAACCCCGTATAAAAACTCCTTCCGAAGAACTTAACCGAGTTTTGGGAGGCGGAATTGTTTTAGGCTCCGTTACCTTGATCGGCGGTGAGCCCGGAATCGGAAAATCGACGTTACTTTTACAGCTTGCCCTGAAAATGAAGAAAAAAGTTTTCTACGTTTCGGGGGAAGAAAGTGCTTCTCAAATCAAAATGAGAGCCGACAGATTAACGGATGTTCAAAATCCGAACTGTTTTCTTTACACAGAAACTTCACTGGAAAAAATACTTCATGAATCCAAAAAGCTGGAACCGGATTTTGTTATTATTGACTCTATTCAGACTTTACAGTCACAATTAATTGAAAGCTCA
This sequence comes from Chryseobacterium limigenitum, assembly GCF_900114875.1. Lineage (GTDB taxonomy): Bacteria > Bacteroidota > Bacteroidia > Flavobacteriales > Weeksellaceae > Chryseobacterium > Chryseobacterium limigenitum. The sequence goes on from NZ_FPKW01000010.1 coordinate 127,371, forward strand.
CCCGGAACCGTTTCTCAGATCAGAGAATGTTCCAACGAGATCATTAAATATGCTAAAGAAAATAATGTTCCTGTTTTCTTAGTCGGTCACATCACGAAAGACGGACAAATCGCCGGACCAAAAGTATTGGAGCATATGGTAGATGTTGTGTTGAATTTTGATGGAGACAGAAATCACCTTTTCAGATTATTGAGAGCTAATAAAAACCGTTTTGGATCAACCGCAGAAATCGGGATCTATGAAATGGTTTCGCAAGGTTTAAAGGAAATTAAAAATCCATCCGAAATTTTAATTACTAAAAAATTCGAAGAGCTTTCCGGAAATTCTGTTGCCGTAACTTTAGAAGGAAACCGACCAATGTTATTGGAAATTCAGGCGTTGGTAAGCACTGCCGTTTATGGAACTCCGCAAAGAAGCTGTACCGGTTTTGATGCCAAAAGGCTGAATATGTTGTTGGCTGTTCTTGAAAAACGTGCGGGTTTCCAATTAGGCTCAAAAGACGTTTTCTTAAATATTACGGGAGGAATAAAAACCGACGATCCTGCTTTGGATCTTGCCGTTATTGCTTCTATTTTATCTTCGAATGAAGATATCGCCATCTCCGAACATTTTTGTTTTGCAGGAGAAATTGGTTTAAGTGGTGAGATCCGTCCGGTTGCACAGGTTGAACAGAGAATTACGGAAGCTGAAAAATTAGGTTACGAGAAAATTTTTGTTTCCAATCTTAATAAAATTCCGAAGAGAAAATATGGGATAAAAATCGAAGAAGTAAGTAAAATTGAGGATTTTCATGAAAGACTTTTTTAAATTCTAAAGTTTCAAGATGATAGAATAAGAAGGAAAATTAGGTAGTATAATTTACAATTAATTATTCAATTTTAAGCCTTATCTTGTAGTATGAATTATCTGGCTCATTCTTTTCTCACTTTTTCGGACGGACAAATCGTCGGACAGTTTCTGGAAGATTTTATCCGAAACAAAGATCGCTTTTCTTTTCCGAAAGATATTCAGGACGGAATTACCCTGCACAGAGCGATTGACACCTTTACAGACTCTCATCCTGCATTGCATGAGGCTAAAAAAGTTTTCAGTCCGTTGGTAAGATTGTATTCCGGAGCATTTGTAGATGTTTCGATGGATTATTTTTTAGCAAATGATTTAACATTGAACTCGCTTCAAGGCTGGAAAGAACACTCTTCAAGAGTTTATCGTGTTCTTAACAAAAATGAAAAATGGCTTCCCGAAAATTTTAAAAGAATGCTTGTAAAAATGGAACATGACGACTGGCTTTATAATTACCGTGAAGATCAGGGAATAAAATTCAGTATTCAAAACGTTCTCAACAAAGCAAAATATTTGGATAAAGACCTTCCCGTTTTTGAACTCTTTCTTCAAAACAAAGCTATTCTTCAGGAATGTTATGATGCTTTTTTTCCGGATCTGCTGGCACATGCACAAGCAGTAAATGCCCAATTAAAAACAGAAAATCCATTTTAATGATAAAATAAAAACACCTACCGTAGTAAGTGTTTTTCAATGTTTGGGAACATTTATGTTGTTTTGTGTTAGTAGAATTATTTGTGCCTGAAAAATAGCTGTCTATTCTTAGCATTAAAAAGTAAGTGCAGAAAAACGGGATCTTTCATCCCTAATTAGTCATGCATTATACTATTTTGCCTGAATCGTGCTAATACAAGATAAAATTGTTTAAGTTTCATGACAAGTTTATTTAAGTTTTTATTTTGATCAATAAGGGTAGACATACAATTTAAAACGATATGTTAAATATAATATAATTTTTACTAATTTACGTTAAAATAAATATAATATTTTTTATCATAAAGCAAATATTCACAATAAACAAATATCTCAACATCACATATCAACTTCAAACAGTTAAATATTTAAAACTGCTGAAATAAATATCTGTTGGGATAAGCTAACTTTTCGCTTTTGCGATTTCCGTTGACGATGATGTGAACAATATTGATTTGGTCATCAAATAAATTATACAGGAAACTTACAGCAGCTTCTACCTTTTTAGGAGAAGTGAGCGTTTCGGATTCTAAGAAAATATTCACAGATTCACTGTCTTCTTCATAGCCTACGTAATTTACTTTTAAGAATTTGTTGTCAGCTTTTAACCTAAAATATTCAGCACTATAATTTTTTAAAGCTTCATTAAGTTGAGTCTTATATTTTTCGTCATTGAAATGAAGAGACTTTCCATATTTCTTTGCTAAACCATTTTCCAGATCGTCAAGAAAAAAACGTCCTGTAATTTCAAAGGTCTTCGATTTTGAATTGTAATTGATTTCCACAGAACCTACATGATAGGGATGAAATTTTTCAGTACCCTTCAAATCTTTAGATTCAAGAGTAAACAAAAGAGAAAGTGCAACAAACAAAAAATTAAGCTTCAAAAACATTGATGTGAAATTATTAAACAAATATAAAAAAAAGTGACAGGTATTAGCTGCCACTCTTTAATTGTAAAAATTATTGTGAGATTATTCTTTAATGATCTTTTTCACTATTTTAGAATGATTATCTAACGTAATTGTGAATACGTATGTTCCGCTTACAAGATCAGAAACATTGATTTTATTAGCAGTTGAGCTAATATCTGCGTTTCTCACAAGCTTACCGGAAGCATCATGTATTGTAACCGCAGCTTTAGAAGCTTTACCTAGAGTTACATTTACAAAGTTCTTCGCAGGGTTAGGATACACATTAACATCAGCGTTGTCTTTGATATCATTCACTCCTAAAGTAACAGAGTTTGTTTTCACAAAGTAACCTCCAAATCCTGTTGTCTGGAAGCTTACTTCCCAATATTGATAGGTAGCATTCCAAACAATATCAGCAACATTCACAGCAACAGGAGTTGCAGCGCTTCCGAAAGAAGCTACAGTACCTGTGTTACTTGCACTTGTTCCTGCATATCTTTCAACAATAAGATTGGCTTTGTTGGCATTATCTGTACTTGAAGTAGGTAATTTAACTGCATTTAAAAGATTATAAGCATCAAATTCTGCCTGCTTGAAGTATAATGTTACTTTTCCTGTAGTCGTTGCAGGATTGTTTTCAGGATTAATTTCGAATCTTCTTGAAACATAGTTCGGCTGAGCATTATCAACCCAAACTTTAGAAGTAACATTTCCTGTTACGGTACTTGCTGTTTCTTTTTCTACTCTTGAAATTAACTGACAGTTGTTCACAAAATAATTATATCCTGTGGCAACCGGAGCCAGTTTTGTTTGATTTGCTGTTGCTAAAGCTTTAACCTCAGCTACATTTTCATAAACCGTTGCTCTCATTTTAAGATCGAATGTTCTTGCCGTCCAGGTTGTTCCGTCTGTAGATGTTTTTGATCTGTTATTTACTACAACAGATTCGTTTTTCATGGCAATTCTTCCGCTCAATCCATTAATAACGATATAAAAATCTTTTCCTGTAACGGTTTGAATATTTAAATCTGATAGATTAACATAGTTCCATGTAAATCTCTGAATATCATTTACCCAAGAAGAAACAGTTTTAGTTGCAATAATATCGCCCGGATTTCCGTTGGCATCCACTTTTCTTACCTGAATATCAACCGCCATATCACTAGGAATTGCAGAAGTACCTGTAAGGAATGAGAAACCTCCCAATTTACCCGTTAATGTTGGTGTATAACGAACTGCTAAAGCCGTGTTATCAAAGAAATTATTATTTTCTGTATTTGCAATAATGAAAGGTTCGTCGTAAATAACTGTTTCAAAATTTGATTTTACACAGTTTAACTCATCTGTAACTGCTTTATAAATATCTAATTTACCAAAACCCCATCTTGGATTGGGCACGGTACCTGTTGCACCGTCTTGTCTTGCATTAAGAGTCAATCTGCTTTTTACTGCAGCTGCCGTTAAAGTAGGATTTGCCTGAAGCAACAAAGCTACCGCTCCCGCAACTCCCGGTGAAGACATACTCGTCCCCTGATTTTTTACGTAATAAGTAGTCCCATTAATAATATCTGTAGCTCCCGGCGCAGAATTACTTGATCTTACTGAAATAACATTTTGCCCTGAAGCCGTGATTTCCGGTTTCTGAAAACCATCAACCCTAGGTCCCTCAGAACTAAATGATGAAATTGATTCCTGTGGAGTAAGAACATAATAACCTCCCGCTGCAGTATACCAACTCGCTCTTCCCATATAAGAAGCTACAGTAATAGCACTTGATGCATTCCCCGGAGAACCTACAATATACTGATTGTTTCCATCCGTCAATGTAGTCGCTACACCTTGGCTATACAACCAGCCATGTGTTGTTATCTGCTGAGTTCCGTTATTTGTAATTTCTAAAGTATAGGTACCTTGGGCATTTGTGGTTCCACTTGGTCTGCTTACAATTAGCTGTACATATCTTTTATTATTATCTGTACTCCAATAATTATACATTGCAGCTGTTAATCCACCTCCTAAAATATTAAAAGTATTTGTTGTTGTAATATTAGAAATATACTGCTGACCATCCGGTGCGGTAAGCTTTGCTGTAACCGGCGAATCATCATTTGCATACATCAAGAATGAAAATATAGATGCTGCAGAAGTATTACTTGCTACTGTAAAAGTATAATTTTGAGTTGCATTCGGTGCGATATCAACAGTTTTATGAATATTTCCACCATAATCATTACCTGCAGAGATCACCACTACTCTACCCGGGCCTGAAGCTGTAAAAGCATTCACAGCAACTTCGTGACTTCCTGTACCGTCATGAGCAGAACCCTGTCCGCCTATACTCATATTAACAACAATAGGCTTGTTTAGAGCTGTTGCTACATTTTTAAAATAAGTTAATGCATTAATGGTATTAGTCGTTGGGAAAGATCCGTTACCTCCTTTTACAAAAACAATATCCGCTCCGGGAGCAAAACCTTTATGCCTTTTATCAGCAAAACCAGATCCGTTTCCGGCAGCTGTTCCTGCAACGTGGCTTCCGTGGCCGTTGGTATCATTTTCACGGACAAAATTGGTTGGTGAGCCGTCCAATTCATCTTCAATCTGAGCTCTTGTGTACTCTACTCCTGTAGCAAAACCGGCCGGCGAAGTCTCCGCTCCTTGTGGCGTTAATGTCTGATCCCAAATTGAATAAATTCTACTTTTCGTCTGATCTGTAGCCCCTCTGAAATCAGGATGTTTCCAATCGATACCTGTATCATAAATTCCAACTAGAACTCCTGTTCCAACATATGAAGTATTATTAAAGGCTCCATCCTGCAAAAGACTTGCTCCGGATTGGGCTCTGCTTACATCATTATGAAGAATATCAAAAGTCGGAGCCATCACAGAGGTTACGTACGGAAGCTGAGTCAATCTTTCGATATCCTCTATTCCTACCAGTGCGGTCACGAAATTGGGAAGCTGACTTTGAACTAAAAATCCATCAGCTCTTAATTTTTCCGGCGTTTTTGTATAAATGATACAAGAATACATGGTTTGTGCTCCTTTCGAAGTTACAACCAAGTGTTTATCAAGCTGCATTTCAGGACGATCAAAATCTTTAATTTCAATTCCTTTTGATAATTTATCTTTGTTTTTCAACAAAATTTCAAATCGAGAGTCTAATTTTTGAACCTGACCAAACATTCCGTAAGATGAAAGGCCAAGAAAAACAGCAGCCACATTTCTTAAAGTATTCTTTCCTGTAAAGGGAATATGTACTTTTGCAAATAATAGTTTTAAATCCATGTTGCGTAATTTTTTAACATTACAATTATACAATTTTTATTTATTTTATATCTAATTAACGGATACTATTAAAATTAAAACCCCTTAAATAGTAAATAATTCTTTAATTTATCATACTTTATGCAAGACTTTTTATTTTATTTAAAATTAGGCTGGGAACACATTATTTCTCTGGACGCTCTAGACCATCAGCTTTTTGTTTTAGCCTTAATAGCTATTTATTCTTTTAATGACTGGAAGAAAATCTTAATTTTGGTAACTGCATTTACCATTGGGCATTCTATAACTTTAGCTTTAAGTATTTTAGATATCGTAAGAGTTTCTTCAAAATGGGTGGAATTTTTGATTCCGGTGACGATTGTTCTGACTTCATTAGGCAATATTTTAATGAAAAATAAAAAGAACGGCCTAATGAAAATGAATTATTATTTGGCTTTAATTTTCGGTTTAATCCACGGGATGGGCTTTGCGAATACCGCCAGAGTGATGATCGCAAAAAGTCAAAGTATATTCTTTCCGCTTTTAGGTTTTAATATCGGCTTGGAATTGGGACAGATCGTGATTGTTCTCGCTATATTGATTATATTATTTATTTCACTTAAAATATTCAAAATCAATAAAAAAGACTGGATATTATTTGTTTCATCCGGAGTATTTGCACTCTCCTTAAAAATGGCTTTAGAAAGAATTCCTTTTTAATTTAAATTCAGAAATCAAAAATATACTTATAGTTATTAATAGTAAAAAGATCATGGCATACACGGCCATTAAATATCCATTCGTAAAGTTAAAATAGATACGTCCGACCAGGCTTACCCCAAATCCCACAGAAATTTGCTGTATCGTCAAATAAACTCCCGTGGCAATAGACGTTATAGAAACCGGTAATTTCCGCATTGCATTGGTGAACATTGAGGGCAAAACAATTCCACAGCCAATGCCGTAAAAAAATAAAACAACAATTGTCGCCTGCAAATTGACAGTGGAGCTACCAATCGTATAAATGTGCCCGATAAGTCCTGCAACCATTATAACTAAACCGAAAATAATAAATTTCTCCTGATATTTATTTAAAAATCTCACAGATAAAAGTGATGCGATAACATATCCGACCCCTTGACAGGCAAATAACAATCCCGTTTTCGTAGAACTCAAATGATGTTGTTCTTCAAGAAAATTGGCATTGACAAAAAAGTAAGAATCCTGAACCAAATAATAAGTAACCGCTGCCAAAAGCGCTATTTTAAAACTCGGATAGAAAAAAGGCTGTATATTGATAAGAACTTCTTTTCCTTGTTTAAATTTGCTTTTTTGATGAAAAATAAAAACGATAAAGCCAATTACAGATAAAAGCATTAATAAAATATTACTTCCACTCCATCCTTCTTCCCCGCCGGCAACAATTTCATACATCAGAATTATTAATAAAATTATTAAGATGATCTGGGGAAGCATCTGGATTGATTCTTTGTTCTTTACTTCAACTTCTTTCAAATATTTTTTAGCTAAAATAATCACCAGAAGCGCAAGCGGAATATTAATAAAGAAAACAAGTCGCCATGCATCAAAACTAAAATTAAGATCCGGAATGATGCCACCCAACACCTGCCCTACAACCGAAGCTATACCAGCAATTGCGCCATAAATCCCAAGTGCTTTTACCCTTTCTTCTTCAATTTCAAAAACGCTGGATATTAAAGCTACCCCTTGCGGAACCATAAAAGCTGCCGAAATACCCTGAAAAAGTCTGCTTATATTCAATTCGATCGCAGAACTCGAGATTCCGCATAACAATGAGAACACCATAAAACTAAACATGGAAGCTATAAAGGTCTTTTTATGACCAAATTTATTTCCTATTTTACTTCCGGTAATCAAAAAAGCACCATACCCGATAATATAAAACACAATAATAAACTGCGCCTCGGCAGAATTAGCCTGTAAAGAATTTCTTATTGACGGTATTGCAATATTTACTATAAAAAGATCTAAAACACATAAAAAAATTGACATTGAGATCACTATTAAACTCAACCATTTGTTAAACTCTCGAAAATTCCTCATATTTATTGATAAAATTTTAACTTTACCACTTCAAAAGTAACAACATCCATCCCTGCTGTCAAGTAGGTAAAAAAAACATACTCAGTATGAATTTTAGTACTAATTCTGATAATGAAACCATTAGCTGCACAGAAAATTTTCTGTTTTTAGCAAATAACTGCTACGCAGAACATGCTTTGAAGCTAATTAATGGAAAATGGAAGATCTCTCTGATCAAAATCATCGCCAATGACTGCCCGAAAAGATTCGGAGTTTTGAAACGAGAATTAGACAATCTTGCACAGGGAACTTTAAGTACAATCTTAAAAGAAATGGAAAATGACGGCATTATCCTGCGAATCGCCTATGCCGAAATACCACCAAGAGTGGAATACAAATTAACAGAAAAAGGCATTGCCTTATTACCTATTATAAAATCAATGGAAGACTGGTGGTTAGCCTTTCCTAAAAACAATTAATAAACATTAGCAGCTATGAAATTTAATATCCTTTTTATACTCTCTTTTTGTAGCGTGGGTATTGTTGCACAAAACATTCAAAATAACCCTGGAAGCAATCACGGAAACAGGTTTGAGCAATTAGGAACAATTCTTCCTACTCCCAATATCTACAGAACAGCTTCCGGAGCGCCGGGACACGGGTATTGGCAAAACAGAGCCGATTACAACATCACCGCATATCTTGATGAAGATAAAAGGAATTTAAAAGGTTCCGAAACTATCACCTATTACAATAACTCTCCCGATGACCTTGATTACATTTGGCTACAACTAGATGAAAATCAGCAGTCAACTGTGAAGAAAGCAGATTTTCAGTTCTCTTCTACTCTACCGCAATCAACCAATGATCAGCAGTTAAAAGTTTCTGAACTTCCTGTAAAAGATAACGGATATGGAGTAAACCTTGAAAAAGTGACCGATGCATCAGGAAACCCTTTAAAATATACGGTAAATCAAACTATGATGCGTATTGATCTGCCTAAAACTTTAAAAAAAGGAGAACAACTTATTTTTAAGGTAGATTGGAATTACAATATTCCGAACCGTATGAAAATGGGCGGTCGTGGCGGTTATGAAAACTTTGCGGAAGATGGAAATGATCTTTACACGATGACTCAATGGTATCCGAGAATGTGCGTTTACAGTGATTTCCACGGTTGGCAAAACCATCAATTCACAGGAAGAGGTGAATTTGCTTTAGTTTTTGGGAATTTTAAAGTTTCTATGAACGTTCCTTCAGATCATATTGTTGGTGGAACCGGAGAATGTAAAAACTACGATCAGGTGTTGACATCAGATCAATTAGGAAGATACAGAAAAGCCGAAAGCGCAAACGAGCCCATAGAAATCGTTACGTTGGATGAAGCTAAAAAAGCAGAAAAAAATCATTCAAAACAAAGAAAAATATGGAATTTTGAAGCAAATGATGTAAGAGATTTTGCTTGGACCTCATCGAGAAAATTCGTTTGGGACGGGATGCGTGTAACAATTCCTGAAAACAATAATAAAGTAATGGCCATGAGCTTTTATCCTAAAGAAGCTTATGCTTTATACAGAAAATATTCAACGAAGGCGGTTGCGCATACGATCAAAACATACTCAGAATTTACAATTCCTTATCCGTATCCTGTTGCACAATCTGTGGAAGCAGCCAACGGAATGGAATATCCGATGATCTGTTTCAATTTCGGAAGAACAGAAAAAGACGGAACTTATTCTGAGGGCACAAAAAATGGAATGATCGGAGTAGTGATTCACGAAGTTGGACATAACTTCTTCCCGATGATCATTAATTCAGACGAAAGGCAATGGAGCTGGATGGATGAAGGTTTAAATACTTTTACTGAATATTTAACCGAAGAAAAATGGGACAATAAATTCCCTTCAAAACGTGGTCCGGCTTGGACGATCGTAGATTACATGAAACTTCCGAAAGATCAGCTGGAGCCTATCATGAGTAATTCTGAAAATATTATTCAGTTTGGCCCTAATGCCTATTCAAAACCTGCTACAGGACTGAATATTCTTCGTGAAACCATTATGGGAAGAGAGCTTTTCGACAAAGCTTATAAAACGTATGCTAAAAGATGGGCTTTCAAACATCCTGAGCCTGCAGATTTTTTCAGAACGATGGAAGATGCAAGCGGTGAAGATCTTGACTGGTTCTGGAGAGGCTGGTTTTACGGAACAGATCCTGTAGACATCGCCATAGATAAAGTGACCATCGCAACTCCTGATTTAGATGCAGTGCCAATGGCAAAAGAGGAAACTTATACGGTTGATAAGCCTTTACAAAATGAATTTGAAGATATTTCGAAAATCAGAAATAAAGATGATAAAAATATCACTTTTGATGTAGAAAAAGATAAAAGTCTTCAGGATTTCTACTATCGTTATGACAGAGGTCAGGAAAAAGTAGACAATAGCAAAACCTATACTTTAAAGAAAGATGAAAATGCAGCTTTAGATTCTAAAGACAAGGATAAATTTAAAAATATCACAGCCTATCAAATCGATTTTGTAAACAAGGGCGGATTGGTAATGCCTGTTATTCTTGAATTTACATTTGAAGACGGTACAAAATTATACGACAAATCTTCAGCTCAAATCTGGAGACAGAATGAAAAGAAAGTTTCAAAAACATTTTATTTTGATAAAAAATTAAAATCTATTCAGCTTGATCCGATGAGAGAAACCGCGGATATTGATACTTCAAATAATGTATGGAGCAATGACGGAAGTTCTGCGACAAGCTCGAAATTCCAATTATTTAAACAAAAACAAGACGGTCCGGTAAGAGGCGGCTCAAACGGAAAAGTAAATCCAATGCAGGCCGCTGGAAAGAAAAGCTAAAAAATAATTTTTAAAAAGTATTCAGACTCTGGATACTTTTTTTTTTTAGATTTGCCACTTATTAAAAAACTATTAAGATCCATGAAAAAACTCAGTTTATTGTTGATATTTATCTTCTCAGCACAGAGCTTCTTTGCTCAGTCATTACAATTTTACACCGGAAAAAGAGATTTCATCCCCATTGAAATATTGATGGAAGACGGCAGCACAAAAAAAGGATTTGCACAGGATTTTATGCTTCCGGATGTTGCCACTTTCAGCTTCATGGGAAAAGGCTCGAAGAATGCTAATTTGGATAGAAAAGAAGTTAAATTTAAGTCATCAAAAAGCGATACTCAAGTACAATTGATTCCTGTTTCAGATATTAAAAGCCTTATTTACACGAATGAAGATACTCAGGAAGTCTCTCAACTCGACAAACGTCTTGTAAAAGAAATAAATAATGATCTGGAAATGGAATCAGAAGGAACCGTACTGATGCTCCCACTGATGCAAAAGGGGAAAATAAATCTGTACGGCTACAGAAGCATGATGTGCAGAGCAGATTTTGGGAACAATATTTCTTCTGGATTTAATGGAAACGAAGACAACTGCCAACTTACTTATGTGATGATTTATTTAAGCAAGCCTGACGAAACTTTTGCTGTTGCACCGGTAGATTACAGTTCATTAAGTCCTTTGGCTTTATTCAATATGAAGACATTGTATAAAAAGTTTTATAAAGCGTACGAAATTGTAGGAGCCGACTGCCCGGAATTCCTGAAAAAGGTAGATGAAGCCAGACAAAGCGATTATTTCTCCAACAAAACTTTCAAAGAAAATAAAAGAGAATCGGAAGCCGAGAGAAAAGCTTTAATTAAAGGAAAAAAAGGTGCAGAAGCATCCAGAATCAATATGAAGTTCAGAACAGAATTATTCATAAAAATGTACCGAAAACTGCTTGATGATTATGAGCAAACATGTCAGTAATTATCATTTAAAATTCACTTATAATAAGTGAATTTTTTTTATGAAAAATCTTAAATAATTTTTTTAATTCAAATACGCTTTCAAGAAATTCTTATACGTTCTGCCTAACGGAAGTTTATTACCGTCTTTAAGATAAACATTACCAGTATCATAAGAACTGATATGAGATGACAAAACAATGTATGATTTATGAATTCTGATAAACCCCAGATCTTGAAATTTCTCTTCAAAATTAGACATTCGTTCCAAAATCATGTATTTTTTGAGAGCTGTAATAAGGACGATATATTCTCCAAACCCCTGAATCCATTTAATATCTTCCAGGAAAACTTTATTCATGATATAATTGGATTTAAACATGATAAAATCTTCCTGCTTTTTATTCTCTGCTGAATTTTTAAACTGTAAAAAATCTTTTGCTTTATTGACTGCTTTTTTAAACGTTTCAAAATCTACAGGCTTCACCAGATAATGCACAACATCCAGCTCAAAGGCTTTTACAGCATATTGGGTTTCCAGCGTAAGGAATATACAGAGAGGTTTGTAGGGTAACTGCTGCAAGAGTTCAATCCCATTCATATAGGGCATATTAATATCCAGAATCACAAGATCAACTTTATTTTTCAGTAGATATTCCAATGCTTCTTCCGGGTTTTGAAATCCTTTTATAAGGTCGATCCCTTCTATTTGATCACAGTACTGCTCAATAAGCTGCAACGCAGGATATTCATCATCTACACTTACTATTGTCAAATTGGTCATGATAATTTAATTTTTAAAACGGTCTGATATTCTTCATTCTCTCCTTCTGCAGAAATAAAAGTAAATATACCTGAATAATTTTTTTCTAAGATACTCATTACTGCTTCATTCCCCAATCCGCCATTATCTTCGTTGTTCACAAGGATTTTCTTTTTAGCAATGCTATTTATAATTTCAAAAAATATTTCCTGATTTTCTATTTTGTATCGGACTTTTATAAAACTGTCAGATTCTATTCCGATGGCCGAATGCTTAAGTGCATTTTCAAATAGCGTAAGAAAAATTGAGGGCGGAATTTCAATTAATTCCAATGTTTCTTCGTCCTGAATATCAAAAGAAATATCCAGCAGGTTATTGTATTTTAATTGATACAATCCGGTAAGAGATTGAATGGACGAAAACTCCTGAGCAATATTTATCTTTTCCTTATTGGTATCATATATTACATACTGAAGCAACTTGCTGAGTTGCAATATAGATTCTGAGGTATTTTCCGAAGCATGAAAACTTTTTGAATAAATGTTATTCAGTGTATTCAGCAGAAAGTGAGGATTCAATTTAGATTTTAGCAAATCCAGATGCAACTGATCTTTTTCTTCTCCCAATTCCTGAAAATCCTGTTCTATTAAAAATTTATCTTTCGTTATTCCTAAAAATGAAGCCACAAGAATTACAATTCCCTGTTCTGTATACACATTGTATAGAAATTTTGTATTGGAAAGCGTTTCATTAAAATTCATTCTAAAAACTGCCGGCTCCAATAAAATTCTGAAAAGACTGGATACCAAAAAACAGATCAAAGCATACAAAATAAACTGCGGATATTTATTGGATAAATAAAATTGCGGAACAAGATAATAGTACACCAAATAATACAATCCAATATTGAAAAGAATTATAAATAATACACACCAAATTAATTCCGGAGCATCAAGAAAGTAGTTTTCGGTGAAAAAAGTGATCAAAATGAAAACAAAAAAGAAGAAAACATGCTGAAACTTCAATAAAAAGCCCCAACGGTATTTCATCAGCATTTTTAGAATCTTATTATTGAATAAAATTCTGAAAACCAACAATATAACCACAATATTTACTAATAAAAACATCTAAAAACTAGAATTTTCGGTCTCCCAAATATAACATCTTTTTAACCTTATCATGCAGTTTACTGATAAAATCGGTCATTGATTGAAAAATTAATCAGCGATTTCTCCTTCTGGATATATTTGAGAATACAGATATTAATTAAATATTACATGAAGATTAAATTAAAATTAATTATCATTTTACTGATAAGTTTCTGCACCTCAGCAGCCGCGCAAAGCCGTGACAATTATAATATGTGGTTTCAGTATTTGATGTCTGCAAGATTAACAGACAAAAGTACATTAACAGCACTTTCGCAATACCGCTCTTTTGATCTCGCTTATGATACAAGGCTTTTCCTGGTTTCAGCGTATGTGGATTATGAAGTGGCCAATGATGTAAAACCTGCTGCAGGATTTATGTTCCTTGTTTTGGATTCTTATAAATCTGATAACAGTAAAAAGGAAAGATATGAAAAACGACCTTTTCAACAGGTCAGCTTAGGAGGAAATATCGGAAGAACCTCTATATCTCACCGTTTCCGTGTAGAAGAACGTTTCATCAGTAATCCGGACGAATTTATTGTAAGGCTTCGTTACCTGATTTCCCTGAGAATTCCATTTAACAAAGCCGGAGAAAAAGAAAAATTCTACGGAATTCTGAAAAATGAGATCAGAATGAATGTGGTGAAAGAAGATCCGTTCGACAGCAACCGTTTAACCGCAGGAATCGGAATAAAAACCGGAAAAAACTCAGCGATAGAAGTTGCGTTTATCAACCAACTCGAAACCGGATCTACAAGCAATTACGGATATATCGGATTTAGAAACAGCTTCGACTGGCGCAAAAAAGAAAAAAACAGATAACCCAAAATACATTTAGTTATGCTTACATTCCTTGGATTTTTAATGATCATCATCTTTATGGTGCTCATTATGAACAAAAAAATGACCCCGCTTACAGCCTTGGTTATCGTTCCTGTAGTCATCGCTCTTTTTGCAGGATTCGGCCCTGAACTCGGAGATATGATGAAAAACGGGGTTAAAGAAATAGCTCTTACCGGAGTGATGTTAATTTTTGCTATTCTTTACTTCAGTTTAATGATTGACACAGGATTATTTGAGCCTTTAGTCAATATTATTCTGAAAACCGTGGGTGACAACCCTATCAAAACAACCATTGGAACAGCTGTTCTTACTGCATTGGTATCATTGGATGGAGACGGTTCTTCTACTTATTTAATTGTAGTTGCCGCTATGCTTCCGCTTTATAAAAAACAAGGTATGAATCCGTTGGTTCTTACCTGTATCATTATGCTTGCAGGGCAGATTATGAACATTCTTCCATGGGGAGGTCCTACAGCAAGAGTAATGAGTTCTCTGAAGCTTGGGCATACAGAAATATTTGTTCCCATGATCCCTATTATGGCTATAGGTATCGCGTGGGTGATATTTGTTGCTTATATTTTAGGCAGGAGAGAGAAAATAAGAATTGCCAAACATGGAAAATATACCAACTATAACACTAATGATATTATCGGCGAAGTAGATCTTAAGCTTCGACGTCCAAAACTGATACTTATCAATCTTGCTCTTACGATTACCCTTTTGGTAGTCATGATTCTTGATCTTGTGCCTTTAGGTATTGCTTTTATGATTGCTTTCTGTATTGCTTCAATTATTAATTATCCAAAATTAAAAGATCAGCAAAAAATTATTTCCAAACATGCAGGTAACGCTTTATCGGTCGCAGGAATGATCTTCGGAGCAGGAATTTTCACAGGAATTCTAAATGGCTCAGGCATTATGCAGGCGATGGGAAATAGTATGATAGAAATAGTACCCAAAAGCTGGGGCGGTTATATGAATATCGTTACAGCTGTTTTCAGTATTCCGTTTACTTTTTTCTTATCTAATGATGCTTATTATTTTGGAATATTACCCATTATTGTAGCTACAGGACATCAGTTGGGGATTTCTCCCGAGATATTGGGAAGAGCAAGTCTTATTGGCCAGGGTTCACATCTTTTGAGCCCGTTAGTTCCTTCCACTTATTTACTGGTTTCCCTTGCAGGCGTTGAATTTTCAGATCATTTAAAATATACTTTAAAATGGGCTCTCGGATCTTCTGTTGTAATGTTATTGGCTGCGCTGATTCTTGGAATTATTTAATAGTAATTAAAAACACCTTATTCTGGTTAGAATATAATTATATTTTTGTAGAGACAAATAGTTTTTGAAATGAACCTTTTCCATACAAAAAAGACATTTACAGGCAAATACTTAAGGAATCTTACCCTTTATGTATTTGCCGCCATTATCGGTGGAGTGCTTATGGGATATTACTTCCCTGAGATAAGCATTAAACTGGGCGTGGTAAGTCAGTATTTTTTTATGGTGTTGGAAACACTCATTCTGCCGATTATTTTCATGGCTATTATTTATGGGATCTGTCATTTAGCAGAAATTAAAAATGCAGACAGAATTATCTGGCAAACCGGACTCTATTTTATTTTAACAACTTCTTTAGCCATTATATTAGGGTTTATTTTTGGTTTCGCCGTACAACCCGGAGCCAATACAGGCATTGATAGCAGTAAAATAAATACATTTCTTCCCAAAACGTTTGCAATTAATGATAATTCTATCACTTCCGTTCTTTATCTTAACCGACATGCCATTTTTCTTATTGTATCGATCATTATCGGAGTCTCCATAAACCTGTCTAAAGGAAGAGAACGCTTTCTAAAGGTATTGGATTATGGATTGGGAGCTTTCTACACTGTCATTAAATATTTATATATCATACTTCCGTTTATTATTTTCTGTAATATCGCTTTCGGGATTTCAGTGTATGGCATCAATACCCTTTTACCGCTCAGCAAAGTCGTGGCCACCGTATATCTTGCGGATATTGTTTTCATTTTCGGAGTGTTGGGGTTTGTCTCTTATCTATTTAAATTTAATCTTTGGAAATTTCTTCTCAACATCAAGGAAGAAATTATTTTGGTGATTACAACCTCTTCTTCAAAAACAGCCTTTCCCATCATTTTTGAAAAAATGGAAAGCGAAGGATATAGTAGAAAAATTTTAAGATTTATTATTCCGTTGGGATATAATTTTAATCTAGCCGGGGCTTGTATTTATCTTTCTGTGGCCTGTTGTTTCCTTATACAGTTTTATAACATTTCTTTAAGCATTAATGATTACATTTGGCTTTTTATCATCATTTCCATTACCTCAAAAACGGCTTCGGGTGTTCCCGGATCAGGATTTCTGGCACTTATTTTCACACTAAACAGATTCGGAAAAATCCCTTTGACTGATATCGCCTTGCTCTACAGCGTAGACCGCTTTATGAATGAAGCAAGATCTGTTACCAATTTTATTGGCATTGCGGTTTCCGGTGCGGTAATTTCGAAGCTCAATCAACATCAAAAAAATTAAGAGTCTGTTATTATGATATTTAATAATGGACTTGTTCAAACTTTTTATTCTAACCACAAAATTTTTTATACTTAAGTTTATTAAAGCTAATTTAGATAAATGCTGACAAGAACACTTAAGTTGTCTTGAAAACCTTTGATTTTCGCCTTATGTGAACTTTATTATTTTCAACGTTTTAGAATCTTAAAACGTAAGTGATCTTAAGTTTTTAAAAACTTTTGCACATTTTGACTTTGTTTAATTCAACTGAATTACGCCTTACGCCGTATTGATATTTTACCATCAGACGATTCTTACAATTTTCAAAAAAAGCGCTGAAATTTTTCTGCCAAAATTTCACATCGCAGAATAAAAATCTGCCAAAAATTTCGTTTCAGGTGCTTGGCACGTATTTAGAGAATTATAACACAGAAATAATTAAAAATTAAACATATTATGTCAGTAAACTTTAAACCATTAGCAGACAGAGTTTTGATCGAGCCGATCGCTGCAGAAACTAAAACAGCTTCAGGTATTATTATTCCGGACACAGCAAAAGAAAAACCACAAGAAGGTACAGTAGTAGCGGTAGGTCCTGGAAAAAAAGATGAGCCTACAACTGTACAAGTAGGTGACAAAGTTCTTTATGGAAAATATTCAGGTTCTGAATTAAAATTAGACGGAAAAGATTACTTAATCGTAAAAGAAGGAGATTTATTGGGTGTTATCGGATAAGATTCCTGATTTAACTGAATAAAAAATTAATTTAAAAATAATGCTTGACGTCGATTCTGACGTCTAAAAATCTGAATAAAATGGCAAAAGAAATAAAATTCGATATTGAATCAAGAGACGCTTTAAAAAGAGGGGTTGATGCATTGGCTAATGCAGTAAAAGTAACGTTAGGACCAAAAGGAAGAAACGTTGTTATTGAAAAATCTTTCGGTGCACCTCACGTAACTAAAGACGGTGTGTCTGTTGCAAAAGAGATCGAACTTGAAGACAGAGTAGAAAATATGGGAGCGCAAATGGTAAAAGAAGTTGCTTCCAAAACTAATGATATCGCAGGAGACGGTACTACTACCGCTACTGTTTTAGCACAGGCTATCGTAAGAGAAGGTCTTAAGAACGTAGCTGCCGGTGCAAACCCAATGGACTTAAAAAGAGGAATCGACAAAGCAGTAACTGCTGTTGTTGCTAACCTTAAAGAACAGTCTAAGCAAGTTGGTGATTCTACAGAAATGGTGAAGCAAGTGGCTTCTGTTTCTGCTAACAATGACGAAACAATCGGATCTTTGATCGCTGAAGCTTTCGGAAAAGTTGGGAAAGAAGGTGTTATCACTGTAGAAGAAGCTAAAGGTATTGATACAACAGTAGACGTTGTAGAAGGTATGCAGTTTGACAGAGGATACCAATCGCCATATTTCGTGACAAACCCTGAAAAAATGCTAGTTGAACTTGAAAATCCTTACATTCTTTTAGTTGAGAAAAAAATCTCTTCAATGAAAGAATTACTTCCGGTTCTTGAACCAATCGCACAAAGCGGAAAATCTCTATTAATTATTTCTGAAGAAGTTGAAGGTGAAGCTTTGGCAACTTTAGTAGTTAACAAATTAAGAGGTTCTCTTAAAATTGCTGCGGTAAAAGCTCCAGGATTCGGAGACAGAAGAAAAGCAATGTTGGAAGATATCGCTATCTTAACTGGTGGACAGGTTATTTCTGAAGAGCAAGGTTTCACAATGGAAAACGTATCTCTAGATATGTTGGGAACTGCTGAAAAAGTATCTATCGATAAAGACAATACAACTGTTGTAAACGGTGGTGGTGACGAAAGCAAGATCAAAGGCAGAGTAAGCCAGATCAAAGCGCAAATGGAAACGACAACTTCTGACTACGACAGAGAAAAACTACAGGAGAGATTAGCTAAATTAGCTGGTGGTGTTGCTGTATTGTACGTAGGTGCAGCTTCTGAAGTTGAAATGAAAGAGAAAAAAGACAGAGTTGACGATGCATTGAACGCTACGAGAGCAGCTGTTGAAGAAGGTATCGTTGCAGGTGGTGGTGTTGCTTTTGTAAGAGCAATCTCTGCTTTAGCTGATCTTACAGGGATCAATTCTGATGAAACTACAGGGATCAAAATCGTAAAAAGAGCGATCGAAGAGCCATTGAGACAAATCGTTGCCAACGCAGGAGGTGAAGGTTCTGTAATCGTTGCTAAAGTTGCTGAAGGCAGCGGAGACTTCGGATACAACGCTAAAACTGACGAGTATGTAAACATGCTTGAAGCAGGTATCATCGACCCAACTAAAGTAACAAGAGTTGCCCTTGAAAATGCAGCTTCTGTTGCAGGAATGTTGTTAACAACTGAATGTGTAATCACTGAAGTTAAGAGTGCTGAACCTGCTATGCCAATGGGAGGTGGAATGCCGGGAATGATGTAGTCATCACTGCTGCTTTAAATATATAAACCGCTCTGTTTTCAGGGCGGTTTTTTTAATTAATAATTATCTAGTTACAATTTTTTCTTTTTAATTAATTTTAATACTTTTATTTTTAAAATAACTAACCATGTCATATTCGCTATCAATTTTAGGTAAAAATATTTTTGATTTAAATTATCAAGATATTGAAGTATTTTTTCAAAGTGAAAAGGAAGAAAATTTAAATCTCGAGTTTAAATCCTATGTAAATCTAGGTCAATATAAGGAAAAGGAAAACGTCATAAAAAAAAGCGTATGTGCATTACTAAATTCTGAAGGAGGAATTATTATTTGGGGAGCGCCTGTAGAAATACGTGATGCAGACGGAAACACCAAAGCTTCGGGAGCATTAACACCTTTTAGCACAACTTTAGATAAGGATAGATTGATCAATATATTTTCAACCGCTCCGCAAAGTCTCCCGACTTTGAGGAACAAAAATAAATAACTAATTTTCACCATTAAAAATCAAAGAAACCCACACTGGTGCGAGCGTCAAGCTCATTCCTACAAACATAAAACCGCTTACATCCAAGCGGTTTTTTCTTTCCAATATAATATGTAAATTAAAAAACCACCCTTTTTGCCTGGAATTCCAGCCTAATTGCTTGATTATTGAACCTTTTAGGTTAGAAAACCACCCTTTCAGGTTCAAATTCCATCCTTTTTGCTCGGAATTCCACCCTATTTGCTTGGTTGCAGAATCTTTTAAGCTGGAAAACTACCCTTTTAGGTTTAATTTCAAGCCTTTTTGCATGGAATTCTAGCCTAATGGGTTGGTCGTTGAATCATTTTGGCTTGTCAACAAGATTACAATACAGAAATATATTTTTAAGAGCGGTTTTTCCATTCCAGAACAAATTCAACATCCTATATTTATTGCTCCGCAAAGTCTCCCGACTTTGCGACATCGAAAAATAATTTCATAAGCCCAAATTAAAATTTAATATACAAACCGTTCCCATTTCCAGAACGGTTTTCTTTATTTTTACACTTCAAATAAGTAAATAAAACATGAAGAAAATAGAAACAAAAATCGACGAGGCATTTAGAAATACCTTTCTACTTCCCAGAGAAAAAGTAGTCACCGATTTTTTGGTTGATGTTTTAAATTCAAAATACAAATTTAGAGAAGATGATCAAAAAATTGAAGTCATCAGCTTGTATTATTATGCTTCAAGTCCTTTAAGCTTTTTGTTTGCTTTACCTAATTAACCTGAGTTCGGGTTAAGCGAAGTTTAAGAATAATTGACCATCATTTACTTTTTTTAAATTTAATGATGGTTTTTTTGGAAAGAAACAATACGCAGTAAGGCTTCCCAAAATATTTATCATAAAGTTGTTTACACTTCTATGACGAGTGTGCTCCACTTGACAATGATTTTTCAATTCATCGTTTATCGTCTCAATGATCGCTCTTTTGCGAAGTAAAATTTTGTCTTCCATCTTCATAATATGGTTCTTCATATTCTTGCGAAGTTTAGTAAAAAGCTGAATTCCATCCGAAAAAAGCATCTCCCACAAAACTTTTGAGAGATATCCTTTGTCGGCGAAAAGTTTTCCG
>NZ_FPKW01000025.1 GCF_900114875.1 Chryseobacterium limigenitum
GGATTATCATGTATCTCATCAGGAGTATAAATTTGATGCTGGTAATGAGGTCTTATTGAATTATAATCCCGAACAAAAAACTCAATCACTTTGTGAAACTCATTGGAATGAATATCACCATAATTTCGGAGGAACTTCTTTAATATTTTGAAGTGCCCTTCGATGATGGAATTAGAAAATACGACGTCTTTGAGCGCAATCTTTTTGTGAATGGTTATCTGGCAGTGACGAATGAAATTCCGGATTCTGAAGTTGTTGTTTTCAGAACCTCCATCTACGATAAGATCCAGATCGGTAGGGGAGAGAACTTTTCCAAATTGAATTATTATAGCTTCTTTCAAACTGATTAATCTTGTTTTAGCCGTTTTATCACGGGAAACGGTGTAAGCAATAATTTTCCTTGAGAAATTATCCAAAACAGAGTGTACGTAAAATTTGACATTATCAGAGGTTACAAATTCAGTTACATCTGCATGCCAGATTTCATTGGGACGCGAAGCTTTTACCGAACCTTTTTTGCATTCTTTCTTTCTTTCTTTCTTTCTTTCTTTCTGGGCTTTCGCTTTTTTGTAACGCCCAATTGAATACAGTAACGATACCATGAAGTTCTGGACATTGAAATATGTTTTTTCTTAACAGCATATCCCCAAATTGAGGCAATACTCCACGACTGAAACCTTTTTCGTGACATTATGCTCTTCAAAATGTTTAGTTCTTTTTGAGAGATCTGATGAGGGAACCTTTTACTGCAATACCCGGGAGTATTTGTTCATGAATATCTAAAGCATAAGAAGTCTTAATGGTGGAGTGGTATCTTTTGTATTTTTTCATCAAAAGCAAAAATACTAAAAAACAACCTTCATTTTAAAAATCAAAACATCAAAAAAAGTCTAATAAACCTATAAAATACCTGTGACGAAAATTCGTCAGTCCATCACACAAAAGAAAATGGTTCGAGACCCATAAAGGGTTGTGTGTCAATGTAATCATTTGATAATCAAAGGCAAGCGGTTCGAGGTTTGACCTGCCATCCACCCGCGGTTCGAGGTGTGACCTGCCATCCACCCGTTCTGGACATAGAAAAATGGTTTTTCCTGACGGCATATCCCCAAATTGAAGCGATGCTCCAGGACTTCCTCCCATCAAGAAAATAAATAAAATTTATCAAAATATAAACATGAAAAAAGCATCTTTTTTCAGATGCTTGTGTTTTTAAGATATTGTTTTGGCTTAAACCTCGTCGTCAGAATCTATTGTGTAAGATTTGCTTTTGAAGTCTTTGTCATGCTTTTCTGATATTACATCCTCACCTTTTTCGTTAATGATGAAATCTGTGGATTCATTAAACATCTCCTGAAAACTTTTAAAATCCTCTTTGTAAAGATAAATTTTGTGTTTCTCGAATGTAGCCTCTCCATTCTCTCCGAAGTTCTTTTTACTTTCGGTAATCGTAAGATAATAATCTCCTGCTTTCGTCTCGCGCACATCAAAGAAATAAGTTCTTCTTCCTGCTTTTAACACCTTCGTGAAAATTTCATTTTCATGGCGTTCCTTGTATTCACTCATTGTTAGATATTTTTTAATCTTGTTAAGAACAAATATAAAAGTTTTCTTTTAATCACAAAATTTTTTTTATGATTTATTTAACAATTCCGAATGAAATGGCTAAGCGGTTAAAGAATTGGTAATTTCGGTAAGATTAATAATTTTATCCGCTCTCTGAGCGCTAGACTCTCTGTGTGTGATAATTATGGACGTAGCATTATGAATTTTTGATTCAATATTTTCTAAGATATTCTGCTCGGTTTCAGTATCCAAAGCAGACAGTGAATCATCAAAAATAATGATGTTTGGGTCTTTAATTAAGGCTCTTGCGATGCAAATTCTCTGTTTCTGACCTCCCGAAAGCATGACGCCACGCTCACCAACAAGTGTTTTATATTGATCTTTGAAGTCGATGATGTTTTTATCAACATCTGCTATCTTGGCATATTCAACCACTTTATCATGGGAAGGATTGTCAATTGCAAACCCAATATTAGTCTCGATAGAATCTGAAAACAGGTAACTTTCCTGTGGAATATATCCTATAAAATTTCTGTAATTATCGAGGTTGTGGTCTTTAAGATTTTTGCCGTCAATTAAAATTTCACCTTCTGTAGGATCAATCAATCGGCAAAGAAGTAAGGCAATGGTAGATTTTCCACTTCCTGTTTTACCCATGATCGCCAGAGATTGTCCGGCATCAATTTTAAAACTTAAATTATCTAACGCTTTGATTCCTGTATTTGGATAAACGTAAGAAACATTTCTGAACTCAATATCTCCTTTAATTGGATAGTTTTCGAAGTTTGTATTAACAACCTCAGATTTTTTATCTAAAAATTCATTGATTCTCTGCATAGATGCTTCCGCTCTTTGGTTCACGGAAGTTACCCAGCCGACCATTGAGAAAGGAAATATTAACGTGTTGATGTACATGAAGAAATCAGCAATTTTACCGATACTTAATTGTCCGTCAATATATTTCTGTCCGCCAATTAAAATAATGGCAACGTTTAACAAACCGATTACAAATAAAATAATAGTAAAGAAATATGCTTCAGTTTTGGCTAAATCCAAAGCTTTGTCTTGATAATCAGTAACTTTTACACTGTAATTTTTCTTGATGTAATTCTCTTTCGCAAAAAACTTCACCACACGAATTCCAGAGAAACTATCCTGAACAAAAGTTGAAATCGCAGACTGACTTTTCTGCATGATCTTAGACTTTTTATTAATAATCGAGCTTACCTTGAAAATAGCAAATGATAAAATCGGGAGAGGCAACAATGTCCATAAAGTCATTGATACATCTGTTTTCAGCATATAAATACTTGTGATAATTAATAGGATAATTAAATTCACAACATACATCACACCAGGCCCCAAATACATTCTTACAGCCACAACATCTTCACTTAAACGGTTCATTAAGTCTCCGATCGTCGTTTGTTTGTAATCTGTTAAGGATAATTCCTGATAATGTCTGTAGATTTTATTTTTCAGTTCATATTCGATTCTTCTTGAGGCAACAATGATAGTCTGTCTCATCATAAAGGTGAAAAATCCGGTAAGAAGTGAGCATCCGACGATAATGGCAACATAAATTAATATCTGCTTATTGAAGCCGAAATTTCCGTTTTTTGTAAGTTCATCCACCGATTTTCCTACAAACTGTACTTTGTATATGTTGAAAAAATTACTGGTGATGATAAACAGCGACCCCCAAAACAATAATATTTTATGTTTCCAAAAATAAGGGTTTAGAGTTTTTAAAGCTTTCATAAAGTTTTGCAAAATTACAAAAATAGAAGCAGACTACGAATTTCATAAATTTTAAATTTCGTATCTTTGCACCCATAAAAAGCTCTTTGAATGTTAGGACGACGACAAATCCGTGAAAAAGTAGTAGAAAGTGTGTATTCTTACTACCAAAATCCAATAAAATTTGATGTTTTAGAGAAAAACATGTTCTCTGGAATAGAAAAAATCTATTATCTGTATATCTATGAACTCAACTTTTTGGTGGCGTTGAAAGATCTTGCAGAACATCAGATCGAAATCGGTAAGAATAAATACATCAAAACCGATGCTAATACCAATCCTAATCAAAAATTCATCAGCAACCAGGTATTAATTAAGATTGAAGAAAATCCTGAGAGATTATTTTTTACTGGTCAGCATAAACAATTGAAGTGGGATCTTCATGATGATTTATTGGTAAGAACTTTCCAAAGAATTACTGCAGGAAAGCGTTATCAGGATTTCATGAAAGAAGATGGGTATTCTTTTGAGGAAGATCAAAAATTTATTGGAAAATTATTTTTAAGATATATCGCTGAAAATGAAGATTTTCATGAATATCTTGGGGATAAGGAATTAACTTGGTATGATGATATTCATATTGCTAATTCAATGGTTCAAAAAACGATTGGTTTTCTAAAGGAAGATGAAGACAGCAGAACTTTGATCAAAATGGTGAAAGATGATGAAGACAGAGATTTCGCAGGTAAATTGTTGAGAGACACACTGAACAACTGGGAAAGCAACGAGAAAAAGTTAGGTGAAAGATTGGATAACTGGGATTTGGATAGAGTTTCTTTAATGGACAAAGTTATTTTAACAACAGCCATTTCTGAGCTTGATAATTTTGCCTTCACCCCTTCAAGAGTAATTATTAATGAATATATAGAGATCGCTAAAGTATTTGCTACAGACAGATCAAATATCTTCATCAACGGAATTTTAGATAAATATTGTAAAGATCAAAATAGAATTTAATAAAATGAAAAAGACGTTATCAATTATCGCTTTGTCTATTATAGGCTTTGGTTTAGTTTCTTGTAAAAAAGAAAACAAAGAAATTCAGGGATCAGATGCTGTAGCAGTGGATTCTAGCGCTGCAAACAATTTGCCACCAACTGATTCTTCAGCAGCTCATGTACAGGAAGGTGCAGCAACGGCTACTCCGGCAGTAGCAGCAACTCCGGCTCCATCTAACCAGCCATTAACAACACTTGCTCTTTCTGAAAACAGCTTCGATTTCGGGAAAATCAAAAAAGGAGATAAAGTAGAGCATGTATATGAAGTTACAAATACAGGAACTAATCCTTTGGTAATTTCTGAAGTAAAGCCAGGATGTGGATGTACAGTTCCTGATTTCACAAAAGAACCAATTATGCCAGGTAAAAAAGGAAAAATCACGTTGCATTTTGACTCTTCAAACTTTGACGGAAACGTAAGTAAGTATGCAGATGTTTTTGCTAACGTAGATAAAGCTCCTATTAAATTAACATTTACAGCTAATATTCAACCATAATATAATGAATACGTTAACAATCTTTTTACAGGCGCCCGCACAAGGAGGAAATTCTTCTATGATGCTTATCATGATGGGGGTAATGTTTGTTGGGTTTTATTTCCTAATGATAAGACCGCAACAAGCGAAACAAAAGAAAGAAAAAACTTTTCAGGAAAACTTAAAAGTTGGGACTAGAGTAGTTCTTACTTCTGGTCTTCACGGAAGAATTGCTCAGGTTCAGGATGATGGTTTCGTTATTGAAACATTATCAGGAAAGTTGAAATTCGAAAAAGCAGCTATTTCAAGAGAATTTACTGAAACTCGTTTTGGAGATAAGGCAGCAAAAACAACTGATAAACCAGCTGAGAAAAAAGAAATTGAAACTACTGAAAATAAGTAATTTTTTAGTTTTAAAATATTACGTTTCGGCGCGGTGAGCTTTGCTCACCGCGCCGATTCTTTTATACGCGTTCTGTCATTCAGAACGAAGCAAAGCGCAGTGAAGAATCTAAACTTAATAATCTTAACGACTTAAATGAATCTTAATGGTTTAGTTTTAAATGTTAATAGATTTCTCCTCCATCGAAGTGACAAGCTTTGTGTTATTCGTGAAAACATTTGTAAAATTTATGTTTAAATTTTAAAATAAAATATCTTTGTCACATGGATCAAAACACAAACAAGACCGTTCTCATTCTGGGTGCCAATTCCGATGTTGCAAAACAATGTATCAAACAATATTTAGCAAAAGGATTTTCCATCATTGCTGCTTCAAGAAATACAAATTCTTTAGAAAATTTTATTAAAGAAAAACATTTAGACCAATCAAAAATCACGGTTTTATATTTTGATGCGGCAGATTTTGATTCACATCAAAAATTTTATAACGAACTTCCAATAAAACCTCATATTGCAGTGTATGCTGCAGGTTTTTTAATTGATAATGAAAAAGCATTGAGAGACTTTAAAGGAACTCAACAAATGATGATTACGAATTACATGGGAGCTGTTTCTATTCTAAATATTATCGCAATGGATGAAAGCAATAAAAATTTAGAAAGAATCATCGGACTGTCCTCACTTTCCGGAGTGAGAGGACGAAAAAGTAATTTCGTTTATGGAAGTACAAAAGCAGCTTTTACAACTTATTTAGCCGGTTTGAGACAAGAATTAGCTTCAAAAAATATTAAAGTCAATGCTTTAGTTATAGGTTATATCAGAACAAAAATTAATGAAGGATTACAATTGAATGAATCCCTAATTATGGAGCCAGATTACGTAGCAAAACATATTGTCAACGCCGGAAATTCTTTCACCATTGTTCCGAATTTTAAATGGAAGATTATTTATTTGATTCTGAAAATGTTGCCGGAGATTTTGGTGGCGGAATTACCTTAATTATTTTTGTTGTTTAGAATGGTTTTGAAGATAATTTAATAAAATATCATAATCAGAATTATTGAATTCAGGCTTAGTAAAAATAAAATTTAAACCGCCTTTCAACATTTGGACGATAAGATGATCATCAACAAATTTATAGCTAGTTTTTTCCCAAATTGAACCAAATGTATTAAAAGTACTTTTAATTTCTAAAGAAGTTTCATTTAAATCAATACGAACAGTTTGATCATTACTGTTGTTAAAATCTTTAATATTTTCTTCGATTATTTTGTCGGTTTTCTTTTTAGAAAGTACATATTGATAAGTCAACAGGAAAATATATCCAATATAAAGAAATCCAATATACTTAAAAATATAAGGTATTGCATTTTGATCAAATCCCTTTAAGGGTAGAAATCCGATAGTTAAAAAAATAACTGAATAAATTATTGCTTTTTTTAATTCGGTAAAATTCTTTCTCCAAACATATTTGAAGAAGAATTTTTGATTTTCCCTTTCTATATTTTCATTGAAAAGAAACTCAATTATTGTATTTTCGTTCATGGTTATTAAAGGCGACGTATTTTAGTTCAAAAATATTGAATTTCCTCAATATTCTGCAATACCTCTAATGTAAGAAATAAAAAAAGCGGAGAAAAATCTCCGCTCTAAATTTATGCTTTTAAATTCAATTGTAATTCCAATTCATCGAGCTGAGCTTCGGCAATTGCAGCAGGAGCGTCGATCATCACATCACGTCCTGAATTATTCTTAGGGAAAGCGATATAATCTCTGATCACTTCGTTTCCATCAAGGATTGCCACTAAACGGTCAAATCCGAAAGCCAAACCACCGTGAGGAGGTGCTCCGTATTTGAAGGCATTCATTAAGAATCCAAACTGAGCTTCTGCTTCTTCTTTTGAGAATCCTAAAAGATCAAACATTTTAGATTGAAGATCTTTATCGAAAATTCTGATAGAACCTCCACCGATTTCGTTGCCGTTCAACACCATATCGTAAGCGTTGGCTCTAGCTTTTCCCGGATCAGTTTCCAATAAATGAATATCTTCTGGCTTTGGAGAGGTGAAAGGGTGGTGCATTGCATGGTAACGTCCGCTTTCTTCGTCGAATTCTAATAATGGGAAGTCAACAACCCAAAGTGGTGCGAATACGTCTCCTTTTCTTAATCCTAAACGGTTTCCAAGCTCCATTCTCAAGGCCGAAAGCTGAGTTCTTACTTTGTGCTCGTTTCCTGAAAGAATTAACATTAAATCTCCTTCTTTTGCTCCGAATTTCTCGATGATTTTCGCTAGATCTTCCTCGTTGTAGAATTTATTTACTGAAGAAGTTTTCACACCATCATTCTGGAATTTAGCCCAAACCATTCCTGAAGCTCCGATTTGAGGTCTTTTAACCCAATCCACAAGCTCGTCAATTTGTTTTCTTGTATAATCTGCGCAACCTTCAACATTGATTCCGACAACCAATTCGGCATCATCAAATATTTTGAAATCTTTTCCTTTTACTAATTCATTTAATTCCACGAATTCCATTCCGAAACGGATGTCCGGTTTGTCGTTTCCGTATTTCTGCATCGCATCTGCGAAAGTCATTCTTGGGAACGCTCCGAATTCCTGACCGGTAATATCTTTGATCAACGTTTTTGTCATTCCTTCAAAAACATTCATCACGTCTTCCTGCTCTACGAAAGCCATTTCGCAGTCGATTTGTGTAAATTCCGGCTGTCTGTCGGCTCTTAAATCTTCATCACGGAAACATTTCACAATTTGGAAATATTTATCCATTCCGCCAACCATCAACAATTGTTTGAAAGTCTGCGGAGACTGTGGTAATGCATAAAATTGTCCCGGATTCATTCTGCTTGGTACAACGAAATCTCTCGCTCCTTCAGGAGTAGATTTGATTAAAACCGGAGTTTCAACCTCGATAAATCCTTCGTCTGAAAGATAATTTCTCACTTTCTGCGCCATTTTGTGACGGAAGATCAATTTATCTCTTACCGGAGCTCTTCTGATATCCAGATATCGGTATTTCATTCTTAATTCTTCGCCGCCGTCCGTTTCATCTTCAATCTTGAAAGGCGGAAGTTGAGATTCATTAAGTACGGTTAATTTTTCAACTAAAATTTCAATTTCCCCTGTTGGAATATTTTTATTTTTATCCTTTCTTTCAATTACTTTACCGGTAACCTGAATAACAAATTCACGATTTAATTTTTTTACATCTTCAAATAATTCATTAGAAGAAATTTCTTGACTAAAATATAATTGAGTAATTCCGTAACGATCTCGAAGATCTATCCAAATCATAAATCCTTTATCACGAATGGTTTGTACCCATCCAGAAAGTGTAACTTCTTCATTAAGATTTTTCAGAGATAATTCTCCGTTTGTGTGCGATCGAAACATAATTATTTGTTTAAAGTTCAATGTTTAAGACCCAAAGTTTTGAGCCTTTAATTTTCGTTTGCAAAGATAAGATTTTTGCAGGTTTTAAAAACAAAAAAACTCCCTTTCGGAAGTTTTTACATTGTATTTTTAATATTTCTATTTTAAAATTTCTGTAAGAGCAGGCTGTTTGTATTCTACAGAATAATCTTTAGCCGTTTGTCCTTTGTCATTTTTCAAAGTCTTTGTTGCTCCTTTTTTCAGCAATGCTTTTGCAAGATCTGCCCTGCCGTATTTTGCTGCGATCATCAGCGGTGTTTGATTATCACATGATTTATTAACATCTACATTGTTGGAAAGTAAATAATTAAAAACATTTTTCTTATCATGTTTTACACTAAAAGAAAGCAGATTGTATGATGTTTCTTTAGCTCCGAAACACTTGTTGTAATCTTCTTTTGCGAAGCTTTTTTTCAGTGTTTCTATATTGTCAGTCTGAAAAGCAACCTTTTGTTCCCTCAAAATCTGTTGTGCAAATAATAGGTTGGCAAATATTGAGATTCCGAATACGAATAAAGTAGAGATTATTTTTTTCATGAAATTTTTATTTTTTATGAATATACAAAGCTAATTCATTTTTTGGTAAAATTATTTATTATGATGTCTAAAAATATATGTTTTTTTCAAAATATTTCTTTTAATAATGTTGAGATTATATTTATATAGTTAGATTGCTAAAATTAATAAAGAAAAAGGCATCATTTTACGGTAAGAGATGAATGCTGAGCTTTTTCAAAGAATATAATCCATTTTCGATTTAAGTTTTCGAAAAACTTTCCATATGCTAATTATTTATCATTTCTGAATCTATACTTTTGACGTAGATTTTACAGCTATGACAAAATATATAGATTTCATCAAAAAAGCATTCAGCAGCGAGAGTGTAGATTATACCAAAATCGGGATTAGAAGCGCGGTTCTTCTTTTAGCGATTCCGATGATGCTGGAAATGGCAATGGAATCCGTTTTTGCCTTGGTCGATTTGTATTTTGTAGGCCATCTTAAAGAAAGCGGATTCGCAATACAAACGGTTGGGCTCACAGAATCTGTGCTTTCAATCATGTACTCTATTGCGATCGGAATGAGTATGGCTGCAACGGCTTTGGTTGCAAGAAGAATTGGCGAGAAAAACCCTGAAAAAGCTTCTCAAAGTGCTGCGCAGGTGATTTTGGTCTCATTTGCCATTACTTTTATTTTAAGTTTAATAGGCGTTATTTATGCGGAAGAAATTTTAATTCTAATGGGATCAAAGCCTGAAGCAGCAGCTTATGGTAAAGATTTTACCAGAATTATGATGGGAAGCAGTGTAATCATCATGCTTTTATTTTTAATCAACGGAATTTTCCGGGGAGCAGGAAATGCAGCCATTGCTATGAAAAGTCTTTGGATCGCCAATATTGCCAATATTATTCTCTGTCCGGTTTTAATTAAAGGTTTGGGGCCTATTCCGGCGATGGGATTAACGGGGGCTGCTCTTGCAACAACAATTGGAAGAAGTATTGGAGTTATTTACCAATTATATCACCTTTTGGTAGCTGATACGGAGATTAGGATAAAATTAAATTATTTTAAACCTGATTTTAAGCTCATCAAATCAACCGTAAAAATTGCAACTCCGGGAATTTTTCAATTTGTGATTGCATCTTGTAGCTGGATCTTTTTAGCAAAATTAGTGGCAACGACCGGAGAAGAAAATGCTTCGGCAGGTTACCAGACAGCACTTAGATTAATGATGTTTTTTATTCTTCCGGCTTGGGGATTGAGCAATGCCGCATCAACTTTGGTCGGTCAAAATATGGGAGCCAATGAAATGTTGAGAGCAGAACAATCTGTCATGAAAACTGTTAAGTATAATGTTATTTTCATGCTCATTGTGAGTTTGCTTTTCTTTCTCTTAGGAGATTTTCTCGTTGGATTTTTCACAAAAGAAATAGAAATTAAAAATTATGCTACAAACGCTTTACACATTATGAGTGTGGGATTTGTTTTCTACGGAATCGGTATGGTGATGATCAATGCTTTTAATGGAGCCGGAGATACATGGACGCCTACTTGGGTTAATTTTTTCGGGTTTTGGATGTTTCAGATTCCGTTGGCATATTTTCTTTCAAAACATTTGGGAATGGGGCCGAAAGGAGTTTTTATTTCTATTCCTACAGCAGAAACTTTAATTACAATCGTTGCTTTTATTTTGTTTAAAAAAGGAAAATGGAAAACGGTGAAAGTCTGATGGTTTAGGCTGGAAGTTAAAATTGAGATGTAAGTTTCATTTTTCAACTTTTAGCTCAAACATTATAAAATTTTTAACAAGTTAATTGATCGGTTTTTAGATACGAATGTTTAAATTCGTACTAATCAACAAAATAATTTACTTATGGGAAAAGGAGACAAAAAATCAAGAAGAGGAAAAATCAATAACGGAAGTTATGGTAAGAGAAGACCTAAAAAGGCTTCAAAACAGATTACACCTTCAGAAGAAAAATCTAAATAATAGTAATTTTTCTTTAAAATAAAAAAGACCAAAGATTTCTCTTCGGTCTTTTTTGTATTCAAATTAAATTATTTATTTTCCGAAAAGGCCGCCAAGGATATCTCCCAATCCGCCGCCACCTTGTTGTTTCTGTTGGTTTCCACCTCCAAGAACGCTGCCTAAAATATCATTTAAAGGGTTTCCTGAAGATTGAGATTGTCCGCCACCAAGAACACTTCCTAAGATATCATTCAATGGATTTGAACCTTCTGCTTGAGCCTGATTAGAGGCATTTCCTAAAATACCACCCAAAAGATCTCCTAAACCTCCTGCGCCAACATTGCTCTGTTGTTTTTCTTTCCCAATGTAGCCCATGATGACAGGAGCCAGCATTGCCAGAATAGGACCGATTTTATCAATCGAAATTCCTGTATTTTGTGATAATTGGTTCTCAACATTTTGCTTATCACCTCCGAAAATGTGACTTAAAATTGAACCGCCTTCTGCCTGTCTGGCTTCAAGCTGTGAAGAATCATTAAGAATACTTCCGTCGTGATCTTTATCTAAAGCATTATTCAATGCTTCCGCTTCTTTAGCATCTTGAGATTTATTTCTAAGATACGAAATAACCAACGGTGCTGCTACAGCCAATAAAGCGATAATTTGGTTCTTGCTGATGCCAAATTTATTCTCAGCCTGTTGTGCAACTTCGTTGCCCGTGTTACCTGTTAGTAGGTCGATTAAACTCATGTTTGTGTTTGTTTTGTTGTTTATGTGAATCAAATTTATTAAAAAATGTGATTGATAATTTTTTTTTAACTATAATTATTGTTAAAGTTTTTTTATTTCTTCAGAAGTGTATCCTTTACGTTTTAATTCTTTAATGTATCCTTCTGCACTTTCGGTCATCCAGGACATGGGTTCAGGGGCTGTTTTTTTATCAACTGTAAACTCTAGAATACCAACGTTATTGTTCATCCATGGTAGCATGTAATAGTTTAATCCACCCTTGTAGCTTTTGAAACTATGAAATTCTTTTCCTCTTGAAGTAGACATCACCATCTTAAAGGAAAGAAAGTAAAATACCGGGATTAAAAGACAAACCCAAGATAGTTTTTTGATCAAAGGATATTTGGTAAATGATAATGAGATACCATATCCTATAGACAGGGCAAAGATAAGATTAAACGGTATAAAGAACACATAGTTATCGGAAACTGCATAGAAAGTAGAAAAGCCATAAACACATAAAGATCCTACGAAAAATACGTAGAACATTTTTCTATTCGTTTTGTAAAGCGAAATAATCCCAATTATACCAAAAACAGTAAATAAGTTAAAATTATAAAGTAAGTATATTACTGATTTTAACAAATCTTGGATACATTGAGTTGGGTTTTTCTTAAATGTATCTTCAATCCAATGTCCTCTGTCTGTTGAGAATGGTGAATTTAGAGGCAATCCGCTTAAAGAATTTAGAATAAACATAGAAGCGAAAATAGCTACAAAGGTAAAAAGAGAAGAATACACCGACTTTTTTTCTGTTTTAAAATAAAAAAGGAAAAGTAGAAATGCAGGTATTAGTAATATATTTTGTATGTGGAGCCAAAGGCTGACTCCTAGAAAAACAGCACTTAAAACAATGTATTTGCTTTCTTTTGATTGAAAAGTTTTAATAATGCAGAAAAAGAACAGACTTATCCATAAGGTATTGTAAGTATAAACTTCTACAATTTCGGTATTCTTCCAGAAAGTAAAACTAAAACCAAAAATAAAAGCGGCCATAATAGAGACCCAATCAGATTTCACAAGAACTTTTACGGTAAGATATACAATGGCTACAGTAGCTGCGGCACAGCAGATTATTAATAGTCTGCTTGCTTCTATAGCATTAAGACCTGTGATATTTTTAATAAATATTACAGTATTAGTATATAAAAAGTGTGTAGTAGCAGTGGCAGTCTGCATATATTTCCCTTTTTCAGCCAGAAGTACAAAGTCTACGGAATCTGCAAAAGGAATTCTGCTAAAACTTCCTATATAATAAATCAAAAAGAAAAGTAAAAATAGAAGAATAGAATAGTAAACTTTCTTAGACATCTATTAATTCTTTAAAATAGGAACATTCGAACATGCTTCCCCAAACATCAAAGATTTTACAAGCGGTTGTAACTGTTCTACCAATTCTATATAAGCATTTTCAGGTATTTCTTTATCAGAACAGCCTTTTACCAAGACTCTTTTACCTCTCATTTCTTCAAAGTCATAAGTCTGAATGGCGTTGTGCATTAAAATAACTTCAAGATCCTCACGGTTTCCAAAAACAATCTTTTTTGCAACACTTGTAAGTTTAGCTGTTAAGACAAAATAAGCCCAAAGCGGAACAATCGCATCCGCCGAATTATAAATGTAAATATAAGAGTCCTTATATTCTTCTGTATTGATAGCTGCAACTTTCTCCCGGAAATCTTTTTCTTTCAGGATCATTTCCATAAAAAGAAAATCTTTCAGGTCAATGCCTTTTCTGGTGCCTTTCGGAACAAGAGTAGCAAGATCAAAATTTATAAGACCGCTCTCTGCAACTTTATTTCTGATTTCAAATTCTTCTGACATTTTTTATCATTATCTTTGAACAAATTTACAAATTAAGATCGTACAAAGCCTTAATTTGTTCTCTATTCTTATCATAGAAACCTCCCATGATGACAAATCATTTAATTAAAAGGAGGTTCTTGATGACCAAGAAAAATAAATAAAAAGGTTTCAGCAAAAATGAAATATTATATCATCGCAGGAGAGGCATCCGGAGATTTACACGGAAGTAATCTAATGAAGTCATTAAAAAAGAAAGATCCCAGTGCAGAATTCCGTTTCTGGGGTGGTGATCTCATGAAAGAGCAGGGCGGAACACTGGTAAAACATTACCGTGATCTCGCATTCATGGGCTTTTTGGAGGTTGCAATGAATCTGAGAACGATCCTGAATAATATTAAAATTTGTAAAGAAGATATTAAAGCTCATCGCCCTGATATTTTAATTTTGGTTGATTATCCGGGTTTTAATTTAAGAATCGCAAAATTTGCAAAAGAACTTGGAATTAAAGTTATCTATTATATTTCGCCACAACTTTGGGCCTGGAAAGAGGGTAGAGTAGAGATCATAAAAAAATATGTTGATGAAATGATGGTGATTCTTCCTTTTGAGGAAGATTTTTATAAAAAACATGGAGTTCATTCTCATTTTGTAGGCCATCCGCTGCTGGATGCAATCTCGAGTTTAAAAGAAATTAAGATTGATGATTTTAAAAAAGAGCATGGCTTAAATGAAAAAGAAATCATTGCACTTTTACCCGGTTCAAGAAAACAGGAAGTTGAGAAAATGCTGGAAATAATGCTTTCTGTGCGACCTCATTTTAAAAATTATCAGTTCGTCATTGCCGGTGCCCCAAGTCTTCCGAAAGAATTTTATCAGAAATATGTTGACGATAATGTTCATTTTGTTTCCAATAAAACGTATGATTTATTAAGATGTTCAAAAGCTGCTTTGGTGACGTCCGGAACGGCGACTTTAGAAACCGCTTTGTTAAATGTCCCTGAAGTGGTTTGTTATCGGGGAAGTAAAATTTCTTACGCGATTGCTAAAAGATTGGTTAAAAATATCAAGTATATTTCTTTGGTTAACCTGATTATGGATCGTGAAGCGGTAAAAGAGTTAATTCAAAATGATCTGAATACTAAAAGTCTTGTCGAGGAACTAAATAAAGTTCTGGCAGGAGAGAAGAGAACTCAACTTTTAAAAGATTACGAATTATTAAGAGAAAAACTTGGCGGAAGCGGAGCGAGTGATCACGCAGCAGACGTGATTTTAAAAGTTTAAAATATTGAATTATTCATATAAATCGTAGAAATTTTTTCTGCGATTTTTCTTTTATAAAACGAATATTGGCTCGTTTGGCAAATTCTCAAATATTGGCGTGTTATTTTTATTTCGAATAAATATTTTTGAGCAGCACAATTTTTTTGATTGAATAAACAGCCTCTTTTGATTCTGGTCATTTGTTTTGTTCTTGGGATTCTTCTTCAAGATCAATTTCCTTTGGATGAAACTTCCGTTTTTTTTATAATAGGTATTTGCTTACTTGCTTTAATTTCTACCTTTTTTAAATCTTATTTTTTATTTAAGCTAAAGCCTTACATATTGGGTTTCATGTTTTTTGGAGTGGGAATTTGTCTGCACTCTTTCAATGTATTTTCTTCGGAAAAGGTTGTTGATTCTCAAAATGAAACCATCATTTTTAAAATTTCTAAAAAACTAAATTCTACTGAAAAATATAAAAAATATGAAGTTGTTGCTCAATCGGGAAAAGAGCATTTTAATTCAATTTTATTTATTTCAAAAATTAATGAAGAGCTTGACTTTAAGCATTATTACAAGGCGAAAGTGTATATATCACAGCCGAAATCCCCACAATATGATTTTCAGTTTGATTATGCGAAATATTTACGACGAAAAAATATTGACCGTCAATGTTATTTATCAGAAGGATTTTCTTCTGCTTTGAGAAATGATTTGAGCTGGAATGAAATGATTCTGCAGAAAAGGCTTGGAGTTCTCCAAAATATTGATCAATCTAAAATGTCACCGCAAAGCCGGGAATTTTTAAAAGGAATTATTTTAGCGGACAGAACTGAAATAGATGCGGAAACGGTGCAGGATTTTAATAAATCCGGATTGGTGCATTTTCTTGCAATCTCAGGAACTCATATTGTCGTAATTTTCGGATTATTCTACTTTTTATGTATGTATTTTTTTCCTGTGAAATTGAAAAATTATATAATTATTTTAAGTTTAATATTTATTTGGTTATTTGCCGCTTTTATTGGATTTGGGAATTCTGTTTTACGCTCCTGTATTATGCTGACGGTATATTTTATCTATGTTTTGCTTCAAAGAAAACCGGATTTATTGCATTCTTTGGCGTTGTCGGCTTTCATTATTTTGATTTTAGATACCCAGCAGATCTTTGATGTAGGATTTCAATTGAGTTTCATTGCCGTTCTCGGGATTTTTTGGTTGAATCAGCCAATTTTAAAATATTTCCCAAAACAGGATAATTACTTAAAAAAAATACTTTTCAATACAATTTCAATTTCTGTTTCGGCGCAATTGGCAACACTTCCGTTGGTGCTGTATTATTTCCACCAGTTTTCGTTTATTTCCATCTTAGCGAATTTTATTATTGTTCCGTTTTCTGAGGTTATTATTGTCTTTTCATTTTTAATGACAGCTTTGATCGCTTTTAAAATTGATTTCAATCTGATCAATATTGTGTATGATTTTACGATTAACATATTGTTGAAAAGTATTCATTGGTTTGCTGATTTTGATTCATTATTTTTTGAAAATATCCCAATGAATTTACTTGAAGTAGTATCACTTTTCGTTATAGTTTATTTGCTGAGGTTGGCCATTTTAAAATTTAATGATAAAAATTCGGTGAGGTTGTTAATGGCGGTTTTTGCATTTTTAATGATACGATTAAGTTGTGATATGATTGAAAATCAAAAGGAAGAGATTTTGCTTCATGATTTTAATAAACATAAATTGTTTTCTGTAAAAAAGGGAAACAGAGTTTGTTTTTGGATTGAAAATAATTCTAATATTGATAAGATTACTAAATATATTATTAATCCATACAAATCTTCGAGGAGATTAGACACTATTGAAGTGAAATTTTTTCCAACTTTAACACAAAAGGTGGTGTACAAGGGTAAAGTTTATAATATAAATTAATTGTTGCCTTTTTTCGTTTTTCCTTTATTTATAATGCTTTATGGGCTTATTTAGAAAGATTACAAACTGACTAATAGTGAGATTTCTCACTTTTGAGTATAGTTAACATTTCTTAATTTTGTAGAAATTCAAATTTAAACTTATATGGCAGGTTTAACGAGTTCTACAATAGGTAGAAAATATGCTATGGCATTATCAGCTATGTTTTTGCTGATTTTTCTTATACTGCATTTAACGACAAACTTATTATCCGTTATCAATCGCGATGCTTTCAATACGGCATCTGATTTCATGGGGTATAATCCTTTTGTTCAGTTCCTCATGCAACCTGTTCTGGGTTTTGCAGTTCTTTTCCATTTTATTCTGGGATTTGTATTAGAGGTTAAGAATAACAAAGCGCGTCCTATAAAATACGCTGCAAACAACGCTTCTGTGAATTCTTCATGGATGTCTAGAAATATGATTATTTCTGGTGCTGTTGTTTTAGCATTTTTAGGGTTGCACTTATATGATTTCTGGTTACATGAAATTAATTACAAGTACGTTGAAGGATTAGCTCCTGATGCAGAACGTTTCTGGCCGGAATTGCACGAAAAGTTTGCTGATATCTGGAGAGTGGCAATCTATGTAATTGCTTTTGTTTTATTGGGATTACACTTGGCTCACGGGTTTCAGTCTTCTTTCCAGTCAATTGGTGCAAGACATCCGAAATACACTCCGGTAATTAAAGCTTTAGGAAAATGGTATTCAATCCTTATTCCTGCAGGATTTATTTTTATTGCGATTTTTCATTTTATAACTCAATAATATCAATATACTAATATGAGTAAATTAGATTCAAGAATTCCAGCTGGTCCTCTAAAGGATAAATGGAAAAATCATAAAGACCATATGAACCTTGTTGCACCAAACAACAGAGATAAGATTGATATTATTGTTGTAGGTACAGGTTTGGCAGGAGGTTCTGCAGCTGCTACTTTGGCAGAGCAGGGATACAATGTGAAAGCATTTTGTTATCAGGATTCTCCAAGAAGAGCGCACTCTATTGCTGCTCAAGGGGGAATTAATGCTGCTAAAAATTATCAGGGTGATGGTGACTCTACTTATAGACTATTCTACGATACAATCAAAGGAGGTGACTATAGAGCAAGAGAAGCAAACGTATACAGATTAGCTGAAGTTTCTGCTAATATTATTGACCAGTGTGTTTCACAAGGGGTGCCTTTTGGAAGAGATTACGGCGGTCAGTTAGATAACCGTTCATTTGGTGGAGTTCAGGTTAAAAGAACTTTCTACGCAAAAGGACAGACAGGTCAGCAGTTATTGTTAGGTGCTTATTCTTCTTTAAGCCGTCAGATCGGAAAAGGGAGAGTGAAAATGTACAACCGTCATGAAATGCTGGATTTAGTAATAGTAGACGGAAAAGCAAGAGGTATCATCGCAAGAAACCTTGTAACTGGTGAAGTTGAAAGACATTCTGCTCACGCAGTAGTTATTGCATCAGGAGGATACGGAAACGTATATTTCCTTTCTACGAATGCGATGGGTTCAAACGTTTCTGCAGCTTGGAAGATCCACAAAAAAGGGGCGTACTTCGCAAACCCTTGTTATGTGCAGATTCACCCGACTTGTATTCCTGTTCATGGAACACAACAGTCTAAACTTACTTTGATGTCTGAATCATTAAGAAACTCTGGAAGAATCTGGGTTCCTAAAAAGATTGAAGATTCAGTAGCGATTAGAGAAGGGAAATTAAGACCTGAAAATATTAAAGAAGAAGATAGAGATTATTATTTAGAAAGAAGATATCCTGCATTCGGAAACTTAGTTCCTCGTGACGTTGCGTCCAGAGCGGGTAAAGAAAGATGTGATGCCGGTTACGGAATCGAAAATAATGATACAAAAGAAGGTGTTTACTTAGATTTCTCTACAGAAATTATTAAAAAAGGTAAAGAAGCTGCTATTGAAAAGCATATTCACAATCCTACAGATCAACAAATATACGACCTAGGAAAAGCTTGGATTGAAGAAAAATACGGTAACCTATTTGTAATGTACGAAAAGATTACTGCTGATGATCCTTACAAAACTCCAATGAAGATCTATCCTGCCGTTCACTACACGATGGGTGGTGTTTGGGTTGATTATAACCTTCAGTCTACAATCCCCGGATGTTTCGTTATTGGTGAAGCCAACTTCTCGGATCACGGAGCAAACAGATTGGGAGCTTCTGCATTGATGCAAGGTCTTGCAGACGGATATTTCGTACTTCCTTACACCATTGCAGATTATCTTTCTGCAGATATCAGAACAGGAGCGATTCCTACGGATTCGGCTGATTTTGCTGAGGCTGAAAAAGGAATTAAAGATAAAATAGATTTCTTCTTAAATAACAAAGGAACTCATTCTGTAGACCACTTCCATAAGCAATTAGGAAACATTATGTGGAACAAAGTAGGAATGGGAAGAACTCCTGAAGGTTTAAGAGAAGCTATTAAAGAAATTGAAGAAGTGAAAAACGATTTCTGGAAGAACGTAAAAGTTCCTGGAGATGCAGAAGGTATGAACACTGAGCTTGAAAAAGCATTCAGAGTAGCAGACTTTATTGAACTTGGCCAATTAATGGCTATCGATGCATTACACAGAAATGAATC
Organism: Chryseobacterium limigenitum; assembly: GCF_900114875.1. Classification (GTDB taxonomy): domain Bacteria; phylum Bacteroidota; class Bacteroidia; order Flavobacteriales; family Weeksellaceae; genus Chryseobacterium; species Chryseobacterium limigenitum. Next base: position 19,609 of record NZ_FPKW01000025.1, read on the forward strand.
TTGTGGTGGGCATTTCAGAGAAGATCATGCTACTCCGGAAGGTGAAGCAGAAAGAGATGATGTCAACTTTAAATATGTAGGAGCTTGGGAATATCAGGGTGATGATATTAAACAGGAAGTTCTGCACAAAGAAGATCTTATCTATGAAAACATCGAAGTTAAAGCGAGAAGTTATAAATAATCTCCAACCTATAAATATAAAATTATGAGTGCAAAAAAAGGCCTTCATCTTACGCTGAAAATTTGGAGACAAAAAAATAGTAAAACTAAAGGTCAGTTTGAGACCTATAAAATATCGGATGTTTCTACAGATTCTTCATTCTTAGAAATGTTGGACATCCTTAATGAGAATATTATTAACGAGGGAAAAGAACCTATCGCTTTCGATCACGACTGTCGTGAAGGAATCTGCGGAATGTGTTCTCTTTACATCAATGGTAGAGCTCACGGTCCGGATACGGGGATCACAACGTGTCAGTTGCACATGAGAATGTTCAAAGACGGTGAAACCATTGTTATCGAACCTTGGAGAAGTGCTGCTTTTCCTGTTATTAAAGACTTAATGGTAGACAGAAGTGCGTTCGACAGAGTAATGGCTGCGGGTGGTTTCATTTCTGTGAATACCTCAGGAAATACATTAGATGCTAATGCTATTCCGGTTCCTAAAGAAGATGCAGACAAAGCAATGGATGCTGCGGCTTGTATCGGATGTGGAGCTTGTGTGGCTACTTGTAAAAACGGATCTGCAATGTTATTCGTTGGAGCTAAAGTTTCTCAGTTTGCTTTATTGCCGCAAGGTAGAGTAGAAGCTAAACGTAGAGTTCTTAGCATGGTTCAGGCAATGGATGAAGAAGGATTCGGGAACTGTTCAAACACAGGAGCGTGTGAAGTAGAGTGTCCTAAAGGAATTTCTCTTGAAAACATCGCTAGAATGAACAGAGAATACATGGCTGCTCTGGTAGACCAAGGATAGAATTGATTTAAATACATAAAAAAGATCGTCTCCTTAGTGGTAGACGATCTTTTTAGTTAAATCTTTCATAAAAAATGCTTTAAAATTGTATTAAGTATATTGAAAAACTTATTTTTGTTAAATTATAAAATTCAAAATGAAAAAATATCTTTTATTGTTTATCATCGCAGTGTTTGTGATGTCTTGCTCTAAAAAAGTTGAAGTAAAAGGGAAAATCACTGGAGGATCTCCATTAGAAAGAATAGAATTTATCGAAGCTTCAGGTGTTGCTACATTGCCGTTAGCAAACATCGGAGTGAAGAATGACGGTACTTTCGAAGGAAACTTTGAAGCTCCTAAGAGCGGAATGTATGTTATTTCTTATGGTGGTAAGCAGAATTTAGTTTACTTAAAAGCTGGTCAGGCTCTTAATATTTCTGGAAACGGACAAACTTTCCCTTCAGAATATGTGATCACTGGTGATGCTAAAAAGAACAATGACTTCTTTACTGCAGCTCAAAAATATCTTACTAATTACGCTCAGACTGTAAATATGAACGAGCTAATGACGAAAGATGAGCCAACTTTCATCAAAGGAATTCAAAAAGTAGAAGCAGATATTAACAAAAATATCGACGAAAACGTTAAAAAATTCAATCCGGATAACGAAGTTGTTAAATGGAAAAAGAATGATATCGCAAGTACTTTGCTTTCTATTATGTCTCAGTATGATCTAAGCCATAAGCAAATGGGTAATCCTTCTTTTAAAGTGTCTAAAGCTTTCACAGATTATGAAAACAAACTTCAGACTAATAAGGATGAAATGGTAAAAGATAATCCTGCTTACAGAAGCTACCTTTTATCTAAAATGAGCCCTGATTTTCAAAAGTATGCAGAAGCAAAAAGCAAAGGAAAAACGGATGTTACTACTTCAGAATTATTCAATCAATATTTGAAAGATAAAAAAGATGTTTCACAAATTACTAAAGATTATCTTTTAGCATTTGTAATGGCTCAGTCTGACATTCACCCGAATACTCCTGAGAAAACATCTGATAAAATCAAAAAAATCATTGATGAAGATATCAAAGATGCTACAATTAAAGCAGATCTGAAGAAAATTCAATTTGCGATCAATGGATTCAAAATTGGTGAAGTTGCTCCTGAAGGAGCTTTGGTAAAACAAGACGGTAAAGCTTACAAACTTTCTGAAAATAAAGGAAAACCATACATGTTAGCATTCTATGCTTCTTGGAATCCTTACATCGGTGAAGCTACTGTTCCTGTATTGAAAGAAGTTGCCAACTTCTACAAATCTAAGATGAATTTCGTATTCGTTAACGTAGATGATACGAAAGATCAGTTTGTAAAAACAAGCAATTCTTTATTAAAAGGAATTACAGGAGTAAATGTATATGCTGACGGAGGATTAAATTCTGATATCGCTAAAAAATATGGTGTATACGGATTCAAATTACCTTGCTTCATCATCATCGATAAAGATGGGAAAATCGCTAGTAAACCATTCTTCAATCTTGGAGATCCGGAATTGGTAACAGTTTTAGATAAGCAGACAGGGCTTTCAGCTCCGAAAGTAAATCCAAACATACAGTTGCAACAAGGTATGGGAGCAAATCCTTCTGCTCAACAGCAGGCCCCACAACCGGCAAATCCGCAACCGGTTCCTACAAAATAGTAAACTTTAACATAGATAGAAACCTTGTCCTTCGGATAAGGTTTTTTTTATTGTATTTTTGCAAATTGAAACCGCGAGGTTTCTTTTCATTATATTAGAAAAAATAGAAAATAGGGAATGAGAAAGAAGAAAGATATTATTCTTGAAAATATTAAACTGTTTGGTGCAGGAGCCAAAGGTATTGCAATAGGGAAAACGGAAGAAGGAAAGACTGTATTGGTTTCCGGTGGGGTACCGGGAGATACTGTTAATGCAAGAGTTAAGAAATCGAAATCAAAATATTATGAAGCCGAAACTGTTCAGGTGGTAGAGAAATCTCCATTTAGAGTAGATGCTAAGTGTATTCATTTCGGAACTTGCGGAGGCTGCAAGTGGCAGAATATGAGCTATGAAAAACAGCTTGATTTTAAACAAGAAGAAGTATACAATAATATAAAAAGAATTGGAGGAATTGATGATTTTGAAACCGTTCCGATTTTAGGTGCTGAAGAGCAATATTTCTACAGAAATAAAATGGAGTTCTCTTTCTCTAATGCGAAATGGCTTACTCAATATGAGATAAGTTCTGAAGAAAATTTCGGAAACAGAGATGCTCTTGGTTTTCATATTCCGGGAATGTGGAGTAAGATTTTAGATTTAAAAGAATGTTTCCTTCAGGAGGATCCTTCAAATGCGATCCGTTTGGCAGTGAAAAATTTCAGTGTTGAAAACGGTCTGGACTTCTTTGATGTCAGAAATCAGGAAGGGTTTTTAAGAACCTTAATGATGAGACAGAACTCTAAAGGTGAATGGATGGTTTTGTTCCAGCTTTATAGAGAAGAGAAGGCGAACAGAGAGAAGCTTTTCCAGTATTTATTAGAGAAATTCCCACAGATCAAGACGTTGGTTTATGCTATTAATCCAAAACAAAACGATTCTATTTATGATTTAAATGTAAATGTTTATTTCGGGGAAGGATTTTTAATGGAAGAAATGGATGGACTGAAATTCAAGATTGGCCCAAAATCATTCTTTCAAACAAACTACAAGCAAGCTTTAGAACTTTACAGAAAAACATTAGAGTTTGCCGATTTAAAAGGTCATGAAGTTGTTTATGACCTATATACAGGAACAGGAACAATTGCTCAGTATGTGGCCAGAAATGCAAAACATGTGATTGGAATTGAATCTGTTCAGGAAGCAATTGATGCAGCCATCGAACACGCTGAATTAAACGGTCTTACCAACACAACATTCTATTGTGGAGATATGAAAAATGTCTTCAACGACGAATTCTTGGAAAATCATCCAAAAGCAGATGTTTTAATTACTGATCCGCCAAGAGATGGGATGCATCAAAAAGTGGTTGAGCAGATATTAAAACTGGCTCCGGAAAAAATAGTCTATGTAAGCTGTAACTCTGCAACTCAGGCTAGAGATTTAGCCTTAATGAAAGATCATTACACTTTGGTTAAAATTTTACCGGTAGATATGTTCCCGCAAACACACCATGTGGAGAATATTGCATTACTGATTAAAAAATAATTTATTTACATTTGAAGATCAAAATATTAATATGAAATGTCAGTTCCATCTGGCAAAATAAAAAAATATAAACGTACAGATGAAATATTTTAAATTTCTCATACTTACCTGTTTTTTAGGTATCCTTTTCTCATGTGGAGGTGATGACGATATCTGCGAGAGTGGTGAAGGTACTCCAAGGATGAAAATTGCTTTTAAGAGTGCAGAATCCGGTAAAGAAGTGACAGTAGATTCATTATATGTAGCGGTGGATTATGGGTCTGGTACTAAGGTTCAATTGGGAAAAACTGCAAATGTGGCATCCAGATTGATCCCGTTGCGTGTTGATGATGCTCCCTACACAGATATTTATGTCAAAACAAGACTGAATGGTACCGAATCCAAAGTTAGGATAAACTACACAACGAAAGCTGTATATGTTTCTCCTGGGTGTGGTATTAAAAAAACGTACGAAAATTTAACGACAGAATTAATTACTTCTACAGTTGTAAAGAAAGTGGAAGTAGACTTAAATCAAATAGAGAATGAAGACAAAACTAATATTTTCCTTCTTTTTTAGTGTACTAAGTTTGTTGAGCTTTGCTCAGGAAAATAAAGAGGTAAAAAAAGAAAAATGGATGTATAAACCCAATTTTATGGTTGGTTTTGATCTTCTAAATGCAGGAAGTTCTTTCTTTTCGGATAGAAAAATGTATCAGGGATTTATATCATCTAAAATTAAAGACGATCTTCACGCTGTTATTGATGCCGGTTTTGATTCTAATGTATATCAGAAAAACGGATATGATGTAAAAGCAAATGGCCCGTTTGTAAAACTTGGGGTTTTCTATATGTTGGCAAAAGATGCAGAGAACGAATTCAACGGATTTTATGCAGGTGGAAAGGCTGCCGGATCATTTTATACACAGGAATATATGGCAATTCCGGTTCGTGGATTTGGTGGCAGCACAGCTTCTGTTGCTTTCCCATCTTCTACACAATCTTCTTATTGGATTGAAGGTATGATTGGCGGAAGAGTTCAGCTATTTGAATCTAATTTTTATATAGATGTAAATCTTCAGCCAAAATACATGGTATTTACAACAAAACAGGACGAAATTCAGCCAATGATTGTTCCCGGTTTTGGAAAAAGCTCATCTAAATTTGCAGTGGGATTTGCCTGGAATATTGCGTATAAATTTTAACGGATATTATTTCTAGGAGGTTTTCTTTGTCCTTTAGAATTAATCATAAGAATACTATATAAATTTTCCAGTTCTTTTGGAGGAACACCTGCATCAAAATCTGATGACAGGTAAGTTTTTCCGTTTGATATTATTGATATTTTTGATGATAAAGCTTTGTCTGAATATCTATTTGTTGTAGGCGATTCTAATAAAGATATTTTTGATAAATCTATCGTTGTGGCTTGTTTCAGAATATTTTGCCATTCAATAGAGGGTAATTCTGTCGTGGTAATATTTCCATTTACAGAAACTATTTTAGAAGTTGGAGTAAATGATATAATTCTATTTGTTCCTCTTGTTTTCTCAATAATTTCTATCTTTTCAATTTTCTCATTTTTTTGTATTATTATTGACTTATTTTCGGAAATAGTTGATTTTTGTTGAGAAGTACAATTAATATTAATTAAACTACAAGAAATTATTAATAATATATATGATTTCATATTGTTATTTTTTTATTATTATAAGGTGTTTTGTGTAAATTATTTTAAAATTATACCAAAAACTAATATATTTGTAAAACTAATTAAAGATTTTGTTATATGAAACGTAAATTTACTTTTAAATTGCCTTTTCTGTTTTTTGTAATGATATTTTGTTCAGTTTTCGCTCAGAAAAATGCTCAGGATAACATTGTTTTTGGCAAAAAATATACATTAGAGGAATTAAGAAAAACAAGTGGGTTCATCAGATGCGCATCATCAGAGTATGAAAAAATGTTGCAGAAAAATGATCCTAAAAGAATGACAGATGCTCAGTTTGAAGCATGGATCGCTCCTTTAATTGCTAATTCTAAAAACAATAAATCTCAAAGTGGTGGTATCATTACAATTCCGGTTGTAGTTCACGTTATTCACAGCGGGCAGGCATTGGGTACTGCTCCAAACATTACAGATAATCAGGTTAAATCACAGATTACGGTGATGAATAATGATTACAGAAAATTAGCAGGATCTCCGGGATATAACACGAACCCTGTTGGTGCAGATGTTTTAATACAATTCGCTTTAGCAAAAGTTGATCCTAAAGGTAATCCTACTGATGGAATTGACCGTGTGAATCTTTGTCAGACTTCTTGGGCTACTTCTGCTATTGACAGTTATGTGAAGCCTTTAACTATTTGGGATCCTACGAAATATATGAATATGTGGAGTGTGAACTTTTCTAACACAGATTTGTTGGGATATGCGCAGTTTCCGTCAAATTCTAACCTGCCAGGCTTAAATCCAAATATGGGCTATGCAGAAACAGATGGAGTTGTAGCAAATTACTCAACTTTTGGAAGCAGTACTTATGATGACGGAACATTCTTTTTGAATGCTCCTTATGATAAAGGGAGAACAATGACTCATGAAGTAGGACATTTCTTAGGATTGAGACATATCTGGGGTGACGATTATTGTGGTGATGACTATTGTGCTGACACGCCAACAGCTCATGATTCTAACGGTGGTTGCCCTACAACAATAGCAAGTTGTGACAATCCTTCTATTTACGAGATGGTACAAAACTATATGGATTATACTAATGATACTTGTATGAATATCTTTACCATTAATCAGAAAGATAGAATTACAGCTGTTATGAATAATTCTCCAAGAAGAATGGAATTAAAAACTTCAACTGCAGATATGGCTATCCCATTATTTGCAAATGATGCGGAATTGAAAGGTGAAAAAAGCTGTAGCCAATCATCTTGTGGTACTGTGTCTCCTGTTACTGTACAATTCTTATTGTATAATAGAGGAACAAGCGCACTTACTTCTGCTGTTATTACTTATACCGTTGATAATGGTGCAGTACAGACTATCAACTGGTCAGGGAATTTAGCACAGAATAAATATGCTATGGTTAGTATTCCTACAGGAGCTTCTTCTGGTACTGTTGCTGCACAAATTGCATCGGTAAACGGAACATCAGATCAGAGACCTGGTAACAATGCTTCTTATGTGTTCATTGGAAATTCAGTTCCTGTGGCAAGCACAAACTTTACACTTGAGCTTCAAGGAGATCCTTATGGATCTGAAATAACATGGACATTAACCAATAGTGCAGGTGCTACATTATATAGTGGAGGGCCATATGCAGATGCAGATCCTAATATGCCTGCTTTATTAACATTTAACTGGGTATTACCTCAAAATGATTGTTATACGTTTACAATAAACGATGTTTATGGAGATGGTATTTATGATTTGGACGGAAGTTATAGAATTAAAAACTCCGCTGGTGTTGTAGTCGTTGCTGGTAATGATTTTACATATCAACAGCAAAGAACATTTAAAGTAGTAAATGCAACATTAGCTACTAATGAAATAACTAAAGAAAAGAATACATTCGGGATATATCCAAACCCTGTAAATGATATTCTTAACGTTACGAATATCTCAGGTGATACCAAATTTGAAATTCATAATACAGTTGGTCAGCTTGTTAAGAGTGGTTTGGTTTCTAATAATCAAATCAGAGTTTCTGAATTGTTAAAAGGAGTTTATATCATTACAATAAAAAATAAAAGTATTTCTGAAAATATTAAGTTCATAAAGAAATAATTTTTTAGACTTTAAATAACACTTAAGCCTCAGAATTTTCTGAGGCTTAAGTGTTGTTAATCATTTTAATTAAAGTGGCAGCTATAATTCATAAGTATTAATGTCTACAGCCTTCCTGTTATGGATAATACTATAGCAGATGAGTGTCAATAAGGATTGTACGTAGGAGTAGAACCCTTATGACAGTGTTGCAAATGCAAATGCCTCATCACCGCCAAGTACTTGGGATACCTCTCTTAGAGATGTATTAGCTGCTAATGTTAGACAAGCTGATTGTATGGATATCGGACACTTCATTCTCTCATACGATACAGGGAAGTTCTGTTCAAATGGAGCAGGGTTCCGGATCTGCAATTATGGGATCTGCTAGTAATAATTATACTCATGGAGAAATTGAAGATTATAATGTTGTTGTAGCTTCTACATTAGGGACAAGTGATATTGCTAATCCTAAAAATGATATTCAAATATATCCGAATCCTGTAAGTGATGTTTTAAATATTACTAATATTTCAGATAAAGCTACTTTCAAAATTTACAGTGCTGCTGGACGGCTTGTACAAAGCAGAAATATTCATAACAAACAGATTAATATGAGTTCTTCAATAAAAGTGCTTATGTTGTTATAATAGAAGATGAAAATATTTCTAAAAATAACAAGTTCATAAAGAAGTAGTAAAAAATATAAAAATATAATTTTTCGTGTGTATAGCAGACTTCAAGGGTGCTTGGAGTTTGTTTTTTTTAACTGTCTCATGAGTTTGTGTGTATTTCTATTGTATAATTCTTTTATTTTTAAGGATAATAAACGGAAAATAGTTATATTTGGCGGAAAATATAATTAAAAATTTATGAAAAAACTACTTACTATTTTATTTTGTAGTTTGGTTGGCGGCTCTGCTTTTGCACAGTGGACGCCGACTACATACAAGAGAGGTACAGAAATTAAGTATGCTCTTGTTAACTACTATAAGCTAGATATTAATGCAATTAAAGAAAAGCTTAAAAATGCTCAGGAATCGGGACCTAATGCAAAGCCTGTAGAAATTTCTTTACCTACTTTGAATGGTAAAATTGAAAAATTTGCAGTATATAGTTCTCCGGTTGTTGTAAAGTCTCTTGCAGACAAATATCAACTAGGATCTTATGTTGGGGTTGGGGTTGACGATCCGTCTAAATACCTAAGATTCTCTTTATCAGGGAATGATTTCCAATCTATGGTAATGAATGATGGAAATTATGAATTCATTGAGCCGCAAAATGCAGATAAAACGGTATATGCTGTTCATCCTAAAACTAGTAAAACAGGAGGAACAGGAAAAGGCTTCTTTTGTAGTACCACAGAAAACCCTGCTGAGGTAGCTCAGATTAATCAGATGCTGGAGCAAGGTAAATCATTTGCAAACCAACCAACTGATTTCTCAAAAATGTCTGATAAAAAATTCAGAACGATGAGATTGGTAATGTCTGTTACTGGTGAGTATACTCAGAAGTTTGGAGGTACTGTTGCTGGTGCTTTGACGCAGATTAATGCGACAATGACAAGAGTAAACGGTGTTTTCGAAAAAGACTTTGCTTTACGTCTTATTCTACAGGATTTTCCAAATGTAATTTATACGAATGGTTCAACAGATCCATATTCGATTCCTTCAGTTGGTACAGCTTCAGCTAATGCAAGTAATGCTAACGGTTGGAATGTTCAGCTTCAACAAACATTGAGTGTGAATGTTGGAAGTGCTAACTATGACATCGGACACCTTTTAGGCGATTCTGGTGGTGGTGGAAATGCGGGATGTATCGGTTGTGTTTGTATTGACCCTACAGGAACTCCTGCTACTTCTCTTTCTAAGCAAAAAGGTTCTGGATTTACGTCTCCTGGAGATGGAGTTCCTCAAGGTGATAACTTTGATATTGACTATGTAGCTCACGAAATGGGTCACCAGTTAGGAGGTAACCACACATTCTCTCACGGTCTTGAATCAGCTGGCGTAAACGTAGAGCCCGGTTCTGGATCTACAATTATGGGATATGCTGGTATTACAGGTTCTACTACTGATGTTCAGCCACATTCTGATGCATATTTTCATAAAGCAAGTATTTCTCAGATTCAGGCTAACTTAATCAGCAAAACTTGTGATATAGAAACTTCTATCTCAAACAATGCACCGGTAATTACTCCTTTAACTGCTTACAGCATTCCAAAAGGAACGGCATTTGTATTAACGGCGGCTGCTACTGATGCAGAAAATAACCCAATGACTTATACATGGGAGGAGGTAGATAATGCAAGTGTTACAATTAATAAAACTAATTTAGGAACTACTACTACTGGAGCTTCATTTAGATCTTTTACGCCTACTGCAAGCCCAACAAGATATTTCCCTAAACTATCTTCTGTATTAGCAGGAGTTTTAGATAACTCAAACAACGGATGGGAGTCTGTTTCTATGGTTCCCAGAACAACTAATTTTACTGTAACCGTAAGAGATAATAACCCTGATCCGGCTCAACAGCAGAGTCAATTTGCGCAGCAGACAATTACTGTAGGTAATGATGGTCCATTTAAGGTTAATACTCAATATGCTAACGTAAACGTTGCAACTCCAATTGAGTGGGATGTGGCAAATACTACAGCTGCACCTTACAATGTTGCGAATGTTAAAATTGATTATACAACAGATAACGGAACAACTTGGACTGTACTTTCTGCTTCAACAGCTAATGACGGATCAGAATCATTTACTTTCCCGTCTTCAATGAGCGGACAAGTAATTAAGCTTAGAGTTTCATCAATCGGAAACGTATTCTATGCTGTGAAATCAGTAACAGTAGTAGCTTTCGCTCCATGTGACGGTACTGCTCCAGTGGGGATCACTACAAGTAACATTACTGCTTACGGAGCTACTGTGAGCTGGACGCCAATTTCAAATGCTACTTATATGATTCGTTATAGAAAAGTAGGTCAGACTGCTTGGGTAGAGACAACGTCTACTTCGCCTACTGTAACGTTAGCTGGTCTTACAGATGCTACATCTTATGAAATTCAGATAGCGGCTGTTTGTTCAGGAACTCCTGGTGCTTATTCAGCTTCAGTGAATTTCACAACTTCATCAATATCTTATTGTGCTGCTTCATCAGTTACTGCTGCGAATCTATTTATCTCAAACGTAACGGTTGCGAATCTTAACAATACTTCAGGTGGAGCTACTTATACAAACTTTACAACAAACCCTGCTCTTCAGGTTAATCTTGTAAAAGGTGTTAGCAATACTATGACTATTACGGCAAATATTCCTGCTTATAACTTAGCAATGGTATTTATCGATTATAACAGAGATGGTACTTTCGATGCTTCTGAAAGAGTAATGAACTTCCCGGTAACTAACGTAGCTTCATTCACAGGATCATTTACTGTTCCTTCTACTGCTATTGAAGGACAGACATTAAGAATGAGAGTTCTTTTTGGTTATGCTGGATCTGGTAATGCCGGATTAAATGGTCCTGCATCATGGGTTTGTGGAGCTGGAACTAATTTCAATGACGGTGAAGTTGAAGATTACAACGTTGTTGTAGCTTCTACATTAGGTACAAGCGATGTTGCTAATCCTAAAGACGGAATCCAAATTTACCCTAACCCGGTAAGTGATGTTTTAAACGTAACTAAAGTTTCTGACAAAGCTACTTTCAAAATTTACAGTGTTGCTGGTCAATTAGTAAATAGCGGAAATATCAACTCAGGAAAAATCAACGTTTCTGAATTGGTAAAAGGTGGATATGTAATTACAATTGAAGAAAAAGGAAAAGATCTATTCAAATCTAAATTCATCAAAAAATAATAAAAATTCCATAACAATAATAAATCCTCAGGTTTTGCCTGGGGATTTTTTTATTATTAAAACATAAGTAATGGTATTATGAAGTTTCCTTAAAAAAAACATTTCAATTGGCAAATTAATAACAAAAAATCATTAGATTTGTTTAATTAATATAATATAAAGAACATATGAAGAAAACCTCTACTTTTTTATTTCCTTTTCTGACTCTGGTAAATATAGGTTTTGCAATGCAATCCTATATGCAGGCAATGACATTGCCTTACAGCCAGTTGAACAGCAGTAATATCACTACAAATAATCCTCCCTGTTGAAAGCGGATATTGAATTCTTAATTATTAAGAATATAAAAGTTATAAATGAATGTATTATGAATTTATTTTTTTAAAACAATTTGACTTATGAGAAAATTTTATCTTTTATTTTTATTTTTTCTGTCATTTTTGGGATTGAAGGCTCAGTATTGTACTCCAACGGGAGGTTCATCAAGTACGACCTATTATTTAAAAACAATTTCCCTATCTGATCAGAATAGTATTAATTATACAGCTACAGCATACCAAGCTTATGTTAATAATTCAGCCCAGACAGTAAATTCTTCTCCGGGCGGAACTATACAGCTAAATTTGGCTACCAGTTCAAGTACTGCAAAATATTATGTATACATAGACTGGAATAATGATTTTGATTTTAATGATGCAGGTGAAAATCCTATTGCTACTACATCGTATGCAGCCACGTATACCGGAAATATAACTGTTCCGGCTGCACAGGCTTATGGCTCTTACAGGATAAGAATAGAGAATGGCTTTATAACACCTGCCAGTCCTATTACTGCATGCGGACCTAGTGCCTATGGCAATTTTGTAGATTTTACAATTCAGGTAGGAGCTCCTCCGACTTGTATTGTTCCTACAGCATTAACATCATCAAATATTTTAGCTAATTCTGCAACCTTGTCTTGGACTGCTTCGGTAACGACTCCGGCAAATGGTTACGAATATTATATGAATACGACAGGTGTTCCTCCTACTGGTGCAACTGCGGGAACAGCAGTTCCTACAGGAACTTCGGTTACAGTGGGTAGCCTTGCAGCTAATACTACTTATTATTGGTGGGTTCGAGCAATTTGTTCTTCTACAGATAAGAGTTTCTGGGCTGCGGGATCCCCTTTTAAGACACTTTGTACCGCAATTACCACTCTTCCTTGGACTGAGAATTTTGATTCTCTGACTCCGATAGGGTCAGGTATTGTACCAAGTTGTTGGAAACAAGTAACAGGTACTTATGCATGGACTTCTGCAAATGCGGCATCTACAACATTTAATGCACCTAAGTCTACACCGAATTATATGAGAATTCAATACGGTAATACCACTGCCAGTCAACTTTGGACTCCGGGCTTTGCCTTGACAGCAGGTACAACGTATGAATATTCTTTCTATTATAATACAGGAGGTACAACAAGCTCTTATATAGGATTTACAGGTAATGCATTAGTGAATACTTCACAATCTGCTACAGGAGCAACAACTTTAGGGGCATTCATTACAGCAACACAAGGAACAAATGGATATGTATTGTATAAAGTATATTATACACCTACAGTTTCAGGAACATATAATTTTGGAGTAAGCGTTAGTGCTACAAGTGCTCCTTGGTATTTAGGTGTGGATGATTTCAAAGTGAGAGTTGCACCTACATGTACAGACCCACAAGGTTTAACGGTCTTGAATACTACAACTTCAAGTACTACGATACAATGGACGGTACCGGCTCCGGCACCTGCAGGTGGTTATGATGTTTATTATACTACAAGTCCTGCAATTCCGGCTCCAACTGTTACTCCTCAATATACCGGAGTTACAGGGCCAACTCAATTAATAACAGGATTAGCAGCAAGTACAACTTACTACATTTGGGTAAGAGCAAGATGTAGCTCTACTGATATTGGTGATTGGACAGGTCCTCTATCTGTTTATACCAATTATTGTGTTCCTACAGGAGGTTCGTCTTCAACAACATATTATTTGAAGAATATTACAACTACAGGAGGATTTACCAATCTTGCCTATACTGCCTCTACATATAGTGCATATGTAAACAATTCTGCAACAAGTTTCTCTGCATTACCGGGAACTACTGTGAATGTTAGCATGAATTCTGGTACAAGTTCGTACTATTATTATTTATGGATAGACTGGAATAACGATATGGTGTTTGATCCTTTAACGGAAGCTGTTTATGCTACTACTGCCTATACTACTACAGGAACAACAACAATTAACACGGCAGGTCATCCGGCAGGTTCTTACAGAGCAAGATTTGCGACATCATTTAGTGGTGCTATCACTCCTTGCGGATCGGCTCCTTACGGTAATTATGTAGACTATACTTTTATTATTAAACCTTGTTCTACTACGGCTCCTACAAATGTTTATGTAGATGCAATCAGCCATATTTCTGCAACGGTACATTGGACTCAGTCTACTAATAACCTTAACTATAAAGTATATTGGAGAGAAGTAGGAACTACCGGATGGCCAAATTCATCTGCATTATTAGCACCGCCTACAAACAGCTTTGTTATCCCAACAGGTTTGCAGCCTGCTAAAAACTACGAAGTAATGGTAGTTGCTGTTTGTAATACTACTGAAGGAACTGCGACTCCTGTACAATTTGCCACAAAATGTGATCCTACTCCTCCGAATGTTACGGTAAGTAATATCACAACAACATCTGCATTAATAACATGGGCGCCTCTAGCTGCAAGCTCTACTTATGTGTTGAGATACAGAATAGTAGGAAGCGGTGCTACAGGATGGAGTGCTAATATTCCTTTACCGGCAGCTCCTGCAAATACTTATACGCTTGGTAATTTAAATGTATATACTTCGTATGAAGTTCAGATAGCAAATATTTGTAATGGTACTACAGTTGTCAATCCGTGGTCTAATCCTAAAGTATTTACTACTGAAAGAACTTGCGTATTGCCTCCTCCGGGATTAACGATTACTAATCTTACTCCTACTTCAGCAGTTGTGGTTTGGGATCCGTTCCCGGGAGCAACTTATATCTTGAGATATAGAAAAGTAGGTATTCCGAGCTGGACAAATGTACCGGTTTCAATAAATACTCTTACATTAACAGGGTTATTGGAATTAACTAAATATGAAATGCAGGTTGTAAATGTATGTTCAGGTACGCCGGGTACTTACACTCAGCCTTACTTCTTTACAACGCCTACGGTAACTTACTGTCCAATGTCTTCTACAAGTGCAGCTAATGAATTTATTTCAAAAGTAACTGTGAAGCCGAATGGTAAACCGATAATGGAAAACACTTCAGTAGGATCTACTTATACAGATTATACAGGTGTTCCTGCTAAATTCATAGAATTGATTCAAGGATCTACAGGAAACCAAATTACGATTGAAAAATCTTGGTTAGGTACTAATAATAATGAAGGTGTTGCTGTTTGGATTGATTTCGACAGAAACGGATACTTCGATATTAATGAAAGAATCCTTGCTTCACCTCCTAGTACAACAACTCCTGTTACAGGAACGTTCAATGTACCTGCAGATGCATTCATCAGCTTAACAGATTACAAATATGTAGTGATGAGAGTAGCATTGCAGAGAGACGGTATCCCTGTGAACTGTACAAGTTTTGCAAACGGAGAAGTTGAAGATTACACAGTGAGAATTTCTAAAACTCCTGTTCCTAATGCAACCAACCAGACGGATATCATGATTTATCCTAACCCGGTAAAAACTACATTGAATGTAAAAAACACAAGCCCAAGATCTAATTATAAGATCTACAATGCAGCAGGACAAATAGTATCAGCGGGAATTATCTTAAACAACAAGATCAATGTAAGTAATTTGATCAACGGAGTTTATGTGATAGATATCGATGATGTTAAGGGTACTGCCCAAAAGAAATTCATCAAAGAATAATAGTAAATTATCTTTAAAATAGAATAAGCTCTCAGAAATGGGAGCTTATTTTTTTAACTAAAATCAGGTCAACAAAAAACTCGCTAGATTTTTCTAACGAGTTTTTGTTTTATTCTATATCGAAAATAATCCGTTCGGTTTGTTCCTTTAGATCTTCGAGATTGGTATTGTTATAAATAATGTAGTCTGCGAGCTTTATCTTGTCTTTTTCAGACATTTGCTTCTCCATAATGGCTTCTATTTCGCGGTAGGTTTTTCCGTCCCTATCCATTACTCTTTTGGTTCTTATGTTGTCTTCCGCAGTTACCAACAGAGACTTATAGCATTGTTTATTAAGTTTTAACTCAAATAATAATGCAGTCTCCTTAAAAACTAAATATTTGGTTTGTTTTGCCAGCCACTCTTCAAAATCAATGCGAACAGCAGGATGAATGATTTCATTTAATTGATGAAGAAGATCTTTATCGTTAAAAACTTTTTCTGCAACAAATTTCCTGTCGTAAAGTCCTTTTTCATCGTAAGATTCTTCGCCTAGAAGTTCTTTAATTTTAACCTTCAATTCATCATTGTCATTAACAATCGTTTTTGCCCTGTCATCCGAGTAATAAACGGGAAACCCGCACTCTTCAATAAAATGGGCAACAGTGGTCTTTCCAGAACCTATTCCGCCAGTTAATCCAATGACTTTGGATGATGGTGGTTCTGCTTTCTTTGTTTCTGAATGTAAGTCTTCCATAATTAAAAATTAATATCCAAAAACATCATTAAAACTAAAGGTTTCATCAAGTCTTACTCCTTTTTCGGTCATTTTAAGACTTGCTAATTCGTTGTGAGCATCGTGTTCGAAGAACAGTAGATATTCGTTATCCACACACTGCTTCAGGAATTTTGATTTTTCCTCCATTGTTAAAAGAGGTCTTGTATCGTAACCCATTACGTAAACAGGGTTAACGTGTCCCGCAGTTGGAATAAGATCCGCGGCAAAAACAATCGTTTTTTCCTGATACTGGATCACCGGAAGCATTTGCTTTTCTGTATGTCCGTCAACAAAGATAACGTCCATTTTCAAGTCCGGAGCAAAACCATAATTTCCGTTTGCCGGAAGTGGCAAAAAGTTCAGTTGCCCGCTTTCCTGCATCGGAAGAATGTTTTCCTTTAAGAAGCTTGCTTTTTCTCTTGGATTAGGCTCAGTTGCCCACTGCCAATGGTTTTCATTAGTCCAGAACTGTGCATTTTTGAATGCAGGTCTGTAGCCGCTTTTGTCGTCATTCCATTCGATCGCTCCACCGCAGTGGTCGAAGTGAAGGTGAGTTAAGAAAACATCGGTGATATCTTCCTTTACAAAACCATATTTTTTTAAGTTTTTATCTAAATTATCGTCCCCCCAAAGAGAGTAGTGACCGAAGAATTTATCATCCTGCTTGTTTCCAAGACCACAGTCTACCAGGATTAATTTTTTTCCGTCTTCAATTAATAAAGAACGGGTTCCCAATTCAATTAAGTTTTTTTCGTCTGCCGGGTTAGTTTTCTCCCACAGACTCTTTGGGACGACTCCGAACATTGCGCCGCCGTCCAGCTTAAATTTTCCACATTGTATAGGATATAACTTCATATATATTTTGATTAGTTTATTTTAATTGATAAAATTATTTAATATTTTTCATTCTTTCAGCGATTTTTTTTCCATTCTCGTCTGTATTTTCAAGATTGGAAATAATGTTCTGAAAGTCTGCTTCTTTTCTGTTTTGAGACAATTTTTGTTTAATAAATATTTCAGTAGGAATTATTTTTATCCCAAAAGCGCCTTTCATTTCTTTTTCTACAAATTCCCGTCCCATTTTCTCTACAAACATCGGGCATTTCTGAAAATTTTCATATTTGGAAGTTAATTTTTCAAGATGATTGTAAAGTTCTTCCTGATTCATTAATTCTACTTTTCCGTAGATCTGTACCGCTTCATAATTCCAAGTTGAAACATTCACATGATCATACCAACTGCTGGAAATATAAGCATGAGCTCCCAGAAAGTCACATAAAACTTCATCACCGTTTTTTAATGTTTTCGCCTGAGGATTTGCTCTGGAAATATGGGATTCAATATAAATATTTTCAGGATCATCTTCATTAAGCACCA
Organism: Chryseobacterium limigenitum; assembly: GCF_900114875.1. Classification (GTDB taxonomy): domain Bacteria; phylum Bacteroidota; class Bacteroidia; order Flavobacteriales; family Weeksellaceae; genus Chryseobacterium; species Chryseobacterium limigenitum. The sequence continues at coordinate 37,491 of NZ_FPKW01000025.1, forward strand.
TCATCGAATGAGTTGCTCTGATCTTTTCGACCGAAGAAATAAGTAAAGCAAAAGCATTTTCTTTGATGATCTGTTTCATCAATTGATAATCTTCGCTTCTGTATATTTTAGGTATGAACATAGATTGTTAAAATAATTCTCCTGGGTTTCTAGGAATAGCAATATTTAAATGTTTGTAGGCTTTGTCAGTAACTTCTCTACCTCTTGGCGTACGAATAATAAACCCTTCCTGAATCAAAAACGGTTCATAAACTTCTTCCAATGTTTCAGGATTTTCCGCAATAGATGTTGCTAAAGCTGAAATTCCGACAGGTTTTCCCTTGAAGTTTTCGATCATGACGCGCATGATCTTGTTATCCATTTCGTCTAGTCCGAATTCGTCTACATTTAAAGAATTCAAGGCATATTTTGTGATATTAATTTCAATTTCGCCATTTCCTTTTATTTCAGCAAAATCTCGAACTCTCCTTAAAAGAGCATTCGCAATTCTCGGAGTTCCACGACTTCTTCTCGCAATTTCAAGGGCAGCATCTTCATAAATTTTTATTCCTAAAACTCTTGCACTTCTGATAATAATCATAGATAAAAGTTCAATAGAATAATATTCCAGTCTGCTTTGAATCCCAAATCTTGCCAACATTGGTTTGGTCAGCATACCACTTCTGGTTGTTGCTCCCACCAATGTAAAAGGATTTAGTCCGATCTGTACACTTCTTGCGTTTGGACCCGTTTCAAGCATGATATCAATCTTAAAATCCTCCATCGCAGAATACAAATATTCTTCTACAATAGGAGAAAGACGGTGGATTTCATCAATAAAAAGTACGTCGTTTTCTTCAAGATTAGTCAATAATCCAGCTAAACTTCCCGGTTTATCCAAAACAGGGCCGGAAGTTATTTTACAGTTTACCCCAAGTTCATTGGCGATAATATTGGATAGAGTAGTTTTACCAAGACCGGGTGGGCCATGCAAAAGAACATGGTCTAGAGCCCCGCCACGTTTTTTTGCAGCAGTAACGAAAACTTCAAGATTTTCTAATGTTTTTCTTTGCCCTGCAAAATCTTTAAAGCTCTGCGGACGAATTTGTTCTTCCTGTATGAGCTCTTCATGGGAGTAATTTTCTTTATCTGGATGTAAAAAATCTGGCATTAATTCATTTCATTTACCTCAAAGATAGGAAAAATTGAGGTTAAGATTAGGGTTGAGGTTGAGATTATTTAAGGTTGAGATTTAGGGCAGGGCTATCATTGGGAAAGGGAATGTTTATGTTTTAAAAGATTGAGATATTTTAAGTATTTTTGAGATGAAAAATTTTAATTAAAACAGACTTTTAGTCTTAATAATAAATAATGAAACTGATAGGACCTTTCAAGCAGGTTGTAACACTTGCCAATCTTCCGTTAAGAGGAAAATTATCTGACGAACAATTAGAAATTATTACCGATGGAGGAATTTTAGTAAATGACAACAAAATTCAGAGTGTTGGAAATTTTGAAGAATTAAAATCTGAAAATCAAAATATAGAGGTCGAGAGCATTGAGGGCGAACAAATTGTTCTTCCCGCTTTTGTTGATTCTCACACGCATATTTGCTTTGGTGGAAATCGTGCGAATGATTTCGCTATGAGAAATGCTGGAAAAACTTATCTGGAAATTGCAGAAAGTGGAGGAGGAATCTGGAGTTCTGTTCAACATACAAGAAAGGCTTCTGAAGAAGAATTATTAAAAACTTTATTAGAAAGAATCGATTTTCTACTCTCATTAGGAATTACCACAATTGAAGTAAAAAGCGGTTATGGTCTTGATGTAGAAAACGAACTGAAAATGCTTCGAATGATCAAAAAAGCACAGGAACAAACTAAAGCAACTTTGGTTCCGACTTGTCTTTCTGCTCATTTGAAACCTAGAGATTTTGAAGGCAGTAATCAGGAATATTTAAATTATATCATCACTGAAATTTTACCAAAAGTAAAAGAAGAAAACTTAGCAAAGCGAGTTGATATTTTCATTGAAAAATCAGCATTTCAACCGGAAGAAAGTAAAGATTTCTTGCTTAAAACTAAAGACTTAGGTTTTGAAATTACAGTTCATGCAGATCAATTTACACCCGGAAGTTCAAGAATTGCGGTTGAAGTTGGTGCGAAATCTGCAGATCATTTGGAAGCTACAATTGATGAAGATATTGAATTTTTAGCTCAATCGAATACGGTGGCAACAGCTCTTCCAGGCGCGAGTTTAGGATTAGGCGAAAAATTTACTCCGGCCAGAAAATTGTTGGATGCAGGAGCAATTTTAGCCATTGCAAGTGACTGGAATCCCGGTTCTGCACCGATGGGGAATTTAATTACTCAAGCTTCAATTTTAGCAACTTTTGAAAAATTAACAACAGCAGAAGTTTTGGCGGGAATGACTTTCCGTTCTGCTTTTGCTCTTGGTTTGGAAGACAGAGGAAGATTAGAAAACGGTTTGAAAGCAGATTTTGTAATTTTTAAAACAAACAACTTCCAAAATGTTTTATATAATCAAGGGAGTTTAAATGCTGAAAATATCTATATTGACGGAAATAAAATTTAAAATAACCAACCACACATATTGTCATTTTGTAAGAAGCTAAATTAACCAAATCGAGTTTTTTATCAACATGACAACAACACACAAATTATTAAAAAAATGAGCAATATTTGGCAAGGTAGATTTGACGGAGAAGAAGCTCTTTTCCACAGAATATTTCAGAGAGTAAGAGAAGAAAGTAATTACGACAGTATTTCAACTAATGATTTCGTTTTACACGGTTTTGCAGTTGACGAGGGCGTTCGAAGAAATAAAGGAAGATTGGGAGCAAAAGAAGCTCCAGATGTTATCAGAAAAAATATGTCTAATTTTCCTGTGATTCTTCCTGACTTTTCATTACTTGATTTTGGAAATATTACCTGTGAGGACGGAAATTTAGAAAACACTCAAAATAACCTTGCGAAAAATGTCTCAAAAGTTCTTTTAAAAGGTGGAAAATCACTTGTTTTGGGTGGTGGACATGAAGTGACTTATGCCCATTATCTAGCTGTAAAAACGGCCTTTCCTGAGCAAAAAATAGGTATTATTAATATTGATGCTCATTTTGACAACAGGCAGCCTGAAAATGGAGTAGGACCGAGTTCAGGAACCGGATTTTGGCAAATCGCTCAGGAAGGTGAAATCAACTCTTTACACATCGGAATTCAGAGAAATTCAAATACACTTAAATTATTTGATACCGCTCATCAATATGGAATGAAATATATTCTGGCAGATGAATTGTTTTTTGAAAATCTTCCGTCAATTTATCAAAGAATTGATGATTTATTAAATGAAGTAGATTTTGCTTATCTCACCATTTGTATGGATGTTTTTAACGCTTCGATTGCGCCCGGAGTTTCGGCCGCTGCATACAATGGAATCTTTGCTGATGCAACTTTTATGCATTTTTACAGACATATTTTAAAGAATCCAAAACTGATTGCGTTAGATGTTGCGGAAGTTAATCCAAGCCATGATATTCAGGACAGGACAGCAAGATTAGCATCTTGTCTGGTGAACGAATGGTTTATGGTATGACATAACTAATATATTCAATAGAAAAAATCATTATTTTATTTAATCTAAAGGAACTAAATTTGTTGCTTTGATCATGCTTTTAAGAGAAAAGCATTTATAAATTCATTATTTGAATTTAAATTGAGAATTACGTTATGGAACAATTAATTGAAAACAAGCTTATTAAAGCTGACTTGGCTTTTTCGGGTTGGAAAAAGGTGTCGTTTGAGGAAAGACAAGGATTAATCAGAAAAGCTGCTGAAATTTTAAAGAATAATTCTGAAAAATTTGGTACAATCATTACCACAGAAATGAATAAACCGATTTCACAATCGATTGCTGAGGTGGAGAAATGTGCTTTAATGATGAATTATTATGCTGATGCAGAAAATATTTTAAAACCAGAAAAAATTGATTCTGAATTTACGTATTCTGAAGTTCATTATGCTCCAAAAGGGGTGATTTTAGGAGTAATGCCTTGGAATTTTCCTTTCTGGCAGGTATTGAGATTTGCTGTTCCTGCAATTTTGGCGGGAAATACGGTTGTTCTGAAACATGCTTCAATTTGTTTCGGAAGCGGAAATGCTATTGAACAAGTTTTATTGGAAGCAGGTTTTCCGGAAGGTGTTTTCCAAAATCTGGAAGTAGGACATAAAGAAGTAAAAGGAATTCTTGAACATGATGTAGTAAAAGGAGTAAGTCTTACGGGTAGCGGGAAAGCTGGAGGAGAAGTGGCTTCAATAGCAGGTTTAAATATCAAAAAATCCTTGCTTGAACTAGGCGGAAGTGATGCTTTTATTATTTTTGAGGATGCTGATCTTGATAAAGCTTCAAAAGAAGGAGTGAAATCAAGACTTCAAAATTGTGGACAAACTTGTACTGCTGCAAAAAGATTTATTATTGATGAGAAAATAGAAGATGAGTTTCTTCCAAAATTCATTGAAGAATATAAAAAATACATTCCTACAGATCCGATGAATAAAGAAACCTTGATTGGCGGGATGGCAAGACCTGATTTAGCCGATGATCTTGAAAATCAATTTAAAAAAGCTTTAGAAAACGGAGCAGAAATTATTATTCCATTAGAGAGAATTTCTGATACTGAATTTAATCCTGGATTGATAAGAGTACAGGAAGGAAATCCAATTTTACAGGAAGAATTATTTGGACCGCTTGGAATGATTATGACTTTTAAAAATGACGATGAAGCTTTGCAAATGGCAAATGATATTCCGTTTGGACTTTCTAATTCGGTTTGGACGAATAATAAAGACCGTCAATTATTTTTCATTGAAAACTTAGAATCAGGAACGGTAAATATCAACAGAATGACAAGTTCTGACCCGCGTTTTCCTTTTGGCGGAACAAAGGCTTCAGGATATGGAACAGAGCTTTCATTGCACGCTTTAAAAGAGTTTGTGACTGCTAAAACGATTGTAGGAAACTAATCTTTTAAATGATTATATTTTTCAGCTATAAAACAAAAAACTCTCGAAAATATCGAGAGTTTTTTGTTTTTGTATGATTGAGATTAAACCGTAGTCAATCTTAATGTATTCGTTTTACCACCTTCGTAAGATGGAGTAGCGTTGATGTTGATTACGAAATCTCCTGTTTCAATATAACCGTGATTATGCGTCAACATGTTTACTTGGATAATTGTTTCATCCGTAGGTTTTTTCATATCATAGTAATAAGCACGAACTCCCCAAAGTAGGTTCAACATCGTGATTACTCTTTTATTTCCACTGTAAACAATGATATGAGAATTTGGTCTGTGTGCCGAAAGTTGGAAGGCCGTATATCCAGAATGCGTTAAAGTAACAATTGCTGAAACGTTTGTAGTTTTTGCAATTCTTACTGCTGCAAGACATACTCTGTTTGTGATAAATCTCTCATCAATACAGTTGTAGTCTTTTTCCATTGGCTCGTTTTTGTGTTGATAGAAGCTTGTCTTCTCAATATTCAATACAATCTTAGCCATATTTTCAACCACCTGAATTGGGTATCTGCCCACAGAAGTTTCTCCTGAAAGCATTACCGCGTCAGCACCGTCCAATACAGAGTTGGCAACATCGTTTACCTCCGCTCTTGTTGGTGTTAAGCTGTTGATCATCGTTTCCATCATCTGAGTTGCGATAATAACCGGCTTAGAATAGAATCTTGCTTTTTCAACCAAGTTTTTCTGAATTGCAGGAACTTCTTCCATTGGAACTTCTACACCTAGATCCCCACGGGCAACCATTAAACCGTCGCATTCTAATAGAATTTCGTCGATGTTTTTAACACCTTCAGGTTTTTCAATTTTAGCAATGATCGGCGTTTTGAATTTTCCGTTCGGGTGAGCTTTGATAAGCTCTTTTAAGTCGATAATATCCTGGGCATGACGAACGAAAGATAAAGCGATCCAGTCAACCTCCATGTCAAGCATGAAATTAGCATCCTGAATATCCTTTTCTGTCAAAGCTGGAAGAGAAACGTTTGTATTAGGAAGGTTAACTCCCTTTTTAGAACTCAACGGTCCCCCTTGAATTGTTTTTGCCTTTACTGTATCTATTTTGTTGGTTTCAATAACCTCCAACATTAGTTTTCCGTCATCAATAAGGATTTTCTCTCCAACATTTACATCCTGAGGAAACTGTTGGTAAGTCATATAAACCTTTGTAGAATCTCCTTCCATCTTTTCGTTGGTGAAAGTAAGAATATCTCCAGGGTTAAGATAAGAACCCTCTTTTACAACCCCAACTCTTAATTTAGGCCCTTGTAGATCTCCTAAAATACTTACAGAATATCCGTGTTCTTTATTAAGCTCTCTAATAGTATCAATATTAGTACGAACCAAGTCGTAATCTGCGTGTGAAAAATTTATTCTAAAAACGTCAACACCTGCTCTCATAAGTCCTAACATAACTTCTTTCGATGATGAAGCCGGCCCAAGTGTTGCGATAATTTTTGTCTTCTTTAAATGCTTATTCATAATACTGGATAATTTGATAAAGTTCCTCTTCAGAACTTAGTGTATAATCTTGAATTGGAAAAACAAGATTTTCAGGGAGCAAAATTACGGAAAAATCAGGAAACTGTTCCGAACTATGCAGAATATATTCTACATCTACCTGATTATTTAATAAAAATTTAATATTTTCTTCTTCTGTGAAGAGCTCAGTTTGTAGTTTTTTTTGTTTACTTTCTGATGATCTGTTGGAGATAAAAGTAAAGCAAGTCTTTGTAAACTTGTGGTATGCCTCAAATCTTGGAAAATAATAATCAAAATAAGCTCCATGAAGGATCACATCTTTCTTTCTTGAAAAAGTAAGATCATTATCTCGATTTATTTTAAAGAAAAACTCATGATCGGGTATATTTTTCGCTAATCTTACCAATCCTATGGCAATATCTTCAAATTCTATATCGTCTAGATCATAAAGTTTTTGGATTTCCAAGTATATTTTCTTTTTTGTTTAAAATATAAAATGCCCTCTGTGCTGCCTTCTCTTCTGCTTTCTTTTTGGAGGTTTCCGTGGCATTGGCTATTTTTTCTTCTCCAAGCCAAACATGACATCGGAAGATGATCGCTTTATTTACCTGGACTTCCTCACAAGTTTCGTACTTTATATTCAATTTCTTCTTCTGGCTCCATTCGAGCAGAAGACCTTTGTAGCTTACAATCTTATTTTCAAGCTTATTTATTTCGGATGGTGTTAAAAGTCTTTCCAAGATGATCTTCTTGCAGGTATCATAATGAAAGTCCAGATAAACAGCACCGATTAACGCTTCAAATAAATTTCCGGAGATGTTCTCACCTAAAGCCACAGAATTTTGTTTAAGCAAAAGGTCTGTAAGTTTTAAGTCTTCACCTAATTTATTAAGATTCTTCCTATTAACAATCTTAGATTTCATTTGTGTTAAATATCCTTCATTAGCCTGAGGATAAGCTTGAAACAAATGACAAGAAATAATTGTACCCAAAACAGAATCTCCCAAAAATTCAAGTCTTTCGTAATTGCTGTCTTGATTTTTAGAAGAGCTTTTCAAAGAAAAAGCCTCACGGTAAAGAGCAACATTTTGTACCTCAGCACCCAGCATCTTATTCAGATGAGTACTAAGGAAAGAATCTCTTTCCGATAATTTTTTTCTTTTTTTGAGAAGGAATTTAGAAATGTATTTCTTTAACTCCATTCAGTAAATTTAGATTTTCGTAAATAGAACGCAGGCATTGTGCCCACCAAATCCAAAAGTATTACTCATGGCTACTTTTACATCTTTCTTCGCCGCTTCGTTAAATGTAAAATTAAGTCTGCTGTCGATATTTTCATCATCAGTAAAATGGTTGATGGTTGGAGGAACGATACCATGAATAATAGTTCCTAACACAGCAATAGCCTCAATAACTCCGGCTGCACCCAAAAGGTGACCTGTCATTGATTTTGTAGAATTGATCTGAATGTCATAAGCATGCTCACCCAATAATTTTGAAATTGCGTTAGATTCTGCAACGTCTCCTAATGGAGTAGATGTACCATGCATATTGATATGATCTACTTCATCAGCAGTTAGCCCTGCATCTTCCAAACAGTTTTTCATTACTAAATAAGCTCCTAAACCTTCAGGATGTGGTGCTGTCATGTGATATGCATCAGCACTCATACCGCCACCTTTCAATTCTGCATAGATTGTTGCTCCACGTTTTACCGCATGCTCATATTCTTCAAGAATAATCGTTCCTGCACCTTCACCTAAAACAAATCCATCTCTGTCTTTATCAAAAGGTCTTGAAGCTGTTTTTGGATCATCGTTTCTTGTTGAAAGAGCCATCATAGCATTAAATCCGCCAACACCACTTGCTGTAACGGCAGCTTCAGAGCCTCCGCATACAATCACGTCTGCTTTTCCTAGTTGGATCAGCATTTTTGAATCAATAATGGCATTCGCAGATGAAGCACAAGCAGAAACAGTAGTATAATTCGGTCCGTGGAAACCATACTCGATAGAGATGTGTCCAGGAGTAATGTCAGCAATCATTTTAGGAATAAAGAATGGGTTAAATCTCGGAATTTCCGTATTTGCCCAACCTAAAACTTCTGTTTCAAAAGTTTCTAAACCTCCGATTCCGGAACCCCAAATTACGCCGACTCTGTTTTTGTCTACATTGTCTTCTATTATTCTAGAATGTGCAACTGCCTCTCTGGCAGCTACCATTCCAAGTTGTGTATTTCGGTCCATTTTCTTTGCTTCTTTCTTATCGAAATGTTGCAATGGATCGAAGCCTTTCACTTCGCAAGCGAACTTTGTTTTGAAGTTTGTGGCATCAAAAAGAGTAATCGGAGCAGCACCGCTCTCACCTTTAAGAAGATTTTCCCAGTATTCTTTTGCATTATTTCCAATCGGTGTTATTGCGCCAAAACCGGTTACAACTACTCTTTTTAATTCCATAAACTTTTTAAATTTTCTTTTTGTTGAAGAGAATATTATTTATTTACTACTTCTTCGATATAAGCGATAGCGTGCCCTACAGTAGTAATTTTTTCAGCTTGATCATCAGGGATTTGAATGTTAAATTCTTTTTCAAATTCCATAATTAGTTCAACTGTATCCAATGAGTCAGCTCCTAAATCGTTAGTGAAGCTAGCTTCAGGAGTTACTTCTGTTTCTTCAACGTCAAGCTTATCAGCGATGATAGCTTTTACTCTTGATGCAATGTCTGACATAGTAAATTATTTTTTTAATTGTTAGATTCTGCAAATATATAAAATTCTTTACGATAAAACATTTTTTTAGTCTTTTTTGTGGGTAGACTATCCTTATTTTATAGTTCAGAGATTTAGTCTTTTCGTTTTCAGCGGGTTATATTTCAATATTTTTAAAGGGTTGTATAATTAATTAAATATCATGTCTCATCTATCTGTAACATTGATTTGGTTTTTGGACTTAAAACAGGTTGGTATGGATTTCAAATGTTCGGTGAAGTGAAATTTTAGGCCATGTTAATATTTATTAAAGCTGATTATTTTTTCTTGGATGCCTCTTTATAATAAAGCAAAATTGAGTTTTATAACAAAATAAGGAGTATATTGATTTGGCGGAAATTTGTATCAATATGGACTTTCTCCAAGTGAAATTATGTCTTAAATATCATCGTCATTAAATAAATGGCGAAAATATAATTCAGGAGCATCAAGAAAGTTTTTTGTGATCTGATAATGCTCGGTGTCTTTATAATTAATTGGTTCAAGATTATTGTCTAAAGAATAGACAGTTGCACCGGGATAACTTAATAAGATAGGAGAGTGGGTTGCAATGATAAACTGTGCTTTTCCTGTTTTTTCCAACTTATGTATCACGGATAATAATGCAAGCTGACGTTGTGGTGAAAGAGCAGATTCTGGCTCATCCAGGATATAAATACCTTTATCAAAATGATTGTGAAACAATGCTAAAAATGCCTCTCCATGAGACTGTTTGTGCAAAGATTTCCCGCCATAGGCATCCAAAACGCGGAGGTCACTTTCGGCGACTTCATCGATATAGGTTGCAAAATTGAAAAAACTTTCAGCTCTCATAAAAAATCCCTGATTTATTTTTATTCTCCATGATAGAGTGAGAAAATCGGATAATGTATTTTCTGTTTTATGAAAGTCGTAGTTATGATTCCGGTTGCCTCCAGAAAGGTTAAAATCACATTTATCAGCGATACTTTCCATTAACGTTGATTTTCCGGTGCCGTTCTCGCCAACAAAGAAAGTTACGTTGGTTTTTAATTTTAAATCTAATCCATTTTTAAAAATAGGAAGATCGAAAGGAAATTCCTTTGGATGATTATCTTTTAAGTAAATTCGTGATAAATAAGCCATTTTATTTTGAAGTCAATATTTTTTACTGAATACATTTATAGCAAAAATGTGCCGAAATATAAGTCAAATATTTATTTCTATAGTAATAATTGCTGGTTGTCAATTAAATATTGATAATAGAAAGATGGTTTAATTGTCGTATATTGATAAAAATGTCTATTAATACTTTATAAAATAAGTTGTAAACATTCATAATTTTAAAAATAATATAAAATGAAAAATGTTTGCATAGGTGGAAACAATGAACAAATTGATTTTTCTAAAAAACCTATTAGCATTGCATATTTGATCTTGGTGCATCGATTGCCCGATCAATTTAAAAGACTTTTTACAGCAATTTACGAGCTGTCCAATTTTTACCTTATTCATATTGATAAAAAAGCAAGTCTGGAAATCGGTGAAGAAGTGACAGTTTTCCTCGAAAAATACCCGAATGTGCATATTCTTAAAAGTGAAACCGTGATTTGGGGAGGATATAGTATGGTTCAGGCCGAATTAGATGGAATAAATTATCTTCTGAACATGAATGCAAAATGGGATTATTTTATTAACCTCAGCGGACAGGATTATCCATTAAAATCACAGAAAATCATTAAAGATTTTTTATCTAAAAACAATGGTAAAAATTATATAAAATTTGCCGATCAGGAAAAAGTAAGACCTGAAACGATGAACAGAATTGAAAATTATTTTGAAGAATTAGAAGATAATATTTCGGATAAAACTCATAAAAGAGAGTTTATGAAAGATGTAATTCCTTATATCGGAGGGCAATGGATGATTTTAACAAGGAATTGTTGCGAGTTTATTTGTAACAGTACTGAAGTGAAAAAGTATGAAGATTATTATCTCAATACCCTTATTGCTGACGAATCTTTCTTTCAAACTGTCTTGATGAATACTTCGTTTAATGGAATTTTAGTTGATGATGATAAAAGGGCAATTATCTGGATTCCTGATGGTGATATTAAATTGCGTCCCAAAACTTTCACCGGAACTGATCTGGATTTTCTGCAAAAAGGGAATCATCTGTTTGCCAGAAAGTTTGATGATAATGTTGATGATAAAATAATTAACAGTATTGAGATTCAATACAATGACCCTATTAAAATATTGGCGAAAGTGATTGACGTGAAAAGTATCAGGAAAAGTGTTAATCACATGAATTAGCATTGAATTTTTGAAAAATCTAAAAGAATTGAAGTAAATCTAAAAGCTTAGTTTCGTACTTTATATTAGCTTTGATCAAATTTGGTCAAGGCTTTTTTTTATTGTGAAATGTTGGGTGAATAAAAAAACGTTGTAAAATATTTTACAACGTTTTTTGTGGAGTTGGAGGGAGTACTAATTGTTCAACTTTATACATCTTGTAAAATGTCTATTTTGTGTGTTTTCTTTTGGTTACAATGATTTTAGGTGATTTTAAAACTGATTTATTTTGATGTAAGTTGATGCGAATTTAAATAAATTGAAATTTACCGTACAAAAACCGTACAGTATTTTATATATTTGTACGGTAAAACAAACAGCTTGGCTACAATAAATTTTCTTTACCGTTCTACCAAAGAGCAAGCACCCCTCAACATAAGGTTATTATTTAGGTGTGAGGGAGTAGATTATGTATACGGGGCAAAAACCTTGCTAAAAGTAGATAAAGAGTATTGGGAAAAGTATCACGACCAAAAGCGCCCTAAAACTATTGAAATAGCAAACAGGCAAAGAGAGGTAAACGCAGAGATAAACGATATTCAGAACTTCGTTTTAAATGCGTTTGAAAAAGCCTTGCCGTCTGAGATTGATAAAGTTTGGCTACAAACAAAAATAGATAGCTATTATAACAGAGAACCCGATAAGGTTCGAATCCCGCAAGGACTAATACAGTTTGTAGATTATTATATACAAGAGAAAGGTAATGATATTACTCCCTCTACAGTTAAAAAGCTAAATGTAGTCAAGCATAAATTAGAACGTTACGAAAAAGAAAAAAAAGTAACCTTACTTATTTCGGAGATTAATGAACAATTCAAAAATAATTTTATAGCATACTGCACAAAGGAAAATTACGCTATTGGTACTGTGCAAAGAGATTTGGTATTTATTAAAACTTTTTGCAACTATGCCTACGAAAAAGGATTAGAGGTAGATAGAAACCTCAGCAAATTGCGAATAAAAGTAAAAAAAGAAATTAAGCATCCTTATTTATCACTTTTAGAACTTGAACAAATAGAGAAAGCGGAGCTAAGTGATAGTCTTTCAAATGTTAGGGACTGGCTAATTATTTCGTGCTATACAGGGCAGAGAATATCTGATTTTATGAATTTTAATACAAGTATGATACGTGTAGAAAATGGTAAATCCCTGCTTGAATTTAGACAAAAGAAAACCAATAAATTAATGACTATCCCAGTACTTCCTAAAGTAATGGAAGTATTAGAAAAAAGAGGTGGAGAGTTTCCTAACAAAATATCTGACCAGAAATATAATGATTATTTAAAAGAGGTCTGTAAAAAAGCGAAAATAAATCAAGAAATAGAGGGTAGTAAAAAAACAGAGATTGGAGCGAACAGCGGAAAATATCGAAAAGATGAGGGGGTGTATGAAAAATGGGAACTTGTATCTTCGCATATAGGACGGCGTTCTTTTGCTACCAATTTCTACGGTAAAATACCTACAAGCCATTTAATTTTTATGACTGGGCATACTACCGAAAGAATGTTTTTAGAATATATAGGGAAAAGTACAAAAGATACTGCTCTTGAACTTTTTAATTATTTTTAGGCTTTATGATTACGCACATTATAGATGAAAATGGTAACTCAGTACTGGAGTTGCTAACTTTGTTAGGACACAATTCTTATACTCTTTATCTTTAAGAGTATGAAAAAGATCAGAAAAAATTACAGTCTAGAGTTTAAGATCCAAGCAGTATCTTTAAGTGAGCAGCGAGGCAATGTATCCTCGGTAGCTGAAGAATTGGGGATCTGTAAAGAAAGTCTCGTTAATTGGCGAAAACTTCACAAAGAAGGTAAACTTAGCAAGGAAAAACAAATATCCTCTGATCCAATAAGGGAAGAGTTATTGAGACTTCGCAAAGAACTAGAAGAAACAAAGCTTGAACGTGATATCTTAAAAAAGGCGGTAGGCATCTTCTCCAAGAGA
>NZ_FPKW01000026.1 GCF_900114875.1 Chryseobacterium limigenitum
AAAACTTTTCGCCGACAAAGGATATCTCTCAAAAGTTTTGTGGGAGATGCTTTTTTCGGATGGAATTCAGCTTTTTACTAAACTTCGCAAGAATATGAAGAACCATATTATGAAGATGGAAGACAAAATTTTACTTCGCAAAAGAGCGATCATTGAGACGATAAACGATGAATTGAAAAATCATTGTCAAGTGGAGCACACTCGTCATAGAAGTGTAAACAACTTTATGATAAATATTTTGGGAAGCCTTACTGCGTATTGTTTCTTTCCAAAAAAACCATCATTAAATTTAAAAAAAGTAAATGATGGTCAATTATTCTTAAACTTCGCTTAACCCGAACTCAGGTTAAATAAGTTAATTATTGATTTATTTTTTAAGTTAAAATTTCGGAATTTACAACCCCTATCATTTTGAAGCGAACTTTAAAAGTTTCTAACATTGCACTGTAATCTAATTAAACAATTGAATTATTTCTGAGTCTTCGTTATACACATTCTAAAAACACATATTGAAGAATGATTAAAAAATATGTTGCTTTTGAAAATTGCGTTTGATCCAATTTACATTTAGTATCATTTAAAAAAGGTGATGATGAAAAAACACTATTTTATTTCGCTCTTTGTTTTGGGAACTTTGTGCCATGCTCAAATAGCTATTGCTCCCAATCCCGCCGACCACGAACCGCATAAGAATTCTATTCTGGATGTGAAATCTCCGACACCATCAAAAGCGGTGTTGATCCCCGTGGTTTCACAAATTACCAATGCGGCAGACCCCGATAATGACAACAATTTCAGAGGGGCAGTAGCTTACAGTAAAGACAATGGTACAATTTACGAGCATGATGGAACCAATTGGTCTAGTATCTACAATTATGTTGTGGAAGTCAGACCACAGTATTTTGCACATTTTTCGCGTTCAGCTAATCTTAATCTTTCCTGTAACGGAGGTTTTCTTCCACCGTATGGTTGTACGGCTTCAGGAACAGTACAGCTTATCAATAACGGAAGTGTAGATTTTCAGGGAAGTTCTATCAACCTTTCTTTAGCTTCAAATGTTGTAACGGTAAACGAAACAGCTTTGTACAGAATTACTTACAGAGGTTATGCAACTTTTAACGGACTGAATACGGATGAGATTCAGTTAAGGCTCCAAAAAGCAGCAGCTGCAACGCCTACAGCATTCTCAACAATTGATTACAAATCTTTTACAAGTGATAACGACAATTTGGGATATTCACCTGTCTTCAACGGATCGATCGTTTTGCAGGTAAATGCCGGAGAAAAAATTCGCTTGCAGGGTTTTATGCAATCCGGATTTTCACCTTTGGTGAACTCATCGACCAGCTTTCAGAACAACAATACGTATGGAACAGGTGAGCTGATTTTCGAAAAAATTGTTTTATAAATCATTAATTCTAAAATTATGTATCCTAAACTATATTTATCGGCTGCAGCTTTACTTGCCGCAACGTTTTTCAATGCGCAGGTGATGATTTCCAAAACGACTGGTTCTGCTCATCAAAATGCTTTACTGGACGTAAAAGATGCCAATAAAGGTGTGATTTTTAGCCGTGCTGAAAATATTACAACTTTTCCGTTATTTAATAATACCCAGGAAGATTATTTTAACGATGAAGCTCCTCTGGAAGGTGCAATTCTGTACAATAAAGAAGACAAACAATATTATAAATATGACGGAACAACATGGATTCCAGCACTTCAGCTTGGAGGATGGTACAATCCTTTTTTAACGAGAAGGAAGGCAGATAATTCAAAAACATGGAATTGTGTAGGTGTACAGGTTCCCAATCCTTTTCCGCCATTTACACCAATAACCGTAAGTACATGTAGTATTTTAGCGCTTTTTGGAAGCAACAGTAAACAGACTATTTCACTTTCTCCGATCACAAACAGATCTCAATTGTTAGTTAATAATCTGAATACCACGACACCGACAAGCGGAGCCGATAATGTGATCCAAATACCGCAAGCCGGTTTGTATCATATTTCCGGAGTTACAGGATTTGGAGGTTTTTCTCTAGGTTCTTTGGGGAAAGATGCTACGTTTTGGGTAAGCATTGATGTAAGTTACGACGGAGGAACGACTTGGTCTACACTGGCATTTGAAGAAACCAAACTCTACGGCGGAATCTTCATTGATCTTGGACAGGGCGGAAATAAAAGTGCAAGTGTTTCTGCTTCGGTTACACTACCTGCAAACTCTAGAATAAGGCTTCAGGCTGCTGTAAATACGAATTCTGTGATCTCTACTTTTTCAAATTCTTTAGATCATAGAGAAACCTTTGTGAATATTCAGAAATTAAGATAATCCCATAAAAATAAAACACATGAAAAAATATTTAGCATTTATAGGTATGTTGGGATTTATGTTGGCAAATTCCCAGGTTGTGATCGGAGGTTCAACGCTTTCAAGTACTAATACTCAGCTGGAGCTTCAAAATTCAGGACAAAAAGTATTGATTCTTCCTGTTGCAGAAAACGAAACGGTCTTACCAAAATACAACATTGCTCAACCCGATAAATACGATGACGATGCCACAATGGAAGCTATGCTGATGTACAATAAAGGTGAAAGTCTTACCAAAGTTTATGACGGAACAAAGTGGAAACAGGCTTTTAACGCTAAAAACAAGTCAACAACATGGACGCGGGCGAGTATCAACAGTACAAATATGACCTGCCTTTCCACGTCTGATCTTTTCGGACAGCTTTTACAGCTTTGCAGTTCTGATAATCTGAAATTTTCCGTTCCCTCAAACAGTTCACAGTTTTCTGATTATCTGTCTGTTGTAAGAGATTCCGAAACCTTCAGGATAAGACAGAAAGGATTATACAGAATTAATTTTAATGTACTATTCAGTGGCTTTACAGCAGGTTTTGATTTTAACGGAGCCCGAATTACTATTGTGGTAGTGGTGAATGGGGAAGAAAAGGCTTACATGTCAGGAATTGCGTCTCCTTTTATCAATGTCGGAAATTATCTTGTTTCTACGGACAGTGTTCTATTTCTGGATGTTAATAATGATGTTAGATTCCGTCTTGTGCTGGATGGTTCTTCTTGGTCTATAAGTAGTTACGGTTTTGGGGGTTCAGCAGAAAGCAGTGTAAGTATTGAAAGGATGTTATAATTCAGGCTTAATTATTCTGAAAGCACAAATGAGAATTTTCTTTATTAAATACTATTGAAAAATAATGCAACAAGATAACTATGAGGTACTTGTAGGGAAAACAATCTTAGAAGCTCAGATTTTGTTAAAGCTGAAAGGTTATAAAATCGAAAAGGTACAGGCTGTAGGATATGAATGTACGCTGAAAAGATATTTTTTCGGGTTAATCAAAAAAAGGCTGTTTTTATATTGTACAGAGAATTCGGATAACAAAATAAGAGATATTTATGTTACCACCTATTAAAAAACACAAACTTTAAATATTTTCATTCATGATACTTGATCTGAAAAATATCCACATAGGAAACTTAATACGTGAGCGCGTTGCGGAAAAAGGAATGGATTCATTTCGTATCTGCAAATTTTTAAAATGCACAGATTCAGAGTGGGAAAAAATACAATCTCAAAAATCTTTGGATATTGAAATTGTTTTGAGAATGAGCACGTTGCTGGAATATGATTTTTTCAGGCTCTATTCTCAACACCTGATTTTGTATGCTCCTCCGGCCAATGCTCATTATAATAATTCTATCAATAAAAAATCTTCATTTACACAGTACAGAAAAAATATTTACACAAAAGAAATGGTAGATTTTGTGTTGGAGCAGCTTGAAAATGGCAATAAAACGAAATCACAGATCATAGCAGAATATAGAATTCCGAAAACGACTCTGTATAAATGGATAAGCAAGTATAATCACTTAAAAAAAGATAAATAAAGATGAACCTACAAAACACACCTGATTATAAAAGAATATACAGCGATATGATTACTATAAAATATCCTGAAAAAAGAGAAATATGCGATCAATTATTATCTAAAGCTAATTTATCAACTCTGGATGTTATAGAGATCAGCCAAATTCTTTTCAATAAAAGTTCTAAAGAAAATTCTGAATTTAATCAAAAGCATCGGTCTTACAGTAAATCAACTATTGTTAAAATATTAGAATATCAGAAAAAGAATAAGCTCAATAACTCCCAGCTTGCCAAGCATTTTAAGCTAAGCAGAAACACCGTGACAAAATGGAAAAATAAGTTTTTACTGTAAGAAATTTCAATTTTTCTGATACCCATTATACAATCTAAACATAATTAAATACATACAAAATGAAAAAAAAAATGCCATCATTGGCTTCTTTAGCATCTTCATTAGTTTCTGCTCAAGCGGGAATTAGTAGAGTAGATGCTAAAGTAAACTATGATGTAATGAAAAGGGATTCTTCAGTAATCCCAGAAGAGTTCTTATCTCAGACATTGAACAATACTCATCTTCTAAACGACCAATACTACAATATTTAAAATGAAAATGATGAATAAAGAAATACATAGAATATTGCTATTGTCAATGTTCTATGGATATGGAGGGCTGGTTTCTGCTCAAACAGGTATAGGGACTTCAAATCCGCAAGGAGCTTTTCACGTAGATGGTTCTAAGGATAATGCAGCTGTTGGTACACCAACTGCAACACAAGTAGCTAATGATTTTATTATTAACAAAACTACAGGTTTTATTGGAGTAGGAGTTCTTAATCCACAGGTAAAATTAGATATGAGATCGGTTGCAACCGAAAATGCTTTAGGTCTAGGTGTTACCACGATGACAGCTGCAGGCGCAGGCGCAGGCGCTGTACGATATGATGTGATTCATGCACCGGCAGGAGCGAAAATAGAAGTTTCAGATGGTTCTGTATGGAATAAGGCTTATGTTGCCCCTCAAAAAGCGGTGGTAGTTGTGCGTAAAGTTTCAGCTCAATCAATAACACAAGGTTCAGCCACTACCATTACCAATTGGAATGTGATTCGTGATATGAGTAGCAGTTTTAATGTCTCCAATGGTGAATTTACAGCTCCTCGTGATGGTACTTATACATTTTTATTAACCTTTAATTTCAACAGTACCGTTATTAATGACGCTTCAAGAGTTGAGTCACAATTTTATAACCCTGTGTCGAATACTGTTTTGGCGAGTGTTTATAAAACATTTGGACAATCAATGACAGGAACTTCTGACGATGCGGGTTTTACCCGCTCTACACAAGCAGGAGGATCGAGTACAGTTACACTTACCCTGACCGCAGGTACAAGAGTAGTAGCAAGATTACTCCATAACCTTGTAACGACTGGTTCTGTGCCACTTAGAGTAACAACGGATTCTTCAGATCCGGCAAATCCAGATGATGGGTTTAATAATTTAACCATTATAGAACATTAAAGATAGATCATGAAAAAGAAAATTGATTTCATATATAAATTATTGACTTGTATTTTAATTGTTTCGGCAAGTAAAATGACTGCGCAGGTGGGACTTTTTACTCCAAATCCGTCGCATCCCCTCCAAATAGATGCTGCAAAGGATAACGGTGCCACATCAGATGCAACAAAGCTATCCAATGATGTGGTAGTAACTTCGGACGGTAAACTGGGAGTAGGACTTTTAAATCCTGTGACTAAAGTAGATTTCCGTTCACCAGATAATGAAGGGATTATTGGTGTTGGTACCAATACACAAACTCCTGCTGCGGCTGGTGCCGGTGCTATTCGCTATAACTCAGGTGGTTTTCTTGACTATTCTGATGGGGAACAATGGATTTCCCTGCCACTTGCACCACCAACTAAAGCACTTGTCAATGCCAGTAAAAGCTCTGTTGAAAGTATACCTAATAATACTGTTACTTATATCGATGGCTGGACTGAAACCGTTGACTTAGGTGGTGATTTTAACAATGATGATACTTTTACCGCTCCACGTGATGGGTTTTACCTCGTTTCTTTCAGTATTACTTTAGCTAATGGTAATATTCCTAAAAATACCTTTATAGAAACGGCAATTGAAAGTAGTAGACTGACGAATAATATTCCAATATATAAAACGGTGAATTCCTATCCTGCATTTCAGTCCGGTGCAGTAAGTAATTATATAAGCGGGAATTGCAATGCTATTTTTAACCTTAAAAAAGATGATACTATCAAATTTAGTGTTAAACATAATATAGGAAGTGCAAGAAATACTTTGAATGACGGTAAATTAAATAATTTAAGCATTAGCGAATTATAAAAGGTATAAAAATGATACGAAAAAATAAAATAAAAAGTTTAGCAAGTGCTTTTATACCAATGTTATTCTTAACAACAGAGGTTAATGCCCAAATAGGATTGGGGGTACCCAATCCTACAAATCCTGTCGAAATTAAAACCGATGCAGGTAATGTAGTTGTTGACAATGCAGGGAAAATAGGTGTTGGGGTTCCTGCTCCAAAGGTTGCGATAGATTTGCGTAGTGGTACCAATGGTTCGGTTGCTATAGGTAATACAGATAAAACAGCCGTGCAGGCCGGATCGGGCGCTTTACGCTATGTTGCAAGTCCGGCAATTGGTGTTAAAGGTTATCTTGAATTTTCTGATGGTACCAATTGGGTCAGTTTTTATCCTAAAGGAAAACCCAGAATCGTAGTAATGGCCAGTAAAACAACACAGGATACTTATGTATTTGAAAGCGGAACTCCTTCGGAAATAGGAACAAAATCCGGTATTGTTCAGCGAAGATCATCTTATCTGACGAATTGGACGGAAATATTAGACTCAGATTCAGGAGTACCGAATACTAATTTCAATCCTGCGACGGGCGAATTTGTAGCACCACGAGCTGGGGTATATTTTGCCACTTTTACGTTTGCATTGCTAAGCAGCCAGGTAAATACGGGGTCAAATAACCAGACAGAGGCTATTTGGGAGGTCAGAAATCCTGCGGGGACGATCACTCAAAGAGTAAAAACCAATAATGGTTATTCTTCGGATACCGGATCAGCTCCTAATAAAATACCTGTAGGTTCTGCCTGTACGGTGAGTGTTTATCTGAACAAAGGTGATAAATTAAGACCTTTTACATGGATTACAGTAGCATTTTTAGACAGCACGGTCAGTCAGTTTGATACTTCAGGTTCAGGAGTTTATAATGCACTTACGATCGTGGAACAATAGAATTATATATAGTTTTTCATTAAATACTTTGTTACTAATTAAATTTTAGATACATCATAAAAAAGCTGGACTTCATATCGAAGTTCAGCTTTTTTTAAGTTAAAATCCATAAATTACACAACTTTCTATTATTCTAAAACGAAATAAATGCAAAATTTAAAGACAATAACCTCTATTCTGGGTTTGTGTTCAGCTATGATGTTTTCCCAGGATTATACAACTTCCTCAACAGCATTGGAGGGAAAGGTGTTTCCGAAAATTAATACAGAAAGACAAGCTCAGTTTAAAGTTTATTTTCCGGATGCCAAATCTGTTGTTTTAGATGGGGGAGACGGGATGCAGGATTTAAAATCTGTTATTGCTAAAGATAGAAATGGTTTTTGGAATATCTCCACTTCGTCCATGGAAATTGGGTTTCATTATTATTGGTTCAATGTGGATGGTAAACGTACAAATGATCCCGATACAGAACTTTATTTCGGTTATGGTCAGCCAACAAGCGGAATTGAAATTCCTTCCGGTGAAGATTTTTTCTTTGAGAAAAATGTAAAGCACGGAAAAATTGTTGATGACGGTTTAATTTCGAAAATTACCGTGGGAAAACGAAATTTCAAAGTGTATCTTCCTCCTAATTACGGGACTAAAAAATTTCCGGTTTTATACCTTTACCACGGAACCGGTGAAGATATTACGGGCTGGGAAAAGCAAGGTTACATCAGAAATATCCTCGACAATCTTTTTGCTGAAAAAAAGGCGAAAGAAATGATTGTAGTAATGGATTACGGCGTTGCACTGACTCCTGAACAGGAAAAAATACCTGACAATTATCCAAGAACGGTTCTTTCAACTAAAAATCTAGATAAGATCATTGTTCAGGAATTGATTCCGTACATTGAAAAAAAATATAAAACTGACGGTAGAAAAGCCATTGCAGGTCTTTCTCGCGGGAGTTACCAGGCGATGCTGATCGGAGCAAATCATCCCGGGTTATTTTCAGCAATTGGTTCTTTCAGCCCTGTTATTTATGAAGGGACAGAGGATCAACCTTTTAAAGAACTCCCTATCAGTAATTTATTAAAATCAAAACAAAAACCCTTCTTCTTTATCGGAATTGGAGAAAAAGAAAATATAAGGTTTTTTGAATATAATCAAATCATAATTAATTATTTAAATCAAAATAAATATCCCTATTTTCAATACAAATCTCCTCAAACATACCACGAATGGCTGACTTGGAGAAGATGCCTTTATCAGTTTGCGCAGAAAATTTTCAGATAGTTTGAATGTTTTTTTTGATTAATTTGAATTAAAATTCAATACGATAAAATTATATTTAGGAAAATATGAAAAAGCTTAATTATATTTTCTCATTACTTGCGTTATAAAGTTCAGAATAATGAATAATTAAATCTTCAAGCGAAAATCCCCGATTCAAACCGCTTGGATTAGGCAAAATCCAGACTTTCGATCCTAGAAAATCTTCAGATTGCAGCCCCCAATCAATCTGCTTTTTCCCTGAAAAGGTTTTGTAAGCAACTTTCCCTAAAAACGCAATATATTTTGGCTGAAATTTCTTCATTTTAACCTTGAAAAACTCAAGAGATTTATCAAAATCTTCTTTTGAAAGTTCGTCTGCTCTTGAAGTTGCTCTGGCTACCGCAGTTGTCAAACCATATCCAAAATTTAAAATCTCGATATCATTTTCTGCTTCGATTTTATAAGGTGTAAAACCTGATAAATGAAGAACTTTCCAAAAACGGTTGTTTTTTCCTGAGAAATGATGTCCGTCTTCGGCAGATTTTAAACCGGGATTGATCCCAACGAAAATAACTTCAAGATTTTTACTGATAATATCTGTTAACATAGGTAGAAATTAATTTATAATATTAATGAATGTTTTTAAATGCATTCAAACGAATTTTAAATATTCTTTGAGTTTTAAAAGCCGTCATGGCTTTCCTGGTATCGTTTAAACTTACATTCGCTATTTTGACGAATAGACAAGCCATTTTATCTAATTTCTAATGGTTATTTAACTGGAAATTTGTAAATTTTTTTTAATCTAAAAAAAAATAAAACATTATTATTCAACATTATTCTTTGATTATATTTTAATGATTTTAAAGTGTTGATTTTTTGTGTTTTGTGTTTCTTTGAAAGATGCTTTTAATACATTCGGCAGCCTTTGCATTATTGTTCTAAAATATTTTTCCATCCATTTATTTTTTTACTAATTAGCATTTTCGTAATTTTATACTCCGTAAAATAGAATTCATATAAATATCAATAAAAATGGATAAATATAATTACGGGATGATCGGTCTCGGAGTGATGGGGAGGAATCTTCTTTATAATATTGCCGATAATGGCTTTTCGATCGCAGGATTTGATCTTGATACCGAAAAAGTAAAAGAATTACAGGATGGTGCGACTTCGGAAATGAAGGTGAAAGGCACTGCTACTTTAGAAGATTTTGTATCTGCATTAGAATCGCCAAGGAAAATCATTCTGATGGTTCCTGCCGGAAAACCCGTAGATGCAGTTCTGGATAGTATTACGCCACTTTTAAGCAAAGGAGATATTGTTATTGATGCGGGTAATTCTTATTTCAAAGACACAAACAGACGTGTTGCCGATTTAGCTTCAAAAAACCTGCATTTTATGGGAATGGGAGTTTCCGGAGGTGAAAAAGGTGCCAGAACAGGCCCGAGTATCATGCCTGGCGGAGATTTGGAAGCTTTCCATCTTCTTCAGCCCATGTTGGAAGCAATTTCTGCAAAGGTTGATAACGAAGCATGTACAGCTTACATGGGGAAAGGTTCTGCCGGAAACTATGTAAAAATGGTACACAACGGAATTGAATATGCTATCATGCAGCTCATTAGCGAAGCTTACGATTTACTAAAAAAAGGAGCGAAACTAAATAACGATCAGCTTTACAACGTTTTCAAAGAATGGAATAATGGTGAAATGAACTCATTCCTGATCGAGATCACAAGAGATATTTTCCAACAGAAAGATTCATTGACGGATGGTTATCTTGTTGATCAGATCTTAGATAAAGCCGGAGCAAAAGGAACCGGAAAATGGACTTCCGAGCAGGCCATGGAAATCGGGGTTTCTATCCCAACTATTGATATTGCGGTGACTTCAAGAATTTTATCGGCATATAAAGATGAGAGAGTTCAGGCTTCTCAATTATATGTTAAAAATGAAATTTCGACTCCGGAAAATACAGAATTATTCATCAAAGAAGTAGGAGATGCTTTGTATTTGGCCACATTAATCAGCTATGCACAAGGTCTGGCTTTATTGGTAAAAGCTTCTGAAGAATATCAGTTTGAAATTCCCTTAAAAGATGTTGTGAAAATCTGGAGAGGGGGTTGTATCATCCGTTCGGTCTTACTTGAAAAGTTTTATGTAGCATATACTAAAGATTCTAATTTATCTAATATTTTATTGGATCAGGATATTTCTGTTATCGTTAAAGATAAAATCAGTTCATTAAGAAAAACGGCTGCTTTTGCTGCTTCAAACGGAGTTTCAAGCTTAGGAATTCAGACTGCTTTAGGATATTTTGATGCTTATACAACGGAATCTCTTCCTGTTAATTTAATTCAGGCTCAGCGTGATTATTTTGGAGCTCATACGTATCAGCGTACAGACAGAGAAGGTATCTTCCACACTTTATGGCAAACTGCAACTCATTAAAAATTCGGGAAAATGACTGAAAATAAGGCCTTGCACCCAACTACAATTATCATTTTTGGGGCTACAGGAGATTTGGCAAAAAGAAAACTTTTTCCGGCGTTTTATAATTTATATATCGATGGCAGAATGCCTAAAGGTTTTAATATTGTAGCACTCGGACGAGCGGATAATACCAATGAATATTTTAAAAATTACATTAAAGAAAATCTTGAAAATTTCTCAAGAAAAAAGATAACTTCAGAAGATTGGGCAGGTTTTCAGGCTCATATTACCTATTTTCAGCATCAATTGGATGAGGAAAGCTCTTATAAGAATCTTCATCAGAAATTAAAGGAATTGGATACGGTTTACGGAACAAGAGGGAACAGGTTGTTTTATTTATCTATCGGACCCAATTTTGTTTCCACCATTTCCAATCATATCAAAAATACTTCATTAGCTTCTGATCCTAAAAGGGACAGAATTATTATCGAAAAACCTTTTGGTCATGATAAACAATCGGCGATAGAACTGAATGGTTTATTGGCTGAGACGTTTGAAGAAGAACAGATCTACCGTATCGACCATTATTTAGGAAAAGAAACGGTACAGAATATATTGGCGTTCAGATTTGGAAATTCTATTTTTGAGCCTTTATGGGATCATAAATACATAGAATCGGTACAAATTACGGTAGCCGAAGAGGTTGGCGTTGAAACGAGAGGAAGTTTCTACGAGCAGACAGGAGCATTGAGAGATATGATTCAAAATCACCTGTTACAGATATTGTGTATGGTTGCGATGGAACCGCCTGCTTCACTGGAATCGGGCGAGATCAGAGACCGTAAAGTAGATGTCTTGAAATCGATTCGCAGAATTTCAGAAGATCAGGTTGATCATTACGCAGTGAGGGGTCAGTATGGAAAAGGAGTTGTAAATGGAGTACAGGCTAAAGCATATCGTCAGGAAGAAGGAATTGCCGAAGACTCTAATACAGAAACTTTTGCAGCGGTAAAATTCTATCTGGACAACGAAAGATGGCAGGATGTTCCTTTTTACGTTCGTACCGGAAAGAAAATGAAAGAGAAGCATTCTTATATTACGATTCAGTTTAAACCGCTTCCGCATTCAACTTTTTCAGAAAGTTCACAGCAATTATCGGCTAACAGACTGATTATTAATATTCAGCCGTTAATGGATATCAGACTGCAGTTTATGGCAAAAAAACCGGGACTTTCATTGGTTTTAAAACCTGTTGAAATGATCTTTGATAATTTTGCCTGTCAGGAAGATACTCCGGAAGCTTACGAAACGTTGTTGTTGGATGCACTTTTGGGTGATCTTACTTTATTTATGCGTTCGGATCAGGTGGAAGAAGCCTGGGATGTTGTAAAAACAATTCAGGAAGCCTGGCAGGATGGTAAAGCATCTTTTCCAAACTATGAAGCTGGAGGTTGGGGGCCGCAAGAAAGTATTGCATTGGTTGAAAGACAAGGGCATAGTTGGGTTTAAGATATATTAATTTAAAAAGACGAAAATGAATATTATTGTATTTGATGATTTAGATAAATTATATAAAAAGGCAGCGGATACTTTTGTTGATCTTTCAAAAAAATCTATCCTGAAAAATAACCGTTTTGTGGTTGCGTTAAGCGGAGGTTCTTCTCCAAAAGCGATTTTTAATTTGCTGGCGACCCAAGAGTATGCAGAAAAAATAGAATGGAATAAAGTATACTTTTTCTGGGTTGATGAAAGATGGGTTTCTTTAAATGATGAAAAAAGCAACGCAAAAATGACGTTTGAAGCACTTTTCGATAAAGTTCCTGTGAATAAAGAGCAAATTTTCCCAATGTATAAGGATGGAATAGAACCTGAAGATTATGCTAAGGAATATGAGAAGCAGATTAAAAATGTTCTTGGAAATGAAGGCGTTTTTGATTTTATTCTTTTAGGAATGGGGGATGACGGGCACACTGCTTCTTTATTTCCGGGTGAAGCAGTTTTAGATGAAAAAGAAAAATGGGTGGCTGCTTATTATTTGAAGCCTCAGGAAATGTTCAGGATCACTTTGACGGAACCATTGATCAATAAAGCTGAAAATATATTGGTTGTTACATTCGGTGAATCAAAAAAACATGCTTTGAATGAAGTGTTAAACGGAGAATACAATCCTAAGTTATATCCGCTGCAGCTCATTAATAAAAAAGAAGGTTTGCAGTTTTTTACGGATGAGAAGGCGAGAGGTTAAAACCTGCTTATCATTTGAATTTAAATGGAATCAATTTCAATAAAAAAACAGCGTCGTTAATTTTTAATGACGCTGTTTTTATTATGTCTATTTTGGATTGAATTTTTCAACAGCTTCCTTTGAAACTGGCGTAAAAAAATTAACCAGATTTCCATCAGGATCTCGGAATAATAAAGATTTATTTCCCCAAGGCATAACGGTTGGTTCCTGTACAATTTGATAAGATTGGAAATCTCTTAATCGGTCAAATTCTCTGTCTACATCTTCGACTAAAAATTCTATAATGGCAGAACGGTTTTCGGCAGGTTGTGCTATATTTTCGCCACCAAAAAATTGCAGAGTTTTCGTGCTTCCAATAGCAATTGTGGCTGTAGAGGTTTTCAGTTCGGCAAAATCGGGGGTGTATTGTATGGCTGTAATTCCCGTTATTTGCTCATAAAATTTCACTAAACTTTCAACATCAGCGGTAATAATACGTATTGATACTACATTCATTTTTGAAGATTTTAAATTATTCTACAAAAATAGATCAGGCTTGTGACAAGAGTCTGTCAGTAGATGTTACTTTAATATCAAAACAGGTTGATTAACATTCTGATAAATCCCTTCTGAAATACTTGTACTTGTTAAAAAATACAGAAAACTATGTTTGCCGGGCAGGGCAATAATAAGATCTGTCTTATTTGAGGATGCAAAAGTTAAAATTCCGTTGACAATATTTTTATCGTAAGAATAATAGATTGTGCTTGGGATTTCTGTTAAATGCTGATGAATATATTCCTGAATTTCAACCTTTTTTTCTTCTATAATTGTTTGATCTTCTTTTGTAAGAATATTTAAAAACATCAACTTTACATCCTGTTTACGAATGATATATTTATGGTTAAACAGCCTTTCTAGTTTTGTAATACCGTTGATGTCGCAGGGAATGAGAATATTTTTAATCTCGCTGTAGCTGTAACCATTGGGAACAATTAAAGTTTTAACAGGGCTTGTTCTGGCAATGCTTATGATATTTTCCGAAACTACACTGTCGCTGGAAACTGCCTGATCATCACTGCCTAAAACGATCAATTCTATCGACGGCTGCTCTTTTACAATATCATTAATGCTTCTGGTTAAAGTCCAGTTGCTTATTGCTTTTGAAACTTTAAGATCAGGAAATTTTTCAAGAATGATAGTGGATAAATTTTTCAATAATAATTCCGTTTTTTCCAAAAGACTGTTGATACTTTCTTCATTTACAAATGAATGGCCTTCCGCAATATGCAGATAATCGAATTCGGATTCATCAGAAGTTTTCAACAGTATAATATGCTCGTATTCATATTGTTTTGCCCATTGTGAAGCAACTTTCACTGCATTTTCTGTGGTTGAGGTAAAATCAATCGGTACCAGTATTGTTCTCATGTTAGATTAATTTAAGAATTATTTATTCGAGATTTGTTGTCATTTTTTTGACTAAAAGAAGAGCGTTTTTTATTTCATTTTCATTAAAATCGCCGGCAGCTTTTTTGTAAAGCTCCAATGCCCATGGATAAACCGTTTCTACGATTTGTTTTCCTTTATCAGTAAGATAAATCTGCTTGTTTCTTCTGTCATTTTTATTTTCGATCCGTTGAACGAATTCACGTTTCACAAGGCTGTTAATGAGATAAGTGATGCTTGATTTGTCTTTACTCACTTTATTTCCGATTTCCTGTTGATTGATGCCTTCATTACGAGAGAGAAGTCCCATTATTTCTATAAGTTCAAAAGAAAGATCAGGATCATATTCATTAATCTTTGCCTGAATTTTCTGTCGCAGACGGTTTTTCATTTCGCCCATTGCGAGCCCCAGTTCTAAGGCTAATTCTGATATGTTGTTTTCTTCTGCAGGCATATTTTTAATGATTAGGAAGCATTAATTCAATTAAACAAGAAAATTACAGAAAATCTATCTGTCGTTTACTTACTCTAACAAATATAGCTAAAATTAGTTTTAATTAAAACTAATTACTGGAAAAATCTTTCTGATATTTATTAAACCGTTTTCATAAAGCGGATTTTTGTTTTAAAATGAAACTGCAAATTAAAATCAATCTTACTCCATTCAAAAAAACAAAATTTAATTCCCTAAATTTACATCCCGCTTACTTAATGGTGGAATTAAAATATTCAAAGAAGTGAAAATTGATAATAAAAGAAAATACCTAAGTTTTCTAAAATTCAAAAGAGATTTTCAAAAATACGGGCTTGAAAAAGTAAGAAGTTATGAGCTGATTCTTCATTGGTTAAATAACAGGTTAAGCCGTAGTCAGTTTCTTGTTCTTTCGGGTATTATTGTAGGATGCAGTGCCGGTTTGGCGGGGGTTATACTGAAAACTCTTGTTCATCATATTCATAATTTTATCACGACTAAAGTTCATTTTGAATATCAGATTTTATTCTACATCATTTTTCCTTTTTTAGGAATTGTTCTTACGACAAGCATTGTTCTTACGTTGTTTAAAGGTCAGGACAGAAAAGGAATTGGTGCCATTTTATACGAAATTGCTCAGAATTCAAGTATCGTTTCTTCTGTTAAAATGTATTCTCAAATCGTTCAGAGCGCCATTACAGTCGGGCTTGGAGGTTCTGCAGGGTTGGAAAGTCCAATTGCAGTTACCGGAGCTGCAATCGGGTCTAATTTTGCTCAAACCTATCGTTTAAGCTATAAAGAGCGAACTTTATTGTTGGCTGCGGGAGCAACAGCAGGTATTGCATCGGCTTTCAATGCTCCGATTGCGGGAATCATGTTTGCATTTGAAATTTTATTGACGGGAGTTGTCTTCACAGATTTTATTCCTTTGGTCGTTGCAGCGGTTTGCGGAAGTCTTTTATCAAGAATTTTACTTCAGGAAGATATTCTTTTCAGATTTTATACCAGAGAACCTTTTAATTATAAAAACGTTCCTTATTACCTTATTTTAGGGATTGCAACGGGATTGTACGCGCGATATTTTGTAATTGTATCTCAAAAAGTTGAACATTTCATAAAAGGTCTAAACATGTCTCGTTTGCGAAAAGCTATGTTTGGCGGGGCAGTTTTGTCATTGCTCTGCGTACTTTTTCCGCCTTTATTTGGGGAAGGATATGATACGGTAAAGGCTTTTACGAATGGAAGTACAAATTTAATAATAGAAAACAGCTTTTTCAGATATTTTGAAATTAAGGAATGGACGGTCATTATATTTTTAGTGTTGGTATGTCTGTTAAAGGCTTTTGCAACGTCTTTTACCATTTTTAGTGGGGGTAATGGCGGTAATTTTGCCCCTTCACTTTTTGCAGGAGGTACAGTTGGATATTTGTTTGCTTTGATCTGCCAGCATCTCGGATTTTCGGATGTTCCGGTAACCAATCTTGTTCTTGTAGGAATGGCGGGTGCAATGAGCGGCGTATTATATGCACCGCTTACGGCCATATTTCTAATTGCAGAATCGAGTTTTGGGTATGATCTTTTTATTCCTTTAATGATCGTTTCTATCATGTCATACCTCATCGCCAAATGGTTTTCTCCCATTTCTCCTGAATTAAAATCATTAGCAGACCAGGGGAAAATTTTCACAAATAAGCATGATAAAAATTTATTATTTTCATTAAAAACAGAAGATTTTATCGACAGGTTTTCAGAAACAGTGAATGAAAATGCTTCAATAGCAGATTTATTTGAGCTCGTAAAAGACGGGACTAAAAATATTTTCGGAGTTGTTGATGATGCTAAAACATTACGCGGAATCCTTACAATAGATGATGTACGCCCGTTTTTGTTTTCAGATACAGATACTTCGGCAAGTATTATTAAAATCATGAAAGCTCCTCCGGCCATTATTCATCAGGAGAATAAACCTTTAGAGATTCTTCAGATATTTGATGATACCGGTGTCTGGAATCTTCCCGTTGTGGATCAAAATAATAAATTTGTAGGATTTATTTCAAAATCTTCTATATTGATGAGCTACAGACAGCTGTTGAAAGACTATTCAGATTAATAGTATTGATTTTTTATGAGAAAGATTGAATATGCAGAATAGTTTATTTTGCATATTGATTTTAGCTGCGACTAATCATAAAAAAAACAGAGGCTTGGGATCACCTCTGTTTACACAAAAAACACAAACACAAAGTATGAGTGTGTAACACTACTCTTTGATTTTATAAAAACTACAAATAGATATTTGCAGATACTTTTTAACTATTTTAAAATAAAGCAGAGGGAAAGAGAATAAAGAACCAAAAGACATAAAACTACCCCCTGCTTTGTAATGGTAAATGTTGATTTTTATATTTCAAATATATTTTGTTTTCTCTGAAAAAGCAGTACTGCATATTTACTTCGATTTTTAAGTTTTTGATAATTAGATTGTTGTTAAGCTTGGAGTAGTAGAAATGTAGTAGAATATTATATTTTTTTTGAAGAAATAAATATGAAAGTTTAGTTACATATCCTTCATAAAAAGAAAATCCCGAGATTATTGACATCATAACATATAAAAAGCAGAGATCAATTCTCTGCTTTTTCTTTTTTCAACGTATGACTCATCAAAAGGATAATGCCGAAAAGTAAAGCGGCAATAATGAGATATCGCCAACCCAGATCTTTTTGTTCGTTCACGTGTCCGCTTACAGAAATAATAAAGCTTGTAAGGGAGGTGATGATATAAACCAATCCACCCATTAATCCGCCTGCTGTTCCCGCATTTTTAGGAAAATACAACATACTTGTAGTGAAAAATGAGGTAAATAAAATTCCTGAACAAATATGGATGAAAAATGCAAAAGGAATCGTAATGTAAAGACTTTCTGCAAAGTAGCTAACTGCAATTAAACTGGCAATCAAAATTAATTGTATGATAACAGGCTGTAAAATACGGGATTTAAAGCCCAGTCCAATTCTCTTTTTTCCGATAAAACCGCCAATCATCCATGAGAATCCTAAAATCAAGGTACAATATCCAATCACAACGGGCGTGAAATGAAAAGTATTTTCAATGATAAAAGGCCCTGTAATATTAAACAACATCACAATTGAATAACTTAATCCCAAAATAAAGATTCCCAACATAAAAATGCGGTTCTTCAACATCATTTGATAGAGTTTGATGTTTTCTGAAAAACTGACTTTCTTCTTTTCCGGAAGACTTTCACCACTAAAGAATAATTCAAAAAGAAATATGGCTCCTGCATAAAAAGCCAGAAAATAAAAATTAGCATGCCAGTTAAATAATTTCTCAAGATAGCCGCCGAGAAATGGCGCCAAGATAGGTCCGCAAGACCAGACAATAGTAAAATAACTTAAATAATGTTTCACTTTTTCCGCATCATAAATATCCACGAAAATAGCACGGGTCGCAACTACCAGAACAGAAACGGCCGCGCCCTGAAGAATTCGGAGTAAGCATATCAATAAAATACTATCCGTCATCGTAATCAAAATACTGCTGATGATCAAAAATAACAAGGCTACTAATTTAGGTCGGTAACGTCCGATATTATCCAGAATATTTCCTACAAATAACTGGCAGATCCCATAACTAAGCAAATAAGATGTTAATGTGATTTGGATATCTTTTTCCGAAACCTGCATTCCTTTGGCCATTGATGGAAATGAGGGCAAATAAATATCCGTCACGAACCCCGAAAGCGGGATTGATATAAAGGCCATTATCGTAACTAATCTGATGCGTTTTTCAGATGCTTCTTTCAACAACATGTTTATTCATTTTTTAACGATACAAAAATAGAGAAAGTATCATAAATATGAATTTTAAAAGACAAAGTAAAAATTACAAAATTCAAAGAATTAAACCGTGCTCTTAAATTTAAGCGGAGAAGTATTAGCGTGTTTTTTAAAGAAGTTATTGAAATGAGATGGCTCATCAAATCCCAGTGTATATCCAATTTCAGAAATATCCCAGTTGGTGTATTTTAGTAGATTCTTAGATTCCTCAAACATTCTTTCTTTGATGATTTGAGTGGTCGTAAGATTCGCTACCGATTTTACAGAAGAATTTAAATGATTTACATGCACATTAAGTTGTTCTGCAAAGTCTGAAGCCGTTTTTAAAGTAAGCGGATAAGCCGGAGAATCCAACGGAAACTGCTTGTTGAGAAGTTCATCAAACAATCGGTATAATCTAATGTTAGCGGGAAGTTCATTAGGGTCAATATCTTCCACACGGTTTTCTAAAGCGAGATGTAGAACCGATGCTAAATGGTTTTTAATACTGTTGCACCGAAACGGGTAGGAAGAGTTGTTGAGCTTATACATCTGCTCAAAATAAACGGTGACAAGCTGTGTTTGTTCCTCCGTTAGAAAAACAATCGGCATACTCCATTCTTTAAATATTGATGTCTTCCTGAATAATTTAAATTCCGAATTACCATTAAAAAACTCCTGATTAAACAGACAGAAATAGCCTTCCTGAAGGTCTCCGTCACATTCCCAAGAATAAGGAATATTGGGAGAAGGGAAAAATAGGGCAGGGCGGTCAATATATAATTGTTGCTGCCCGTACTGAAAAGTTCCTTTGCCGATAATAAAACTGATTTTGTAATAATCACGACGGTTATAAGGACTTTTGAAACTGCAATACTTTCGCATAGAAATATTGAAATGAGATTTTCCTGTTTCAAAATCATCAGTATCAAACATTTTATGTTTGTTTTCTCTGATCCGTTTGTAGTAATCTGCTATAGTTTCTAATTGATCGCTCATAATACAAAATTATAAAAATCAAATATAAGGAATGAAAGTTGATTTTTAAATTATTTTCAATGAAATCAATTTTTAATTTGATGATATATAAAAGCTAGCTGAATTTTTTAACCACAAAAGGCACAAAAATTTTTATTTAATCACTTTAGAGTACTTAAGTTTTAAAAGCTAAATAGGTAGAAAATAATAAAGCTCACATAAGAACAAAATCAAAGATTTTCAAAAAACTTAAGTGTCCTTTTTAACGATATAACTTTTAACTTTAAATAGCTTAAGTGTTTAAACTTTTGTCTCTTTTGTGGTTAAATTACTCCAAGATTTCCAGAAGATCACTTTTACTCAAACTTTGTAATTTTGATTCACTTGTTTTTATTAATCCTTGGGCAAGTTTGTTTTTTTTCTTTTGGAGATTTAAGATTTTTTCTTCAACAGTATCAGAGCAGATCAGTCGAACGGCAATCACATTTTTTGTTTGTCCGATTCTGTAACTTCTGTCGATGGCCTGATTTTCCGAAGCGGGATTCCACCAAGGATCTACGAGATAAACATAATCTGCTTTGGTAAGGTTAAGACCTACACCACCTGCTTTTAAACTGATTAAAAACACACGGATATTTTCATCGGTCTGAAAATTATTAACCTTAGTTCCACGATCTTTAGTTTGGCCTGTCAGATATTCAAAGGGGATATTTTTCTTTTCTAATTCTGTTTTAATCAAATCAAGCATGCCTACAAACTGAGAAAAGACTAGAATTTTATGTTCTTTGGATTTATTTTCGATCTGCTCGGTCAGAATCTCTATTTTCACGGCATTATCACCGGAATGACCCTCTTTTAGCAAAGCCGGAGAATTGCAAATTTGTCTAAGTTTGGTTAATCCGGTCAAAACGTGCATACTGTTTTTAAGCGTTTCATCATCGGTAGATGCGGAAATAAATTCACGAAGTTCGCGCTCGTAGGTGTCGTAGATTTTGCGCTGTTCTGCATTCATTTCGCAGTAGATGACCATTTCGGTTTTCTCGGGAAGCTCTTTCGCGACTTGCTTTTTTGTTCTTCGGAGAATGAAAGGATTTATCTTTTGCTGAAGTTCTATACCTCTTTTGGTGTATTCAAATTTATCGATCGGGATCGCGTATGTATCTTTAAAATATTGTTTACTTCCCAATAATCCCGGACAGGCAAAGGAAAGTTGCCCGTACAGGTCAAAAGTATTGTTTTCAATGGGTGTTCCGGTTAATACGATCTTATTTCTCGACTGTAAAAGACGGGAGGCTTTGTGTTTTTCAGAATTTGGGTTTTTGATAGCCTGTGATTCATCAAGGAAGATATAGTTGAAATGAAACGTTTTCAGAAAGCGAATGTCAGAAAGAAGCATTCCATAACTTATCAAAACCACTTCATATTGATGCATCAACTCGGTTGTTTTCTTCCGGTCGGCTCCATAATGAAGCAAAACTTTGATGGAGGGCGCAAATTTTTCAATTTCTTCCTGCCAATTGAACAGCAAAGAAGTGGGAACAACAATCAAATTGGTCGTCGGCCCGTATTTTTCTCTTTGATGCAAGATAAAAGCGATAATCTGTATGGTTTTACCCAATCCCATATCGTCGGCAAGACATCCTCCAAAATTAAAGGTGTCAAGAAAGCCCAGCCAGTTCAGTCCATCCCGTTGATAATCTCTCAATTCTGCCTTTAATTCAACAGGAACAGCAATTTCAGGAATGTTTTTGGTTGTTGAAAAACGTTTTGAATAGGTAGTAATTTCTGCGTGTACCTCATCACTAAGAATTTCTTTTTCAAAGAGATTTGATATTTCTGTAAAATTGATTTTCGGAATCTTCAACAATTCTTCATCAATATCTCCCACCTGAAAATATCGGGTGATTTTATTGATCCATTCATCAGGTAAAATACCTTGAGTACCATCATCAAGCTGAATAAACTTCGATTTGTTACGAATCGCTCTGTGAACCTGTTTTAATGAAGCTTCTTTCTTGCCAAATTTTACGGCTAATTTAGCATTAAACCAATCGACACCGCTGGTAATTAGGATGTTTACTTTAGCTTTATTTGGGTTTAATTTATTGTTCTTTAATTCATTGAATCCTAGAATGGTTATTTTTTCATTTCTCCACGCTTCAAAGGCTTCCAGAAACCAATTTTCATCTAAAAATTTATCTTTATGGAGGTAGAAATATTCTGGCCCGTCCATTTGTTCTTCAAATTCAGGATGTTGCTGCATGATGATGGAAGCTAAACGGTCTTCCTCATGATGGTTTCGTTCTATAGTGAACTGGTTTCCGTTCTGATCGGTATCAAATAACTGTTTTCGAGAATAAACGATAACCTCAACCGAGCCATATTTCATAACAGGTGTTATGGATACGAAATTTCCTTTTTGCTGAAGATAAATAATGCGTTCAGTTTTAAAATCTTTCTCGGCTAATTCCACCGGAGTTGCCTGACGAATATAGCTGTAATTGATATGGATATACTGTTCTAACGAAGATAAAACGGTCTGCAGAAATTCGTCATATTTTGATGCATGAAGGATTAATATTTCGTTGTTTGATTTGAAAAACTTAATCACACGAAGCATATCAGGATTATCAACCAAACTCAGCGTATTTTGAAAATAAACAAAATA
This sequence comes from Chryseobacterium limigenitum, assembly GCF_900114875.1. Lineage (GTDB taxonomy): Bacteria > Bacteroidota > Bacteroidia > Flavobacteriales > Weeksellaceae > Chryseobacterium > Chryseobacterium limigenitum. The sequence goes on from NZ_FPKW01000026.1 coordinate 22,494, forward strand.
GTCGTTTCGGATCACTACATTTTTAAAGGGAAGTGAAATGTCATTGAATAAAAGCTCACCCGTAATTTCGTAAAAAGGATCTTTCTTGAAAACGGTAAGCTGTATCTCTGATTTTAATACATTTAAATGAACCGGAACTAACGATTTTGAAGAAATGGTTTCAGAAACATTGTGATCGTGATAATAAACATCCAAGTCCAAAGGATTCTGAACGATCAGCTTCAAAGCCTGTAATTCTGCCGCACTTTTCTCTTCGCTATACTTATTTTGAAAGGTAAGAATGGCGGTATAAAATTTGATCTCTGCCGGCTGTTCTGCTTTCCAGATCAGTTGCATGGGATCAATGGTTGTAATCGGGTTTTTGACTTTTCCTGTTTGGGTAATATCAGCTTCCATCAATGAAAAATTCAGTTGATTATAAAAGCGGTGTTTCCCAATGACTAATATTTGCCTTTTATCGGTATTTTGAACGGCTAATTCATCTAATATTGAGACACGTTGAGGAAGCAGATCTTGTTTAAAAACCTGTTCGTCTATTTGAATCAGCTCTTTTATTTTAGGCTGAATATCCAGTTTTCCATCGGTATATTCAATGTTAAAATAAGCGTCCAAATTTGTTTCATTCTCTAATCCAAAACCTTTGGCGACTAACATCAATGATCTTTGTCTTAAGTTATGATCAAAAAAGATTCGGAAGTTTTTCTGCTCCAGAATTGAGTGGATGATTTCGGCCTGATGCTCGCAAAGTTTACTGGTTTCATTGTCGCATGAACAAGCGGTGATCAACGAAGTTCCAACCTGACTTACGGAAACGTTGGGGAAATCAATGACTGAAGTTGATTTTGTAAACACTCCGGCGTTGCATTCCAAAGCGATAGGGTAGATGTCCCGGAAATCTTTATTTTCTATAAAATTTGCCGTTTGGGTATGCTTCAAAAGTTCATATATAGAAAGTGTACTGATGTTCGTATTCGGTAAAATATATTCCTTTGGCAGCTCCATGGGACTTACGGACAAATAATTTAGTTATTTAGCGAATTTACATAAAACCGATAAAAGGTCTTCCCGAAAATCTGATTTTTATTTTAAATAAATCTGAATCTTACCTTACATTAGCTTTTGATAGGGGAAAAAAGGGACGAATTGACTTAAAATTTTTTATTTTCATTCCAAATTTTAATAATTCTTGATTTTTATTAAGTTTTTTTTGCCTTAACTATTGCGAAATCCACCATAAAACCTATATTTGCACCCTAAATTTTAAAATAATGAAAGAACTAATTGAAAAAATCAACGCGGAATTTGAAGCATTCACTGCTGAAGCAAACCAACAAGCAGAAAAAGGAAACAAGGCTGCTGGAACTAGAGCTCGTAAATCAGCTTTAGAACTAAGCAAATTGTTCAAAGATTTCAGAAAAGTTTCTGTTGAGGAATCAAAAAAATAATCGACCCAAAATCGATATAAACCGGCTTCATTGAAGTCGGTTTTTTTTTGTTTATAAATATGTTCAAACTTTTTATTCTAACCACAAAAGATACAAAAGCTAGTGTTTTATTTGAAAATAAGAGTTCTCAAAAGAATAAAAATCACTGATTTTTAAAACTTATGTGCTCTTAATTTGTAGTTTATTGTTAAACTTAAAATAATGCTTTTGTATCTTTTGTGGTTAGAATAAAAGGTTTACGTAAGTTCATTAATATTTAGTCAAAACCTTAATCTTCTTAACAACTTAATAAATCTTAATGGTTTAAAAAATTAAAGTTTAGATATCAATTATAAGATAAAAATCATTCTGTTTTTCTCTTTTATCCACCTCAGTTTCCCCCGAATTCCTTTATCTTTATCCCAATCAATGAAATTATGAAGATAAATCGCTTTTTTGTAGCACCTGCAGTAGTATTGGCGGTGCAGTTTTCATGGGCTCAGGCACAAATCGGCTCACAGGAAAAACTGAATCCCATTGTTGAAAATTTCGTGAATGAAGTCAATAACCATTCTCAGCTTGAAGATATGGCGTATGAACTTCTTGATGGCATCGGGCCCCGTTTGGTTGGAACGCCTGAAATGCTGGCTGCCAATGAATGGACGGCCGAAAAATTACGTTCTTGGGGAGTTGATGCCAATCTACAGCAATTCGGAACTTGGAAAGGCTGGCAGCGTGGAATCACGCATGTTGACATGATGTATCCTCGCATAAAATCATTATCTGCAACCCAATTAGCTTGGAGCCCCGCAACTAAAAAAGCGATTGAGGCTGAAGTTGTAATTCTACCTAAAGTGTCTTCTAAAGCTGAATTCGATAAATGGTTGCCTTCCGCAAAAGGAAAGATCGTCTTAATGGCGCAATATCAGAAAATTGGTCGTTCTGATGAACAGATCAAAGAGTTTGCTACTCCTGAATTATATGAAAAATTAAAAGCCGAAAAAGAGCAGGCTTCAAAAGATTTCCGTGATTACGTAAAGAACATCGGATATGATAACAATACGCTTCCTGAAGCGTTGGAAAAAGCGGGTGCTGCCGGAATTGCGATTTCCAACTGGACCGGAATTATGGGCGCCAACCGAATTTTTGGAGCTAAGACAAGCAAAATTCCAATGATCGATATTGATGTTGAAGATTACGGAATGCTTTTCAGAATGGCTGAAAAAGGAAGTAAACCTAAAATTAAAATTGAAGCTCAGTCGAAAGTACTTCCTGATGCTAAAACTTTTAACACAGTCGGAATTATCAAAGGGAAAGAAAAACCAAATGAATATGTCATTCTTTCTGCTCACCTTGATTCTTGGGATGGTGCTCAGGGTGCTACAGACAACGGAACGGGCGTTTTAACGATGCTTGAAACGATGAGAATCCTTAAAAAATATTATCCGAACAACAAAAGAACGATCGTTGTCGGACTTTGGGGAAGCGAGGAACAGGGATTGAATGGTTCCCGAGGTTTTGTGGCTGATAATCCTGAAATTATAAAAGGTACTCAGGCCGTATTTAACCAAGATAACGGAACTGGTCGCGTTGTGAACATTGGCGGACAAGGATTTGTAAATTCCTACGATTATATCGGGAAATGGTTAAATGGAGTTCCAAAAAAAGTAAGAGATCAGATCAAAACAGATTTCCCCGGAATGCCTGGTGGAGGAGGATCTGATCATGCTTCTTTTGTTGCCGCTGGTGTGCCCGGATTTTCTTTGAGTTCGTTGAATTGGGGGTATTTTGGATACACTTGGCACACGACTAAAGATACATACGACAAGATTGTTTTTGATGAGGTGAAGAACAATGTGATTTTAACGGCGTCATTGGCTTACATGGCATCAGAAGATCCGGAATTTACGAATAGAGAGAAAAGAGAAATGCCTCTTGATGATAAAGGTCAGGTTACAAAATGGCCGGAAGCAAAGCAGCCGAGGAGAAGTTCTAAGGATTTTAAGTAATTTAGCAAAATAATTAAAACATAAAATGAAAATATTAACTACAATTCTTACAGTTTGCTCTGTAATAACGACGAACAATTTTGTTTTTTCTCAAAACACAAACGAAGCTAAAGGCAAAGAAATTATTGAAAAAGCTATTCAGGCAACAGGAGGTAAGGAGCTTTTAAGTAGTATAAAAACTCTTTATTCTAAATCTTCCACAATCACGGATGGAAGAAATGTAAATTATATTACAAAAGAAATGGCTCCAAATTTGGGAAGCTTTGAGGTGGAATATGAAGGAAGAATTGTTTACAGATCTTGGTTTGATGGTAAAACCGGCTATGAAACAGTTAGAGGTGAGAAAAAAGTTGCGGATCAGGAAGAGTTTAAAGATAAGCTTGATAGAAAATATATTATGAATGAATTGGCTTATTTAGATCCTACAATCTATAACGTTGCGTTTGTAGAAACTGATAATGTGAATAAACTTCATAAAATAAAAGCAACAGCTAAAGATGGAAGCGTAACAAATTTATATTATGATACTGAGAGTTTTCTATTAAAAAAAGAGATCAAAGAAAACCCTTCAAAAGGAGCTTTTTCAACAATTATTTGCAATGAATATAAAAAATTCGGGGATCTTGTTTACTGTTCAAAAACGACACTTCAGGCTGAGGACGGTGATAAGGTAATGACCTTAGTTGATTTATATTATAATAAAAATATTGAAAAATCAGATTTTAAATATTAATCTTAAAAATGTAATAATCTTCAATAAATAATGTGCGACTTAATCTAAAAGTCGCACATTTTGTTTGGTTTGTTCTTGGTTGAGTAAACTTTTAATTTCAGCTATTTTACTTTCTTTTACGATATACGTTGTACAGATTTTATTGTTTAAATGCATACTAAAGTTCATTTGGGTTCCTGTTCGTCTTCCCATAGAAGTTTTGGTACTATACTCTGAAAAAACTGGATATAAATTCGCCAGACATAAGAAATTTCTTTTCAATGATTTAAAAAAGCTTGGATAATTTCCATCATCATCAAGAACTTTAATTCTAAAAATTTTCTTTCCTAATGTTGTTCCTAAATAATGTTCACTTATTGCTCCAAAAATAATTACACACGGAATCGAAAGTAAAATACTTACAATTACAGTTGTATGAAATATATAAAAGAAAATTAAAGAAAAAACCAACATATCAATCCATTTTGCAAAAAGTCTTTGCGTTTCATTTCCTTTAAAACCGGGATTATACGGTAAATGATATTCATAAGTATGATAGATCCTTTTCCCGTACTCGTCAAAACTTAGAGTCGGTCTGTGAATGATTTTTCTTTCTTTAATTTCTGATATTTTCAAGTCAAAATATTTTACAGAATCATACTCAGTTGAATCCTTTTTCTCGCTTCATCTACTTCAGTCACTCTCACCTGAACATGTTGGTGAAGTTTTACCACTTCATTCACATCAGAAACAAAGCCGTCTTTTAACTGAGAGATATGAACCAGTCCGCTTTCTTTGATTCCAAGGTCTACAAAGCATCCGAAAGCTGTAATATTATTGACAATACCGGGAAGGATCATTCCTATTTTTAAATCGGTCATTTTTTTTACGCTAGGATCGAATTCAAAAACTTTTGCTGCTTTTCGGGGATCTAAACCTGGTTTTTCAAGCTCTTTTAAAATATCTTTTATTCCTAAAATTCCAATATCTTCAGTAATATATTTTTCGGGTTGAATGGAGGCTATTTTTTCTTTATTGGCTATTAATTCATCGGTTTTAATACCAAGATCTTTTGCCATTTTTTCAACAGTTTTATAGGCTTCAGGATGCACGGCAGAGTTATCCAACGGATTTTTCCCATGTGTAATTCTAATAAATGCAGCTGCCTGTTGATAAGCTTTTTCGCCCAATCGAGGAACTTTTTTTAGTTGTTTTCTGTCTTCAAATGCACCGTTTTCAGCTCGGTAATTCACGATGTTTTCTGCCATTTTCTCACCGATTCCTGAAACATAGCTTAATAATGATTTACTCGCTGTATTTAAATTGATTCCGACAGAGTTTACACATCTCATGACAGTAGAATCCAATTCGTTTTTTAACTGAGTCTGATCTACATCATGTTGATATTGTCCAACTCCGATTGATTTGGCATCAATTTTAACCAATTCAGCCAAAGGATCTGCCAATCTTCTTCCAATGGAAACTGCTCCACGAACGGTCACATCATAGCTTGGAAATTCATCCCTTGCGATTTTACTCGCAGAATAAACGGATGCACCAGCTTCCGAAACTACAAAAACCTGCAAAGGTTTATCAAATGCTATTTTTTTGATGAAAAATTCAGTTTCCCGGCTTGCGGTACCGTTTCCGATAGAAATGGCTTCAATATTATAAGCATTGACCATAGAGCGGATCTTTTTCATCGCCATTCCCGACTCGTTTTGTGGAGCGTGAGGGTAAATGGTTTCGTTGTGAAGTAGGTCTCCTTTTTCGTCGATACAGACGATTTTACAACCACTTTTATATCCGGGATCGATGGCCAGAATTCTTTTTTCGCCTAAAGGGGGTGCCAGTAATAATTGACTTAAGTTTTCAGAGAAAATTTCAATGGCTTTTTTATCTGCTTTTTCTTTGGCTTCCTGTAATGTTTCGTTAGAAATTGCGGGTTCCAGTAGCCTTTTATAACTGTCTTTTATGGCTAATGCAATTTGATCTGAACTTTCATTGTTTGATTTAATAATGGCATTTTCAATAAGATCAATCGCTTCTTCTTTATCAACACCGACATTTGTTTTCACGAAACCTTCCGCTTCTGCTCTCAACATCGCGAGAAGCCTGTGAGATGGAGTTTTATATAAAGGCTCGTCCCACTCAAAATATTGTGAGAATTTTTGTGCGCCTTCTTCGTCTTTTTTGGCTTTAACAACCTTAGAAGTGATAAGCGCTTTACGCTGAAATAATCTACGGAGATTTTTACGAACGTACATATTTTCGTTGATCCATTCTGCCATAATGTCTCTTGCTCCTTGAAGTGCTTCTTCTTCGGATGAAACGCTTTCATTTAAATATTTTGAAGCTAAAAATGCTAGATCATTACTTTTCTGACTCATAATAATCCTGGCTAAAGGTTCCAACCCTTTTTCTTTGGCAGCATCAGCTTTTGTTTTCTTACGTTTTTTGAAAGGTAAATATAGATCCTCAAGCTCCTGAATGTCGAAACTTTCTTCTATTCTTTGTTTAAATTCCGGTGTTAAGGCATTTTGTTCTTCAACAGATTTTAATATTGTTTCTTTTCGTTTTATAATCTCTTCAAACTGTTTGCTGACCTTTGAAATTTGCTCTATCTGTACTTCATCCAGATTTCCGGTTCTGTCTTTTCTGTAACGGGATATAAAAGGAATCGTGCAGTCTTCAGCTAATAACTGAAGTGTTGCATTAATACTTTTTTCGGAAATGTTTACAACCTTCTGGATGAATTCAATATTTGTCATTCTGTAAAATTAAAGTGCTAAAATAGGGATTTTTGCCCTCGATTTAAATTTTGAGATTTACTATATTTGATTTAATTATGATGGGAAAGGCTCAATTTTTCATTTCTTGATGTATGTTAAGGTAATGGAAAGTTGTTTTATCTATTTTTGACCTGTTAAAATTAAGGAATGAAATATTAATTTGATAATTTCGTTCACCTTATAATTAAGAATAATAAATTTTTTACAATAATTAATATGAAAAAACTTAGTGTCATTGCATTAGTAGCTGTAGGTTTGTTTGCGGTATCATGTAACAAAGAAAAATCTGCAGATAAGGCTGCTACAGCTACAGAAAAATCTGTTGCAGAAGGAAAAGGTGAAGTTTTACCTGTTGATGCTGCAACTTCTGTAGTAAACTGGAAAGCCTTCCATAAAGGTGGTTTTGCTCCTCGTTGGGGAACAATCAATGTAAAATCCGGTGAACTAAATGTTGAAGGAGGACAACTTTCTGCAGGTAATTTCGTGATTGATATGGCTTCTATTAAAGTAGATCCGGCTTCAGTAACGGAAAAAGATAAAAAACCGGCAGACTTGGAAACTCACCTAAAAAGTGCTGATTTCTTTGACGTAACAAAAAATCCTACTTCTGAGTTTAAAATCACAAGTGTAGCAGATTTAAAAGATGCTCCTAAAGATGCAGTTGCCGGAGCTAATAAAACAGTAAGCGGAAACCTTACTTTATCTGGAAAAACTGTGAACGTAACTTTCCCTGCAAAGGTAGATGTTGTTGATAATTCAGCTTCTGTTCAGGCTAAATTTACAGTAAACAGAGCAGATTGGGGTATCAAATTCGGAACTTCTGAGGCAGATCCTGCAGAATGGATGATCAGTAAAGACATCGAAATTGCTGTAGACGTAAAAGCTAAAAAATAATTGTTAGACCATAAAAATGGGAGAAGCTGCTTTTTAATTAAGGCAGCTTTTTCTATATTTGACTATGATGTATTTATTATTAACAATCAATCTCCTCAGTTTTATTGTCTTCGGCTTAGATAAAAGAAAGTCTGTCAAACATCAAAGAAGAATATCAGAAAATACACTTTTATCCCTCACATTTCTTGGCGGAACAATCGGATCTTTGCTTGGAATGTTGATTTTCAGGCATAAAGTTTCAAAGAAATCTTTTTTGTTGAAGTTTGGATTTGTTTTCTTAATTCAGATCATATTAATTTATTTTCTTGAAAAATATAATATGATTAGTATTTAAAACTTAATCTGTTATTATAATTTTTTTGTTTTTAAATGATGTATAAATCTTTCAATTATAGGGCTTTAATAAAAGCTTTTATTTAAATGGCTCATTATTAAATTGTTAAATAATACATAATCTTACTAATTATTTAATTAAAAAACACTATTTTTGCACCCGTAAAAATCATTCATGCAAAACATTAGAAATATTGCGATTATCGCACACGTTGACCACGGGAAGACGACTTTGGTTGACAAGATTATTCATGCTACAAACATTTTCCGAGAAAATCAGGAAAGTGGAGAATTAATTATGGATAATAACGATCTTGAAAGAGAAAGAGGGATTACCATTTTATCTAAAAATATTTCTGTTACTTATAAAGACGTTAAAATTAACGTAATCGATACTCCCGGTCACGCCGATTTTGGTGGGGAAGTAGAGAGAGTTTTAAAAATGGCTGATGGAGTTATTTTGTTGGTGGATGCCTTTGAAGGACCAATGCCACAAACGAGATTCGTACTTCAGAAAGCGTTAGAATTAGGATTAAGACCATTGGTAGTTATCAATAAAGTTGATAAACCAAACTGTCGTCCTGAGGAAGTTCATGATAAAGTTTTTGATCTATTCTTCGCTCTTGATGCTACTGAAGCACAGTTGGATTTCCCAACGTTCTACGGTTCATCTAAGCAAGGTTGGTTCAACACTTCATTGGAGCAAACAGAAGATATTTTCCCATTATTAGATGGTATCTTACAATATGTTCCGGAACCGAAAGTTGAAGAAGGAAACTTACAGATGCAGATCGTTTCTCTAGACTTTTCTTCTTTCTTAGGAAGAATTGCTATCGGAAAAGTAATCAGAGGTGAGATCAAAGAATCTCAGTGGATTGGTTTAGCTCAGGCAGACGGTAAAGTATTGAAAGGAAAAGTAAAAGAACTTTACGTTTTTGAAGGATTAGGTAAGAAAAAAGTTACAGAAGTAAAAGCCGGAGATATCTGTGCTGTTGTAGGTTTTGAAGCTTTCCAGATCGGTGATTCTTTCGTAGATCTTGAAAATCCTGAACCATTGCCAAGAACTTCTATTGACGAGCCAACGTTGAACATGACGTTCTCTATCAACAATTCACCTTTCTTTGGGAAAGATGGTAAATATGTGACTTCTAATCACCTGAAAGAAAGATTATATAAAGAATTAGAGAAAAACTTAGCATTAAGAGTTGAACAAACTGGTGATGCAAACACTTTCTTAGTATTCGGTAGAGGTATTCTTCACTTGTCAGTTTTGATTGAAACAATGAGAAGAGAAGGGTATGAAATGACAATTGGTCAGCCACAGGTTATCTTGAGAGAAATCGACGGAGAAAAATGTGAGCCTTATGAATCATTGGTTGTTGATGTTCCTGAAGAATTTGCTTCAAGAGTTATCGATTTGGCAACTCAGAGAAAAGGAGATCTTCACATTATGGAAACTAAAGGTGAAATGCAGCACATGGAATTCGAAATTCCTTCAAGAGGTTTGATCGGATTGCGTTCTCAGATGTTGACTGCTACTGCTGGTGAAGCTATTATGGCTCACCGTTTCACAGAATATAAACCTTTCAAAGGGGCTATTCCTGGAAGAAGTAATGGTGTTTTAGTAAGTAAAAGTCAAGGTCCGGCAACTGAATATTCTATTGCAAAACTACAAGATAGAGGTAAGTTCTATGTTGATCCGGGCGAGGAGATCTATGCAGGGATGATCATTGGTGAGCAAAACAAACCAGGAGATTTGGTTATCAATATTGTTGAAGCAAAACAATTAAACAATATCCGTGCTGCAGGTAAAGATAAAGATGGTGGAGTTGCTCCAAAAATCTTATTCTCTCTTGAAGAATGTATGGAATATATCCAATCTGATGAAGCAATTGAGGTAACTCCAAACTTCATCCGTATGAGAAAGAAAGTGCTTTCTGAAGAAGAAAGAAGAAGAATCGAAAGATCAGGAAAAGCTTCATAAGTTTTTTCTATATAAATCAAAGCCTCGAATTTTTCGGGGCTTTTTTGTTTTCCGGTTAGTATATTCAATAGGAGCGGACTTTAGTCCGCTTTCAATATTTATATCATTAAATTGGCTTTAGCCAAAACTTATTTTTGTGATTATAAAAATTAGTTAAAGTCATCTGATTATTTATTATCTCGTATAATTAAAAAAATAATTTAATGTAGTTTTGCAAACTATGAAAATGAATAATTTAAAACTCATCATATTTTTGGGCGTTCTAGCCTCGTGTAGCAGTGCAAAAACTGCTAGTAATAGTGTCGTAAAACCGATTCCAACAAAAAGCTCGACAAAACCTAACAATAATACTTCAAAACCCAATATATCTGTTGTAGCCACAAAACCTGCTACAAATCAGCCAACGGAAGAGGTTTTTAGAGTTAATCTTCCTGAGATTAGCAGAGAGTTTCGTGGTGCGTGGATCGCAAGTGTTGCCAATATCAACTGGCCTTCAAGAAATAATCTAACCGTTGATCAGCAAAAACAGGAAGCGATCAGCATGTTGGATATATTGAAAGATAACAACTTTAATGCGGTGATTTTCCAGGTTAGACCTTCTGCAGATGCTTTGTATACGAGTAATATCGAGCCATGGTCGTATTTCTTAACAGGAGAGACAGGAACGGCTCCTTATCCCAATTACGATCCTTTACAGTTCTGGATCGATGAAGCGCACAAAAGAGGTTTGGAGCTTCATGTTTGGCTAAATCCTTACAGAGCGCATCATACAAATGGAGGTTCACCAAACAGTCTATCGATGGCAAATAAATTGTCAGACATTGTTGTAAGATTAAAAAACGGAATGTATTGGTTTGATCCTGCCAATCCGAAAACGCAAGGCCATGTTTCCAATGTGGTGAAAGATATTGTAAAAAGATATGATATTGATGCTGTACATTTTGATGATTATTTCTATCCTTATGCAACTTACAATAAAGGAGCAGATTTCCCTGACAATGCTACTTGGAACGCTTATGTAAGCGCTGGAGGAAATCTCTCCAGAGCAGATTGGAGAAGAGATAATGTGAACAAATTTGTAGAGCGTATCTATAAAGAAATTCATGCTGAAAAAAATTATGTAAGATTTGGGATCAGCCCGTTTGGAATCTGGAAGCCCGGATATCCTGAAGGAATCGTTGGTTCTTCTCAATATGACGAATTGTATGCTGATGCTAAATTATGGTTAAATAAAGGCTGGGTAGACTATTTCTCGCCACAATTATATTGGCCTATAGAATCAAAAGGTCAGCCTTTCGGGGCATTATTAAACTGGTGGAAATCAGAAAACACAATGAATCGCCATTTATGGCCCGGATTGAATACCGTTGAAATAAAATCTTCAGACCGTCCGACAGAGATTAAAGATCAGATAGAATTATCAAGACAGATTTTAGGAAAAGAGGCAGGCGAAGTTCATTGGAGTATTGCAGGATTGACAAAAAATTCAAGCATGCTGCCAACTTTAAAAAATGGACCCTATAAAGAGAAAGCCTTAATTCCAAGAAGTCCTTGGATAAAAGCCGTACCGTTGCAAACTCCGACATTATTCACCAATGACAACGGAAGTTCAATACAGGCAAGCTGGAGCAATAAAAATATAAAAGACGTTTTCCAATGGGTGCTTTTCATTCAGTACAACGGAGTTTGGGAAACGCAGATTTTAACCGTAGAAAACCTCACAAAAGATATTCCTAAAAATAAAGACGGTAAAACATTAAATGCCATTGCTATCAAAGCCATCGACAGGCTAGGAAACGAAAGCGATTACATGGCAAAGAAAGTAAAATAGTTTTCTTTAGTAAAATATTAAAAACCAGTTCAGTAGAGCTGGTTTTGTTTTTTATGGTTTTGAACTAATTAAAATATGAATAATTGTAATAAATTGATCTTTCATATTTTAGAATAACTATAAATTATTAATTTAAATCAATGAAATTCAAATTATTATAAGTCGGTTTAAATATTTTTAATTAAAAATATAATCTTATCGGAATCATTTTTGCATCATTAATGTTAATCACACAAAAATATACATTATGAATACTAAAAGACTTTCCGACAGTATGGAAAAAGCATTAAGCGATCAAATGAATAAAGAAATTCATGCTTCACACATTTTTCTATCTTACGGAATTTGGGCCGATGATAAAGGGTATCAGGGAATTGCAAATTTCCTTTACAGACACGCACAGGAAGAAAGAAATCACTCTATTAAATTCATGGAATATGTTTTGAACAGAGGTGGAAAGCCAAAAGTAGACGCTATTCCCGCTCCACCACAGGATCCTGAATCTTTATCCGCTTGTTTTGATGGAGTTTTCAGACATGAAGTTGATAATACAACCTCAATTTACAGATTGGTAGATATGGCTTTGGAAGAAAAAGACTGGGCAACATGGAATTTTATGCAGTGGTTTGTTCAGGAACAGATCGAAGAGGAAACTCTGGCTTCAAGCCTAATAGATAAATTGAAAATTGCCGGTGGCGACAGGGCTACAGACGAATCTTTATTTACTTTGGATAAAACGTTGCAAAATACTCCAAATGACGTACCATTGGCTCAGGAGGCTACAGGTGCCAACCCATAAAAGCCAATTTGGTGAAATAAAAATTATTGAAAATCTGTCAAAATACCGGCAGATTTTTTTATTATGAAACTCATTGTAAAATCACTATCTTTGCACACCTTTAACGAGCAATAAGTCAAAAGCTGTTTGCTAAAAGCTAAGAATATATGAAATGTGGAATCGTAGGCTTACCGAATGTTGGTAAATCAACTCTTTTTAACTGTTTAAGCAACGCAAAAGCTCAATCAGCAAACTATCCTTTCTGTACAATCGAACCAAATTTGGGAACTGTTTCAGTGCCGGATCACAGATTGTTTGAATTGGAAAAATTAGTAAATCCCGAGAGAGTTTTACCAGCTGTTGTTGAGATCGTAGATATTGCCGGTCTTGTAAAAGGAGCGAGCAAAGGAGAAGGATTAGGAAACCAGTTCTTAGCAAATATCCGCGAATGTGAGGCAATTATTCACGTTTTAAGATGTTTTGATAACGGAAATATCATTCACGTTGAAGGTTCAGTTGATCCAATGAGAGATAAAGAAATTATCGATATTGAGCTTCAATTGAAAGATCTTGAAACTGTTGGAAAAGCAGTAGAAAAAGCTAAAAAATTCATCAAATCTGGAAAGAAAGATGATATTCAGACTTACGAAACACTTCAAAGCCTTGAGAAATTTATCGAAGACGGTAAAAATGCAAGAGAATTTCCTATGGATGATTTTGCAAAATCAATTATTGAAGGTGTTCAGCTTTTAACAAACAAGCCTGTACTGTACGTTTGTAATGTAGACGAAAATTCTATCAAAAACGGAAACGACTGGATCGCTAAGATCGAGGAAATGGCTAAAAATGAAAATGCTGAAGTTGTTGTTTTAGCAGCTCAGATCGAAGCAGATATCAATGAATTGGAGACTTTTGAAGAAAGAGAAATTTTCCTTGAAGAGCTTGGACTTACTGAACCAGGTGTAAACCGTTTGATCAGAAAAGCATATGATTTGTTGAAACTTCAGACGTATTTCACGGCTGGTGTTAAAGAAGTTAGAGCCTGGACAATCGGACAGGGTTGGACTGCCCCTCAAGCTGCAGGAGTAATTCACACAGATTTCGAAAAAGGATTCATCCGTGCTGAGGTTATCAAATTTGATGATTATATGACGTATGGTTCTGAGGTTAAAATTAAGGAAGCAGGAAAGCTTTCTGTGGAAGGTAAAGAATATATCGTGAAAGACGGAGACATTATGCACTTCAGATTCAACGTATAATAAGAGAATATTAAAGTTAGTTATAAATGAAGAACGCTTCCAATGTATTTTGGGAGCGTTTTTTGCATTCAATCGGGAAACCTTTTACCTATGAAGTTTTTATATTTTTTTGTTTTTGCATTATTTTTTTCATGTACTAAAAGTTTAGAAGATAGATGTTTCACTAAAGGTGAAGAAAAGTCTGATTATGTTGAAGAAAAACCCTACACAGTAAAACAAATTCTTGAAGAGAAACCAGATTATCTTGAAATTATTAATTTGGATAAATTTAGAAGCTTTAAAAAAGATAGTTCAGAATATAGAAGTAATTATTATAGCTCTGAAGCTAACGAACAATATTGGAAAGATCAAAAGATAATATTTGTAAATTTTGAGAAACAATTTTTTGGACAGTTTGAATATTCATTTAAACAAAATAATGACAGTGTTCAATATGCTTTAGGAAGAAATGGATTAGGTTATTGGCTTTTAGAAATTAGAAATAATCAACCTTCCGCCTATTTTTTAGGATTAAGTTTTAGTCATTATTATTTTAATAAGATTCAAGAAAATCCAATTGTAAAAGATGGTTTTTTTCAGATTGAAGGAAGCTTAGTAAAACTCATAAAAACTCCTCGGCAAGATAGTTATGCAGCACTTGAAGATGGGAAGTTATTCAAGATAGATTTAAAAGAATTGAAGAAAGATTCTGATAAAGATGGGTACAACGATATTTTTGAAAAAAGCTTTGGTTTAAACCCAAAAAATAAAGATTCTGACGGAGATGGTATAAATGATTTTGATGATACTAATCCTATGTTTAGATCTGAAAAAAATAAGTTTAGTGAACTTTATCAAAGGTTATTGCCTGAATATGCAGGAGTCCCAAATTTCAAACAACTACATTATTATTTTGAAGTTTTTGAAACGGATTGTGATTATTTTCATCAAGTAAATCCTGATTATAGAATATTATTTGTTTCAGAAGAAAAAAATAAGAAATCAGATTATATAAAAGTTACTGATGTTTTTGATTATGGATTCTCAAAAATTAGAAAAGATAAAACATATCCAAATAAATTTTACTTATATGAATGGGGGAGTTCTCATACAAACAGTTATTCTGCTGAATATAAAAACGGAAAATGGGAATTGGAAATGACAGGACAAATTGTTTCTTAAAAACAAAAATACCGCTCAAAACTGAGCGGTATTCCTTTTGAAAATATAATATTTTAACTACGGTAATTCTGGTCTGCATTGCAATTGCGCGCAGCTTAATGATACTTTTTTACATCCTCCTGTCCAAGGATCGATGCAATCCAATAATCCGCCTTTGATGGTTCTTAATTGCTTTTTATTCAGCTTCTTTCCTTTTTGTAGATTTTGGTTTTTCATAGTGTTTGATTTTTAGTGAGTTAGTGAAAACGAAGTTATGAAAAATTATCTTGAGTAAATCACTTTTATTGGAATTTTTTTAAAAAGGATTAATGAATAAATGTAAATTAAATATTCTCATCTCAAGTTTGTAAAACTTCATATATTTGAATTTTACAAATCAAAGGTCATGGAAAAAATTGCACACGCTTCTTTAGAAGATTTTTATAAAGAAATGACAGCCAAACTAGGAAAAGACCTCGAAAGTATTTTTCCTAAAGGTCTTCACAAGGATATTGGGCATTTCAATGTTTTTGATATAGCCCAGACTATTGAAAAAATAAAGATAACTTCTGAAATGCCCTATAACAGGAGGAAGTATTACAAAATCAGCCTGATCAGAGGTAAAAACAGGGCAGAATATGCAGATAAAGTTATCCAGATTAAAAAGAATGCTTTGCTTTTTGCCACACCCAAAGTTCCTTACCATTGGATTCCTGAAGATCCCGATCAGTCGGGTAGTTTCTGTGTTTTTACGGAAGATTTTTTCATTAAAAACAATTCCAGAAGTTCTCTTGAAGATTTACCGATTTTTCAACCGGGAAATATTCCTTTGTTTGAAATTGATGATGAATTGGCCGATGAGATTGAACAGCTTTTCGTGAAAATCAAAAAGGAGATTGCTTCAGATTATATTTTTAAATATGATTTAATCCGCAATTATGTAGTAGAACTGATTCATTACGGGCAAAAATTACAACCTGCTACAAAGCTGTCAACTTCAAATGATGCTTCGTTAAGAGTGGTGACTTTATTTATAGAATTGCTTGAAAGACAGTTCCCAATTGAATCTAATGAACAAAGGTTACAGCTTAAAACTGCAAAAGATTATGCTGATCGGCTGTCAGTTCATGTGAATTATTTAAACAAAAAGTTAAAGGAAAATACAGGAAAAACAACAACTGAATTTATTGCAGACCGCATGATTCAGGAAGCAAAAATTCTATTAAAACAAACAAAATGGAATGTCTCAGAAATATCTTACGCACTGGGATTTGAAGAAATCGCCCACTTTTCAAACTTCTTCAAGAGAAAAACTACGGTTACGCCTTTAGAATTTCGGTCGTGATTTGAATTTTGCAAATATCAGATTGATTCGAGCAAACACATCAATGGTAAATTGTCGGAACTTTGTCTCATTAAAATAAACAACAAAATGAATACACAAACAAAAATCGCATTAGTTACCGGTGGAAGCCGCGGATTAGGGAAAAATTCGGCGTTAAAGATTGCTCAAAAAGGTCTTGACGTAATCATTACTTACAGAAGCAATAAGGAAGAAGCAGATAAAGTTGTTGAAGAAGTTCAGGCTTTGGGAAGAAAGGCAATTGCTTATCAATTAAACACAAAAGATATTAAAAGTTTCGATGCCTTCGTAAAAACAGTCGGAGATCATTTGGAGGAAAATACAGGAAGCAGAAACATCGATTTCCTTGTAAATAATGCCGGAACAGCTTTATATGCGCCGATTTCGGAGGTTACAGAAGAGCAATTGGATGATGTTGTGGATATTCACTTTAAAGGAGTGTTTTTCTTAACTCAAAAATTCTTGCCTTTTATTAATGATGGTGGTGGTATCGTTAATGTTTCTTCAGGATTGGCAAGATTTGCGTTGCCTGGATCTTCTGTTTACGGTTCTATAAAAGCGGGTGTTGAAATGCTGACAAAATATATGGCGAAAGAATTGGGTTCAAGAAAAATCAGAGCGAATGTTGTTGCTCCGGGTGCTATCGAAACTGATTTTGGCGGTGGCAGAACGAGAGATGACAAACAGGTAAATGACACGATTTCAAGCATTACAGCCTTGGGAAGAGCCGGTTTACCGGACGATATCGGTGGAGTAGTTGCATTCTTATGTACTGAAGACTCTGGTTGGGTTAACGGACAAAGAATTGAGGCTTCCGGTGGAATGTTTTTGTAGAATAATAATTGGTAGCTTCGAGAGCCTCAGCCACCAATTGTGAACGTTTTATCCATTCGTACTAAGAAGATGTTTATTATATAGACGGTGGCTGAGGTTCTCGAAGCTACCGTTTTTTATAATTTAGACAAATTCTCAATCGCCCTTTCCAAAGTTTCCTGTTTCTTCGCAAAACAAAGACGAATCACATTTTCATTTAATTTATTTTTATAAAAAGATGAAAACGGAACACTTGCCACTTTATGATTAATAGTTAATTCACTTGCAAATTCAAAATCATTTTTATCTGAAATTTTATCATATTTCAACGCTTGGAAATAAGTTCCTTCACAATCCAATAATTCGAAAGACGTGTTAGCTAAGCCTTGTCTTAAAAAGTCTCTTTTTTCCTGAAAGAATTGATTTAAATGATTGTAATGATCATCATTTTTCATGTATTCAGCTAAAGCCAGCTGGATTGGAGTATTCACGCAGAAAACATTGAACTGATGCACTTTTCTGAACTCATCCGTTAAAGCTTTCGGAGCGGCGCAATAGCCAATTTTCCAGCCTGTAACATGAAAAAGCTTTCCGAAAGAGGCAACCAGAAGGCTTCTTTCTTTTAGTTCGGGATATTTACAGATGCTTAAATGTTTCTTTCCGTCAAAAACGATATTTTCGTAGACTTCATCACTTAAAATTAATATCGGAGTATCTTTTACAATAGAGATCAATTCCTGAATATCATTGTCTTTTAAAATCTTTCCTGAAGGGTTATTCGGATTGTTAAGAATGATCATTTTGGTTTTATCTGAAACTAAATTTTTCACGACGCTCCAATCAATTTCGTAATCGGGAGCTTTCATTTCAAAACGCTTTACAATTCCTCCGAAAAGCTCTACTGTAGGCTCATAACAGTCATAAGCCGGTTCGAAAATAATGACTTCATCATATTTTTTAATGAAAGTTGCGATGGCTGTGAAAATAGCCTGCGTTCCGCCTGCAGTAACAGTTATTTCTGTGTCGGGATGATAAACAGCTTGGTGGCTGTTTTCAATTTTTCTTGCAATTTCTTCCTTTAAACCTATCATTCCGCCCAAAGGAGCATATTGATTAAACCCTTTTTTAATGAAATGGTCTACATGATTTAATAAATCAGAATCGGGCATGAAATCCGGAAATCCTTGTGAAAGATTGATGGCTTCATTTTCATTGGCCAATTGCGTCATCTGACTGAAGATCGTAGTTCCGACATCGGAAAGTTTAGAAAAAGGAAGTTGTATCATTAAAACAAATTTTTTATTTACACCGAATTTAATTTATTTTTTGCAATCCGTACAGATTATTTAAAGGAAAAGATCACCGTTAGTCTGAATTTTATCAATTTTTAAATTTAAGGTAGGAATATATCAGATTACAATATTTTTAAGCTGAAAAATAATCTTGATAAAATTGAAATGAACAGAATATTTCTTGCATAATTTTTAATAATACTTTAAATATCCATTTTGATAATCAATAATCCAATAAATTGTCAGTAAATTTTGAAAAACGGATTGAAAAAATTCGGATAATTTTGTCCAATTTCGTACTTTTGTATGTTTGCTGAAATAATATATGTCACAAGAAATAAATCCAATCTATTCCGAAGATAATATCAGAACCCTCGATTGGCAGGAGCACATTCGTTTACGTCCCGGAATGTATATCGGGAAGTTAGGAGACGGCTCGTCTGCTGATGATGGTATTTATATTTTGCTTAAAGAAATTCTGGACAACTCTATCGATGAGTTCAGAATGAAGTCGGGTAAGAGAATTGAAATAAAAGTGGACGACGGTAAAGTTATGATCCGTGACTTTGGCCGTGGAATTCCATTAGGAAAAGTGGTAGATGCTGTTTCCAAAATGAATACCGGAGGTAAGTACGATAGCAAAGCCTTCAAAAAATCTGTAGGTCTGAATGGGGTAGGTACAAAAGCTGTAAATGCACTTTCAGAATATTTCCGTGTGAGATCTTTCCGTGAAGGAAAAATGAAGATGGCAGAATTTTCCCGTGGAATGATCACGGAAGATTTTGAAGAAAAAGATACCTCAGACAGGAACGGTACCGAAATTTCTTTTGTTCCGGATGGAGAAATTTTCCTTCATTTCAAATACAGAAAAGAATATATCGAAAGGATGCTGCGTAATTACGCGTATCTGAATCCGGGACTTAAAATTCTTTTTAACGGAGAAACTTTTTATTCTGAAAATGGTCTTAAAGACTTATTGGAAGAGGAAATGGAAAACGAAATTCTCTATCCTATTGTTCATTTGAAGGATAATGATATTGAATTGGCGATCACACATTCTGACAAATCTCAGACGGAAACGTATTTCTCATTCGTTAACGGACAAAATACAACGCAGGGTGGAACGCACTTAAATGCCTTCCGTGAAGCGTATGTAAAAACGATCCGTGAATTTTTTAATAAGAATTTTGATGCTTC
The DNA here is from genome assembly GCF_900114875.1 of Chryseobacterium limigenitum. GTDB lineage: Bacteria > Bacteroidota > Bacteroidia > Flavobacteriales > Weeksellaceae > Chryseobacterium > Chryseobacterium limigenitum. The sequence goes on from NZ_FPKW01000026.1 coordinate 42,315, forward strand.
TGATATCAGAAAATCAATCATTGCAGCGATTTCTATTAACGTTGAAGAGCCTGTTTTTGAATCTCAGACGAAAACTAAGTTAGGTTCGAATGATATTGGACCAAACGGGCCAACGGTAAGAACTTTCATTATCGATTTCCTGAAAAGTAAATTAGATAACTTCTTACATAAAAATCCTGAGATTTCTGAAGCGATCCAGAGAAAAATATTAATCTCGGAAAGAGAAAGAAAAGAGCTTTCAGGAATTCAGAAATTAGCAAGAGAAAGAGCGAAGAAAGTTTCTCTTCACAACAAAAAACTTCGTGACTGCAGACAGCATTACAATGATCAAAAAGCCGAAAGAAAAGGAGATACACAGATTTTTATTACCGAGGGAGATTCTGCATCAGGATCAATTACAAAATCTAGGCAGGTAGAAACCCAAGCTGTATTCTCATTGAAAGGGAAGCCTTTGAACTGCTACGGTCTTACGAAAAAAGTAGTGTATGAAAATGAAGAATTCAACTTGCTCCAGGCTGCTTTAAATATTGAAGAAAGTCTTGAAGATTTAAGATATAACCATGTAATTATTGCAACAGATGCCGATGTCGACGGGATGCACATTCGTTTGCTGATGATCACATTCTTTTTACAGTTTTTCCCTGATCTGATAAAGAATGGACACCTTTATATCCTTCAAACACCTTTGTTTAGAGTAAGGAATAAAAAGGAAACGAGATATTGCTATTCAGAAGTTGAAAGAGTGAAAGCATTAAACGAGTTGGGAAAGAACCCTGAAATTACACGATTCAAGGGATTGGGAGAGATCTCACCTGATGAATTCAAACATTTCATAGGAAAAGATATTCGCTTAGAGCCTGTCGTAATAGGAAAAGATCAGACTATTGAGCAGTTATTGGAATTTTACATGGGTAAAAATACTCCGGACAGACAATTGTTTATCCTGGATAACCTTGTTGTAGAAGACCCGGATATTGATAAAAAAGAAATATTGAGTGAAGCTATAGAATAATAATTTATAAAACAAAATGATGAAAAGACACACTAAACACCCACAAAAGACAAAAAACACCAACACACACCAACACACACACAATAATTAATATGAGACTGAGTAACCGTAACAAAGCTTCGGTATATAACTTTGTGAATACGCTATTGATAATGACCGTTTTAATCGGGATTGCACTTTTCCTTCTGGAAGAATACAGATTTAATATTTTAGGATTAGAAAGCTATTTTTTACTGATTATTCCTGTTGTTTTATTAATAGCTTTTTACTTGAGAGGAAGACAGATTTTTGAATACGACAGTGATGGAGAAGCACTTAATTTTAAAAACCGAAACATTGTCCCGTTTCTGGATAAACCATTAAGCGATGAATTCCCGAAATACAAACTGATACGCTATGAAATAATAGATGTTTTTTATATTAAAAGACTTTACATTACAATTTCAAGCAAAAACAGTGGATCTACAATGTTGAAGTACGAAATTTCTTATCTTACAAGAAAAGAAATAGTAGATTTAAGGTTCTCTTTAAGTAAAGTAATAAAAGCTAATAACGAGAAAAAAGAGTTAAAAATAAAAGATGACAGAAGAACACTCTCATGAAGGTGAAAGCTTAAAAAAAGTTTCCGGTCTTTACAAAGACTGGTTTCTTGATTATGCATCATATGTAATTTTAGATAGGGCAATTCCGTCTGTTTATGATGGTTTGAAGCCTGTTCAGAGAAGAATTATGCACTCCATGCGTGAGCTGGAAGACGGGCGTTACAACAAAGTTGCCAATATCGTAGGAAATACCATGAAATATCACCCTCATGGTGATGCTTCTATTACCGATGCAATGGTGGCAATTGGGCAAAAAGAACTCTTAATTGATACTCAGGGAAACTGGGGAAATATTTATACAGGAGATTCCGCAGCGGCAGCGAGATATATTGAAGCGAGATTAACCCCTTTTGCATTAGAAGTTGTCTTCAACCCTAAAACAACGGAGTGGGCAAAATCTTATGACGGTAGAAATAACGAACCGATTGATCTTCCCGTGAAATTCCCATTGCTTCTTGCACAGGGAGTTGAGGGGATTGGAGTAGGACTTTCAACCAAGATTCTTCCCCATAACTTCAATGAATTAATTAATGCTTCTGTTGCTTATTTAAAAGGTAAAAAGTTTGAAATATTTCCTGATTTCTTAACCGCAGGGTATTTGGATGTGTCTGAATACAACGACGGTCATAGAGGCGGGAAAGTAAGAGCCAGAGCAAGAATTACGCAGACAGACAAGCATACTTTAGTTATTTCTGAACTTCCTTTTTCTAAAAATACAAGTGATTTAATTGATTCGATCCTAAAAGCGAATGAAAAAGGGAAGATCAAGATTAAAAAAATTGAGGACAATACTTCTGACAAAGTGGAGATCCTTATTCACCTTCCTAATGACTCTTCGCCTGATAAAACAATTGATGCTTTATACGCATTTACAGACTGTCAGGTAACGATTTCTCCGAATGCATGCGTAATTGTTGGGGATAAACCAATGTTCCTGAACGTTTCTGAGATTTTAAGAATGAATACCGATCACACAGTTTCATTGCTTAAAAAAGAATTAGAGATTGAACTTCACGAGTTACAGGAAAACTGGCATTTTTCTTCATTGGAAAGGATTTTTATTGAAAACAGAATTTACCACGATATTGAAGAGGTTGAAACCTGGGATGATGTTCTATTAACAATCGACAAAGGCTTAAAACCTCACACGAAACATCTTTTAAGAGCAGTAACGCAGGAAGATATTCTTCGTTTGACAGAGATCAGAATTAAGAGAATTTCAAGATTCGATTTAGATAAATTTAAAGAAAACATTGCCGCTCTTGAAGGTAAAATAGAGCTGGTAAAACATAACCTGGCTAATCTGATTGCTTATGCAATTGATTATTATTTAAATATTCAGAAGAAGTTTGGTAAGGATAAAGAAAGAAAGACGGAGCTTAGAATTTTTGACACAATTGATGCAACGAAAGTTGCCGTAGCCAACGAAAAATTCTATGCTAATTTTGAAGAAGGTTTCATCGGAACTTCTCTGAAAAAAGATCAATATTTATTCGACTGTTCAGATATTGATGATATCATTACTTTCAGAAAAGACGGAAGTATGAAAGTGGTGAAAGTGGAAGCTAAAACTTTTATAGGAAAAGACATTTTACATGTCGCAATTTTCAAGAAAAACGATAAAAGAACGGTCTACAACATGATCTATCGTGAAGGGAGAGACGGACCATATTATATGAAACGTTTTTCTGTAACGGGTGTTACCAGAAATACGGATTACCCATTGGCTTCAGATAAAAAATTCTCTGAAATGCTTTATTTCTCAGCTAATCCGAATGGTGAAGCCGAAACGGTATCTGTACTTTTAAAGCCAAATCCAAGGATCAGAAAAAATAAAATGGATATTGATTTCTCCGAATTAGCCATCAAAGGACGTGATTCTAAAGGGAATTTGGTAACCAAGTATTCAATTAAAAAGATTGATCTTAAAGAAGAAGGCGTTTCTACATTGGCACCAAGAAGAATTTGGTTTGATGATACGGTGAGAAGGCTCAATGCAGACGGAAGAGGAACGTTATTGGGAAGCTTTAAAGGAGACGATAAAATATTAGTTGTTACCGGCAATGGAGAAGCCAAACTTATTTCTTTTGATCTTGGAAACCGTTTCGATGATGAATATCTGATCTTAGAAAAATGGAGACCAAACCAGCCGATAACATGTATTTATTACGATGGTGAGAAGGAAATTTATTTTATCAAAAGATTCCTTTTGGAGAATAATACCAATCCGCAGAGCTTTATGCCTTCGGAACATCCAAAGTCGTTTATTGAAAATATAATTGTGGCAAATGGCTGTACTGCAGAAATCGCTTTTGCAAAAGATAAAGGGAAAGAACGCGATCCTGAAACGGTAAATATTGATGAATTTATTGCTGTGAAAGGAATTAAAGCTATTGGAAATCAGTTTACTAAATTTAAAGTTAAAACAATTAACGTAACCATTCCGGAGCCTGAAGAGGAAGAGCCGGAAGTATATGAGGAACCTGAAAATACAGAAGGAACTGATGATGATGGAGGCGTAATTGGTGATTTGTTTGATGCAGGAGAACCTGAAAATTAAAAAATATGGATATAGTAGTTTTAATAATCATTGCCGTGACCTGTATCATCAGTTACATGGGACTTAATAATATTCAGTTATTTGAAAAATACAAATTTAATGTTAGCGCAATAAATTCTAGAAAGGAATATATCAGACTGATAAGCTCTGCATTTCTTCATGCCGATTTTATGCACCTGTTTTTCAATATGCTGTCTTTATATTTTTTTCAGGGAGTTGTCATTCATTTTTTCGGAACTATAGGTTTTCTGATTATCTACTTTGGATCGATGATTCTTGGAAATTTATTTAGCTTACTTATTTACAAGAATCAACCTTGGTATTCTGCAATAGGTGCTTCTGGTGCTGTTTCCGGAATTATCTTTGCATCAATTGCGATGGCTCCGAATGAAATTAGCGTCAACTTTTTACCGGGCTGGCTTTTCGGAACATTATATTTTGGGTATTCAGTGTATATGATGCTAAATCCAAAACAATGGGATAATCTGGGGCATTCAGCGCATTTGGGCGGAGCATTTTTCGGATTGGTTTATTCGATAACATTGCATCCTGATTTAGCATTAAGTAATTGGTATTTCTTGGGAGCAATGTCGCTTCCTTTGATATATTTATCTTATCAAATTTTTGTGAAGAAAAAGATAGGGTAAAAAAATTAACCTTAAATAATATTAAAACCAATGAACTTAAATACTGTTTCATTGGTTTTCTTTTTTATAAGCTTATTTCCTGCTCTCTTCTTTCGCAAAATTATATGGCAGGCGCAGCCTATTTCAAAAGATAATGCCAGTAATCATTGTGATAGAAATACTCTCTATAAAGTATAACCAATCTTCTGATGAACTGATAATCTGACTCTTTGTAAGATATATTATGATTTGTATTGTCTATACGAAATTTAGCATGATAAGAAGAAATTACTTCTTTGACAATCTTTTTGATTTATTTTTTGGAGCGAGGGCGAAGCTTCTGAAATTGTGAAAAAAGGGTGGAATTATATGGCGGATATTATGGAAACCAATCCTGATAATTCTCCAATAAGCATGACTTTAAAAGAAGTTTTTTATTTAGAGTAAGTAGTTGATTATCTTTATTTTTGAGAGTTTTTATAAATCTTCTGTTAATTTTTCAGTAAAATTGATGTGTTGGGTTTTGATTTCTATAGACATTACTTTACTCCAACAATAAAACGATCATTTTCAGACAAATCCTTTATTAAGTCAACTTTAGAAAATTTTTTTACATATAATTCCAATGTTTCCGGACCTAGTTTTTGATTGATTTCTAAAAATAATAATCCATTTTTATTTAAGTATTTTTTCGAATCTTCTGCGATTTTTCTGTAAAAGATCAACGCATCGGAAGTAGGAGAGAAAAGTGCTATTTTGGGCTCAAATTCTTTTACAGAATCGGCAATTTCGATCTCTTCTTCAATCCCAATATAAGGTGGATTTGAAATAATAACATCATAATTTTCAATCAGCTCAAAATTGAGATAATCTGCATGAATCAAATTGATTTCCAATTGATGAAAGGCGGAATTCTTTTTCGCAACTTCTAAAGCTTTTTCAGAAAAATCAATCGACGAAACTTCAGCTTCAGGAAAATGTTTTTTTAAAACTAAAGGAATTACACCGCTTCCGGTTCCGATGTCGAGGATTCTCAATTTGTGAATTGTGAACTGTGAATCTTGAATTTTTTTAATTGCGATTTCCAATAATTCCTCCGTTTCAGGACGGGGAATTAAGACATTTTCATTGACGAAAAACGTCATTCCGTAAAATTCTGTTTCGCCTAAAATATGCTGATAAGGTTTGTTGATTTTTAACTCTGAAATAACTTCTTGAAGTTTGTTTTCATCATCAATCAATAATTCCTGATCAGATAATTTTCTTTGATTAAATGCATCAACTCCTAAAAAATTTTCTATAAAAATGGAGTACAAAAAAGCACTTTCCGATTCTGTATACAGCTCGGAAAGTGCTTTTTGAAAATATTGTTTAAATTCCAGGATCGTCATTATCTTGTGAAAACCAGTTTTGTATCTGTAGATTTTTCTTCGTTGATCCTATAACCTTCGTAATTGAAAGCTTTTACATCATTCAAGGTTTTTGCATTGGTTTCTGCGCAGAATCTTACGACCAAACCTCTTGCATGTTTTGTGTAAACGACGATTGTTTTGAGTTTTCCGTCTTTTAATTCATAAAAATCAAAATCAATTACGGGATGATTCAGCTTTTTTCGGTCGATTACTTTTCCGTATTCGTTGCTGCATAAATGAAGAAGAATTTCGTTCTTTTTCATCTCAGAATTCAATTGTTCCGTTACTTTTTCTTTCCAGAATTCATACAGATTTTTATAATTTTCAAATTCAAAATTACGACCCATTTCCAATCTGTAAAGCATTACTTTATCAGACGGTTTCAACAGACCATACAATCCGGAAAGTATTCTGTAGTTTTTCTGTAAATAATCTACTGCATTTTTATCTAAAGTTTTGGCATCCAAACCTCTGTAGACTTCACCTGTAAAGGCAAACATAGCGGGCGCAGATTCTTTTGCGGTGGGTTTTTCTTTCCATTTTTGGTTTCTTTCCCAGTTTTCATCAGCCAGTTTTGGCGAGATTTCCATCAGTTCAGAAAGATATTTTGGAGATCTATGCTTTAAATGCGATTGTAAAAGTGCTGCTTCTTCAATGAATTTAGGCGTAGTAGATCTCAAAAGGTCTGTTGAGTTTTCTACGTTCATTAATTTGGCAGGAGATGTTATTATTTTCATGTTGTTTAAAAAGCAGATAAATGTTTAATATCAATAAAATTCATGATCATCAAAGACACAAAATCGAATAGAAAATGACAGATGATGATGATTTTAATATTCGAATATAATTTATAAAATACAGCAAAAACGACCCCGATAAAGAGAGGTCCTACAACCTGGCCAATCGTTCCGTATGTGCTGTGAAGAATTCCAAATAAAATGGCGGAAATTATTATTCCTACAACCGGACTGTTGTATATTTTTTCAATTCTGGGCTGGATATAACCTCTCATTAAAATTTCTTCTACAACGCCCGCAGTTAGACAAGTAAAAATAATCAAAAAATAATTATTTTTAAAAATTGATTGCAGCTGAATGAGTTTATCACTCATTTTTTCATGCGTAATAAGAAAGATTAACCCATTTAAAAGTGCGCCTCCAATAGCGCAAATAAAATAAAGGCAAACTACTGCGCCAATATAAAACGACATTGGATATTTTTTGTCTTTCCAAATCGTAATGGGGCTTTTCTCGATTAATTTACTGTAAAGAAAGATCAATAACAAAACGACCCAAATAACAATTCTGCTATTCAAAAACAGACTGGCTGTCATAGTTTTTATCCCAGTAATTAAGCTGAGAAAAGGAAAAACATAAAGCATCACTAAAGCAAGAAGCACAAAAGTGAGCAGAATTCCTAAAGAATATTTTCCGTTAAAACTCATAAAATGATAGAGAAATTATAATTAAATAATTCCTTTTCCTTGTCTGATCATTTCAGGTTCTCCGGAAGTAAGGTCTACAATTGTTGACGCTACATTATCACCATATCCTGAATCTATAACAATATCAACCAAATGATCATATTTTTCGGCAATTAATTCGGGATCTGTAGAATATTCAATGATCTCGTCATCATCTTTTATGGAAGTTGAAGCAATCGGATGTCCTAATTTTTCAACAATAAGCTGAGGAATTGGGTGATCCGGCACACGAATACCGATCGTTTTGTGACCTTTATAAGCTAAAGGTACACTTTTATTGGCATCTAAAATAAACGTAAATGGCCCGGGAAGGTGGCTTTTTAAAAACCTGAAAACAGAAGTGTCAATAGGTCTTGTAAAATCTGAAAGATGGCTGAGATCATTACAGATAATAGAGAATTGTGCCTTCTCAAGTTTCATTTTTTTTATCTGAGCCAGTTTTTCCATGGCTTTAATATCAAAAATGTTACAACCTAATGCATAAATAGTATCGGAAGGATAAATGATCAATCCGCCGTTATTTAAACATTTAATTACCTCATTGATAAGATTTTCCTGAGGGTTTTCCGGGTAAATTCTTAGTATTTTTGCCATAGTACAAAGATACAAATATTAAAATAGTTTTCATAAAACTCCTTTATTTAAAAGAAAAATTAGGATTTTAAAAAAAATGTCGTACATTTGCAA
>NZ_FPKW01000027.1 GCF_900114875.1 Chryseobacterium limigenitum
ACCATAAAAGAGTATCAAAATTTAATGTCTAATCAATCTAAAAATGTAGCATAAAGAGTATATAAATTTTGTCTCAAAAATAGTTGCAAGTTCATCTTCTTGTTGTAACGATATTTGATATAAAAAATAATAACAACAGCCATTAGTATTGTACAGATTATTAATAAAAAGGTATATTTCTTATTATCTTTTATCGTTTCCTCAGAAATAGATTTAATTTCTTGCTGTTCATATTTCCCTAAAAAGCTAGTACCGGAAGTATTCTGAATATTTTTTTTCTCTATTTCGACAAGACTTAATTTAGCAAATTTGTATGCGTTTTTATCATCTTTTATATTCTCATAATTGATACTTAGCAAATGATATATTTTTAGCTTGTTTTCATAAGTACATTTTGAAGAAGATTTCTCGTTATACAGCTTATTGATATAATAAAAAGCTGAGTCCGGTTTTTTAATAAAGGTATATATTTCTGCTTTTCCAAGCCAAATTATCTCTCTGGATAAGCTTTTATTCATTATTACAGAATCTTTTTCGCATTTGTTATAAAGTAACAATGAAGCCGCATATTGTTTTTTCAGTAATTTGAGATTAGCTTGCCTGCTTATTAATAAAGCTTTGGAGTACAAAGAAAAATTTGAAAGACTTTTCATTATTTCATAAGCATTTTCATAACTATATTGAGCAGAATCTAAAAGTTTACGATCACCAACATCTTTATACCATTTAACAAATGTATCTCCTTTCGTATTGTAGGCTGCAGCTATTTCTCCATTTTTAAGAAAACTGCTGTAAAGAGAGTTTTTTGCATCAAATCTGATATCCTTTAAATGTACATTCAAAAGTTCAATACTTTTTGTATAATTTCCTAATTCGGAATAGGCAACAGCTAAAAAAATTATTTGCTTTTTCTTATACACCGGACTCATCCCTTTTGAAAAAGAATTTAAATATTTAAGACCCTGCAGGATATTTCCAAGTCTTTTTTCAATATAAAATAATCTTGTTATCCCAATATGCTTTAGCCCTTCGTAATGCGATATTGTAAGCCTACTTTTATTATTTTCTAATTGTTTTAATGAGGCTAAAACTGCTTTTTTGGCCTCCAAATATTTCCCTTTTTTATATAAGACAGAAGCAGAATCCAACTTAATCAACAAATGATACTGCAATTTGTATTTTGATAATCTTTTAAATTTTAAATTTTCATTATTTAATTTAAAATGCACCAATTCCCACTGGTCTTTTTTAATAAGACTATCAATTTCTAATGATGTTTTTTCATTAAATGAATTTTGGGAAAAAACCCTTATAGATATAAAGAAAAGTATATAAAATATCTTTTTTACTGGAATCATTTGTGTTTTAAAATATTTCAAATTTAATTTAAATTATTCGCATAAAACAAATAATAACGAAAAATTATATTGTAAAATTAGAAAATAGCACAAAATAACACAATACGCCAACAACTAGATTATCAATAGTTTATAGACATTAAAATTAAACAATATTTTCAAATTTATAAATCTGATTACTATGTTCTTTTGAACAGCATAGTATTTAGATAGGTTTGTATTTTTAACTAAAAAAACATCTATGAAAAAAATTATTCTTTTTTTTGGATTATTGTTGATCATGCATATCCATGCACAAAGTCCATTATCAAAATTCACTGCAACAGTTGTAGGAACAAATACTGTTAATTTTTCAAATACAAGTAGTGGAAGCCCAAATTCTGTTTTATGGGAGTTTACGGGAGGTAGTCCTTCTACATCTACTGACCCCAATCCCTCTGTTTCCTATTTGGCAGCGGGAATATATACAGCAAAACTTACCGTCAGCAATGCGTCAGGAAATTCCGTGTCTACAAGAACGATAAAAATTTCTGCAGGAAACATTATTGATTTATCATCCGGTAAATATGATGACGGAACAATAATTGCCGATGGTGTTGCTGATCCGGACTGGACATATACCCATCCTAACGGCACAATTACCACTCCTCTAGCAAGATATACTGCAACTGCAGCAGGATGGTCCTCTGCTTCTACAGGAGGAATCGCCGGTGTTACAAGCTGGATAACAGGTAATAATGCAGATAATGGATATCATTTATATGACAGTAAGCAATTTACGATTCCGGAGAATGTTGCGGATGCGGTTCTTAATCTTCGCTCGCTATCATTCGTAAGAAACTGGACGTATCTGGAAAAAGTGAATGCCGACGGTACTCTTACCGAAATCCAAATTACCGCCACAACTTGGATGAGTGATGGCGCCAAAGGCTGGCTGAATTCCAGAAGTCCTGAGGTTGTTAATTATGCTTTGTCTCCCGGTAAATATTTTATACGAGTAAAAGTATACACCAATAGTACAGCACAAAGACAGGCAACAGATGTAAATGCCAATATTTCATTCGGAAAAGCTGTCACAGTTTCTCCTATACTTGATTTTTCGGCTTCTGCTCAAACAATCTGTAACGGAAACAGTGTGCAACTGACCACTAACCCAAGCCCCACAGGAGCTATAAGTAATAACTGGAAATTTGATAACGGAGCAAATGTATTGACATCCAATCAGAACAATCCTTCTGTCTCATTTACCAATGCAGGAGCCCATTATGCTGAACTTACCTCGGATTTTGGGGATTATATGCTTTCTTCATTAAAAATAAACAATTTCATACAGAGCTCTGCTGCACCTTCTGCACCTATCGTTTCTTTAAGTCAGTCCGGCTGTTCTGCTTCATCAGGTTCTGTTGTATTAAGTGATCTGCCCGCAAATTCACCATATGATATTAGTAAAAACGGGACTGTAATTTTGACGAATCAAACAGGAACTACGCAAAATATTTCCAATTTATCACCGGGAACTTATACCTTTGCGGTTACGGATTTAGCAACAGGCTGCGTTTCTTTAAATTCAGACAGCGTAACTATTGCACCGGCTGCGAATCCTACTTTGTCAATAGGTACTGTTGTTCAACCAATATGTTCTAACGGAGGAAGTATAACCGTAAATAGCTTGCCAATTACAGGATGGTCATTAAAAGCAGCTAGTTCAGATTATACCTATTCTGCAAGTGGTACAGACAGCAGTTATACATTTACGGGTCTACAGCCAGGAACATACTCTGTTTCGGTGACCACATCGGGAGGTTGTACGGCAACTGCCTCTCCAAATGTAACATTAAATACTCCTGTATTACCTACTTTCACATCTCAGGTGACCCAGGCTACCTGTACAACTACGGGAAGTATTGTTATAACAGCTACACCTGTAACAGCTACGACAGAGTATAGTTTTGATAACGGACAAACCTACCAAACATCAAATTCAAAAACAGGTCTATTGGGTGGAGATTATATTGTTTTAGTAAAAGATATGGTAAATGAATGTACATCATTACCAAAAACGGTTACTATAAATTCTACTCTTTCAATAAGTTCGCCGAGCAGTACTATTTGTAAAACCGCAAATACAGCAAGCACATTACAGCTTTCTCTTAGCAGTACAGCTACCGGTACATGGTCTGTAACGACTTCGCCTACAACAGCAGGAATCAGTATTTCTAATACAGGTCTTTTAACTGTGGCAGCAACGACTAATCCTACAGCTAAAGTTACTGCGACTGTCAAGTTTACTTCAGCTACATGTGGTACAATTACAAAAGATATTAGTATATATTCAACGTATAAAGCCACTTTTAGCCAGTTGCCAACTACTATTTGTTATGGTTCAATTCCAACTATCAACGGAACTTCTACAACCATCTTACCAAATACCGTATCTGTAACAGTAAATGGAGTAACCCAATCTATGACAGGAACCTGGTATCCTGCTTCTATTGATAATAAAATTACTACTATCTATACTTTTACACCTTCAAATAATACATTCAATAATCCTTGTATTAGTTTTAATCATACTATTACAGTAACTCAAAATATGAGTTTAATTGCCGGAGGTCTGAATGCAACAGTAAGAACGGGAGCTATTAATGAAATAGCAAGGTTTAATATGCCCACTACTGCAACTTTTTCAGGTACTGTTACTAATTCATCGGGTACTACTACAAATATTTCGAGTGATGCCAATTTCTATTTTGGTACTATATCAGAACTTGTAGGATATACCCGTATCATAAGAACAAAAGCAACTGCTCTTCCTGGTGATTATACTATAAAATTCACTTGTGTACAAAGTGGTTGTACCGCTACAGAAACGGTAAAAGTAAAGATTTTGGCATCTGACCAGCCTATATGGGCGTATGCACCAAACAGCTATATTTTTACAGGAAAAGATGACTCAGGAGCTGAAGCAGACGGTATAAAAATACCTGTAAAGAAAGCTTTTGAAATGTGGAAAGATAATATGGATCCAACAATTTCTTTCAATAATGCAATCCCAAGTACGGCAGTATTATCTGCATATGTATATTGGGAAGATGTTTCAGGCTTAGTAAAATCAGCAGGTGATTATAAGCTGGAAATGGAAGGAACGGGTGACGCTTCTAAAATTAAAGTATTAATAGATAAGTCTAAAGGGAAAGGAAATGCATTAATTGCACTTCACGCAGGTGCAAATGGTAATAACACAGACCCTATTTACTGGAGTTGGCATATTTGGAAAACAGACAATCCTACGATAAACGGAAGCACCTATCGATCTAGCGGATCAGAAACCAGAAAAAATATCGCGGGAGGAACTGAACCCATCCCGGCTTCAGACTGGAAATGGATGGATAGAAACTTAGGGGCAACCAATGCCGAGTTTTTAGGAAATGACTGGAACAAATCTTCAGGTCTTATGTATCAGTGGGGAAGAAAAGATCCTATACCTCCTCTTACTTATAAAGACGGAACAGCTTATGAAGTATACGGAGAAGTGGGTAGACTTATTGCTACCAACTTTCAGCAAAATGCTTCACCATACGGATGGATTGTTAGGCCTAATAATAATTCTACGAATCACTCAGAGGTGGCAAAAAATTTAAAATATGCCACTCAGAATCCTGCACAGCTTATTACCTATATCAGTAGATTGAACGAAACCTGGTTCTCTGATCAGGAATATAAATCTCTAGGATCCAATGAAGCGACAAGAGTATCTTGGGATTTATGGGCAGATAATAGAAGCGGCTTCTTTTCAAATGCAACATCAAGTACTACCACGTATAGTGTTGACGGATATTCATATGAATTAAAATCTCCGTTTGACCCTTGTCCTTGCGGATGGAGAATCCCGTCTCATTTAGGAGGAGCTACTGTTAATAACAATCTTAATCCTTTTGGAAGATCAAATAGTGGAGTAAATGATGACACAGATGCTGCAAAAGCTCAATTTTATTTGAATACCCCAACTACATTTTTAGAAAAGGTTAAAGTATATCCTCAAATTGGTTTTGATTTTAGAAATCAAACTACCACTTCAGGTGGAAGTACAGACAGAAATATGGGACTATTCCCAATAACAGGCGCATTTGTATTTGTTGGCCCTAATGAATTAAGTGATTACTACCACAGTACACCAATGGTAAACTATATCAATTGGCTTTCTACCGGTGGTGCACCTACTTCTACTTATTCTCCATGGAATGGAGTTCGAGGTTTTGGTTTGGTATCAGATTATCATACCACACCTGAAAATGCAGCTTATAAAATCAGTGTTAATCAGACAGCTCCAACTAAAGGAGCAGGTACGGTAAGATGTATGAGAGATCCATATTACAATAGTACATTTACTGCTGTAGATTTTAATGCTTTTAAAACAGATTTTATTGCAGCAACTTCTGTACAATATCCTGTTGAAACAGTTAAGGCATGGACTAAAGAAGCCAACAGTTATATTATAAAAACAGCTGAAAACTCTAAAACATTTAATTCAAGAAAGGCATATGCAATGCATCAGTTATATACTTCTGCAACTAATGCTTTTCCTGCGGGAACACCTTCATTAGAAGTTTACTGGACAACCAATCCTCTCTTAATAGAAAGTCTTAATTTATCTTCAGGTTCTACCATTGAAAATAGCTTATTGACTATTAACAGAAAACCAGGTGAATACGGTAATGCAGTTGTTGCTATGCATGTTGGTGAAACAGGTACATCTTCTGATCCTGTTATATGGAGCTGGCATATTTGGGCTCCTGAAACCGATCCTTCAGAATTACCGGTATATACCACTGAAACACCGGCGCCAAGTTCTGCAGGCCAGGTTATTAACCCTCCATATAATTTAATTGCACCTCAATTAAAAACCATTTTTATGGACAGGAACTTAGGAGCTTTGGTTGCTTTTCCAACGGTGACAGACAATGTAGATGATATTATTTATAGAAAATCTATCGGATTACATTACCAATGGGGAAGAAAAGATCCTTTACCTACATTTTTGGATCAGGATATGATTTATAAAGGAGGTAATACGATTAATTCAAGTCAATTCCTAAGTAGTTTTATAAGCAAATATTCTCAGTATTCTTCGTTAACGGGAATCGGAGCATCAGACAAACGTTATATTAAAACTCAGAAAATATTAGGATATTCAGCAGCTAATCCTTTAACATTTATGTATAATGATTCTGCTGCAGCTACAGACTGGCTTACTAATGATAAAGGAGCTGCTAACGACAGATGGGGGCATGCTACAGAAAAATCGCCTTTTGATCCTTGTCCGGATGGATGGAGAATCCCTGATTTTTCTTTCAATATCAGCTCTTTGCAAAAAGGAACCTCACCTTGGTATCTTGGCGATATTGCGGATCCTTTAAATCCTTCCAAAAAAGGAGTTTTACAGATTTGGGACACCAATGGAAGCAACCCGACGATAGCAAATGCAGCATCAAATGTTTATAATGGAAAATTAATAAAAACATCGGATAACAAATGGGCAGGATGGATTTTTAATGATGCAACCATTAATTACAAAATTGGAAATTACCCTATTTCCGGTATCCGTAATCTGAATGGAGTTTCCACAAGTGTAAACGAAATGGGTGTTTGGGCAGCTTCATCAGAAGCAGGTATTGCCAACGCATTTTCAACACGTCTTCAGAAGATGCAGACAGGACAATATTATGACATACAATTAGGAATGTCATGCCGCTGCGCAAAAATCCAGTACGATGCCACAACAGGTAAAGAAATCGGAAGATACGATCCAAATGCAATACCTGTGATGCCAAATACAGGAAAACAAGCGGTCAATACTTTTGCTAAAAAAGAAATTGAGCAAAAAGTAAACTCTGATAAACTTGTGGTATATCCAAATCCTGTAAGCACGGTATTATACATTAACGCAAAAGACACTAAAGACTACTATTATCAAATTTATAATATGTCCGGACAACTAGTAAAAACCGGAAAGTTTGAAAATAAGCAGACCGACGTTTCTTCCCTGATTTCAGGAGCATATCTTATAAGGATTAATGATTCTGAAGCAATGGTAAAAATTATTAAGAAATAATGTCTCACGAAAATGTAAACCTTAGCCTTTTTATATAAATATTAATTTAAAAATTTTATCAAAATGAAAAATTTCAAGAAAATTTCTCGAAGTGAATTAAAATCAATCAATGGAGGAATCTACAATTGTGCAAACATTCCGCCGGCAGATTGCCCTTGCAACCCCCATACACAATACAGATGTAATGGAGTATGTATTCCATTAGGTAATGCGTGTTATAAGCCTATCTAATTTAAAAAACACAAAAAAATTAAGTCTCATGTTACATGAGGCTTATTTTTTTTATTTTAGAGAAAATTAATGAATATATAATCTTTCCTAAAAACCGGATAATATAAATTTTATAATATTTTTATCAATTAACAAATTATTAGAAATTTAAGGATGAAAAAGAGCTCTGTGATTCTCCTTTAATCTGGCTCAAACGAACCAAGTCATCCACAAAAGTGTTTGAAGATATGCTCATCTTAGCCACTAAACCTTAAAAGAGAATTTTGTAAATTACTTAAAAACAAACAATTACAAATCTCTCTCTTTCTTTTTGTATCCGTCTTTTTTAAATACACTTTTTTAAATCTATTTGAAATTAATTAAATGTAGCTAAATAGTAAAGTATATAAAACATTTATTCCAGGGTTAATACACTAAGATTCAAAGCAATACCCATCACTAGAATAATAATCATACATCACATTTCGGGCAGTAGATTCCCGATCAATACAAATGTATGAAGAAAGGCTACAGTTTGGAAATTTCTATTTTCGAGCTCATTTAAAGCTATAAACCTTTTATTAACGGCAGTTTCAACTCTTTTTTACTCACACTTTAATTTAGCTGTATTGTATTGCAGGGGATACTTTTTAGTTTTTTACAAAATTATTTAAATTAATGTATAGTAAACTAATGCAAATTAATTTTCTTCACCTTAATTAAAGTTACTGAAAGTGAGGCCAATAGAAATAAAACTCCAGCCAGCATAATTGCGTTTGAAGGATTACTACTTAGAAAATTCTTGTAGATAAAACCAAATGAAACAGTCTGTATTAACATCGGGATAACAATCATCATATTGATAACCCCCATGTATACACCTCTTTTTTCTGCAGGAATTGAAGGAGAAACCATTGAATAAGGCAATCCCATCATTGCAGCCCAGCCAATTCCAAAAAGAACCATCGGTAATAATATTAAATATTCATTATGGATGAAGGGTAAAATCAGCAAAGCTATCCCCGTAGCAAAAAGACAAAAAACATACACATTTTTGGATGAATATTTTAGTGCAAAAGGGATGAGTAGCAGCGCTGAAATCATGGTGATAAAATTATAAAAACCATTCATCAGTCCTGTCTGACCTACAGCCGTTTCTACCAAATGAAGAATGTTTTTAGCCCAAGACATATCATTCTGTGATACCGAAAGCCCATTTTTTGAAAGTTCAATGAAACTATTTGCCTTTTGCTCATCATTCTCAGAAACATGATACAGAGTCTGTTTAATCATCGGCGTTGCAAACTGCCAGTAACAGAAAAGCGCATACCACTGAAACAAATATACCAGTGCCAACTGCCAAAGTATTTTAGGCATTTTTATAATAGCAGTAAAAATATCAACAAATGGAGTAAAAACGGTATCATTTTCTTTATCTGCTTTTAGCTTAATCAGTTCTTCATCGGTCGGAGGAATTTCTGGAGTTTTGTACACCGACCAGACCACTGATGAAATAGAACAGAAAGATCCTAAGAAAAACGAATAATAAACCCATGCAGGGATACCTCCTGATTCTGAACTTCCTCCAAAATATTTCTGAAAAACAAACAGAGATAGATTAGCCAAAGTAATTCCGCCCCCAACAAACAAACTTTGCATCTGAAAACCATAGGTCTGCTGTTCTTCCGGAAGTTTATCTCCGATAAAAGCTCTGTAAGGCTCCATTGCTGTATTGTTTGCGGCATCCAAAATCCATAATAATCCTACTGCCATCCATATTGAAGAACTGAATGGAAAAATAAACAATGCCAGACTGCAGAATACAGCACCAAGCAGAAAGAAAGGTTTCCGCCTTCCCCATTTCACGCTCCAGGTCTTATCACTGATTGCACCGATGAGTGGCTGAATCAGCAATCCTGTAACAGGACCCGCCAAATTGAGGATAGGTAGCTGATCCGCATGAGCACCCAAAAAGGAATACAAAGGATTTACAGCGGTCTGCTGAAGCCCAAAACTGTACTGAATCCCGAAAAAACCGACATTCATATTCCAGATCTGCCAAAAACTGAGCTTAGGAATTATTTTCTTATTCATGATTTATGGCTTTACAATTTGGTAATTTTTTCCAAGCACGATATCTGCCTTATGTTTGAATTGACGAATGATTTGATGCTCAATATCCAGAACCTTCTCAACAAAATCACTCTGCTCATCACGGTTTCTTTTCATTCGATTTTCATGAGTATCCTTATAATTGCGATCGATGAAAATACTGAAATCAAAGTCCTCAATGCTCAATATATAAGTTCCTTCAATAATTAGAACCTGAACGTCTGCAATATCCACAATTTCCTGAGAAACAGAGTTGTTCTGATAATGCACCAAAGGTTTTTCGATAGAAGAGCTCCCTTTTTTAAAATCTTTTATATTTTTTTCAATCAACTCCAACTGAACCTCATGTATTCCGACATTATCAAAACTTTCCTGACGGTTCTCATGATTAGTTTTCGGAGGAAGCTTAAAGTAATCATCCATCTGGATGACTAAACTTTTTATCCTATTTTCTTCCAAAACCTTTTTCAAAGCAAATGCGGTAACCGATTTTCCACTACCACTTTCTCCGCATATTCCAACTGCCCATTTTTCAGTGTGATTTTCATTTTGCTTTATAATTCTGTATATATTTTCAGCGGTAGTCAAATGCTTCTCCTCCAAATTAATTACATCTCCAATCATCTCTTAATCTGTTTTAAAAATAAATAGTTTTTGTTTACAATTAATCAATTTTCATCATTATATCTTCATCAAAAGATATCCTGACGCTGAAAAGCATAATTGATCTGTTCCTGAAGGAATCAACTGATCCGTAGAATAATATTCTCTGAAACTTGAACCTTTCTCCGTAAGAAGTTTTTCATACTGATTGACAATTTTCTCGGAAATTTCATCATACCCTCTTTTTTTCAATCCCAGGCAAAGCCAACCGAGATAAATAGACCACGAACCTCCGTTATGAAATTGATACGGGTGATTTTTGAAGTCATAGCTGTAGTTATTTTCCAATAAATTCCAATCAGCATCCTTTGGAAATATAATCGGATAAAAAACAGGAAGCATCCAATGCCTAAACTCTTCACTCAATTGTTCTAAAAACTCAGTAAAACCATCCATATCTATATCAAATCCCAGAAAGACCGCTAAAGCATTACCCGCAAGATCAAACCGTTCATCATAGCCGTTGGCATTTAGGGATGCCCATAAGTAAGGTTTTTCTTCAGCTTTCTGATAGGCATTCGGATGATATTTGCTTTCATCAGAAATATTCTTTCTGAAATTATTTTCGATCAGTTTTTTTGTTGATTCAGCAAGAGATTTTAGTTTTTCATCTGCATATAATTCCGCTGCATTTTTAAGAGCCCAATACCTAAGAATATTATCATACAAAACGTATCCAGACGTGACATATTCGTCTGCCCAATTTCCGCCTAACGGACTGTACAGAAGGCCTCGCTGATTAAATTCCCATGTTTTCAGACATGAGAATGCTTGGTATATTTTATCCTTTAAAGTTTCTTTCAATACCTCATCTTTAGAATATGTAATATATTCGCAAGCTCCAATAATCCACCAGATGGTTGCATCTGTTCTCCCGACAAGCGTCCCATAACTTGCTTTATCTCCATAAACATTGGAAGGAATCTGTCCGTTCTCCGCCTGATGATCTGCAAGGGTTTTTATTGATTTTTCCAAACCATCGACAATCATTGGGTTTTTGATCAAAATGCCGGTAATTCCTGTCATCATAGAATCTCTTGACCAGACTCTCGCATAATTGTCTTTCTTTTCAGAAGATGCAAGAATCCCCTGATCTGAAATTGCATTTTCTATAACTTTTAAGGCTTTTTCTGTAAACATATCAGTATTGAATATCGTTAAAGAAACTAACAGCAAATGATGCCGTTAGTTTCCGTATAAAATTATTTTAGTTTAAATCAGTAATCATTAAATTATAATGATTCATCATTAAAAATCAAACTTTACACTTGCTCCAAAAGTTCTTCCGGTAAGTGTTCTTGCTCTGATGATTCCGTTTGTTCCCTGCAAAGTTCCTTCTTCTGCTTCTGTGATTGCCAAAGCATTAAAGACATTATTGGCATTTACATTAAGTGTAAGGTTTTTTAGTAATTTGTAAGAAACATAAGGATTTACAATGATATATCCAGGCATTATCAGTTTGTTACTATCCTGAGTAAATGCTTTTGTAGATCCGACTGCGAAGAAACCAAAGCTTAATTTTTCAATATTCACATTCGGATTAAAAGAATACATCAGTTTCGGAGTTCTTCTCGGCATATTACCAATAATGGTCTGATCAATTGCGTTTTTAATTTCGGCGTGGGTATAAGTCAATCCGGCTTTGATGTCAAAACTTTTATTAATCTTATAGAATCCGTCGAACTCGACTCCAAAAGACTCATATCTATTTTCTGTTCTAAGCTGTGTAGTTGCTTCGTAATTCGCTTCGATCGTTTTAGCCTGAAACAAAGTTGTATTCAGAAAATAGTTTGAACCTCTTAATTTATACCCTACTTCAATCTGATTCAATTTATTGACTTTCACCGCATCCAAAGCTGGATCATCATTATTAGTATAATTGTAGCCTGCAAAAAGAATTCGGTCAGCGGAGGCACTTCCGCCCTGACTTACTCTTGCAAAAACTGCATTATGTGAATTTAAAGCATAGTTGGCTCCAAAAGAATAACCGAAAATACCGTATTGATAATCTACAGGAACCGTTCCGTTCACGACTTCAACTGCCAGTTCCGGGGTTTCCAAAGTTCCATTCTGATTAATGTCGATTGCCCTTGTGGTATTTTGTGTTCCTGAAAAACTTCCCGAAACATTTCCGAAATCATATCTGGCACCAAAATCCAACGTTAATTTTTCAATCGGATTTATTTCCACTTGAGCATGTGGAGCAATGACTGAGTATTTGGTATCATAATTTCTGTTGACTCCCCCAAAAGCCGGAACACCGTAGTTAAGAAGTCCGTTGTCTGTAATTTTAGTTCCTGTATTACTTACAATATCAACCAATCTGGCGTTGTTATCAGAAACTTCCATCAGGTAAGTATTCCAGTTCCATGAAATGTTGATGTTTTGAGAACTGTTGTACACACCTGCATTCATTTTCACCTTACTCCATTTTTTGCTGATATTGATATCACTGAAGAAATTATTAAGATTATTCATTTTGGTGTTGAACAAAACGGTTTTCATATATTTTGCATTGCCATCAACTGCGGTATTTGTTCCTGCATATACTGCACTGCCATATCCCGCAACAGATTCTAAAATTTCAGCCTTGCTCCCGACGGAAGCAGGAAAAGGAGCTAAAAACTGACCGTCATTTGCAGCATATTTTGCCTTTGCATCCAGTTTCCAGCCGGAACCGAAGTCATAATTAAATTCAGCTCCAACGGTTTTAGATACTGAATGCATTCCGTCACGGATATCACTTTTTAATATTTGTCCGTTTGCACCAAGTGTAACATCATTTTTAAAATTGGAAGACTGCAAAGCACCAGTTAAAATATCATAATTATTTAAAGAGCTGTAATCCGGATTTGAATCTGATCCTGAAACAGCGATAGGCATCGGCATATAAGCTACTGTACGATCGTCCAAATATTTACCATATATTCTAATATTTCCTTTTTCAAATTTCTTTAATAAAGATAAACGGAACTGTCCTCCGTTATTAGAAGTATATCCTGTTTTTCTCGGGCCATCCCCACCTCTGTAGAATCCGCCCACACCGATATAAAAATCTTTGCCAAGCGGTGTTCCATAGTCGATATCTGTCCTGAAATTTTTATAATTCAAGCCTATCTGCTGGGTGATGCTTCCTCCTTCTTTTTCACCTGTTTTTGTAATAAAATTAATAATACCTGCCGGTGAGTTTGAAGCAAAAACTGATGCGGATCCCCCTCTCAATGCTTCAACACGAGACACGAAAGAATCAAATCTTGTAAACTGATCCTGAGTTCCAAAAGCTATATCTCCAAACTGCATTACCGGAAGACCGTCTTCCTGAATCAATAAATATCTTGAACCTCCCGCAGAAACAGGAACCCCTCTCACGGTAATATTTGAATTCCCCTCACCTCCTGAAGATTCTGCACGAATTCCCGGAATTGTTCTAAAGATTTCAGCGGTAGTTCTTGGAGCTGAATTGATAATATCGGCTGACTTTAACGTGGAAATTGATGTACTTGTTTTAATGGAGGCTTTTGGATTCGAATTTCCTGTGATGACTACCTCATCGATCGTTTTACTTCTTGGGGATAACGTGTCGTTTACCACAGACTGAGAAAACATGAATGCTGCCATATTCATCGTCCCGAAAATCAGTAATTTCTTTATTACCTGTGATTCCATAATTTTTTTGAGTTTTTTTGTTATGTCTCAAAAGTATTTTTTTTAAGACATCAAAAAAGGTCTTTTAACGGATCGTTAACGGATCAAGAATATCAAACGTTTGCGCAAACGTTTGCGGTTGATAACTTTTATTAAAATTAACTTTTATTTAACAATTAAACCTTGCTTATTTAACAAAAATTAACAAAAATAAATTCGAAAAATATCCTTAATTTCTCCAGATAATTGATGCGACAACTCCAAATGAGAAGAACTACCCTAAAAGACCTTGCTGAAATGCTTCAAATCAGTACATCCACAGTTTCAAGAGCTCTAAAGGATCATCCCGACATCAGCAGTGCCGTGAAAATGAAAGTAAAAGAGGCCGCGGAAACCTTTAATTACGTTCCGAATGATTTTGCTGTTAATTTCAGGAAGAAATCCTCAAAAGTTATTGGTCTTATTGTTCCTGAAATAACAATGTTCTTCATTCCATCGATTATCAAAGGTATTTCGTCAGTACTTAACAAGGAAGGCTACCATTTTTTCATATTATCATCGAATGATTCTTTTGAAACTGAAAAGGAACATATAGAAACATGTATTAATTCAAGAGTAGATGGTATTTTAATTTCCCTGACCAACGAAACTAAAGATTGCGACCATTTAAAAAAATTGAAGGAGATGGAGATCCCAACCATCATTTTTGACAAAACCGTTCCTCAAAACATTTTTGAATCTGTCATTTTTGATAATATTAAAAATGCCGAATTATGTGCTGAAAAATTAATCGATCAGGGATGCAAAAACATATTGGCCATATTTGGTGACGAAAATTTAGAAATTACACAAAGCAGGCTGATATCGTTTAAAAGTAGCATAAATCAAGTCCCTGAAATCAATCTGAGTATCATATTTTGTAAATCTGCCAATCTGGTAAAAGAAAAATTAGACCTACTATTGGATGATGATTCTATCGATGGTTTTTTTGCCATGAGTGATGAAACACTGATGGGTTTACACAGCTCATTGATTAAAAGAAGCCTGAACAATACCAACAGAAAAGTGGTTGCAATAAGTGAAGGAACTTTACCAAAATATCTTGATGAAACATACGAATATCAAATAAATGATGGATATGAAATGGGAACTTTTGCTGCGATACAATTACTGACTTCGATAAAAAAAGAAGCATCGGGAACTCATGAAACTGAAACTGCAATACACCAAATTTAGCTTGCATACTAATAAGAAATTTTTACTTGATTTTCTTTTCTAGAATTTTTATTTGTTCTTTTAGAAGCTCAATCTCTTTTTGCTGTTCTTGAATTGCTTTTGTAAGGATTACTGTCATTTCTGCATAGTTTACACCCAATGTTTTTATTTCATCATTAGCTGTAGTTACAAGTTCAGGCATTGTGACTTTTATCTCCTGCGCAATAAATCCCACTTTTCTATCCTTACCTAATTCTTCATTTTTATATCTGTAGTTGATTGTACGAAGATTTAAAACTTCTTTCAAACCGTAAGGATTATCTGTAATATCTTTTTTAATTCTTATATCAGAAGGTGTTATTGTACCCGAAGCAAGAATATTCCCAATAACATGAAGCTTTTCAGTGGGAGATGTTGTTCCTACTCCTAATCTTCCTGAACGTGTAAGAGATAGTATGTTTGCAATAGATGTACCAGCATTATCAGATACTGTTTGAAAATTTAAGAATGGTTCGGTAGCGTTTTGAGTATAGTTGATTTTTAAGACTCTGCTTCCAATTGGTGCATTAACATTTTCAAGATAAAGACCAGGTCCGGAAAATCCAGCAGCTACAGCATTACCCGTAATGGCTATTCCTGAAATAAAACTATTTGTTATCCCACTTGCTGTGTTAAGTTCAGTAATATGTAGCTGTTGTTTAGGTAAAATAGTCCCCATTCCAACGTAACCGTTATTTAGCATAATAAGGTCATTTGATTGCTGTGCTGCATTTGGAACTCCAGTGGCAGGATTGTCTTTCGCTCCATCTATATGAAAGATACCCTGCGGATTTTGGGTATGAATACCTACTTGCGTAAAAGCGGAACCAAAACAAAAAATTGTAAATAAAATAATTAATTTTTTTTTCATTGTTTTTGATTTTTTTTGAGATTAAACTTGATTTGTGTATTTATAATCATTTTACATATTAAAATATGTAAATATAGAATATTTTCGTTAAAATATTGTTAATTTAATGAAAACGTTACATAACATTCACCTATATACTAATCTTTTTAGTCATATTTGAAGCCCAACTAATCTCTCAAATAAATATTTTCATACATCAATACATAAAATAGTTCTAAATAAGATTCTTTAACAACTAAACATTCATAAAGTGAAAAAAACGGGATTTTTTTGTCTAACTTTTTTCTAATTTTCTAAGCAATAGCATTAAGAATGAAATAAAACTTTTTCAACACAAAAATTCTAATCAACTCTGAAAAGATATATAATCAGATCATGGTTTAGATATAACAGACGTTTAGCGTATAAACTCAGCTTTTTTTTCGCGGTTTCTTTCTTTTACATATTTAGACATAAAAGCACTGTGGTATTTTATTTTATCCTGACCACAATCATAATGCCTTGATCGTTATATTCAAAACCACATACAGTATATTGATAACTTTTCTTAAAGATTGTCAGTATACTGTATGTATCTCTAAATTCCGATACTCCAATTTTGGTCTTCTACAGAAATTGTAAAACAATCATAGATATTCATTTTTCAGTAATACATCAACATAAAACAATATACAATACCATAACCAACCATTAAAATTGTTTTCACTAAAATTTTACACTTATATTTAGTTATCATTATTTATTCCGTATTATCTAACTAAAATCGTTATTTTAGTAGTAAATTAAAAACTAAAACCAATGGGGACTTGCAAAATTTTCATAGTTGACGATGACCCTTTTTTCGGAGAAATGTTAAAATACCATCTCCAGCTAAATCCTGACTATGAAGTCCAACTTTTTAACACGGCAAAGAATTGTCTCTCAGGACTTTTTCTTAACCCTGATATTATCTGTATTGATTTTGGACTTCCGGATATTCAAGGTGATGAGCTTTTTAAGCAGATCAAACATCTGTATCCTGATCTTCCCATCATAATTATCAGCGGACAGGAAAATATAGAAGTGGCCATCAATTTTCTAAAACAGGGAGCAAAAGATTATATCGTAAAAAATGAGCACACAAAAGAACTCCTGTGGAGTTCCATTATCAGGCTGAAAGAAAATATATCGCTGAAACAGGAGGTAGAAGACCTGAAAGATGAACTTGAAAAAAAATACACTTTTGAGAACACCATCATTGGACAAAGCGAATCTATAAAGGGTATATTCTCAAAAATAAACAAAGCGTTAAAATCCAGTATCAATGTTTCAATTACCGGAGAAACGGGTACAGGAAAAGAAGTGGTAGCGAAAGCCATTCATTATAATTCACCCAGAAAGAACAAGCCTTTTGTAGCGGTGAATATGGCTGCTATTCCTAAAGAACTTGTAGAAAGCGAATTTTTCGGTCATGAAAAAGGGGCATTTACAGGAGCTGCGGAAAGAGCTTCCGGAAAGTTTGAGCAGGCTAATGGAGGAACCATTTTTTTGGATGAGATCGCAGAGCTTGATCTCAACATCCAAAGTAAGCTCCTCCGCGCTCTACAGGAAAGAGAAATTACAAGAGTAGGTGGAAACCAGAAAATAAAGCTGGATGTAAGAGTGATTACAGCAACCCATAAAAATCTCGCACAGGAAGTAAAAAAGGGTACTTTCCGGGAGGATCTGTATTACAGAATTATAGGCCTCCCTATTGAACTCCCTCCCTTAAGGGAAAGAGAACAGGATACTTTAATTCTTGCCAGACATTTCATAGAGCTATTTTCAAAGGAAAATAAAATAAAACCTTTGGGATTATCTGTTGATGCTAAAAAAAAACTTCTCGCTTATAGTTTCCCCGGAAATGTGAGAGAATTGAAATCTATCATTGATCTGGCCTGTGTAATGTCTGATAATCCTGAGATAACGGCAGAAGACATTAGTTTTTATACCCTTGAAAAAGATTCAGACTCTTTTCTCGACGGGCAAAAAACATTAAAACAATATACTACAGATATCATCCTCCACTTCCTGAAAAAAAACAATAATGATGTGATTAAAACATCAAAGGCTCTGGATATAGGCAAATCAACCATTTATAATCTTATTAACAATGTTGAAATAAAAAAATACTAGATGAAAGTTGCCAAATTACTTTTTATAAACGGAGAATGCAGACATGAAAGGAATGATGAAAATCTAGACTATCAGAAAGCTCAGCTCGTCATAGGATACGGAGCCAGACACCTTATCGAAAACAATGATTTTTATTTTCAGCTCAAAGAAAAGTTTCCCCATGCAGAGATTGCCTTATCATCATCGTCCGGAGAAATTTTCTGTAATGAAGTATACGATGATACTGTAGCTGTTACCATTATCAGTTTTTCAACATCTCATATTAAAACTTCACAGATTAATATAGAAAACTTTCCGAACAGCTATGAAGCCGGGAAAACCCTTATGGAAAAGCTTCCTAAAGAAAACCTCAAATGGGTATTTGTTTTATCGGATGGCAGTCGCGTCAACGGCAGTCAGCTGGTTCAGGGACTGAACGCCGTACGTCCTGATCATGTATTAATTTCAGGAGGATTGGCAGGTGATGGGGACAAATTTGAAAAAACAGCAGTTGGTTTAAATCAGATCCCTTCATCTAATCAGATTGTAGCAATTGGGTTTTATGGAGAAAAACTGGAATTATCTCATGCATCATACGGCGGATGGGAAAGCTTCGGACTTGAAAGAACTGTTACCCGTTCTCATCATAATATTCTATATGAAATCGATCATAAAAATGCCCTTGATCTTTATAAAAAATATCTCGGAAAGTACGCAGAAGAGTTACCCGGTTCTGCGCTTCTTTTTCCTCTTTCCCTTAAATCTGATGACGACTCCTCCCCTGTTGTACGTACCATCCTTTCTATTAATGAGAAAGATAATATGATGGTCTTTGCAGGTGATCTTCCCGAAGGAAGTAAAGTAAGATTTATGAAGGCTAATATGGACAGATTGATTGATGCAGCCAATGATGCGGCCAGTGAATGCCTTAAAATAAGTCATAATAAACCTAAAATGGGAATTATTGTGAGCTGTGTAGGAAGAAAATTAGTTTTAGGAGACCGGACTGCTGAAGAAGTGGAAATGGTGAGGGATGTATTGGGAGCTGATACCATCATTACAGGTTTCTATTCATATGGTGAGATATCCCCGCTGAAGCCCTTTGATGATTGTGTCTTACATAACCAGACTATTACCATTACCACCGTTAACGAAACTGAATAAAAATGGAGCCGGAATTTCACAACCTATTAAAAAGACAAATCAACAAATATCTTACAGAAGACTGTAAGTCTCATCCGCAGTTCAAAAATTTCATCAATGCTGTAAATCAGTCTTATCAATCTTTTGAAAGAGATAAAGAACTCATGGATCATGCTTTTAAACAGAGTGAGGAAGAGTATCAGGAAATCTACATCAGCCTTAAAAACGAGAACATTTTAAAACAAAAATCGATCTCTAATCTGTATGAATCCATCAAAATTCTTGATCCTACGATTGAACATCAGGATTCTGAGGATCTGACTGAACTGTCCTTTTATGTATCTGAACAGCTGAAAAAAAGAATCTTTCTTGAGAAACAGCTCAATCAGCAACTCCAATTTCAGAATCTGTTAATGGATATCTCTTCTGAGTATATTAATATTCCTTTTGAAAAGGTGCCAAAAAGTGTCCAGAAATCACTTCAGGAAATGTCTGAATTTGTGAAAGCAGACAGAGCCTATATTTTCAGTTATGATTTTGCAAACAGCACCTGTTCAAACATGTATGAGTATTGCAATGAAGGGATCAGTCCTCAAATAGACAATCTTCAGAACGTACCTCTTGGCATCATCAGCGAATGGGTGGAAGCCAACCAAAAAGGGGAAAGTATTTATTATCCGGATGTTCAGCGATTACCGGAAAGTAATCTCAAACAACTCTTGCAGGAACAGGATATCAAAAGTCTGCTTGTAATACCGGCTATGCTGCAAAATGAATGTCTGGGCTTTATAGGTTTTGATTTTGTAAGGGATTATCATAAAGTATCAGATACCGAAAAAAATCTTCTCACCATATTTACGCAGGTTCTTGTAAACGTGAGGGAGCGTCTTGTTCTTGAAAAAGACCTTTCCAGAACGGTGGAAATTCTGAAAAAATTGTTGGCGAATCTCCAGTCAGGAATCCTAATGGAAGATGAGAAGAGACAAATAATCTTTACCAATGATTTATTTTGCAAAATGTTTAATATACCTGTTCCCGCCGATGATATGGTCGGAATAGATTGTACAAATTCTGCAGAAGAATCTAAAGCCCTGTTTACTAATGAAGATCATTTTGTTCAGAGAATTAATGAAATACTTAAGGAAAAGAAAATCGTGATCAATGAGCTCCTGGAAACCCGGAATGGAAGGTTTTTGGAAAGAGATTATATTCCTATTTTTATTAATGACTATTACAAAGGGCATCTCTGGAAATATAATGATATAACGGAACGTGTTGTTATCCAAAACCAGCTCAGACAAAGTGAAGAACGCAACAGGATGATCATGGACTCTGCCATGAGCGCCATCATCATTACCAACCACAAAGGCCAAATCACTTTTTGGAATAAAAGTGCAGCTTCTACCTTCGGCTGGACAAAAGAAGAAGTAGAAGGTGAAAAAATTATTGAAAAAATCTTTCCGAAAGCAGATAAAATGCTCTACACATCAATGCTGAATAAACAAGTTGAACGAAGCATTATCAAAAAAAACGGAGAAGAACTTACGGTAGAAATATCCGTTATTGCTGTAGAACAGGATAATAACAAATATTACTGCTACTTCATCAAAGATATTTCTGAAAGAAAAAGAGGGGAAGACCAACTCAGAAGGCAGGAAGAAAAATACCGGAACATCATTGCCAATATGAATTTGGGCTTGCTGGAAGTAGACAACAACGAAACAATCCGCTATGCCAATCAGAGTTTTTGTGATGTATCCGGCTATGATCCGGATGAGTTAATTGGCAAAAGTCCTTCACAGCTATTTGTATACGGAGACAATAATCTTGAGTTTGTAAAAGAGCAGATCCTATTAAGAAAAAAAGGAGTTTCAAGTGTATATCAGCTTCCTGTAAAAAATAAGAGAGGAGAAATCAGATGGTGGGCAATAAGCGGAGCGCCTAATTATGATGATAACGGTAATCAACTTGGTTCGATAGGAATCCATCTTGATGTTACAGACCAAAAAAAACTGGAAGAAGAACTAAAACAGGAAAAAGCAAAAGCATTGGAGGCATCCAAAGCCAAAGAAGTTTTCCTTGCCAATATGAGCCATGAAATAAGAACACCTCTTAATGCTATTATAGGTTTTCTAAGAGAGTTGAAAAGAATAGGCCTTAATACCACCCAAAAACAGTTTGTAGAAAACAGCTATAATGCTTCGCAACATTTGTTATCGATTATAAACAATATTCTTGACATTTCCAAAATCGAATCCGGTGAAATGTCTCTGGAGAACAAAAGCTTTTCATTACAAGAAAGTATCGAAAATGTTATTACCATTCTACAGCCTAAAGCAAAACAAAAAAAATTACAGCTATACGCTGTTTTTTCAAAGTCTCTTGCCCCTGCTCAAAAAGGTGATTCCTTAAAGATAGAACAGATTCTGTATAATATTATCGGCAATTCATTAAAATTTACAGATAAAGGTGAAATAAAGGTAGATTGTACTATTCTTAAAGACTTTTCTCATTATCAGACAGTCTCTATCTGCATTACTGATACCGGAATCGGAATGAGTGAAGAGTATGTAAACAATATCTTTAAAAAATTCAATCAGGAAGACAGCTCTATTTCCAGGAAATATGGCGGTACAGGTCTTGGAATGACCATTACCAAAGAGCTGGTCTCATTAATGAAAGGAAAGATAGAAGTGAATAGTGAGAAAAATAAAGGAACTGCTATCACCATCACATTCAATGTGGATAAAGGAAATGAAGAATCACCTTCAAAATCTTCCCAAAAGAAACAGAAAATTTCTATTCAGGGAGTTCATGTCTTGCTGGTTGAAGATAATGAACTGAATCAGCTGGTTGCTGAAAATTCTCTGAAACATTTCAAATGCAGTGTTACCAAAGCGGACAATGGCAGAATGGCAGTAGATCTCTTAAGGAAAGAACAGTTTGATATTATCCTGATGGATATCCAGATGCCTGAGATGGATGGTATAGAAGCCACCAGAATAGTGCGGGAAGAACTTGGAATTGAAACACCCATTATCGCCCTTACCGCAAACGCTTTCAAAACCGAGATAGACAATTGTATCAGTGCAGGAATGGATGACTATATTACCAAACCGTTTATTGAAGAGAACCTGCTCAATATTATTCACAAATACACTAAAATTCAAAGAAGAACCAACACAACGATATCCAATATGAGCAAAACACTTTATGATCTTAAAAATATACAGATCCTCAGCAGAGGAGATGAGGATTTTATTCAGAAAATGCTTTCGATATTCATTTCGCAGACCCAGGAAACAATTCCTTTGGTAGAAAAAGCATTCGAAGAGAAAGACCAGACAGAAATAGCCAGGCTCATCCATAAGATCAAGCCCAGTATAGAAGGCATAGGTATATATTCCATTAAAGAAAAAGTAAAACAGCTGGAAGTATCAGCAAAAGAACAGCACACAAATCTTGCTGAACTATATGCTCTATTTGAAAGTATAAAAAAAACGCTTACTACCGTAATAATCCAGCTGAAGGAAGAGATTAAATAAAGAGAAACCATCCAAAATCAAGACTCAATTCCATATTTTGGAAAAAGTAAATATTTAAATATTTGATTTTCAAATAATTAAATACAGGCACAATAATAGACTTATTGTTTTCAAATTAAAAAGATGGAAACAAATAGTCAAAATTTAAAGTTCTTTATTGTAGATGATGACAGATTCTGTGCAAGTGTATATGAACAGTATTTAAAAAATCATCACTATGAAGACATTATTTGCTTCAGCAGTGGCGAAGAATGCCTGGATGAGCTTCATCAGAAACCAGATGTTATTTTTCTGGATCACAACATGGAAGACCTGAACGGCTTTGAGGTTCTAAAGAAAATCAAACGTTTTGACCCCAACATTTATGTGATCATGGTCTCTGCACAGGAAAACATCGATACTGCTGTAAATGCGCTTAAATACGGAGCATTTGACTATCTGGTAAAAGATGCGAATGTCTGCGAAAAAATGACAGAAACGATAGAGAAGATCTTGAAAATAAAAGAAGAAATGTCTCAAAACAAATTAAAAGGTTTCCGCAAATTCTTTTCAATTTTATTTTAAAAAACTATGGCAAAAAAATTCATCATATCATCCATTTTCATGCTGTTGCTTTTTTCCTGTAAAACATATAATGTACTGGAAGAAGAGCAGCCATCGCGAAGTATGCAGGATTTCAGTTTCGACCCGAATTACGAATACAGAATCCGCAAAGATGACAAAATAACGCTTTCAGTTTGGGGACAGGATGACCTGAGTGTGGGATCCGTATATGGAATTTATAACTCTAACGAGGTCTATGGAAAATGGCTTTTGGTGGATATTAACGGAAATATTGAAATTCCAAAATTAGGAACAACTTCTGTGATTGGGAAATCTTTGCCCGAGCTGAAGGAAGACATAAAAACCAAGCTTAAAAAATGGCTTGTGAACCCGATTGTTGATGTGAAAGTTCTTAACAAAGAAATTGCCGTGATGGGCGAAGTACGAAATCCGGCAGTAATTCAGGTCGATAAGGATCAGAATACATTACTTGAGCTTATCTCAAAAACAGGAGGTTTTGAAATGTACGCCAACTTAAAATCAGTGAAAATTTTAAGACAGGAAGGAGAAAACGTAAGGGTTACCAACATAGACCTCACCAAAATGAAAGATGTTCCCAATCAGAATATTATGCTCCATCCGGGAGACTATGTTATTGTACCTTCTAAGAAGAGCAAGGATTTTGATAAAAGAGTTTCTACCATAATCCCCTTTACAACAGTGACATCCGCAGCAGCAATACTCATTGGGCTTCTATAAAAAAACGATCATGAATAACGAAAATGTACGCTTTCTGAAACCTTTATTAAGAGGTTTGCCCATTGTTATCCTGGCAATAGTCATTTCTGTATTGGCGGCAAAAAAATACCTCAACTATGTAACACCGATGTATGAAAGCACAGCAAAATTAAAACTTGCTGATACCCAGCAGGGCGTTCCCAGTGCCAATCTTTTTAAAGATTTCGATGTGTTTGCCTCTGCCAACAAAATCAGTACAGAGATCGAGGTTTTAAAATCGACCTCACTGATAGAGAAAACACTCTCGAAGCTCCCTTTATCTACAGAAATCTACAGAAAGGGAAAGGTTCAGTCGGTTGAGCTTTTTAATGATTCGCCTATTAAAGTAGCAGCAACCTTCAGTGATGATAAAAATAATGATAAAAAATTCCTGTTAAACGTCCTATCCAAACAAGCCTACTCTATTACCGTTCCCGGTACTGCCACACCGAAAAAGGGAAATTTCGGAACTCCGGTTCATATAGACAATGGACAAATACTCATCAGCCTGAATGAAAATTACATCCAGTCCAGACCAGATGTTAAAATCATCGATCAATATGAAATTGAATTTTTAAGCAGAGAAAAACTTCTGGATAACATCAATAAAAACCTGGATATCGTCTCTGTGGACAAAGACGTTCCGGTGATCAGGATCAATTATAAAAGCAATGTACCCGAAAAAGCGGCATTGATCGTCAATACCCTTGCAGAAACCTACATTCAGGATTATATTGAAAATAAATACCGTGCCGCCAATACTACTGTAGATTTCCTCAAAGGAGAAATTGGGCAGGCCAATCATAAACTTTCTGATGTAGAGAATCAAATTGAAAACTACAAAAATAAGGAAAACATCATCAATATTCCACAGGAAACAGAGACCGATCTTAGGAAAATATCCCAGCTCAAAATCCAGAAAAGCAATCTGAAAATGAATTTGGATGCGATAAAGGATCTTAACGGATATGTGGCACAGGGTAAAGACAATTATCTGGATCTTGCCACCAATTTTGAGGCCTTTAACGATCTTCTTTCCACGGAAATGATGAAAAATATAAAGCAATTACAGGCAGAAAAAAAGGATCTTCTTCTCACCTACACCCCAGAACATGAAAAGGTAAAAATAATAGATACTAAAATCAAAGATCTTACAGACTATCAAACCGAAAGTATCAGGAATACACAAAAAAATCTACAGATCAAATACAATGATATCGATCAGGATATCCGCGTCGCTGAACAGGCTTTTGTAGGCTTACCGGAAAAAGAAAAGCTCCTCAACATCATGAACAGAGAGTTTAATCTTTATGAAAAAAATTATAATTTTCTAAATGAAAAAAGAATAGATGCTGAAATTGCCAAAGCAGCGAAAATTTCATTTCACAAAATTATTACCAGAGGAGAGATTTCTACCCATCCTGTATCTCCCATGCGTTCCATCATTATCATTGTGGCAGCTATTATGAGCATGATCGGATCTATTGCTCTTATCTATGCCATCCATTTTGCCAAAGCAAAAGTAAATGATGTATATACGATCGAGAAAAACAGTTCCATCCCCATCGCTTTCACAACCCCTTTTATTAAAAAAAGAGAAAGAATACCTTATTATTTTCTTGAGAACATTCTTGAAATGGAACTCAAAGGCATCATCGCAGAAAAAAATACCATCTGCATCACTTCCTATGACAATCCCGAACATCATACCTTCCACGCCAAAAATCTCATCAAAGCACTACAGATGCAATCAAAAAAAGTTCTGGTGGTGGATGTTTCAAATACCTTGAAAGATATTCAGGCAGAGCATTATATCAATTTTTCCGGAGATGAAAATCTTAAACTTACCTCAACGGATATTCACAACATGATCCGCGAAAAAATAAAAAGTACGGACGTTTGTATTGTTAATAATCAGGCCATCAGACAAGGAAAAATGCCGCTGCTTTTTCTGAAAATTGCCGATCAGAATCTTTTCCTTTTAGACAGCCGGAAAACAGCCACCAAGAGCATTATGAGTGTAGAACTGCTAAAAGATGAATATAAGCTTGATAATCTATGGTTCATCCTTAATAAAGAAGGCTACAATCCGAGCATTCTCACAACCGTAAAAAAATTAATCAAAAAAAATAAACGGTGAAAAAGCTGAAAGAAATAGCGTCCAAACAATCATCTCTGGTCTTCACAGATCAGCTGATATTCAGTGGATCCAACTTTCTGCTTACTTTTTTACTGGCCAGGAAACTGAGTATTTCAGATTTTGGTTTGTTTTCTTCCGTTCTTTTGGTCACCTATCTTCTTGTCGGGATCTGCAATGCAGTTATTGTACAGCCATTCCAGATTTCAGCAGCAAAAGAATTCAGCAGAAAATCGCTGGGATTTGTTTTTCAGGCTGCTTTGCTGTTGATCTTTATTTTTGCTTTGCTATTGTTTACAGCCCAGTTTTTACCTATTTCCGCCATAGAATTTTTTAAGAAAAACTTATCCGCGGTTATTCTTTTTACAACTGCCTATATTTTTCAGGATTTTGTCAGAAAGATCTTATTGACAGTTGATCGCATTTACCTCGTACTTTTTATTGACAGCATTTTTCTGGCTGTTTTCCCTTTAATCTGGTTTGAACAGAGTCTTAATTTATTTAAAAGCCTGTATATCATAGGTATTATTAATTTTGCAGCATCCATTCCGGGAATCATCTACTGTATAAGAAATTCAGACTTTAGCTTCAAAAACAGTTCATTCTTCCGCTATCATTTTATGGAAGGAAAATGGCTCCTGAGCGCCTCTGTTGTACAATGGTTTTCAAATAACTTCTTTACTCTGGTCGCAGGTATTTATCTTGGTATTAATGCGTTGGGAGCATTAAGGCTTGTTCAGTCTTTTTTTGGAGTCATTAATATTGTTCTGCAGACTGTTGAAAACTATTATCTTCCGAAAACGGCCCAGCTTCATTATCAAAATAAAGGACAGGAAAAAAAAGAACTTCTTAAAAATATGTCGAAAGGAATGATGGTACTGGGAATTCTTATTGCCGGCTTCTTTATCTTTTCAGAACCTCTTATTACTTTTCTCGGAGGGCAGAAATATCATCAGTATGGTTTTGTTATCCGGCTAATATCCGTTTTGTATATCGTTATCCTTTACAGCTACCCTACCCGAATCGCCATCAGAATTTTGGAACAAAATAAAGCTTTCTTTATCGGTTATTGCATTTCTTTTGTTTTCTCGCTCCTGAGTTTTCATTTCCTTTTAAAGTATTTTGAACTGTACGGAGCCGTTTCAGGCCTTGTGATCAATCAGATTCTAATGATTGTGTACTGGAAGATTCTTCTTAACAAAAAAAATATTTCTGTATGGGCATAGTGCATATTATATTAGGCAAAGCCAATCCCGAAAAAATGAACGGGGTGAATAAAGTCGTGTACAATCTGGCGACTCAGCAGGCAGAAAAATCCGGGAAGGTAGAAGTGTGGGGAATTGCTGAAAACACAGAGGTTAATTATCCGGAAAGAAATTTTAAAACCAAAGTTTTTCAAAAAAGTAAGAACCCTTTTTCTATTCCTAAAGCCCTTACAAAAGAAATTCTGAATGCAAATCATAACACTATTTTTCATCTTCATGGAGGATGGATTCCGGTATATTACTCTTTAAGTAAATTCCTGAAAAAACATCAGCGCAAATTTGTAATTACCCCTCACGGCGCTTACAATACGATTGCCATGAACAAAAATAAATGGGTGAAAAAAATCTATTTCAGGTTTTGTGAAAAGAAAGTAATCGGAAATGCAACCAAAATACACTGCATCGGCGAAAGTGAAATAGAGGGACTCCAATCTATATTTCCGACAGACAAAACCGTTCTTATCCCCTATGGATTTGACAAAATAGTCAACAGCTTTCCTGAAAAAGCAAACAACAGCACGATCCTGTTCGGCTTTATCGGAAGACTCGATATTTTTACCAAAGGACTGGATATTCTTATGGACAGCTTTTCAGATTTTATCAAAGAAATTCCTGATGCAAAGCTTTGGATCATTGGAGACAGCAATGAAAAGCATCAACTTCAGCAAAAAATAAAAGAGCTTCAGCTTGAAAAAAAAGTAGAACTGTTGGGAAGTAAATTTGGAGATGAAAAGAATTCGCTGCTGAATCAGATGGATGTCTTTGTGCACCCTTCCAGAAATGAAGGCCTCCCTGTTTCGGTTATAGAAGCCGCTAATTTTGGAAAGCCTTGTATCGTCACCAAAAACACCAATATCGGTTATTTAATTGAAGAATATGGTGCCGGTATTACCATTCCCTACCCTGACCGGGAGTTATTACTACAGGCCATGTGGGAAATATATACCATCTGGAAAGATAAAAACCGATATGATACAACTTCTCAAAATGCACTGAAAATGGTTGAAAAAGCATTCGATTGGGAACATATTATCACTGAAATGAATTCCAGACTTTATCATCTTTAAAACATGGAAACTTTACCTATATCCCATCAAAAATTTTTAAAAACAATAAACAGCCAGCTTTTTATTGTCCTTTTATTAATGGTTGCCTGCTTTTTTACATGGAGTGAGAATGTCGCGATTACAAGAGCCATAAAAGTAGTGGGAAGAATGGGCGTTATGTTTTCATCTATACTTATTTATCAGAAAATAATCAGGTATGGCAGCATCAATTCTCTTGCCTACAAAAACATCTTCTCGCCTATTCTTTACATGACCTACCTTATGTTGGGGTTTATCTCCTTTTCCTGGAGTACCAACCCGGGTTTTAGTGCCCTGCAGTGGTTTATGACTTTTCAGAGCTTTGTTTTTGCCTACTTTTTTGTGAAAAGCCTTAAAATTCTGGATATCTATTTTGAAGGACATACTATCAGGCTCTATCATTTGCTTGGAAACACGGTTTTTATCCTTCAATTGGTTTTCGTTATTGGAATGTGGGTAGCTCCGGATGTTTTTTTCCGTCTCACAGATGGCGGTGAGGAAGCAAGACTTGGCGGAACTTTAATGAATCCCAACGAACTGGGAATGCTCGCCGGTGTAGGATGTGCCTGTCTTATTTTTGACCTTTACCGCTTTAAAAATAAAGTATGGACCATCATCAAAATTCTTATCATCATGTATGCCCTATATATGACAGGATCGAGATCTTCTCTGATCGGGGTGTTGCTTATTATATTTTTTCACATCAATCAAACCAAACAAAAAACACTGAAATTTTCTATTCTGGCGCTTGTTGCCATGGTTGCCCCTTTTGCTGTATACACGGTTATTTTAAAAGGCGGTGATCAGGAGAGATTAGAAGAAGTAATGAGCCTTACAGGAAGACTGCCTTTTTGGAAAGCACTCATTACAGAAGGCCTTCCAAGAGAGCCCCTTTTTGGTTTTGGTTTTATGCGGATCGACTACAAAGAGTTTTTCCAGAGTGCCCATACCTATCCCGGAAAAATGACCCATAATACCTTTATGCAGGTACTGATGAATCTGGGATTCGTTGGTTTTACAATTGTTTTATTTCAGGTATTTTTTACCGTGAAATCCATTTTATCCGAACAAAAAGAAACTAAGCTTATGCTGATCGGAATCCTGATTCCTATTGTTATTAATTCTTTCACAGAATTTGGAATCTTTGGTGAGAGTAATTATGGCATCATGTTTTACCAGATCATCATTTTTTCCATTGCCTTCAGGAACAATAATCATCTTACCCGTCCCCAAAAAATTATATTAAGAAAAAAACGGCCGGATCTTACAGTCTGAAATTCCAACCTTTACACTATTTTTCCATTTTTTGGAAAATAAAAACCAAACAATCAAATATAAAATACTGAAATATAGACATTTAAATACTTGGCAAACTATTTACATCCTATTTTACTATACAAGAAACGCCATGAAGAATATATTTAAGAATACAGGATACAGATTGTTTACAAAACAGCAGCCGGGAAGCGTGAAAATTTCTTTTTCCTACATCCCTAATCCCGATGGAAGTGTGAGATGGTTTTGGAACTCAAATTCAAAAAAACCGCTATTTTTAAAATTCTATAATATAGCCACCTTTAAGGCAAAAATATTCTCATTGCTTGTTAAATTACTATTTGTACTTCGTTTACAGAAACTGGCTTTCAAGAAAGAGACATTGCATTATATCGCAGATGAAAAACCTATTTTCGACATTGAAAACGATTGGGCCATTTTTACAGGAACTGTAGGTCCTAATAATAAATGTCTCTTATTCTCTAATGGGTGCTTTTATAAAATAGCAGACACCGTAAATGCAAAAAAACTCATTAAAAAAGAATGGACCGCTATTAGCTATGCCGCAAAAAGCAGCCTGTATACTGTTCCATCGGCTTTACTTTATAATGAAAGCATTTTGCAGCTCAGCGATATTTCTGAAAACGGGAATAGAAAAAATGAGTTTGGGGAAATTCATGCCAAAGCTCTGCAGGGAGTTAAAGAAAGATATCAGGGAAGCTGCAGAATATCGGAATGGAAGTATTTTCAGAGCCTGAAAGAACATTTCAGTGCAATCAGAGACGAAAGAATCCCGCCCAACATGATAAGAAAACTCAATACGATTCTTACCTATATCAATGAAAATGAAAGCATAGATCTTTCTTTTTCTCATGGTGATTTTACTTCCTGGAACTGCTATATAAAAGATCATACACTGGCAATTTATGATTGGGAACTGGCATCCTTCGAAAGACCAAAAGGGTTTGATTTTTTTCATTTCATCATCCAAAACGGTATTTTAATTCAGAAAAAGTCCTGGAAAAATATTTTTAAAGAGATTAAGGAAAAAAATGCAATAGCCTTTCAGTATGACGATAAAGAACTTGAAAAGTATTTAAAATTCTATCTTCTCACCAACCTATTATCATATCTTAAAATATATTCGGAACAGGAAAAATGGCATGTACAGATTCACTGGCTTTTACAGACCTGGACTGAAGCTTTGAATATTTTTCTTACAGAAAATAATACAGAGAGAGAACTTTTGATCATGGATGTTTTTGATCAGCTGTATCATACCCCTTATGCTACATTAAAATTTCACAACGAAGCTCCTGAAAATCTGAAATTAAATTCTGATATCGATATGATTATATCTTCCCGAAATGCAAAAAAGATGATAGCTTTTTTATCTGCCAACAGTCTTGTACAAAACGTTACAACCGTTAAAAAATCGTTTATGTACTCTGTAAGAATTATCACCAAGCATAATGAAATTCTTAACCTTGACCTCATCTCTCAGCTGAAATGGAAATATCTGCAGATCATGAATACAAATGAAGTTCTGGAAAACAAAATCAAAAACAGATTTGGAGTCCATCAAGTTTCGGAAAAAGATACAGCCCGGTTTATTCACCTGTTTTATCATCTTAATGAATCGGAAATTCCGGATCTGTATAAGAATTTTGTTTCAGAACATGTGGATTCTCAAAAAACAGATGATAAAAAAACAATCATAAAAGCTCTGAAAAAGCAAGCTTGCAACAAAGGATTCCATTTTGTGAAAAATGTATACTATTATCTGAAAGATTCTTTCTCAGAAAAAGGATTTATCATGACATTCAGCGGTGTAGACGGAGCGGGAAAATCCACCGTCATTTCTGAAGTTTCTGAGCTGATAGAGAAACGGTACCGAAGACCTGTAAAAGTCTTGAGACACAGACCTTCCCTTCTTCCTATTTTAAGTGTCTGGACCAAAGGTAAGGAAAAAGCACACCAGGATGCGGTAAATTCTCTGCCAAGACAAGGGAACAATAAAAGCTCTGTTTCTTCCTTATTCAGATTCGGGTATTATTACACAGATTATATTTTAGGGCAGTTTATCATTTACCTCAAATATGTCTTAAGAGGAAAAATAGTTTTGTATGACCGATATTATTTCGACTTTATTGCTGATGCAAAACGGAGTAATATTCAACTTCCAAAGGCTGTTACAGAAGGCGGATACCATTTTTTGATGAAACCTAAATTTAATTTCTTTCTTTATGCTACACCCGAAAAAATCCTCAGTAGAAAAAAAGAACTTTCTTACAAATCTATATGTGATCTGACTGCAGAATACAGCCAATTGTTTTCAAAACTGGAAAAGAAAGACCAGAATATAAAATATCTTTCCATCGAAAATAATGATCTTGAAACCACTTTAGGCACTATAATGAACACCATAATTACGGCAAAATGAGAACAATTGTTGAAAAAATCATAAGACTTAGAAATCCTGATTTTACGATAGATGATGCATTGAACTCCAGAGCCATTCTTCAGCTGATATGGATTCAACTCTGGAGCATCATCAGGGGATTAAAGGTTATTTTCTTCTTTAAAAATCCAAAAGGAATGCTTTTAGGGAAAAGAGTCAGCTTTTTCAATCCTTCAAAAATGAAATGGGGGAAATTCCTGAGACTGGGAAGTGATGTCTATGTTTCTTCATTGTCAAAACAGGGAATAGAGTTCGGAAATAATGTTTCCATCGGAGCTTTCAGCAGAATCATCGTTTCCACTTCTTTCAATAATATCGGAGAAAAGATAAAAATAGGAAACAATGTAGGCATCGGAGAGTTTGCGTATCTGGGAGGTTCCGGAGGACTGGAAATCGGCGATGAATGCATCGTTGGACAGTACCTGAGCTGTCATCCGGAGAATCATAATTATGAAGATCTTGATATTTCTATAAGACATCAGGGGGTTAGCAGAAAAGGGATCAAAATCGGGAAAAACTGCTGGATCGGCAGTAAAGTTACCATTTTAGACGGTGTAGAGATTGGTGATGGCTGCATCTTGGCGGCAGGAAGTGTCATTACAAAATCTTTTCCCGACAACAGCATTATAGGAGGTATTCCTGCAAAACTATTAAAAACAAGAGCTCATGACAACCAATCAAACTGTACTGGCAACCTGCTACGCAGTGAATCCGTATAAAGGTTCAGAAGATGCGATGGGCTGGAATTTTGTGTATCAAATTGCCAGATTCCGAAAAGTGATCGCTATCACAAGGGAAAATAACAGAGAACATATTGAGAAATATATGGCAGAAAATCCTGATACCATTTATCAGAATATGAGTTTTCTCTATTTTGATCTTCCCTATTGGATGCGTTTCTGGAAAAAGGGAAACCGGGGAGCAATGCTGTACTATTATCTGTGGCAGAAAGGTATTGTTTCGTTTATTAAAAAACAAAAACTAGACTTTGATATTGTGCATAACGTCAATTTTCATAACGACTGGACCCCAAGTTTTTTATGGAAGCTTAATAAACCAATGGTATGGGGACCTGTAGGACATCATCCGCTGATTCCAAAGCAATATCTGCAAGATTATTCGAAAAAATATTTTATAAAAGACCGTCTCACATGGATGATTAAAAATTTCTTCTGGAATTTTTCGCCTTCATTGAAGAACACCATCAAACATTCAGATCATATCTGGTGTATGAATAAGGGAGTTCCTGAAAAGCTCAACCTTTCTGAAAACAAATATTCCCTCTGTCCGTCCGTAGCTTCAGAAGATTTTTTTCAAAGCAATGAGATTGCTGTAAAATCTGATTTTACGGTGATGAGCGTGGGAAGATTTGTTCCGTTAAAAGGTTTTGATTTAACCATAAGATCATTTGCCGGATTTATCAATAAACTTTCGGAAAAAAACAGGGCGCAATGCAGACTGATACTGGTAGGAACAGGTGAACAAAAAGAATTTTACCTGCATCTTATTACCGAAAACCAGATGAATGATTATATTGAAATCATTGAATGGATCGACCGAAGAGACCTGATGAAAATGTACCAAAAAGCTTCCGTATTTCTTTTTCCTTCCCACGAAGGAGCAGGAATGGTGGTTCCGGAAGCGCTTTCGTTTGGATTACCGGTGGTATGCCTTCAAAATGAAGGTCCAGGAGAATTTGTGAATCATCAGTGTGGTATTACAGTTCCCCAACAGAAATATAATAAGACCGTAGAAGGCTTAAGCGGCGCATTGCTCAGATTATTTTTGGATAAAAATCTTCATAAAGAAATGAGTACCGGAGCCAGAAAGCATTATCTTGAAAGATTCTCCTGGGAAAAAAGAGGAGAACATCTCAACAACATTTATAACCAGCTTTAAGATGAAAAGAATTGTTGCCATCCATTTATTGAACGATTACAGCGGAAGTCCGAAAGTGCTGATGCAGCTTTTGAAAGCCTGGACAAAAAACGAAATAGACACCCATCTTTTTACTTCCGGGGGAAGAACAGGGTTTCTTTCCGATATACCCAACGTTAAAAATCACTTCTTTTGGTATCGGTTCTCTCCCAGCTCATGGGTCAGAATAGCTAATTTTTTTGTGAGTCAGTTTCTTTTGATGATCAAGCTTTTGTTTTTTCTAAAAAAGCAAGACGTCGTCTATATTAATACGGTACTTCCTTTTGGGGCAGCGATTGCCGGAAAAATAAAAGGCTGCAAAATCATTTATCATATCCACGAAACCTCCGTTAAACCTAAAATATTTAAAAATTTTCTTTTCGGAATGGCAAAACGCACTGCTGATAAGATCGTTTTTGTTTCAGAGTATCTCTTACAACAGGAATCTCTGATAGATCGTCAGGTCATTCTCTATAATGTTTTGGAAAGTGATTTTACAGATCAGGCAGATCAGTTCCAATATGTGGAAAAGCCCGTTCCTATTGTCCTGATGATCTGTTCTTTAAAAATATACAAAGGCGTTGACGAATTTTTAAAATTAGCAGAAAAAAACAACAGCTACCTATTCAAATTGGTTGTGAATGCTTCTGAAAAAGAAATACAGGAGTATTTTAGAGGAAAAACAATTCCGGATAATCTTACCATCTATCCTACACAAACCAATACCCATCCTTTTTATCGGGAAGCAAGCATCATTGTCAATTTATCGCATCCAGATCTTTGGATAGAGACTTTCGGACTGACTATTCTGGAAGGAATGCGCTATCGTCTTCCGGCAATTGTTCCTCCGGTTGGCGGGGTGACCGAATTGGTGAAAGACGGTAAAAACGGATTTTTGATCAACTCTAAAAATGTCGACGAATTATCTGAAAAGATTACTTATATATTGAGCAATTCAGACGTGTACCAATCTTTCAGCGAGACATCTTATCAGACAAGTCTTTTGTTTTCAGAAGCCTATTTTGAAAAAGAATCTCTGCAGATTATTTCCAATTTGTAATTTATTTTCCATTTTTTGGAACTTGGCACCGTGTATAATAAGATTTAAGTTACTGATTTTTAATTACTTAAAAACAATTTTATTTTTGGAATATGAATAGTAATACTGTTATCAAATACATCTATTATGAAGACAAAAGTAGCCATTATCGGAACTGTGGGTTTACCCGCTAAATATGGAGGATTCGAAACTTTGACGGCGCACCTTGTAGAAGAGCTTGCCGATACTTACGATTTCACAGTTTATTGCTCGTCAAAAAAATATACAAAAGAAGAAAGAATCAAAAGCTGGAAAGGCGCAAAACTAAAATACCTTCCTCTTGATGCCAATGGGATTCAAAGTATCCCCTATGATACCTGGTCTATTTTTCACGCATTATTCCGAAGTGATGTTTTATTGGTTTTAGGAGTTGCAGGCGCGTGGTTATTACCATTTGTAAAACTATTTACGCGGAAAAAAATCATCATTTCGATTGATGGTATAGAATGGAAAAGAGACAAATGGTCTTTACCTGCAAAATTATATTTGTGGTGGGCAGAAAAACTGGCTGTGGGGTTTTCTCATATTGATATTTCTGATAATGAGTCTATTCAGGATTATACTTCTTTACGATATAAAACGATCAGCAGAGTCATAGAATATGGTGCAGACCATACAAAAGTCAATTTGACTCCAAATTCTGAAAACAGAGAAAAATACCCTTTTTTATCAGAAGAATATGCAGTAAAAGTCTGCAGAATAGAACCGGAAAATCATGTCCATACTATTCTAAAAGTTTTCAGTGAACTTCCTGACCGAAAACTGGTATTGGTTGGCAACTGGAAAAACAGCCAGTATGGTATCGATATGAAACAGCAATATTCAGGCTTTAAAAATATTCACCTTCTGGATCCTATTTATGATCAGGAACTCATAGACCTTATCCGCGGAAATGCTTCTGTCTACATTCACGGGCATTCTGCAGGCGGTACCAATCCTTCTTTAGTAGAAGCGATGTTTTTAGGATTGCCCATTATAAGCAATGGAGTTTCTTACAACAGAA
The DNA here is from genome assembly GCF_900114875.1 of Chryseobacterium limigenitum. Lineage (GTDB taxonomy): Bacteria > Bacteroidota > Bacteroidia > Flavobacteriales > Weeksellaceae > Chryseobacterium > Chryseobacterium limigenitum. The sequence continues at coordinate 36,609 of NZ_FPKW01000027.1, forward strand.
CCACAACAGAGCACCAGGCTTTTTATTTCTCCAATGAGGAAGATCTTAAAAATGTCTTAACTGAAATTAAAAAAGAAGATCTGCAGAATTGTGCCGTACAGATGAAGAAAATAGCAGAGAGAAGATATACCTGGAAAAAAATCGCAAAAAAATACAGTCAGCTAATTGAAGAAACCTTTACGGTCAATAAAAAAACCAATGTTTACCCTGTGATTTCAGAATTAGACAAAAAAATTCTTGAAAAATATAATCTGGAACATTTGAAAAATATACAACTATTCAACAGTTCAAATAAAACCGCTTAAAATCAAACACCATGAAAAATTTAATAGAACTATCCATACTGGGAATCCTTGCTTTCACTCTATCAATGTGTATCATTCCGCTGATGAGAACTGCTGCCCAAAAACTTAAATTAGTAGATGTTCCCAATTCAAGAAAAGTTCATCAGACGGCAATTCCTTTAATTGGAGGCTTAGTCATAGGCATTGTTGTTATTTTACTAATGGGTGTTACCGTCAGTAACAGCCCGAAAGAGATACTTCCCATCATCATCACATCATACATTATGCTTTTGGTAGGAACTTTAGATGACAAAACGGACATCAAGGCAATCTATAAGCTGGGGATACAACTCTGTGTGAGTGTAATAATAGCAACATCCGGAATCAGAATATCTTCTTTGTACGGACTGTTAGGAGTCTATGAAATCAACATTTACCTGCAATATATTCTTACCGTTTTGGTTATTACTACTGCAGTGAACTCCTTTAATCTGATCGATGGAATAGATGGATTGGCAGGGAGCGTTGCGGGAATAAGTTTTGGTCTTTTTTTCGTTATCATGCTTATAGAAGGTAACATTAGCCTTGCAAAAATTGGCATTTTGTTTATTGGCAGTATCCTTGCTTTCCTCAAGTACAATTTTTCTCAAAAAAACAAAATATTTTTAGGAAACTCAGGGGCATTATTTTTAGGATATCTATTAATTTGTCTGGGTATTTATATTACGAAATTTGACCACAGTACAGCTCATTTCCCTTATGGCATCTTCTTCATTCTGTTTGTATTTACCATCCCGGTCATAGATTCTGTAAGAGTATATACTGATAGAATTTTAAGAGGTAAATCTGCCTTCAAAGCAGATAAAACACACATCCATCATCACCTTTTACAATTGGGGCTGTCTCACAAAAAAATTACTTTGATCTTTTTATCAATCAATATTTTGATTCTAGCTATTCAGGCAATTTTTTTCAAAAGCTATTCAATTTACACCATATTATTCTCTTTCCTTGCGTTCATCCTAATATTTAAGCTGATCAAAACTATCAATCTTTTTGTAACATGGAAAAATAACATCAAACAAATGGAAAATTCATAAACAGCTCTTATAAATGAAATCATATAAGAGTTGGCATTTGAAAAAATGATATTTAGTCGGCAGTGAAGCGTGGTTTTAAATCCTAATAAGGTTCTAGTATTTTTTTCACTTTTGGTTTATTATAACTTTTTGGTACTAAGTATAGCAACTCCAAATATCAAAATTTTCACAAAAAAAATCCCGGATTAACCGGGATTTTAATTTCTGATATTCAAATTTATTTGATCTCTACAGGAACTGAGATCTTATCCCAATCCATTGTGAATCCATTATTGTTTATTTTATACACTAAAGTTTCCTGTGTTGCTGGTAAAGCTTTTGTTTTTACATCAACACGTAAAGCATCTTTTGCTTCTTCGTATTTATAAGCACCCCATTGTTTTGGCTCTTTGTTAAAAATTGCAGTCCAGGTTCCGCTTTCTTTAGGGATTAAGAAAAAGCTGTATTTACCTGCAGGCAGTTTTTTACCCTGAACGGTAATGTCTTTATCCGTTTCGAAAGTAGTTGCTTCATTGGCACCCGCACGCCAAACTTTATTATAAGCTTCCAAACCACCCCATATGGTACGCCCTTTAACAGACGGACTGCTATAGGCAATGGTAACGGTTGCATCTTTAATTTTCCCCGTTGCAGTAGCCGGAGGGCTGGCAGGTTTTTTAGTGTCCTGTGCAAAGGCATTCAAGGAGATTGTCATTGTCGCAACAATTACTGCAGCAGATTTAATGATTGTTTTCATAATATTTTTGTTTGTATGTTTATTTTGTTTGTTTACGAATTTACTGCTTTCGGCTTATAAAACAATAACCCGATTGCTGAAAATATAATGACCGCCGCTGCTCCGATTACATTAAGCCAAAGGAAAGAAACGATATCGAAGTTATAAACAGCAATAACCACAATTTCTGATAAAATGGCAGCAATAAATACATTGGAACCGCCGATTTTTTTATAATAAAATGCGACAAGAAAAATCCCCAATATCGGGCCGTAGAAAAGAGAACCTAATACATTAACCGCTTCGATAAGGGAACCCATCTGAGTGGCAAACATGGCTACGCCGATTGAGAATATACCCCAGGCCAAAGTGTGCAGGCGACTGTACTTCAGTTCGGTTGCATCATCAGGAATTTCTTTTTTAAATATCAAATGAACATCTTTTAATGAGCAGGCGGCAAGGGAATTCAGGGCTGCGGAAATTGAACCCCAGCTGGCCAGAAAAATGACGGCAAACAGTAAACCGATCATCCCTACAGGCAAGGTATTTTTTACGAAATACAGGAAAATATAATTGGTATCCGTTTTCTCAGCATTATAGTTTGAATGATTGATCGCTTCTTCTACCCTGCCGTGAAGTGCTTTTACCTGGGTTTGTGTATTTTTAAAATCCTGAATTGTTTTGTTAAGGCGGGGAGAATGATTTTCTTTCAATTGTAGAATTTCTTTTGATTCTGCATTAAATTTTATTTGCAGATTCTGATGTTCTTTTTCAAAAACCGCGGCCTGTTCAGGTTGTGTTTCTTTTAAATGTTGATAAGAGCGTTCGTTAAAATAAATCGGAGCCGGTTTTAGAGAAAAGAAAGCGAAAAGCAAGGCACCGATCAGGAGAATAGCAAACTGCATCGGAATTTTCACCAATCCGTTCAACAGCAAGCCCATTTTTGCATTGGTATTGTCTTTCGCTGTAATATACCTCCCGACCTGACTCTGGTCTGTTCCAAAATAAGAAAGTGCCAGAAAAAAACCACCAATAAGCCCGCTCCAAATATTGTATTTATCCTTCCAGTCGAATTCTGTGGTGATTACATTGAGTTTTCCGGATTTTCCCGCCAGATAAAGTGCATCTTTGAAACCAATTCCATTCGGCATATTTTCAATAAGCAGATAACCTGCAAAAGCCATGGTTCCCAGAATAATGAGAAACTGTAATTTTTGAGTGTGGGCGATCGCTTTTGCACCGCCAATATAGGTGTAAATCAATAAAATTCCACCCGTCAAAACATTCGTTAAATAAATATTCCAGTTTAAAACGCTTGACAAGATGATACTCGGAGCGTAAATGCTGATTCCTGTTGATAAACCTCTGGAAAAAAGAAAAAGAAGTGAAGTGAGTACCCTTGTTTTTTTATCAAAACGGTTTTCTAAATATTCATAAGCCGTGTAAACATTTAATCTCTGAAAAATCGGGATGAAAGTAATACAGATCACAATCATCGCCAAAGGCAAACCAAAGTAATACTGAACGAAACGCATACCGTCCGTATAAGCCTGCCCCGGTGCTGACAAAAATGTAATGGCACTTGCCTGCGTAGCCATAATCCCTATAAGCACAATGTACCAGGGCATTTTATTATCTGCTTTCAGGTAGGATTCGTTGCTTTTTTGGCCACGACCGATCAATACGCCGTAAACAACCACTGCAACCAATGTAAAAATAAGAACTGTCCAATCTATAGTACTCATGCCCAAAATTTAGTAAACAAATAATAAAATGCGATCTGCAACACTAATGCAACTGCTAATAGTATGTACCAAATATTCCAATTTTTAAGTGGTTTGTTCATCAGTTTTTCTGTGCAGATAAAAAGTTAAAAAATAAACGTGCCGCCCCAACATTTCCTGCAGGCAGCTGTCTGAAAAATGCCAACGGGGTGTAAATAAAATTACCCTTCCCGTATTTAGCATATAATGTTGATCCCTGCAGAGGCTCTTCACCTGTATCGTGCATTTCAAAAAGCGGTTCATACGCTGCATCCCATTGATCAGGGAAATAGGCGCCACGCTCCTGTACCCATCCTTTAAAATCATCCGCAGTAATTTTGTTTGGAAAGTTCAGTAATTTATGATTTGGATTTAAAAACTTAACCTCAGCATTTTCTTCGGTAACCCTCTTATTGGCAATATTGAAATTGTACATCCCCAATTGGTCTACGGTTGTATCCTGATTGGTGTTATATTGCATCACCAAATTACCTCCGGCTTTTACATAAGACCATAAAAAAGGCATCCAGCGACCTAATTTTTTTTCTGTGTTGTTGGCACGAACACCCAATACGATGGCATCATATTGCGATAGCTTGTTTTGACTGCCGTTTCCAGCAGATTCATCTATGTTGCCATAAAAATCTTCGTCTTTCAAAACATCTACCTGAATACCTGCAATGCGCAGAAACTCAGGAATGAAATCGCCCGCACCTTGTATGTAACCTACTTTTTTAACCTTTGCCTGAATATCGCCTTTCATTACAGTTACCGTTGCAGGCGCAAAATATTGTAAGGAAGGTAAATGCGGATACTGAATTAATATTTGTTTTTTATTATAAGTGACTCCATCTGCAACAAAATTGGCATCCAGTTGAAAACGATCTGACTTTATTGAAGTAAGCTTAGTTTTTGGAATAATATAATCGATGGTCGTATCTTTCCCATTGAGCGAATTTAAATCAGCGCCGCCTAACCATTCTCCGTTATACATCAGGTTTACTTTTCCATTATTGAACTTTTTGCTGGAATTAACCTTAATATTTAAACTCAAATGTAAATCTTCATTTTCTTTGGCTACATAAAGTGATTGTGTAAATTTCAGTTCCAATGCAGGAACAATGCGCAACGCTTCTACCACATCACCACGTACCGGATCTAATTTTTTGAAAGATAAAGGAAGTTTAACCTGAAGCTTATCTGAACCTATTTTTAAATCAAGCAAAACATTCAGTGGTGATTCTGCCTCAGGCAAACCGACTAAAGTATCATTTGGAACAGAGAAAGTGGCTGCATTCGTAGGAGATTTTGCCAACCAATAAGGTTCTGTGAGTGCTGCATCTGCAGGAATCTGAATGTCATGCTGAATGGTAATTAAAGAATCTTTTGAGAGTTTTCTGTTGAAACTTTCTGACTGACTTAACCATTTTACATTGTCTAAAACGACAGGATTTTCAGCTCTTGAAATCAAATTTAACCTGAAATTATAATGCTCCCCGGCAACAGCTTCAGCCTGATTGGTCACCACCTCGCCCATAAATCCGGCACAGCTTAAAATGATGTTGTCAAGAGATTTAATTTTATCCTTTTTTAGGTCTGCATCTTTTAGTGCCATGACCTTTTTTCGTAAAACAAGCAAGGCAGGTAAACTCTGGTCTGGATTATTAAAATTGAAAGTTGAAATAATTTTATCTAATGATTGGTCGATATCAGCGCTTCCTTGTGAAGTCCAGGTTTTAGTTACTCCGTCAAAAAGTGTTGCTTTTGCAGGTTCGCCAATAACATGGGAAAAATATTCAGTTTTGATGCCGGCTACAGACTGTGTTCCCGCACCCTGGCTTTTATGTAAACTTCTGCTTAATCCAGCCAATTCACCATAGCCCATTCCCAGTTGCGCATCATATTGACCAACAGTAACTTTTAGTTGATTTTCAGCTGTTGTATTGACTGCACCAAAGCGGAAAGTATTCCACAATACTCGTTTTGGCTGCCATGCATTAACATATTTTAGTTGATCCGGGAAAGCGGTTTTATCGCCTGCCAGCTTAAAAGCTTTTTCCGCAACCACGGCCGAAGCTGCATGTTGTCCGTGGCCTGCCGCAGCAGTAGGAGGAAAACGACAAATAATAACATCAGGACGGAATTTACGGATTACCCAAACTACATCAGCGATAATGCTGTCTTCATTCCATTGTTTAAAGGTATCAGTCGTGTTTTTAGAGAAACCGAAATCAATCGCACGGGTAAAAAACTGCTGGGCGCCGTCCAACTTTCTTGCTTCTAAAAGCTCATGCGTTCTGATCAAACCCAATGCAGCCCCCTGTTCTGTACCCAATAAATTCTGACCACCATCACCTCTGGTTAAAGATAGATAGCCCGTTTCTACATTTTGATCGTTGATTAACCAGGAGAGTAATCCTGTATTTTCATCATCGGGATGAGCCGCAAGGTATAAAACTTTAGGCAGCTGTTTAAGAGTTTTGAGTTCACGGTAAATTTCAGATGATTTGGAGGGCCGAACCTGTTGGGCCGAACAAAAAACCGAATAAAAGCCAAGAATAAATACAATGATTACTTTTTTGAACATTTGAATTTGCTTTGCGAGGCAAATATAAGTAAATCGTTTTTCTTTCAACCTTAAAAGAAAAACCAGTTTAACTTAGCTCAAACTGGAAATTTCATTTGCATATCCAGTAGAATCATCTGCCTAAAACTTCTACTTAAAAACAGAACTTCTGGCAGATGATTTTATTTTTTTAATCTTATTTAATCTCTGTTACAAACTGTTCTATCGGTTGTCTTACTTTTTTCAATGGGACACCTCTTTCATTATTTGTGTAGTTGTACACGATATCAATTTGTTCATCTGTAACTTTATCCCAAGATGCAAAAACAAGCAGATGCGAGCTTTCTAAAATCTGTGGCTGTCCAAAGGCAATAGGCTGAATCTGTTTTTTGATTTCCGGATTACTTATTTTGATAATATGAAAAGGCTGCAATCCTACGGAAGTTGGCGTTAATCTAGCGGCTTCGATAATTTCGTTTACAAGAACTTCATCAAGTTTTTCTCCTGTCATTCTTTTAGTGGCATATCGCCAGTTTAATGCTTCTATAATGTTCATTATGTATCGATATTCTATTTTAATTGATATACTTCTTTTAGAAATTCGTTAATCGGAGCCGTTGTTCTTCCCAATAAGTCTTCGGTTTGAAAATGGTCAATCATCAAATCTTTAACATGAGAAGTTTGAATATCCCTGATTCCCAAACCTGTATAAACAATGTGTTTAATACCTACTTTTACAGCAGAATCTACTACATTTTTATGTTGTTCAAACCGGTTTTGTTCCATTGTAGAAATCAGTAATAATTTCTCAACACCAGCAAAAGCAGTTTCCAAACTATCCGGCTCCTCAAAATTACCCATCCGAACTTCTACCCTTTTTATTTTTAGTGAAGATGCTTTCTCTTCATTTCTTGCTAGGGCAACAAATTTATCTGTGGTCGCGATTTTCAATAATTGATCTATCACACCGTATCCAAGATTTCCCGTTGCGCCTGTAATTAGAACCATACGTTAACTTGTTTTTTAATTGTATTGAAAATCTTATAATAAATGAATAAGATAAATGTAAATATGCTTTTATATTCACTGTTCTCCGGCATTTCCGCCATATTGCTCCGGTTGTGCGGAAGTAGCAAATTCTTCCATACGGGAAATTAATCCATTGGTTACAGTATAAACCTGTACCCAGCTATTTCTGATGTGAGAGTTATCCTCATTGGAAATAAAATGCTCATTTCCTAGAACTACGACTTTATTGCCTTCCTCAATAAATTGAGTTTTATTGAAATAAACTACCCGAAGTGCATTGATATTAAATTCAAAAAACATACGAACGCCTTCTTTTCCTTTAAATTTTGCTGCAGGCATTATTTGTGTCCCATGATAGATACATTCTGCATTATCACTGAATGTTTCAACGATTCCATCAATGTTTTGATTGGCAAATTCTTCAAACATTTTATCGATAATTGTTCTTACTTCCGTTGTCATATTTTGTTATTTATATTGTTGATCTATTTATATAATTTTAAACAAATTTATAAAGATGAAAATTTAAAAATAGTATTAGTTTCCACATTGAAAGTAAGTGTGCTATGAACTTGCAACTATTTTTGAGACAAAATTTATATACTCTTTATGCTACATTTTTAGATTGATTAGACATTAAATTTTGATACTCTTTTATGGTTAAATTTCCTAAAGCCGAATGCCTTCTGTGAGTGTTGTAAAATGTTTCTATATATTCAAACACAGAGTTTTTAGCATGATCTCTAGTTTCATATTTATTTTGATAGACAAGTTCGGTTTTCAGAGTTTTGAAAAAGCTCTCAGCTACAGCATTGTCATAACAATTTCCTTTTCCGCTCATGCTTCGAGTAATGTTTTTTCCGACTATTGATGTAAATTCTGTACACGCATATTGTATCCCTCTATCTGAATGGAAAATCAAG
>NZ_FPKW01000028.1 GCF_900114875.1 Chryseobacterium limigenitum
GGATGATATTACCGGTTTTCGTATCGGTCCATCTTCTGCGTTTGATGTGGAGTTTTACTGTTTTTCCACGAAGAGGAAAATCGTCAACGCTAATTTCCGGAACAAAACCTTTTGACTGCAATAACAGAGACGAAAACTCTTTCGGAGCTGTATTTTTCTCGTCAAAATAGATGTGGAGGATTTTATTTTCTTCCTCAAATTTTACAATCTCAAAATGCTCAATCAAGAGTTCAGGTAAAAATAATTTGAGGAGTTCGGCATCGTTTAACATTCCACAAAATTAGCAATATTTTTTTCCTCCCCAACTTTTGAGATTGATCCATGGTGGCTTCGGGAGCCTCAGCCACCAGGGAAATTTTCTCGTTCTTTCTAAGTATAGCTTTAAAACTTAACTACAATATTTGTCATCCCGGAGGAATCTAAACATAGATTATCACAATTGGATCTCTACAAAATGAGCCTAGACTCCTCCGGGATGACAAACTGAATGGTTAAATTATATTATTCTCTATGCTGTAAACTTCCAACTTCCCTCTTCCAGCTCCCTTCTTTACTTAATAAAATCATACAAAGCATTCCAGAATTTATCATAGACTTCGATGTGCGGAAGATGGCCTACATTTTCAATTTCAACTAATTTTGATCCTGCAATTTGTTGTTGAGTCTTTTTTCCTAATTCCTGATATTGCCCCATTTTTGGCTGTAATTCTTTAGGAGCTCTATCCTTTCCTATCGCTGTTCTGTCTCTTGTCCCGATAATTAATAAAGTAGGCGTTTTAATATTTTTAAACTCATAGCAAACAGGTTGATTGTAAATCATATCTGATGTCAAAGCTGCATCCCAAGCCACTTTAGGATAATCGGAATGTAAAGTCCAGCCCGCGATCAAATCAAGCCAGGGTTGATATTCTGCTTTCCATTTATTGTCATAGTAGAACTTTAACTGATAATTTTTATACGTTTCTGCCGTATTTTTTAACTCTGACTGATACCCCTGATCTATAGTCTGGTAACCTGCAAAAGTTTTATAATCTTCAAGCCCAATCGGGTTTTCGAGAATTAATTTCTGAACTTTTTCAGGATATAACAATGTAAATCTTGTTGCAACCATTCCGCCCATTGAATGTCCCAAAACGATTGTTTTATCAATTTTCAGTTCATCCAAAATAGCTTTTGTATTTTCCGCTAATTGAGAAAATGAAAACTGATAACTTTGAGGTTTTGACGACTTTCCAAATCCTATCTGATCCGGTATAATTACTCTGAAACCTTTATCCGAAAGGTCTTTTGCCGTCTGTTTCCAATATGCTCCGTTAAAATTTTTACCATGAAGAAGCAGTATTGTTTTTCCGTTTGAAGTTTTTGGCTTTACGTCCATATAAGCCATTTTCAGATCGTTGTTTTGAGATTTTAAATTAATGAAATGAACTTCATAAGGATATTCATAATTCGTAAGATCTGCATCCAATGGTTTTACCTGAGAAAAAAGTAAAGTTGGCGCAATCGATAGCATTATAACAGCAACAGCATTTTTAAAATATTTCATGAAATCTTATTTAAGTATAAAAGTAAAAAAACCGCTTCAAAAGAAACGGTTTATACTTGTTATTTTTAGTTTAATTAAGATTTTTTATGATACTTCGGCAACAGCAATTTCCTTTTTCGAAGGTAAGTTCATCAAAACAATAGCAAAAAGAATCAATACAATTCCCAGCCATTGAATCAATTCTACTCTTTCACCCAATAAAACAAAAGCCATTGTTACAGAAACCGGAAGTTCCAATGATGAAACAATACTTCCTAAACCTAATCCCGCATTCGGGAAACCTATATTAAATAAAATCGGCGGAATGATTGTCCCAAACAGAGCCAGCGCAAAACCATACGTCCATAAAATTGAATAATTAAAAGAATGGATATGCTCTGTATTGTCTGTGAAATTCAAATAAAAGGATCTTAAGCCATCAGAATACATTGGTCCGATCTGAGCAAAAAATAAGAATGCAAATATTACAATTGAGCCACCAGCAAGCATCACAATACTTTTTCTCAAAACCGGCAAATGGGTAGCTAAAGTATTGGATGTAAACATTGTCAGCGTGTAAGATGCCGCAGCCAATAATCCCCAGAAGATACCGTGCCAGTCTAGCTCGATCTCCATATTGATAAGGTTTGTAGCCAAAACAGTTCCTAATAGAACGATAACTACGGATACTATTTTTCTGGCATTCGGCAATTTTTTAGTTAAGAAACTTTCAACTACCACACTAAACCAAACAGACTGCATCAACAATACAATCGCAATAGAAACCGCGATGTACTGAACCGCAATATAATAGAATAAGCTTGTGCAACCCAAAGAAGTACCGGCCAACATCAGCATTTTGATTTCTTTACCGCTTGGTGAAGATAATTTTTGTTTTGATGTTATTGTCTGAGTAAAATTTAAAATCAACAGACCTACCAATCCCAACACGAATTGCGACGTTGTAACTTCTGAAGTTGTATATCCGTCATGATAAGCCATTTTAACAAATGTTGCTAACATACCATATATACTGGCTCCAATCCCGACAAATAAAACTCCTTTTAGTATATTTTTCTTCTTCATAATCTTTTTTAAACAGCCGGCAAAGTTACGACATAATAATCAAATTTGTCGGAAGGTGATTAGTATCATAGATAAATAAAATCGCCGCAAGCTTTGCTTGCGGCGATTCATAATATTACTAAATTAAAAACTATTTTTTAATGATAACTTTAGAAGAAGCATCAAAACCTAGTCCTTTTATCTTCACCATATACACTCCGTTTACCAATCTATCTGTAGAAATTGCTTTTTTAGCATCAGGAGAGATCTTATCTTCTGAAGAAACTAATTTCCCGGACATATCATAAATTTCAACACTTACTTTACCAATAGTATTACTTGGGAAGTTGATAAAGAACTCATTTTTAGCAGGGTTTGGATAGATTGAAATTGTATTCTTAACAGCTTTCACTTCATTCGTTGCCAATACGTTACATTCAGCAGGCACCGTAAGATCCTGTACCTGATCGTTGATATTGGTTTTAGATCCAGCACTGGCATTTACTCCTAAACCTCTTTTTGCAAAAACATTCCAGATCATACATTTGTCGACACCTCCTGTTGTAGCTAATTCAGCAGCTAATATTGCATTTCTTCCGTCAATAAATGTAGGGTTACAAGCCTGAAGTTTCAATGCATCAGTAACCAATTGTAATACTCTTGAGCTACCATTAGTTGTATTAGCCGTTACATCAGAAGAATATCCATATTTCTCAACATACTTCCAGTGCAGATCCCAAAGCATTGTCGCCCAAACAAAACCAATTGAATGTACATCCGGAACGATAGCAGTTCCATTATTGTATTCCATCCCGTTGGTATCGACATAAGTGAAATCATTAATAGCAAAATTAGGAGAATATTTTGCAGGTCTTATACCACCTCCTGTAATATCCTGTCCTTGCACATAAGTCCCCATTCCCCTTGCTACTGTTGCGTTGTCTCCCGCTTTGTTTGTCAACATTAAAGCGAAGAAATCTGACCAACCCTCACCCATTTGCTCTTTGTCGGCAGATGAGCTTAAACATCCGTAGCCTGTACCTGTTAATCTGTTTGAAATTCCGTGTCCATATTCATGAGTAACAATACCATTATCAAAATCTCCATCAGGAGTTATACTTGTTGCAGGATCATTTTTCAAAGTTACATTTACCGCTCCCGTAGCAAGTTGAGTTTTAATATATTCACCCTCAGCATTAGTGATTAATACGGAAGGAATAGTAACTGTTGCATCAACTCCGGACATATTTCCGATAGTAGAACCATTAGCTGTATTGTTATAAATAATAGCACCCAATGCTCCGGCATCCTGTAAATTCTTTGTTTTAACAACGAATGAACATGTTCCTCTTTCTACCAAACCAATCTTCTCAATAAGTGAATTGGCAGGTAAAGGCGTACATCCGTCTAATACTGATGATAACTGTACACTCCCTGTAACTCCGGCAGCGGTTAAAGCCTGTCCAAACTGCGCTGTTCCAGCCCTGGGCGTACGTGGAATTGCAGCTCCGGGAGCATTATAAAAGAATAGTCTGTTAACCGCAGACCACAAATACATTTGCATCTTTGGATTGTAATAATCCGGAGGTGAATTGAAATTAGCATTATTCAGACCTCCTCCATCTTGGGCTTCAGCAAAAACTCCATCGTCGTCTAAACCTCCTTTTCCAAAGTTATTCCATTGGAAATTTCTGGCAGATTCTGTAAAGCCGAATGTATAAAATACATCGTGAATTCTATTATTTAAATAAAATAAATTGGTAATTGCCGCGCTTTGATTAGCAGCAGATGTTCCATTTATACTAAAAGGAAAGTCAAAGTTTCTTGAAGCTCCTCCATCGGGAGAAAATCCGGGGTTATTTGTCGCTGCTGTATCTTCATATGCATACACATTATTTCCTCTTGTAGTAGTATAGTGCGTGGTAACATCAGAATGCCAGCCTTCCGGTGAAGCTGCAAGTATCCAAGGATTTGTAATGGTAGATCTTGAACCGAATGTTGGTGATTCTATCGGTAATGGAAATACATTGTATGAAGCATTATCGGGAGCAAAGAAAACAAAATTCTGTTGCATTTTATTTTCTGCACCAACTAACTGATGTGAATTATCTGCAAAATGTTCATGGGAAAGATCCGAAGAATAAGCATCCTGTGTAAAATTACACGATAATGTCAAGTTATTTTTTTCAATAATTTTACCATCATTTGCATCAACTAAAATATTCCAATAGTTTGCAGACTTGGGTTCCTCTAAAATATATTCGTAGGCTAAACGAAGATTTCCATTGCTATCATTAGCGTATACAAGTCTTTGTTTTGCTGTATTTTTAGCCTTGCCGGCTTTTTCAAAGAAACCAAGAATAGGAAAAGCAGAAACATCTGTATTCCCAAGCTCATCAGCAATTTTTTGCAGAGCCGTACTTTTGTTTATTATTGCATTACTCGGTGTAGATGCAGTGTAATCTTTAATAAAATTATCTAAGTAATAAACAACTTTATTATCCTTAATAAGTACTGTTCCTACAGCACTATATACCGGTAGACCATTGTAAGTCTGTTGAAACTTTACAATATTCCCATTTAGAGATTTCGAATTATCAACATTATCAATAATGAAATTTGTAAGATCTGATTTTTTATAATCTCTAATTTTGTTTTGAGAAATATAATCTTTAATCAACTTCTCATTATCTTGTCCGAATAAAGCAGAAGGAAGTACTGCGAATGCAGCAAATAAAAGAGGTAGAGTTATCTTTTTCATATACACTAATAAAGGCGCTAATTTACAAATAATTCATAATTAGAAAATATTTTATTTATATTTTTTATAAAATAATAAGCATATGATTAATTATTTTCAATCAAACCTTAATTAACAACCTCTCAAAAGACTTACCCAACAAAAAAAAGACCGCCAAAAAGGAGTCTCTTTTCAATTATTTTATCATAATTATTTTTTAATCAATTTTTCAGAATATGTTTCATTTTTATCTGAAGTTACTCTTACAATATAAATTCCTTGGTTTTGAGAATGTATATCAACTTCAATGTCTTTTTGATCTTTAAATGATGTTTTGTAAACTGTATTCCAGCTAACATCTTTAACCATTAATGATCCTGCTGTAATATCTTTATCTAAAATTACCTTAAATACACCGTTTGTAGGATTTGGAGTAAGTTTATTTGTTATTTAATTTCGACCAAAAATAATATTTTTTTCTACAAATAGTGATATATTGTGGAAATAATTTATTATTAATGCGAAATCTTAAAATTTTAACCATAAAAAAAGCCACTCAAACGAGTGGCTCATATTCAGAAATGGTTTAGGGATTATTTACCTTCTTCCATTTTTCTTTTCAATTCTGCTAATGCATCGATATCACCAAGAGTTGATCTTTCTTCGTTGTTTGAAGAAGACGATGTATTGTTAGATCTGTTGTTGTTAGAGTTATCTCTTACGTTTTTCTTCTCTTCGTCTCTGAAGATACCTGTATGAGAAACTACTACTCTCTTGAATTCTTTGTTGAATTCAATTACTTTGAATTGAGCATCTTCACCTTTTTTGATTTTAGATCCATCTTCTTTCTCTAATAATCTTGAAGGACAGAATGCTTCAACTTCAGCATCTTCGAATTGTACAGAAGCTCCTTTATCGTGAACGTCTACCGCTTTACCAGCGTGGATAGTTCCCTCAGCATACTTCGTTTCGAATTTATCCCATGGGTTCTCAGTCAATTGCTTGTGACCTAGAGATAATCTTCTAGCTTGGATATCTAATTCCAGAACTACAACATCTAATTTATCACCTACTGCACAGAACTCAGATGGGTGCTTGATTTTCTTAGTCCAAGAAAGATCAGAGATGTAAATTAAACCGTCGATACCTTCTTCTAACTCAACGAATACTCCGAAGTTAGTAAAGTTTCTTACAGTTCCTACATGCTTAGATCCTACCGGATACTTAGTTTCGATGTTTTCCCATGGATCTTTAGACAATTGCTTGATACCAAGAGAGATTTTTCTGTCTTCTCTATCTAAAGTTAATACTTCAGCTTCAACTTCATCACCTACTTTCACAAAATCACCTGCAGATCTTAAGTGAGTAGACCAAGACATTTCAGAAACGTGGATTAATCCTTCTACACCTGGAGCGATTTCTACGAATGCACCATAGTCAGCAAGAACTACTACTTTTCCTTTTACTTTATCTCCAACTTTCATGTCAGCAGAAAGAGCATCCCAAGGATGAGCTTCTAATTGCTTCATACCTAATTGGATTCTTGTTTTCTCGTCATCAAAATCAAGGATAACAACTTTTACAGTCTGTCCGTCCTCAAGAATTTCAGATGGGTGGTTCACTCTAGACCAAGAAAGGTCTGTAATGTGGATCAATCCATCAACACCTCCTAAGTCAATGAATACACCGTAAGAAGTAATATTCTTAACAGTACCTTCAAGAACCTGACCTTTTTCAAGCTGAGCGATGATTTCTTTTTTCTGACCTTCGATATCTGCTTCGATCAATGCTTTGTGAGATACAACTACGTTTTTGAACTCAGGGTTGATTTTCACAACTTTGAACTCCATAGTTTTACCTACGAACTGATCGTAATCTTTAATTGGCTTAACGTCAATTTGAGAACCTGGTAAGAATGCTTCGATTCCGTGAACGTCAACGATCATACCTCCTTTAGTTCTAGACTTAACAAAACCGTTAACGATTTCTCCAGTTTCGTGAAGTTCGTTTACTCTATCCCAAGCTTTAAGCGTTCTAGCTTTTCTGTGAGACAACTGTAACTGTCCTGTTTTGTCTTCTCTTCTGTCTACCATTACTTCAACATCATCACCTACTTTTAGGCCTGGGTTGTAACGGAATTCGTTAAGAGAAATAACACCTTCTGATTTGAAGTCGATGTCTACGATAGCTTCTTTATCAGTTAATCTTACAACTTTACCAGTGATAACGTCGTTATCGTTTAAACTGCTAAGAGATCCGTTGTAGATTTCCTCTAAATCGCTTTTTTCTTTTCTCGCATCTGCATCAAGACCTGATTCGAAAGAATCCCAATCAAATTGTTCTGGTGCTACGTTTTGGTTTAAAATAACCTCTGCTGAATTTGTCTCTTTTGACATTTTCTAATAAAATTTGTATTCCTTCTTTTTTAATGGTTTGAATAAATGTGGATTTAAAAAATACGGAAGTAATTAATTTATAATAATTTACCTTTTCAAACCTTACCCACAAAAAGTGGTGCAAAGATATGAAATTTATTTATAATGAACAATTCTTTTAAAGCTATTCAGTTGAATTATAACTTACTAATAATCAAGTAATAAATATTTTGTCATTGCGAGGAGCGAAGCGACGAAGCAATCTCATTGAAGCATTAAAACATAAAAATAGCAAGTTTAAACACAAAGTTTGTCATCCTGGAAGGATCTAAACAATAAAAAATACATTATTAAAGATAGAGATTGCTTCGTCGCTTCGCTCCTCGCAATGACAAAATGTGTTGCCGATAATGTTATTAAGATCCTTCCTGGTTGACAAACGGAATGTTGAATTGATTGTGATAAAATGATGAAAATGACCAATACCCTAGCCCCGATTGTAGAGGAAATCCTTTTTTGAAAAAAAAGATTGCAACGGAAAGCGGGAAAAAGCTACAAAAAAGAAAGGAAGTGGGAAGAGGGAGGATGGAAGTTTTAAATTATTGAGATAAAGATTCTTCACTCCTCTTCGCTACGCTCAAAATGACAGTCGCACAAACTAAGCCCTAAATCCTAATTCCTCCTCACTAAATTATTATCTTTGCAAAATGGAATTAGAATCAATATATCAAAAACTGCAGATTCAGGATATGAATCAGATGCAGAAATCTACATACAAGACCACTGAAAACAATACTGATGTTGTTTTACTTTCTCCTACAGGTTCAGGGAAAACGCTTGCTTTTTTGTTTCCTGTTCTTCGAAATCTGAAAAAAGATGTTTCCGGAATTCAGGCTTTAATTTTAGTTCCTGCAAGAGAATTGGCATTGCAGATTGAGCAGGTTTTCAAATCTATGGGAACGGATTTTAAAGTTTCTGTTTGCTATGGAGGTCATGATAAAAAAATAGAGGTCAATAATTTAATTGAAGCTCCGGCTGTTTTGATCGGAACTCCGGGAAGAGTTACTTATCATTTAAGAAATAACAATTTCGATCCAAAAACGATCAAGACTTTGGTGTTGGATGAGTTTGATAAAGCGTTGGAATTAGGTTTCCATGAAGATATGGAATTCATTTCCAATTCTCTGAGAGGTCTTTCTCAAAGGATTTTAACTTCTGCTACTGCGATGGATGAAATTCCGGAGTTCACAGGGTTGAAAAATGAGAAGATCATCGATTTCTTGAAATTAGCCGATGCAAAACCGGATATTCAATTGCGAAAAGTAATGACTATTTCTGAGGAAAAATTAGATACTTTGTTTAATTTGATCTGTAAAATCGGAAACAAAAGAACATTGATTTTCTGTAACCACCGTGAGGCTGTAGACCGTATTTCTGACCTTTTAGCTGAAAAAGGAATCGACAGAGAAACTTTCCACGGCGGAATGGAACAGGACGAAAGAGAACGAGCTTTACTGAAATTCCGAAATGATTCTGCAAGAATTTTAATTACAACCGACTTAGCTTCAAGAGGCTTGGACGTTCCGGAAGTTGAATCGATCGTTCATTATCAATTACCTTATAAAGAAGATGCTTTTATTCACAGAAACGGTCGTACCGCGAGAATGAACGCTAAAGGTTTTGCTTACCTGATCATGACTGCGGAAGAAAATTTTCCATTTATTAAAAATGATACTCCTGAAGAAAGCGTTGAAGGATTCAATACATTTCCTGAAAAAACACCTTTTCAAACGGTTTACATCAGTGCCGGAAAAAAAGACAAAGTGAATAAAGTGGATATCGTGGGTTATCTGATTAAAAAAGGACAACTTAGAAAAGAAGATATTGGCTTAATTGAAGTAAAAGATACGACTTCTTATGTTGCCGTTTCAAGAAATAAAGTTAAAACATTATTGGATACATTGAGCGCTGAAAAACTGAAAGGTAAGAAGGTGAAGATGGAGGTTGCTTATTAAATTTGAACCATTAATGAACAAAAAATTGTCATTGCGAACCGAAGGTGAAGCAATCTCAAAAATACAAATAAGTTTTGTAAATTTAGTTGAGATTGCTTCGTCGTTTCACTCCTCGCAATGATATTTTTGTGAATAAATATTATCTCACTCCCTTTACCTTTGTCGGTAAAGTATACACAGATTTTGAAGCTGTGATGAATAAAATCTCGTTATTCTTTCCTCCGAAAGTAACGTTGGAAGTCCATTCTTCATCAATTGGAATTTGATACATCTTTCTTCCGTCGCGATTAAAAATGGTTACTCCTTTTCCTGTTAAATAAAGATTCCCGTGCTTGTCGAGCGTCATTCCGTCTGAACCCATTTCGCAGAATAATCTTTTCTCAGATAATTTTCCTTCGCCTAAAATATCATAAACGTAGGTTTTTCCGGCATCAATATCTGAAACATAAAGTTTCTTATATTTTTCACTTCCGACAATTCCGTTGGGTTGAGTGAAAGTTTCAAGTTTCGTTATTTTTCCATCTTTATTTCTGTAATACAAACTTTTATGCGGAATTTCCTGTTTGAAATTCACCCAATAATCCCTTTTATACAAAGGATCGGTGAAGTACATTCCGCCAAATTCGTCGTTCCAGACATCGTTAGGCCCATTCAGCCTTTTTCCTTCAAAACCTTTTGATAAAACCTGTATTTTTTTATCTTTTGATATCTTCCAGATTTCGCCATTGTCATCCGAACAAGTGATCAGATTATCATCTTTATCAAAATGTGTTCCGTTGGCTCTCCCCGATTTATCCAAGAAAACAATTACCTGGTTGGTCTTCCAGTCCCAATAATAGATCTTATCATTGGGTTGGTCTGTAAAATATACATTCCCCTCTCTATCCGAAGACGGGCCTTCCGTAAAACTGAATTTATCAGAAACCCTTTCCGGCTTTACACCATCATAAAACATATTACTATAATTTACTGATTTACAATTTACTAATGCGAAAACCAAACCAATCAGGCTGATTCTAAAGATATTTTTCATTCTCCATTTTTTAACGGTTACAATTTACGATATCAGGAATAAGATTCAAAGTTTATTTTATCACTTTGAGATATTAAAATATAAAATTAAAATGTCCCAATTATCCTATTTTGTAAGTAGATGGTATTAGTAATTAATTGGTTTAATCCAGAGCTTTGCAGTAATCTAATCAAAAGATTTTTTCTTCGTTATCTGATACGTAAAATGAGAAATAAATCAAGTTTGATATGACGTTTCAAATTAAAAACAATCTAAGCGATGAGCATACAATCCGGCGATATTAAAACTTCAGATACTGAAAATGAAGCTTTTAGAAATTCGGTAGGCACGATGGATGAAACCGGAAGCCGAAAATGGGTTTTCCCACGAAAGCCAAAAGGAAAATACACGAACTATAGGAATTATGTAAGTTACTTCCTACTAGCTCTATTCTTTGGATTACCTTTTGTAAAGATCAACAATAATCCTTTTTTATTGATCAATGTTATCGACAGGCGGTTTTTCATATTTGGGCAGCCGTTCTATCTTCAGGATTTCTTTATTCTGGCTTTAGGAGCCGTTACTTCAGTCATTTTTGTCATGTTATTTACCGTAGTTTTCGGTAGAATATTCTGTGGCTGGCTTTGTCCACAAACCATTTTTATGGAAGGTGTTTTCAGAAAAATCGACTATTGGATCGAGGGCGACAGAAACAAACAGATGAAGCTCGACAGACAGGAATGGGACGCTGAAAAGATCAGAAAAAGAGTAACAAAATGGTCAATTTTCATTTTGATCTCTGTGATTATTTCACATTTCATGTTCATGTATATCGTTGGTTATGAAGAAGTCTTTAAGATCATGACAGAAGGTCCTGCTGACCATTCTTTGAAATTCATAGGAATGATTGGCTTTGCAATGACTTTTTATTTTGTTTTTGCATGGCTTAGGGAGCAGGTCTGCACCTTGGTTTGTCCATACGGAAGACTTCAGGGCGTATTGATTGACAAACAGACCGTGAACGTTTATTACGATTTCAAAAGAGGTGAAAACCGTTCAAAATGGAGAAACGGAGAAGATAGAAAAGCTACAGACAAAGGAGATTGTATTGATTGTCAGCAATGTGTAGTTGTCTGCCCAACAGGAATTGACATCAGAAACGGACAGCAATTAGAATGCATCAATTGTACAGCCTGTATCGATGCCTGTGATGAAATCATGGAGAAAGTAGGTCTCCCAAAAGGATTGGTGCGATATGCAACAGAAGCTGAGATTGAAAATCAGGAGAAGTTTAAATTTACTTCAAGAATGAAAGCTACGACTTTATTTCTTGCTATATTGATCGGCTTCCTTGGATTTTTGATGTACGATCGAGGTTCTATGGAAGCTAAATTCATCAAACCGGCAGGATCAACTTTTTTCATTAAAAACGGAAAAATAACGAATACATTTATCTACACTCTTCTCAATAAAACGAACGAAAAAAAGACGTTAACCATAAAAGTAATGAATCCTAAAAATGCAGAAATAACATTCTTTGGTTCAGAAAAAATCATTTTAAAAGGTGATGAAATTTTAAAAGGAAATATCAACATCACTTTCCCTGAAGAGGATATTAAATTTTCAAAACAAAACATGACGATCGGCGTCTTCGATGAGAGCGGAAAAATGCTCGATTCTTTTGATACTAATTTTGAAGGACCCTTTAAGTTATTGTTATAAATAAGTTGGAGAGTTTTAGCGTTTGAGAGTTTATGAGTATAGATTAAACTAGGAACTAGGAACTAAAAACCAACAACCAGAAACTATTAAGCCTTATATTTCTTTATAAATTGCGTGGGAGTCATTCCGGAGCCTTTTCGGAAGACTCTCACAAAATAAGAATACTCTTCATAGCCGAGACGAAAAGCGATTTCTACTAAACTTTCATCAAGATACATCAACATTCTTTTTGCTTCCAAAATTACCCTCTCGGTAATCACTTGTGTTGCTGTTTTCTGAACAACAGTTTGTGTAATTCTGTTTAAATGTTTTGGTGAAATTTCCATCACAGAAGCATAATAGGCAATTGATTTTTGACCTGTAAAATATTGTTCAACCAAATTCTCGAAATCCTGATAATGTTTAAAGTAAGAAATACTTGTCGGTGAACTTATTTCATCAAAATTTTTAGAGAACTGCCTTGTTGTATTGATATAAATCTGAGACATAAGAGAAAGAATCAAATCATCTTTCATCATATTCTGAGTATGATACTCTTCCTCTATTTCCTGAAATAAATTAATTATTTTTAATGCATCTTCAGATTCAAACTGAAACTTTCTCGGAAAAGTTGATGAACTGAAAAAAGGAAAACTCCTCAATTTCCTGTTCACATAATGCATATCGTAATATTCCTGCGAACAGAAGAAAATATAACCATCCGTATCTTCCGAAAGTTCCCAACTGTGAACCTGCCCGGGAGACAAAAAGAAAATACTTCCCGCAGAAACTTCATATTTCTGGAAATCTATCTCGTGAATTCCTTTTCCTTTCGTAAAAAGTACGGTAACATAAAAATCGTGACGATGCGGTTTCTCAATATGTTTATGACTGGAAACCAAATGATCTTTCATCGTATTAAAATAAAAATCAGAAACATTTTTCCCAGACTGAAAAAGATCGATATGTAAGACTGAGATAGAATTCATCCTAATTTATTTTACCTCAAAAATAAAGAAAAATTTTACAGTTCCTAAATGACTTTACACATGATTTATACTACAAAAACAAACATTTCGTGTTATGGATTTGTTACAAGCTTTAAAAAATATTTATCTTTGAGTTTTAGGATTTGTAAAATGAAGATAAATTTATCAGATAAACTGTATTATTCTATTGGAGAAGTAGCCAAAGCCTTTGATGTAAACACTTCATTAATACGTTATTGGGAGCAGGAATTCCCTATCATTAAACCTAAAAAAAATAAAAAAGGGAACCGATATTTCACTCCTGAAGACATTAAAAATCTACAGATCATTTACCATTTGGTAAAAGAAAAAGGCTACACGCTGGACGGAGCCCGAATTGCTTTGACAACCAATTCTAAAATCTCTGAAACTGTTACCATTATCGACCGATTAGAATTTGTAAAAGCGGAATTATTGAAGCTTAAAGAATCTTTGGCGGATAATCCGGAATAGCTTTCTTTAAAATATTTTCAAAAATTATCTTTCAGATTTAAATTGACAATCTTACTCATCAAATTATATTACAAAAAATAGTATTTTTAGTTTAGTCATTGCCTCGTACTTAAATTTCTTATTAAGTTTACAGCAAGATGAAAAAAAACTATTACCAAAGACTGGCATTCATGGGAATGCTGTTGATTATTCTGTTCACATTTCAAAAATATACGAGCAAGGAAAAAGAAGATTTTTCTGATGTAAAATTTGTTACTGAAAGTGCAGTTCCTTTAAATTTATTCGAATTTGAACCGAATGACCTTGACGAAAAACAGTGGCAAAATCTGGGCTTTACTGAAAAACAGATTACAACCATTTTAAACTATAAAAAGATTATTGGAGGAAGATTTGCATCAAAAGAGCAATTCAAAAAATGCTATGCAGTTTCACCGGAAAAGTTTGCAGAGTTGAAATCCTATATTTTACTTCCAGAAACGAATAAAGAAGCTAAATCTGCTCATTTTAAAAGCTTTGAGAAGAAAAGCATCAGTATTTCAGGGAAATTCAATCCGGATCATTATTCAGTGAATGATTGGACGAAAATGGGTTTCAGTGAGAGACAGGCAGAAGCTATTTTAAAATATAAAAGTTATTTGGGCGGAAGTTTTGTCAGCAAGGAAAAGTTTAAAGAATGTTTTATCATTAATGATGAAAATTATGAAAAACTTGAACCTTATTTGATCCTACCTGCAAAAACTCCTGAAAATTTTAAAAATTTTGCTAAAAACTTTACTACCGGAAAAACTAAAATTCACTATCATTCTTTTGATCCCAATACTATGAATATTGATGGCTGGAAAGCTTTTGGATTTTCTGAAAAACAAGCCAATACAATTGTCAATTATCGTGACCGAAACCTGAAAGGCAGTTTTAAAAATTTAGAAGATATTCAAAAATGTTTTGTGATTTCCGCTGAAAAGTTTGAAGAATTAAGACCTTATATTAAGCTTAATCCATCAAATTTAGCAAAGGCTGACGAAAAGAAACTGGAAATCAAACAGGAAAAAACAGATTTTTCAAAAGTAGATCTCAATTCAATTACTTTTAAACAGCTTTTAGAGTTCGGAATGGATGAAAGAGCTGCGGGTTCAATAATAGGTTTTAGAAAAAAGCTAGGTGGTTTTGTGAATAAAGACCAAATTCTGACAACTTATAATATTGATAAAGATTTAACTCAAAAACTGCTTGCAATTGCTCCGTTAAATTCTTCAAATGTGGTAAAATATACATTAATTGATGCGCCCGAAGAATGGCTGAAAAATCATCCTTATTTTAAATATTCTGCGGATAAAATTATTTTCTATCGAATAAGCGAACATGATGAAAAGAAAATCTGGAAATTATTGAAAGTAAAACCTGAGTACGAGGCGAGAATGAGGCTGTATTTGAAATAGTGATATTTTGAATTTTTTATCCTTAATGCTTCGACTCCGCTCAGCATGACATTTCTAATACTAACAGTTTTATCTTAACAGTAAACTTTTAGCGATGTCATGCTGAGCCAAGTCGAAGCATCTGTATATTTATTGTAAACCAAAAAAATTCTAGCTATTCTACCGTTTTGCTAGAATCTCCAAGCAAATCATTTAAAGTAGAAAGTTCTACATCCGTTAAATCTCTCCATTTTCCAACGGGAAGATCCAGTTTTATGTTCATGATACGGATCCTTTTTAGCTTTTTTACTTCGTAGCCAAGGTATTCGCACATTCTACGGATCTGCCTGTTCAAGCCTTGTGTAAGAACGATTCTGAAAGTCATATCATCTATTTTTTCAACTTCACATTTTTTTGTGACTGTGTCCAAAATAGGAACTCCATTTCGCATTTTATCTAAGAATTTCGGATTGGTAGGTTTGTCTACTCGTACCAAATATTCTTTTTCGTGATTGTTTCTGGCTCTTAGAATTTTATTAACGATATCCCCGTCGTTGGTTAAAAGAATCAATCCCTCACTTGGCTTATCTAATCTTCCGATAGGGAAAATTCTTTTCGGATGGTTGATATACTCAATAATATTATCTATTTCACGCTTGGTATCTGTTGTACAAACGATGCCTACAGGTTTATTGAAAGCAATGTAAATCGGCTCATCCTCAGATTCACGGATTGGTTTGCCGTCTACTTCCACAATATCTTCATCAGAAACTTTAGTTCCCATTTCAGGAACCTTTCCGTTGATCGTAATTCTGCCTTCTTCCAAAAGCTTATCTGCAGCTCTTCGCGAGCAGTATCCGGCTTCTGATAAATATTTATTGATACGTGTTTTCTCCTGCATAGGTTTAGTTTTTAATTATTATCAAATCTAAAATCATTGTCTAAAAACTGAGTCGTTGCGTCTTCAATTTTATAGTCCCCAATTTTTGTACGTCTTAATTGTGTTAAATAAGCACCAACACCCAATTCCTTCCCAATATCATGAGCCAGGCTTCGGATATAAGTTCCTTTAGAACAGCCTACTGTAAAGCTTACCAAAGGGAGATCTATTTTGATGTCTTCAATATAAAGAATCGTAGTTTTTCTGGATTTCATTTCTACTTCCTCTCCTGCCCTGGCCAGATTATAGGCTCTTTTTCCATCAATTTTTATTGCTGAAAAAACAGGCGGTGTCTGATCTATTTCTCCTATGAACTTCATTACAGCTTCATTTATCTGTTGTTCTGAAACGTGTGAATAATCATGCTGAAGGATTTCGGGTTTTTCGGTGTCGTAAGATTCTGTTTGTACGCCAATTTTAATTTCAGTCCAATATTCTTTTGGCGCATCCTGTATTTCAGGGATTTTTTTAGTGAATTTCCCGCAACAAACAATCAGAAGTCCCGTTGCCCTCGGATCTAACGTTCCGGCGTGGCCAATTTTAAATTTCTTAGGAAGGTTAAACTCTCTTTTGAGTTTATATTTCATTTTATTAACTGCCTGAAAAGAAGTCCAATCCAGAGGTTTGTCTAATAAAAATACGTGTCCTGATTGCAGTTCTTCAGCTGTCATGAATGGTGAGTAATATGTAATTGGTAATCAGTAATTTTTTAACCTGATTATTTAAAAAAATAAAAATAAATCAACAAAGCCAATCCAACAAAAATACGGTACCATCCCCAAGGTTTGAAACCATATTTATTTAAAACTCCGATGAAAGCTTTAATAGCGATTAATGCGACAATAAATGCCACAACATTTCCAATCACGAAGATCATTATGTGGTCGTTTGATGCCATAATCATTTCGTATCCTTTTTGAGGATTGGGTGTTTCCTTTCCCCATGTTTTAACAAAAACAGAGTAAACAGTAACTGCCAACATCGTAGGAACTGCCAGGAAGAAAGAGAATTCTGCAGCAGCTTTTCTCGTTAATCCCTGAGTCATTCCTCCAATAATGGAAGCCGCACTTCTACTCGTTCCGGGCATCATCGCAAGACATTGCCAGAATCCGATTGTGATTGCTTTTTTTACGGTAATTCCCTTTTCATCATCGATGGTTGGATTTTTAAACCATTTATCAGCAAACAATAAAACAACTCCGCCAAGTACTAAAACAGACGAGATTGCAATCTGATTTCCAAGAATAGCTTCAATTTTATCATCAAATAAATATCCTAACGCCAAGGCAGGTACAACTGCATAAGCCAACTTAAAATAAAACTTGATATTGTTGAAGTCAAAGAATTTTTTCCAATATGCCACCACAACAGACAAGATCGCTCCAAACTGAATGGAAACCTGAAACATTTTTAAAAATTCATCTTCCTGCAAGCCCATTAAATTGGCTGCAAAACCCATGTGTGCGGTAGAAGAGATTGGCAAATATTCTGTCAGCCCTTCAATAATGGCAATAACGATTGCTTTGATTAAATCCATAGTTTATATAAAAATTTAAAGATTAAGAGATATTGAAATCTAGAATCATCTAAATCTCGCTATTTCTTAATCTTTAAAATAAAAATTAATTATTTTCTTTTTAAAATCGCGTACCCTTCGATCACAAACCCTATTACAATGAACAGAGGTGCAATTCTTATTCTTCTGATAGAAAATATGTCTTCATTCCAGGAATTAGGATCAAATTTTCCGTCAATGGTATTAGCGTCATGTCCCATCATTAATAAAAATCCGACAACGATAAATGCTAACCCAATAAGCATCCATCTGAAATTTTGCTGTCCGAAATAGAACGTGTTTTCCTGTGTAGCCTCAGTTTCTTTACCGAAATCTGCAGCAGAAAATTTATTTGTTTTTTTGCTCATTTTTAAGAATAATATAAATCGTCAACGTTAGATTTCAAGAATCTCCATGTTGCGATGATTGTACTTAGAACCGTAATTAAAACTCCAACTCCCAATACAAGAACGATCAACCAAAAATACTGCTGATTATCCTGTACGAATGATGAACCGATCTGGCTCGTGAAATAATACCACACACCACATAAAGCAGCAAGCCCGATAAAAGATCCAATAGCTCCTAAAACAACAGCTTCTATGATAAAAGGCTTTAAGATAAATCTCCTTTTTGCCCCTACCAACTGCATGGTTTTGATAATAAATCTTTTTGAAAATATTTTCAGACGGATAGAGTTATTAATTAAAACTACCGCCAACACCAAAAACAATAGAGAAAAACCAAAAATCCATTTTAAAATTCTACTTAGATTGTTGTACACATCTACCATTAAGGTACTGTCGTTTTTCACGTCTACAATTCCCTGAACGGATTTGATGATTTTTATAGCTTCATCAATTTTTGCAGGGTCTACATATTCAGGTTTCAGAGCAATTTCTATAGAAGAAGGGAAAATATTTTCCTCGAAAAGTGCATCACTATCGATTCCCATACTTTTTTTCGCTTCAATTGCAGCCGCAGCTCTCGAAATGTAAGTCGCCTTTTTTACAGGTGCCAAAGTCTGTACTTTCTTTAAAGTTTCTTCTTCAAATTTTGCAATTTTTACAGAGTCTTTCGCGTCATAGTTTTCATCAAAGTAGGCATTGACAACCAATTGTTCCTTGATATAGTCGGAATATTTCTGGGCATTGATCAAAATAAGTCCCATTAATCCTAACAAAAATAACACTAAGGCAATACTTATTACGACAGTAATATTGCTCGATCGAAGTCTCTTTTTATTAAATTCATCTACAGATTTAGCCATTAATATTAAAATTTTTGGCTAAATTAGAAAAAAACTTCCGAAATTTGGGACGAAATAGAGAAAATCATTGTTAATAAAATCATAAAAAAACTTGAGTGTAAAAGCAAAAAAGCATCTTGGTCAACACTTTTTGACAGATGAAAATATCGCAAGAAAAATCGTAGAAGGTCTTAGTTTTGAGAACTATAAGAATATCATGGAAATAGGTCCGGGAACGGGAGTCCTTACCAAATATCTTCTCGAAAAAGAACAAAATCTTTATCTTGCTGAAATAGATACCGAATCTATAGAGTACCTGAAAAACACCTATCCTAAGATTACAGAAGAGATCTTTGTAGGAGATTTTCTGAAACAGGATTTCAATTTTATTAATAACGATCAAATTGCTATTATTGGAAACTTTCCTTATAATATTTCGTCACAGATCCTTTTCAAAATCATAGATCACTATGAATTGGTTCCGGAAATGGTAGGAATGTTCCAAAAAGAAGTGGCAGAAAGAACAGCATCTGTCCCGAGAACGAAGGAGTATGGTATCCTGTCTGTTTTGGTTCAGGCATACTACGATGTCACTTATCTGTTTACGGTGCATGAAAACGTGTTCAATCCTCCTCCAAAGGTAAAGTCGGGAGTTATTAAATTAACCCGAAACCCAAAAGAAGGATTGGCAGGAAATGAAGTTCTTTTCAAACAAATCGTAAAAGCAGGTTTTAATCAAAGGAGAAAAAAATTATCCAACTCTTTAAAAGTATTGGAAATTCCTGAAGAATTGAAAACACATGAGTTTATGGATAAAAGAGCAGAAGAATTAAGTGTTGGTGACTTTATCAATTTCACTAAACTCTGGAAAGAAAACCGATAAAATCTTACAAATAAAAAAGCCTTTCAAATTAAATTGAAAGGCTTTTTTTGATATTTGCATTATCTATTTATTATTCTCTATTCTTTAGTAAGATCCAACCAGACCAATTCATCTGAGCTTTTGATTTTGGATAATCAAAGTTGAACTTGTACCAATAAGTAGCTGTCGGCAATCTCTTACCTGCTACCGTACCATTCCAGATAGGATTTTGTTTTGAGAATCTGAACATTTCAACTCCATATCTGTCGTAGATAGAACCTGTGAAGTTTTTAAATTCTCCAAGTGATGTAAGATCCAGCACATCGTTTACACCATCCTGATTAGGTGTAATAATGTTTGAAATCTGCAATGTAAAGAACTCAAGCGCTCCCACACAATGCGTACCTACTACCCTCACCTGAATGTTGTATGTCGTATTACTCTGTAATCCTGTAAATATATTCGATTGCTGCCAATTAATACCTCCGTCAACAGAATATTCTAAAACTCCCTGAATATTATTAATCGGTGGATTTTCAGCAGTGATCGTCAATGTTCCATTTCCATAATTGATATTAGAAACAAAAGGCGAAGCTGCTCCCATTACTTTCACAGGGAATATTTTCTTACAAATTCCGTTATCAATTTCAACTGTGTAAATTCCCCATTCATCTACTGAAATTGTCTGTGTTGTAGCACCCGTACTCCATAAATATTTATAATTAGGACCTGTTCCTGCATCTAAAATCACTCTGTCTCCAAGACACATTTCTACATCTTTCAATGGAGTTACAATCTCAGGAACCACTTCTACAGTTATGGTTGCCGGCTGTAATGATTTACATCCTTTAACTCCGATAGCATATACCGTAAATGTTGTTGTATTAAATAAAGTAACAGTCTGAGTTGGTCCTGTACCCAGGAAATTATTCCATAAGTAGGTATTACCTCCCGTAGCTGTTAAATTCACTGATTCTCCGGGACAAATTTTAATTCTGGTGGATACCAAAGTTGCTTTTGGGGTAACTTCTTTTAATAATTTAAGTTCAATCATTTTACTACAGAATCCTCCGTTTGAAACTACCACATATAGAATCTGCCCGTCAGTTCCATTATAGTTTAATGGAGTTGTAATAAAATTATTGTTTTGAGCGATTGCATCCGCCTGATTTTGATAAAAATGGAATATTGCACCCGGTGTTGTACTTATTGCCGGCATTATTGTCGACAAGTCGAAAGTAGTAATATCCGGAGTGGTACAGAGAAGCAAAGTTGCATCCTGAGCAGCCGGCGTCGTTCCTCCATGAATTTGAATTGATGCTTTCCCCGGACAAGGATTACCAGGAACACTTACTTCAATCGTATAACTTCCCGGCTGTGTAGCCGTGATTGTATTTGTTGTAGCTCCGTTAATAGCTACTCCGTTAAAGAACCACTGATATAATAAATTAGGATCACTCACAGAAGCTGTGATCACTTGCGGTACACCATCACAAACATTAATATCTGAAGGTAAAGTAGCTCCCGAAGGATCTAATAAATCTACCCCAATTTTAAAAGATCCACCTTCCAAAAATACCGCTGAATCAAAAGCAGTATCTCCTGCATCAGCAATTACCATTTTAAAATGATATTGCTGTCCTGCAACTACAGTTGCTGTAGCAGTAAGAGGAACTGTTCTACCATTAAGGTTGGTGTCACCAATTGGAGGGTTATACCCTGCAAAGTATTGTTCATTTACGGCAGCACATCCCCCAAAACCTGTAATTGCTGGGTGAATATTTGTAATACTTACAGGACCTCCAGCATTCGGCAATACAGCCATATTGGTATATGGCCCTCCTGAAGTGGGTCTAATTAATAAAGCGAATGAATCTGCAAAACTACAGGGATAACTGCCTGTATATTCCTCAGAAGCCATTATATAATTAAACTTAACCTGAGATGAAGTAGGAACAAAATCAAACTCTAGGATTACTGCATCATTTAAAGGCTTACTAGGATTGGTTGCTGCTACTAAGTCTGGGTCGCTACCCGTCCCGACAGCATCACTAAGACCTGTTTCAGGAACATTTCCTGTACGGTTAGCTTTTCCGGTTACCAATACAATCCCGTCTTTAAAAGGAAAGTTACTTGTTGATTTATGAAAATAACCCCAAGCTCTATTTGCATTAGTGGCCGGTAAATTTGGAGTTACAACAACATTCGAAACACTGGGGGTAATACACGAATTGGTTCCTGATGATATTAATACATCCTTCACCAATTGTTCCATCGTAAAACTCGATTCATTATATCCAGGAGCATTTACATCAATAAGAGCCCCTGCTTTGGCAGTTGCCGAAAGCTTTTTTATTTGAGGTTTTCTAGGTGGTGCATTTTGCGAGAATAAAGATGTCGAACTGAATAAAAAAAAGAAAAAAAACGGTAGATATCTCTTCATAATACTTTTTGTTTTAACAAATTTAATTTTTTTTTAAATATATCGCATATATATTTGTCTTTTTTATTAATAAAAATAAAAACCTCCAAAATAGGAGGTTTTTATTTTTATTTTGATTTTATTGCTAATTTCTATTTTTTAATAAGATCCAGCCTGTTCTTAGTTCAAGCTTTTTACTTGCAGGATTATCCCACTGAACCCTATACCAATAAGTAGCGGTAGGTACATTAAGATCCTTGATTGTTCCTCTCCAAATAGCATCAGACTTAGTCGCTTTAAACAACTCCTGACCGTATCTGTTGAAAACAGAAGCTGCAAAATTATTATATTTACTGATTCCTGAGAAATCTATAAAGTCATTCTTACCATCCGAATTTGGTGTAATTACATTGCTGATAACAAATGTATAATATTCTAATGTAGTGCTACATTTCGCATCCTTAACTCTAACCATCAAGGTATAATTGCTGTTATTTAAAACATTATAGAATATATTAGAATTCTGCCATGTTACCCCTCCATCAATAGAAAATTCTAAAACTCCTCCCGTAGGATTGCTAGAGGTAAGAGTAAGAACATGATTTTCAAAAGTCACATTCGTAAACTGAGGCAATACCGGGTTTAACAATTGTGCTGTAAAAACTTTAGAACAAACTCCATTACTTATTGTAACTGAATAAGTTCCCACAACATTTGTAGATATCGTCTGTGTAGTAGCACCATTACTCCATAAGTAAGTATAGTTAGGACCAGCTCCGGCATCTAAAATACCTGTATCTCCGACACAGACAAATACATCTTGCAATGTAGAGACAATCGCCGGAACAACCTCAATTTTAATTGTTGCAGGATTTACAGAGCTACATCCGTTTCCTCCTAATGCAAATACAGAATATGTAGTGGTAACTGTAGGAGAAACAACCTGAGTATTTCCGTTTCCGGTCAATCCGACCCAGTTATAAGTAATACCTCCTGTAGCTGTTAAAGTAACAGATTCTCCGGCACATATCTTTGTTTTATTAGCTGAAATCCCCGCTGTTGGAGGACCAACTATAACTGTAACCGTTGCAGGAGTTGCAGAGATACATCCGTTTGCTCCTATCGCAAAAACGGTATATACAGTCGTCGTCGTAGGCGAAACAACCTGAGTATTTCCACTACCCGGAAGGGTTCCCCAATTATAAGTAGCTCCACCCGTAGCTGTTAAAGTAACGGATTCTCCAACACAAATCTGAGCAACTGATGATGTTAAACCTGCCACCGGAATTGTTTTATTTTCAATCACGGTAACTGTCGCTGTATATGTACATGTTAAGTTTCCGGGTTGCGTTACATTTGAAACTGTTAAAGTATAAGTCCCTCCTGCATTTACTGCAGGTGTCAAAGTATTAGCTCCGGAAACGATATTTCCACCTGCTGTTGTCCACGTAATGGTAGAACCCGCGGGAATTACAGATGCTCCGGCATTTATCGTAACCTGATTCGTCGTACACGTTATTGTTTGCGGAGTAGCTATTGTTAATGTTGTTTCTGCAGTCCTTACTAATTGCAATGTCACAACATAGCTACACCCTCCATTTTTAACCAACACATAAATTGTCTGGTTTGCAGCACTTGGATATGCTGTAGGAGTAGGAATTGTATTCGTATTTCCTGCATTAGCATCTGCTTGAAGCAAATAATAAGCAAAAGTTGCTGTACCGGCAGACGTTATTTGTGGTTGCGCTGATGTTAGATCATAAATAATATTTCCCGGTTGGTAACATTTTAGTAATAATGCATTTTGCACAGTGATCGGCTGAGAGACCACAACCGTAATTGTAGCCGGATTTTGAGATACACAACCATTGGCACCAACAGCAGTTACTGTATAGGTTGTTGTTGTAGCAGGCGTTACAATTTGCGTATTCCCGGTACCCGGTAAACCGCCTTGCCAGTTGTATGTAGCTCCTCCTGTAGCTGTTAAAGTAACAGATTCTCCGGCGCAGATCAAAATTTTAGTGGCAGTTAATCCCGTTGCAGGTGGCGCGCTGTCCCCTGTTACAGTTACCGTTGCCGTAGCTGTACAATCAAGATTTCCGGGCTGGTAATTTTTTGTAATCGTTAAAGTATACGTTCCCGCGGTGTTAATAACTGGTGTTAATGTATTTCCGCCAGAGACAATATTTCCGCCAACTGTTGTCCAGTTGAATGTAGAACCTGTAGGATATACTGATGTAGAAGCGTTTAATGTAATTTGTGAATTTGTACAAGTTAAAACTGTTGGAGGTGCAATTGTTGCCGTCATTTGAGCTGCCTTTACCAACTGTAATTCAGCCACTTTTGCGCAAAAACCTGTTTTCACCTGAACATATACTGTACCTCCGGCACTTGGATAAGCTGTGGGAGTAGGAATTGTGTTTGCATTTCCGGCATTGGCATCAGCCAACGTTGTATAATAAGCAAATGTAGCTCCCGGTGTTGTACTTATTGATGCTTGAGCTGAGGTTAAATTAAATATTGCATTTCCCGGCTCATAACATGCCGTTAATGTTGCATTCTGCACTGTTGGAGATGTTCCTCCAACAATTGTTACACTGGCTGTTCCCGGACATGAATTGCCTGGTATAAAAACCTGAACGGTGTATATTCCCGGCTGAGTTGCCGTATAACTTATAGATGTAGCTCCAGGAATAGGTGTGGTTCCTAATAACCACACATAAGTAGCCCCCGGAATATTTGCAGATGCCGTAAGAACCGTTGGTGTGTTATCACAAACATTGATAGATCCGGGAAGCGCAACGCCCGCAGGATCTAAAATTTTAACTCCAATATCAAAAGATCCGGCTTCCAAGAAAACCCCTGAATCAAAATTTCTATCCTGATAATCTGCCAATACCATTTTAAAATGATACGTCTGCCCCGGAATTACCGTTGCAGTAGCAGTTAACGGAACTGTACGCCCATTAAAGTTGGTTTGTATCTGAGGATTATTTAAACCTCCAAAATACGCTTCATTCTTTGGTCCGCAAGGTAAGCTTGACGGAATAATATTCGTAACACTTACAGGAGTTCCGTTGGGAAGAAGTGCAAGGTTGGTATAAGTAGGATCGGTTGATTTTTTTAATAATAAAGCAAAACCATCAGAAATATTACATGTAAAATTGTCAAAATATTCTTTTGAAGCAAAAATGTATCTAAATTTAACTTCGGTAGAAGTCGGAACAAAATCAAATTCAATAAAAGTAGCATCGTTCAATTGTGAATTTGGTACTCCTAAGGCATTGGCGAGATCTACATCTCCTCCAGTTGTCAGATGGTCACTTAATGTTCCCTGAAAATCATTTCCGGCTCTTCTCGCATAACCTGTTGTAAGAACAATCCCTTTTGCAAATGGAAAATTGGTTGTGCCTTTGTTAAAATATCCCCAGCTTCTGTTTAGGTCACTGACTGATAAGTTTGGAGAAACTACGACATTACTAACATTTGCTGTAGAACACGTCGATCCTCCTGCTATTAAAACATCTTTTACAAGCTGCTCAACACTAAAGTTTGTCTCAGGATATCCTGCAGCATTTATATCTATAAATGCTCCTGCCTTCATTGATACCGATGTAGGATTTTTCGCTTTTTCTATTCTTTTATTCTGAGAGAAAGCGGAATTGCCAATAAGTATTAAAAGTAAAGCAAAAAATAAACTTCTTGTCCTCCAATTTAACATTTTATATTATTTTAAACAAAAATACTATTTTTTTTGATTGAAATTCAATTCTGAATAATTTACATTACTATGAATACAATTTTATTCATTACCAAATATAAATTTCGCTTTAATAAAAAAGACTAACGCATTGTTAGTCTTTTTTTATGTTTTATGTATTATTCAATATTTTTCAAGAGAATCCAGCCTGTTTTTACAGTCAGTTGCTTGCTTGCAGGATCTTCAAAAGTAACCTGATACCAATAAGATGCAGTTGGCAAACGTTTACCCTGGAAGTAACCGTCCCAGTATGGTCTTATTTTTTCAGCTTTATATACTTCACGTCCGTAACGATCGAAGACACTTGCTTTGAAATCTTTGTAGCTGCTTACTCCACGGAAATCAATTTTATCATTAAGATTATCTCCGTTTGGTGTAATTACGTTTTGCATTACAAATGTGAAATATTCTATAAATGTCTCACAACTTGTTTTCTTCACTCTTACTCTGATAGAAATTAACGAATTTTTAGGAACATTCGTAAACATATTAGAATCCTGCCAAGTGATTCCGTTATCCACAGAATATTCCATCTGACCATTTGTAGCTGTTGCTGTAATGATCATTGTTCCGTTATCATTGTAATTAATATTTTTGATTTCAGGAACTGTAGCCTGAATTACTTCTGCAGTAAATATTTTAGTACACACACCATTCGTGATCGTCACAGTATAAATACCTGGCGTACCTACTGAAATTGTCTGTGTAGTTGCTGCATTACTCCAAATATAGCTGTAATTAGGGCCTACTCCGGCGTCTAAAGTAATTTTATCACCTATACAGATAATTCCTCCTTTAAGACTAGACGTAATAGCTGGAACCACTTCTACTGTTATGGTAGCAGGCTGAAGCGATTTACATCCCTGTGCTCCTATTGCATATACAGAATATGTAGTTGTCTGACTTGGGCTTACAGTTTGTACTGCACCCGTACCTGACATACCGCTCCATTGGTATGTTACTCCTCCTGAGGCTGTTAATGTAACAGATTCTCCATTACAGATTTTCACCCTTGAAGCGCCAAGTACTGCCGTCGGAGTAGTTTCTTTTCTTAAAGTTAAAGTAACAATCTTGCTACAAAATGCGCCATTGGAAACAAGAACGTATAAAACCTGTCCATCTGTCCCGTTATAACTCGCCAAATTAGCAGTAGGAATATTTGTAGTGTCTTGAGCCTGTGCCCCAGCCTGAGTTGGATAAAAACGAAATACAGCACCTTGAGTTGTACTTATTAACGGTTTAGCTGTATTTAAATCAAATGTACTGTTTGTAGGAGTTGAGCAAAGCTTTAATGTAGCATTTTGTGCTACCGGAGTTGTACCACCAACGATAGTTATGCTTGCTTCTGCCGGACAGGTATTTCCCGGAACAACAACCTTAATAGTATAAATACCCGGTGCAGTTGCAACATAGGTTGCAGTCGTTGCTCCCGGTATTGCTATTGTAGTTGTACCATTATTATAATACCATTGATAAGTAGCTCCCGTAATTCCTGAAACCTGAGCCACTAAAGTCTGAGGAACGTTATCACATACGTTTAAAGATGCAGGTAATGTAGCTCCGGCACTGTCAACAAGTTTAATACCTATATCAAAAGATCCACCTTCAAGAAACACAGCAGAACCATAGCTACTGTCTCTGGCATCAGCAACGACCATTTTTATGTGGTAAGATTGTCCCGGAATCACAGTCGCTTCCGCTGTAAGCTTTGCCGTAATACCATTGTAGTTGGTAGCGTTGGGAAATAAAGATCCAAAATATTGTCCATTAACCGGCCCGCAAGAAAAACTTGCAGGAAGAATATTTGGAACAGATACTGGCCCGGCACCCGCCGGTAAAACCGCTAAATTTGTATATGTAGAACCTGGCGTATTAGGTTTTAGCAATAAAGCAAAAGCATCATCATACTGAAATGGCGGACAAGGAAAGCTGCCCGTATATTCTTCAGAAGCAAAAATGTAATTAAATTTCATTTGAGCACTGGATGGAACAAAGTCAAATTCTAAAACAGCAGCATTGGAGATTGTTGTTGTTACACCTGTAGCTGCAATAAGATCGGCATCACTTCCTCCAGTGTTTCCGTCACTTAAAATATTGCTTTCCAAAACATTTCCGGCTTTTCTGGCAAAACCTGTTGTTAAAACGATTCCCTTCTGAAAAGGAAAATTTGAGGTGCCTTTATTAAAATACCCCCAAAACCTATTGTTATTGGTGACCGGCTGACTAGGGCTAACCGTAACATTTGAAATATTCGGGACAGAACAACCTGCGTTATTCCCCACCAATACTTCGGTAACCAATTGTGTAGCGGTATAATTACTTTCCGGATAAGGCGCAACGTTTACATCAATGAATGTTCCGGCTTTAGCACCAACAGGAAATTTTTTCTTTGCAGGAGGTCTTGTTTTCTGTACGTTCTGAGAAAATCCAGAAGCAGAAACTAATAACAATACCAATAATAAAAAGTAGTTTTTCAGTCTATAATTTAACATTTTGTTGTTGTTTGTTCAAAAATACTATTTTTTTTGATTAAATCTCCATCTGGGTTGAATTATTAACAATAATAATTAACTTACCATCAAATATTAATTTCGATTCAAATTTTATTATAAACAACAAAAAAACGACTAATAAAAATTAGTCGTTTTTATAAATTTAGCTAAAAAAATTCTTTCAATTTTCAAAAAACATCAACCTTTTTTAAGCTGATCAATCATATTTTGAAGCTCTGAAATTTGATCTTTCAAAGCTTTTATTTCATTTTTATTAGAATTTACATGACTTTTAAGCATAACGTTCTTAGCGCGTTCGTTGTGATCTTCATCTTCCTCATCTTCATTGATCTCCTCGATATCTTCCTGAATATCCTCAATATCTTCATTAATTTCTTCGATATCCTCACTAATCTCTTCAATATCTTCACTGATTTCCTCAATATCTTCTTGGATATCTTCAATATCCTCGCTGATTTCTTCAATTTTTTCGTGACTCTTATTTACTGACATCTGGATAAAAATTGCCAGATAAATTGCCTCCAAAGAAACTACTGTTGTAAGAATTAGAAGCATTTTATCAAATTCAACAATTTTCAGGGCAGGAAGAAGAAACGAAGTCATAAAAAACAAAGTGTGGACGATAAGTGAAGGTATAGAACCAATCCACCAGGTAATTCCATTGGCGATTTTTTCTAAAACTTCTATCTTCTCTTTTCTTTCATTTTGTGCTTCCATCTTTATATTTTATAATAATTCTTTCGTTACGCCTAATCCAAACAATGCAAAATCATATTTTGCGGGATCTTTTTCATCAAACTTTCTGATGATAAGATCTAGTTCTTCAACAGTTTTCCAATCGTTTTGGGTTCTTGAGATCAATCCTAATTTTCTGGAAATATTTCCGGTATGAACATCCAAAGGAATTGACAAATATTTTTGATCAATATTCTTCCAAATGCCAAAATCTACGCCACGTTTGTCCTGACGAACCATCCAACGTAAAAACATGATGATCCTTTTGGTGGAAGAGTTTTTATAAGGCGAACTTACGTGTTTGTGCGTTCTGTGCTTTTCAATTCCAAGGAATTGTGTCCTGAATCTTTCAATGGCATGAGAAAAATTGGTTTCGGAATTTTTAATTAAAAATAAATCTTCCAGACTCTTATTTTCATTATAAATTCTGTTGAATTGCTTGATAAAATAAGTAAAATCCTGTCCGTTAAAAGTTCTGTGAATACTTTTATCCTGAATAGATTCTAAGTCTTTTTCAGAATAATTCATAACAAAATCATAAGGAGAATTCCCCATAATATCGAGCATTTTTTCCGCTGATTTAATGATCGCCTTTCTGTTTCCCCAGGAAATTGTAGCCGATAAAAAACCTGTGATTTCAATATCCTGTTTCAAAGAAAAACGGTGCGGAATCTGTATCGGATCATTTTCAATAAAGTCTGGATTATTGTATTGGTCGGCTTTTTCGTCTAAAAAGCTTTTTAGCTCTTCAAAATTCAACATTTCCATTTTAAATTTTTACAATTTCTAAAGCTTTTGGTAAAAATGTATTGGTGAAAATAGTTCTCGCTTCATCTGTGAAAACCGTTAAATCTGCATATCTGTTAGAAAAATGTCCTAAAATAAGCTTTCCAACTTCTGCTTTCTGAGCAATTGTTGCCGCTTCCAAAGCGGTTGAATGTCCTGTATAATCGGCCATTTCTTTTAAATCATGCAAAAATGTAGATTCATGATACAAAACCGTTACATTTTTAATGATCGGAATCACACTTTCAAGATATCTTGTATCGCTGCAGAATGCATAAGATACACAAGGAGAAGGATCAATCGTCAATAGTTCGTTTTTAAGAACATAACCATCACTCAATACAACATCTTTTCCTGCTTTTATGTTATGGTAGTCACATGTTTCTATTTCGTTGTATTTTGCAATTTCCTTCATATTGAGATGCCTGTCTTTAGGTTTTTCTTTAAAAAGATAACCATTACAGTAAATTCTGTGATCTAAAGGAATTGTATAAACCTCTACCCTAGCATCTTCATAAATCTTTTCTGAATAATCTTTATCTAATTCATGATAAACAACCTCAAATCCTCGGTGTGTTTCGGTAATAGTAAAGATCGTATCAAGCATCTTTTTAATCCCTTTCGGACCATAAACATGCAAAGGAGTGTCACGTCCTAACAACCTGAAAGACGCAATAAGCCCTGGAAGACCAAAACAATGATCCCCGTGAAGATGCGAAATAAAAATATGATTGATCTTTGAAAATCTCGCTTTTGCTTTCCTTAATTGTACCTGCGTACCCTCACCACAATCTATCAGGAAGCATCTTTCTTCCATTTCTAAAAGCTGAGATGTGGGTGATGTATTCACTGTGGGAATCGCTGAATTAAAGCCTAATATCGTTAAATAAGTACTCAAAACAATAGTTTATTATGCTGACAAATGTACGACAGATTTTTAACTTAGCCGCTGTCATTCTGAATGTAACAAAGTGAAATGAAGAATCTATTTAATATGTAGAGATTCTTCCTTCGTCAGAATGACAAACTTACTGTAAAACTTTTTTGGTTAAAAAATTAATCCGTCACTTTCAAAAAATCCAAGAACAGATCAAGTGCCTGTTTACGGTGACTGATCTTGTTTTTATCTTCCGGATTCATTTCTGCGAAAGTTCTGTTGTAGCCTTCAGGAACGAAAATCGGATCATATCCGAAGCCTTTGAAACCTTTATTCTCTGTCAGTAAATTTCCGTAAACTCGGCCGTCAAAGTATTTTGCACCATTTTCATCATAATAACACAAAACTGTGATGAAATAAGCTTTTCTGTTTTCAACCCCTTCCATTTCGCTCAATACCTTTTCAATATTTTTAGCAAAATCGTGATCTCCTGCATAACGTGCTGAGAAAATTCCCGGTCTTCCGTCTAAAGATTCTACCACCAAACCACTGTCGTCTCCCAAACTTGGAATCCCCGTTTTTTCGAAGCAGTACTTGGCTTTAATTAAAGCGTTGGCATTGAAAGAATCTCCGTCTTCTACAATTTCTTCGTGAATATTATAATCAGTCAGGCTTTTTACGACAAATTCGCTTCCTAATATCTGCTGAATTTCTTCTTTTTTATGTTCGTTGTGGGTGGCTACCAGTAATTCCATATTCAATTTCATTTTTTAAATTCTATTTTTTTGTTTAAACACAAAAGGAACGAATAATTTTCACGAATAACACGAATCTCATTTGTGAAATTTGTGCTT
The DNA here is from genome assembly GCF_900114875.1 of Chryseobacterium limigenitum. Classification (GTDB taxonomy): domain Bacteria; phylum Bacteroidota; class Bacteroidia; order Flavobacteriales; family Weeksellaceae; genus Chryseobacterium; species Chryseobacterium limigenitum. The sequence goes on from NZ_FPKW01000028.1 coordinate 31,883, forward strand.
AAAAATTAGTGTTACTTGTGTTTAGATCTAAATTTCAGAATAATGCACTTTATATTTCTTCATGAATAAATAGTAAAATAAAGAAAAAAGTACAATTCCGATGGCTAATATGATCCATTCAGAAACTTTAAAAGCTTCTGCAAAACTTTCATTTTTGGTGTAAGTAATTAATAATGATGAGCATAAATTATTAAAGCCATGCAACAACATTGGCAACAGTAAAGATTTAGTTTTATAATACACCAAGCCAAGCACGCATCCTAATAAAACCGCACCTACAAACTGCCACGGATTCGCATGAACTATTCCAAAAATAATGGAAGAAAGCAAAATGGCTTTCCAGGGTTCTACCCCTTTATTCATCAAACCTTTTTGAATAATTCCACGGAAAATAATTTCTTCAAAGATCGGCGCCATAATAACGGCTGTGATAATCATTACAACAGGATCATCCGTTAATTGATTCATTAACTCAGAGAAAAATTCATAATATTTTCCAAAGAAAGGGCCTGTTGTTGGAATTTGAGCTGCAATAAATTCTGCGATAAACATCATCCCAATCATTAATGGAAAAATCAATAAATAAGTATAAAAATTGGTAGGTGAAAAGTTGAAATTAAGCTTCTTTTTCGTTGTTGGTCTTACAATGAAAAAATCAAAAAAAGCAATTGCAGTAAGGAAACCAATCGCATTGGAAGCCATAAAGAACCAATCTTTATACTGTAGATTTTCTTTAAAGGTAAACATCCAGAAAACATTGAAAAAGGAAATCAACATTGTTCCGGCGAATAATCCACCCAATAAAACAACTCCTCCGAACCATGTGAACGTAAACTTTGGATATTTGCTGTTTTCCATGCTTTTTAACTAAAAATTTTATAGAAACAAAGATAGCTGATTTTATGGAATGGTAAATGTTTATTGAGATTTTGAATGACAAATATTACCTTTTTAATAGTGCGATTAGTCTGATAAGCTGTTTTTATGAATTAACTTTGTCCTTCATTTTTTTCAACATTGATAGTTTAGTAAATCGGTCAGAGAATGTTAATTTATCCTTGATTAGTTATCTATCTTTTACGTTCATAGAATATTTTATTATAGGGTTGTCTCTGTCTGTTCTTCCGATTTTTATTAGTAAAAGTTTAGGTTTTAGTTTGGTTGTTGCCGGATTGGTGTAATCTTTTTGATTAAAATAATCAGTTTAAAATATTCTATTTGCATTAAATTTCAATATGCTTTAAAAACAGATTTTCAAATTCCATTAAAAATCACGATTTTTGCAACTTCAAAATACGATATGTCAGACTTAATCAAAGAAATAGAAAAAAGAAAAACTTTCGGGATTATCTCTCACCCCGATGCCGGAAAAACCACTCTTACAGAAAAGTTACTGCTTTTCGGGGGTGCAATTCAGGAAGCTGGTGCGGTAAAATCCAACAAAATAAAAAAAGGAGCTACCTCCGACTTTATGGAAATTGAAAGACAGAGAGGGATCTCTGTAGCGACTTCCGTATTGGCTTTTGAATATAAAGGTCACAAAATCAATATTCTTGATACACCCGGTCACAAAGATTTCGCAGAAGACACTTACAGAACGTTAACTGCCGTTGACTCTGTAATCGTTGTAATTGACGTTGCAAAAGGAGTTGAGGAACAAACTGAAAAATTGGTTCAGGTTTGTAGAATGAGAAACATTCCGATGTTGGTTTTCATTAATAAATTAGACCGTGAAGGTAAAGATGCCTTTGATCTTTTGGATGAGGTTGAGCAAAAATTAGGATTAAGAGTTGTTCCACTTTCTGTTCCGATCGGGATGGGAGCTGATTTTCAGGGAATTTATAATATCTGGGAAAACAATATTCAATTATTCTTAGAAGAGAAAAAGCAGAGAGTTGGTGAGGCTATCAAATTTGATGACATCAATGATCCAACAATTGATGAAATTATAGGTGAAAAAGCAGCACAAAATTTACGTGAAGAACTTGATCTGATACAATCTGTTTATCCTGAATTCAGCCGTGATGAATACATGAGCGGTGATCTTCAGCCTGTTTTCTTTGGTTCAGCTTTAAATAATTTTGGAGTTCGTGAACTATTGGATGCTTTCATTGAAATTGCACCAATGCCACAGCCAAAAGAAAGCGATACCCGTATCGTAAAACCTGAAGAAAATACGTTCACAGGATTTGTTTTCAAGATTCACGCAAATATGGATCCAAAGCACAGAGACCGTTTGGCTTTCGTGAAAATTGTTTCAGGAGTTTTTAAAAGAAACGAAAATTATTTATTGGTAAGAGAGAATAAAAAGATGAAGTTTTCTTCACCAAACGCCTTTTTTGCCGATAAAAAAGAAGTTGTGGACGAAAGTTTCCCTGGAGATATTGTTGGCCTTCATGATACCGGAAGTTTCAGAATCGGAGATACTTTAACGGGCGGCGAAAAATTAAGCTTTAAAGGAATTCCAAACTTCTCCCCGGAACATTTCAGATATATTAATAATAGTGATCCGTTAAAAGCGAAGCAATTGGCTAAAGGTATCGACCAGTTAATGGATGAAGGTGTTGCCCAGCTATTTACGCTTGAAATGAATAACAGAAAAATCATCGGAACAGTTGGAGCGCTTCAATATGAAGTTATTCAATATCGTCTGGAGCATGAGTATGGTGCAAAATGTACTTACGAACCACTTTCCATGCATAAAGCGTGTTGGGTTGAAGCAGATGAAAAATCTGATGAATTCAAAGAATTTGCAAGATTAAAACAAAGATTCCTGGCGAGAGACAAATACAATCAATTGGTATTTTTGGCAGATTCATCTTTCACCATTCACATGACGCAGGAAAAATTCCCAAATGTGAAACTGCATTTTATTAGTGAATTTAAGCAAGATTAATCAGTCATTAAATATAAAATATATAATCCGTGAAAGTTTTTCACGGATTTTTTGTTTCTTATGAAGGGTTAATTCTTTTTAATAAAAAAAAACATTTGTAAAACTTTTGTAAAATAAAAATAAATTACTGATTTATAAAAACTTACAAATTTACCAACATAATACATTCCTTTTACAAACGCTACAAGAACTTCACCGTTAATTTTACTTCATCAAAAAAATTAATGTTATGAAAAAGTTCATTTTACTGGTTGCTGTTTCAAGCACTTTCATTATGTGTAAAAAAGGCGAAGCTGCACAATCTCAATTTGAAAAAGCTGTAAATACTGCCGATAGTGCGGCAACGGTTGCGTCTGAAACTATTAATTCTGTTAATAATTCGGCGAACGCGGTTTTAGATTCTGCCAATGTTAAAATAAAAGAATTTGAAGACACCAAAAACGGAGTAAAAGAAAAAATTGAAGCTACTTCAAAAATCGTAGACTCATTATCAGATAAAATTACTTCCACAAAATTGGAATCAAAAATCGAAAAGAAAGATTCCTTAAATAAAAAATCAGAAAAAATTGTAGTCAATGTTCCCGCTCCAAAAGTAATCAAGGAAACGAAAATTATATACAAAGACAAACCAAAAAATGAAAATTATGAACTGAATGTCCCTAAAAACAAAATGGTAAAAACAGGAACTTTGGAGCTTACCGTAAATGATGCAGAAACTGCAAAAGAAATCGTAAAAGAAGAAGTAAAAAAATATGATGGTTTTATAAGAAGTGAAAACATTTCATTAAATAACAACGAAAATAAAACGGCTTACATCAAAGTAAAAGTTCCGATTCAAAAGTTTGAATATTTGATGGATGAATTAAGTAACAACAACATCGGAAAAGTTGAAAATAAAACAATTGAAGTTTCAGGGCAGGATTTTGCTCAAAATACGATGTGCGAATTAGATATCACTCTTTATGGAACCGAAGACGCTTATATTAAAGGTGAAGATACGGACACTTTCGGCGGAAAATCTTTAGCAGCAATCTCTTCAGGCTGGAATGTCATCACGTCTATTTTCCTATTCATTCTTCCTTTATGGCCTATGTTTTTGATCGCAGGAATTGGATATTATTTCTATAAAAAGAAAAACAAAAATCTCCCAAATAACGATTCTAAATAAATTACTACAATCCATCCTCGCGATGGATTTTTATTTTAATAATATTTTAATGAAAATATTACGTAATACATACTATTTATTTCTACCTTTATTAATATCGGTTTTAGATAAATATTTTTGTTCCCCGGAATGAAATGCTAAAAATATTATATTAAAGTGATGTGATTCGTGAAGTAAAAAGGCTCCCAAATTAAATTGAGAGCCTTTTACTATTTCATATTCACTATTTTATCTACGACATACGTTGTATTTCCTCTCCATGGCAGAGCGCCATTGTACTCTTTGTAATGAAGATCGAAAGATTTTCCGCTATTCAGCTCCAATTGCTTAAAAACTTCGGGATCCGAAACAGAAAACTCAAACTCATAACTTGTAATACTTCCGGTTTTACCCCTTCCGAAACCTTCCTGAATCAATTTGCCTTCATAGGTTTTGAAAACATACCCTTTTTTGATGGCATAATTCAGATAACCAGATTTTACACCTTCCCCAAAAACAAAGAAATATTTATACCAGACAAATACTCCTAAAAGTAGTAAAACTACTCCGATGGTGATCCACAAAGATTTTTTCATAGTAATATAGTGTTTTAAAAAGTTTTATTTTGCAATACTTCTCGAAATCACAATTTTCTGGATTTCTGAAGTTCCTTCATAGATCTGAGTGATCTTCGCATCACGCATCATTCTTTCAACATGATATTCTTTTACGTAACCATATCCACCGTGAATTTGCACTGCTTCAATAGTCGTATCCATTGCCACCTGAGAAGAATAAAGTTTTGCCATAGCTCCAATTTCAGAAATATCTTTTCCAGCGTCTTTATCAACAGCAGCTTTGTAGCAAAGCATTCTTGCAGCCGTGATCTGAGTCGCCATATCAGCCAATTTGAAAGCAATCGCCTGGTGGTTGATAATTTCAGTTTTGAAAGCTTTTCTTGTTTTAGCATACTTTAGAGCCAATTCGTAAGCTCCTGAAGCAATTCCTAAAGCCTGAGAAGCAATACCAATTCTACCTCCGTTTAATACAGCCATTGCAAAATTGAATCCAAAACCATCTTCCCCGATTCTGTTCTCTTTCGGTACTTTTACGTTATTAAAGATCAAAGAATGCGTATCACTTCCTCTGATTCCTAATTTGTCTTCTTTTGGTCCGATCTCAAAACCTTCCCAACCTCTTTCTACGATAAACGCGTTGATACCTTTATGCTTTTTCTCAGGATCCGTCTGTGCAATTACAACATAGTAAGATGCAGTTCCACCGTTTGTGATCCAGTTTTTAATACCATTTAAAAGATAATAATCTCCTTTGTCTTCTGCAGTCGTTTTTTGAGAAGTGGCATCAGAACCTGCTTCAGGCTCAGATAAAGCAAAAGCTCCGATCACCTGACCGCTAGCCAAAGGTGTAAGATATTTTACTTTTTGTTCTTCAGACGCGAATTTTTCAAGACCCGCACAAACTAATGAATTGTTTACAGACATAACAACAGCCGCAGAAGCATCGATTTTTGCGATCTCCTCCATTGCCAAAACGTAAGAAACGCTATCCATACCTGCTCCCCCGTATTTTGGGTCTACCATCATTCCTAAAAGTCCCATTTCTCCCATTTTCTTCACCTGCTCCGTAGGAAACTTCTGATCTCTGTCTCTCTCGATAACTTCAGGTAAAAGCTCTGTTTGTGCAAAATCTCTTGCAGCCTGCTGAATCATCAGCTGTTCTTCTGATAAATTAAAGTCCATAAAAATTTAATAATTAGATGGTCGTAAATTTACACTTTTTAACCAAACCTGAAAATAGAATTGCAAATTAGAATCTAGTAATTAGAGGTTTGTCACATTATAATGATTTTTAAATTTTAAGAACCTAAAGTTTTAGTATGAATTATTCAATATTATGCCATACATTTTATTAATTTCTAACTTCTTGTTTCTAATTTCTGAAATTAAAAAAAATGCTTATATTTAGAATTCTTTATAAAATTTATAGAAAATCATGACGATCAAAAGATTATTCGATATACCTCACTATGCTTTAGAAAAATATCCTAAGGCTGATATGTTTGTGACGAAATATCATGGCGAATGGAAAAAAACTTCTACCCAAGAGTTTATCAATGAAGGAAATAAGATATCAAGAGGACTTTTAAAACTGGGCATAAAACCCGGAGATAAAATCGCTTTAATCACCACAAATTCCCGGACAGAATGGGCAATTATGGATCTCGGACTTTCCCAGATTGGAGTTGTTTCTGTCCCTGTTTACCCCAGTATTTCCCCGGAAGACTATGAATTTATTTTCAATAATGCTGAAATAAAGTACTGTTTTGTTTCCGATAAGGATCTTTTGGGTAAGGTAATGAAGGTAAAACATAATATTTCTTCCTTACAGGGTGTTTTTACGTTTGACAATATAAGCGGTGCTGCCAATTGGAGAGAAATTTTAGACCTCGGAGAAGATGATTCTACCCAAATTGAGGTTGAAGATTTGTCTAATGCTATCAATTCCGAAGATCTTGCTACGATAATTTACACATCCGGAACCACAGGAAGGCCAAAAGGAGTATTGCTTACTCACCATAATATTGTTTCCAATGTATTGGGGTCAAATCCGAGAATTCCGAAGAGAAAAAGCTTAGATTATAAAGATACGCGAGTGTTAAGCTTCTTACCGATCTGCCATATTTTTGAAAGGATGCTTTTTTATCTTTTCCAATATAATGGTTTCTCTGTTTATTTCGCCGAAAGCATTGATAAAATGGGCGAAAATGTAAAAGAAATAAAACCTCACTACATGAGTGTTGTGCCTAGATTGGTTGAAAAAGTTTACGATAAAATCTATAATACTGGGTCTTCCGCAGGAGGATTAAAATCAAAAATATTTTTCTGGGCGTTAAATTTAATTCAGAAAAAGAAAGAAGTTTCGAAACCGTCCGGATTACAGGAAATCATTGCGGATAAATTGGTATTTAAAAAATGGAGAGAAGGCTTAGGAGGCGAAATTATCACTTTAGTTTCAGGTTCTGCTGCTTTGTCTACAAGATTGAATTTAATGTTCCAAAACGCGGGAATTTCCATTTTAGAAGGTTATGGCTTAACGGAAACTTCTCCCGTAATTTCTGTCAACAGTTTTGATAAAATGAAAGTAGGAACTGTTGGATTACCTCTCGATAATCTGACTGTAAAAATTCAGGAGGATGGCGAAATTACAGTAAAAGGACCTTCTATTTTTAAAGGTTATTTTAAAAATGATGAAATGACCAAAGAAGCGTTCACAGAAGACGGATATTTTAAAACCGGAGACATTGGGCATATAGACAGTGACGGATTTTTACAGATCACTGACCGTAAAAAGGAAATGTTTAAAACATCCGGCGGAAAATATATTGCACCGCAAACGATTGAAAACTTAGCAAAAGCTTCAAAATTCATCGAGCAAATCATGGTTGTGGGTGATGGTGAAAAAATGCCTTGTGCATTTGTTCAGCCAGATTTTGAATTTGCAAAAAACTGGGCAATGAGAAATAATTTAAGTATTGGCTCGACTCCTCAGGAAATTGCAAAAAGCCCCGAATTAAAAGCCAGAATAGAAAAAGAACTCGAAGGAATCAACGAACATCTCGGAAACTGGGAAAAGATCAAAAAGATTGAGCTGACACCCGAAGTTTGGAGCATCGATGCAGGACTTTTAACTCCAACTTTAAAGTTAAAAAGAAAAGCAATAAAAGAAAAATTTATTGATCTTTACAATAAAATGTATGAGCATCATAACTAAAAATTAAAACCGTTTCTTCAGTTGAAACGGTTTTTTTATTTCCTTTTTTCTTACAAAATCAGTGTGAGTTTTGTATCTATTATTAATGCTTTAAAGAGATTACCTTACCTAAAACTTAAGTCATTTTTTACTTATTACAAATAATATCTATTTTTTATTGCAAGGCTAGACAAAGAATAATTTAATTATGAAAATTACATACGCTAAACCAAGATGTAAATTTATCCAAGGAATACAAGTTTACAATATAATAGGTGATTAAGAATGATGATAATAATCTGTCACTTATCTAAACAGAGAAAGCAGATTTTTAAATAAATTAAAAAAATTGTTTAGATCCTTCGGGGATGACAAAGAGAGCGGGAGAGTTAAAGGGTTTAAGAGTTGGAGGCTTGATTGCTTCGCTTCTCGCAATGACGCAACAGTGCGCTTCTAGCTTCTATGAAAAATACTAAATCATTTATCAATGATGATTGATGATTGATTTCTTCCTGTATAGACATAAAAAAAGTCTCATTCAAATTAATGAATGAGACTTTTAATAAAAACTGGCGGCGACCTACTCTCCCGCTTTCGCAGTACCATCGGCGCTGGTGGGCTTAACTTCTGTGTTCGGAATGGGAACAGGTGAGCCCCACCGCTAAAACCACCCTAAAGGCGTTATATAAGGTTCGAGGGTTTAGGAGTTAGGGCTTAGTATTACACTAAATCCTGATACCTGGTTCCTGATACCTATTTTTAATCGATAAA